>CAZOGL010000096.1:0-2532 GCA_964579575.1 uncultured Eggerthellaceae bacterium | reverse complement strand
CAACGTCATCCGCGGTAAGCCAACTGCGTTTGGCAATGTCTTGCTTGGTTACTGTGATTTCGCGGGTAAGCGTGCCGGTATACATATTCTGATATGTGAGCGCTGAGTTGCTGAACTGGATGGAAACCATACGATATGGCGTGTAAGTAACCGTGTAATCGCCCGGGGTCATGTACGCCGACGACTCGCTAGTGGACGTTTTGCGGAACACCTCACCCGTAGACTTGTTCACCGCCGTCCATTCGAACTCTATGAGGTTGGTGTTCTCCTTGTCCAGCGCGCCCGTCGTCCAATCGGTTATGGCATAGCCGCGCATGTACACGCCTGTGCCGTAGCCGTATTCAACGCCATTGGTTTCCCACTCGGAGCGCTCATATACCCAGCCAGTGGTACGCGTATCCATATTGGCCGCCACGTCGAACTGGCGAATATTGAACTGTGCGGTCAGACGGCCCGTATAGGCGTTGATGCCCTGCACCGAAATTCCCGCGACGCCCACATACACGTTATTGGTGTAGGTAACGGTGTAGTCGACGCCCTCGACCAGCGTGGGCTTGCTCGAGTCGCTGTTCACCAGCGTCACGCCGCCCGGTGCCTGCACGGGCTGACCGAAGTTGTACTGCTGGTCCTCCACGGCCTTGATGGTATAACCCTCTTCGGCCAAATTGGTGCCGCCCTTAATGGCGAAGTAGCCCGTGTAGCTGCCTGTGACGTTGCCTAGGCCCGTTACGGTGTAGCTGGCAAGGCCGCTCGTGTCGCCCGTCTCGTAATAGGCGGCCAGCGCCTCGTCGGTGGTTTCGGCGGTGTTGTTGTCGTAGGCGACCGTGTAGTCGGTACCCTTTTCCAGCTGGTTGCCCGCCAAGGTGACGGTGATCGTGGGACGCACGGCGTAACCGCCCGTGTAGGCGAAGGTCTTAAGGTCGTCACTCGTCGTTTCGGCCACGGGTGTGCCTGCAAGGGACAGTGAGCACGTGTCGAGCTGAGCCGGGTCGATGCCAAAGTACATATGCACGTAGTTGCTGTAGCGGAGGTTCAGGATGGCGCGAACGGTGACGGCGGCCTTCTCGTGATCCTTCAGTTGTTCGCGCAGGTTCGCCGCGTCGGCGCTTTCGGTTTCGCCCGACTTCAGGTCGGCCAGGGGCGTCGCGTCGCGGTTAGTGTAGGCCAGGTCGACCTTCTTCGTGTAGGGGTCGCCGTAAACCAGGTAATAGCCGAGGCTCCTGTCTTCGGGGATGGTCACCGTCGTGCCGTCTTCCTTCTGATAGGTCACCGAAACCGTCGGCTCAACCTCGCTGCCGGTGAAGGGCAGGCTGGCCTGCTTCAGGTTGCCGCTTTCGTCCAGAACGGGATCGCCATTCGCATCAAGGGTGTACAGGGTCGACTTCTCGGAGTTCCAGTACCAAATGTACGACTGCGTCGAGGTGCCGTCGGCTGTGGGGATGGAAACGTTTACGTGGTCGATGGTGGCGCCCTTGTACAAATCAATCGGGTCGACCACGTACTGGCCGGTCGTCCAGCTGTCGGACTTCAGGTTCTTGCTCTCGGACCTGGCGCTCACCTTCACGATGTAGCCCGCCAGGCCGCCGCCCGTGACGCCCTCGCGCGCGGGCTTGTAGTAGATGGGGCCGTTGCCCTCGGTCGCCTCGCTCGTGAGCGGGTCGACGATATACTGCGTGCCTTTCTCGACCTTGAAGATGGCCTCGCCGTCGGCGTTGTACAGGATGTAATCGGTGCCGGTCAAGTCGCCAGTGAGACGGTCATGCGCGCTCGAAACGCTCTGGCGCGTGGCGCCGCCGTCCCAGCTCACGTAGCCCTCGCTGTCGTAGAGCACGCCGCGCTTCTGGTTCCCGCTGGTCAGCGCGTAGGTATCGCCGTCGTAAATCTCATAGCGGAACTCGGATGCGTCAAGCTGCGCTCCGGCCGGGTTGGTCACGTACACGGCGTCGGGGTACACCGGCGTTTCGAAGTTGTACGTCTCCTGCGACACGGATACGTCGCAATTCTTCAGATCGCACGGGCCGATGCCGTAGCTGCAGACGTCGCTGACGGTGCCCTCGTAATTGCCGATGCCGATGATGGACGCTTTGTACGGCGTGTTAGGGTTGGTCATGGCCGTGGCGCCCGACTGGGGAATGACGTAGTAATCGACGTTCTGCGTAAGCGCCTTGGAGGTGCCGTCGGATTGCTTGATGCTCACCAGCACGGTGGGGATAGCCTCGACGGTGCCAGCGTATTCGGCGAATTCGGAACACGACGCCGTGATGTTACTAGAGGTGAGCGCCGTGCGACTGCTGGGCTCGTCCCAAATGTTCAGCGTCGGGTAACCGCTACCGGAAATATACCAATACACCCAGTCGGATTCCTGCTTGTTCAGCACGTCCTGCGCATGGCCCGCGTTGAGCACCGCGGCGGACGAGGACGCCCTCAGCTCGGACGTCGAGAAGAATTTCACGTTGGACCACATGCCCCAGGAGTCGTCGCCGATGGCAGCGTTGGGGTAGGTGGCTCCCTCGTCGTCGTGGGCTAGCACGC
>CAZOGL010000095.1:0-2719 GCA_964579575.1 uncultured Eggerthellaceae bacterium | reverse complement strand
GGAAGTTCTTGCTGCAGATCCCGAATCTTGCGGGCTAGCAAAGGGGTCGCCATGTTTCTGCCAGTCAGGGGTTGTCTAGAATCTGGGGTTCTTCTCATATCTTGATCCGCTCGGGTAAGCGGTACATGCGCACGGTCGGCTCCGACACCCCCTCATCCCTGGCGACCTGCGTGACGCGTGCTCGTGGACCGACCAGCCCCGCGGGATGCTCTCAAGGAGCATGGCATCGAACCTCTCGAGGCATAGCGCCATGGCCTTGGCTGCGATGTTGCGCATGTCGCAGCTGACGAGCTCCTCGAACGCGTCGAAGTCCTCGGTCTTTAGGAGCTCTGGAAGAAAGTGGTCGGCAAACGCGTCGACAAGCTTGCTGGGCGTGTTAACATGGGCCATCGGAGAGCCTTTCTGTTCCTTTGATTTGACACCTTTAGGATATCTAAGGTTCTCCGATTCTTTTATTGTCAATGAAATTATCGGGTTACGCCCCGATTAAGGTAACTCACACTTGACGTCCGTTGGCATCTGGTTGGCAAGGCTGATGGCTTTAATGCAGGAGCCTACCACGGTTAAGTCAGAAAGCATTCGTCTGGCTCAACGGAGCGAGCCTTTGTTTCTGCGGGCATGCCCCGTCCTTTCTTTTTACGGCTAGTCTTTTGAGAAAACGATTGCGGGAACGGTATTCCCGTTTTCGATCAATTCCATCCAAGGCGTCGGGCGCCTTAAAACCCCTGCTCGCCAAGAAGCCATCTGGGCAGATCGAGGATCTGCACGCCTTCAATCGTGTAGGCCTCGTGCCTCGTGCGGACGATGAGGGCCTTTGGGTACGCGTCCCTGATCGCAAGAAGCGGCGAAAGCTCGCGCTCGAGGGTTTTCGATGCGGTGATGTCGTCGCTTACCTGGATGTAGACGAGCTCGGAGCCTCTTTTCGCGACGAAGTCGATCTCTTTCTGGTACAGCTTGCCGACGTACACCTCCCAGCCGCGCCTTCGCAGCTCGAGGAATACGATGCCCTCGTACATGCGGCCCCAGTCCATGTTGCGCGTTCCGAGCACCGCGTAGCGCATCCCCGAATCGCAGACGTAGTGCTTCGCCTGGGTGGTTAGGTATTTCTTCCCCTTGATATCGTATCGCTGCGCCTCGTAGAAGACGAATGCATCGCGTAGGTATGACATGTATCGCCTGACGGTGACGTGGTTCGTGGAGACGTTGTTCGCATCGAGCACGTTGGCGATGTTGTTCGCTGAGTTGGGGTTGCCCGAATTGTCCAGCATGTACTCGGCCAGCCTCTCGAGCACGTGCGTATCGGGCAGCGAGAACTTCTGCACGAGGTCGCGGGTGAGGATGGTTTTGTACACATCGCGGATGTATCCGTACGATTCTGCGGCGTCGGCGTAATCGTAGGAGCCCGCAAGCCCGCCGCGCCTGACGAAATCGTCGAAGGCGTCGTCGACGGGGCCTTGCCCGCCGAAGTAGGCACGGTACTCGCCGAAGCTGAAGGGCAGGATGTGCACCTCCCTGTGGCGCCCTGTGAATAATGTCGCCAAATCGGAGCTCAGCAGGAACGCGTTGGAGCCCGTGAGGTAGATGTCCCAGCCGCCGCGGGAATGGATGCTGTTGATGGCCTTCTCGAAACCGTCGCACAGCTGCACCTCGTCGATGAAGAGCCTGTTGGGAATACCGTCTTTGCGGCGGTTTTCTATCTCGCGGTGCAGGGCGTGGTATTCGAGGAGGGGCTCGTTGTCGAGGTCGAGCAGGTCGATGTAGACGCTGTTGGAGCCAGGGTCCTCTCTCGCCATCTCGGCGGCGAACGCCTTCATGAGCTCGGACTTGCCGCAGCGGCGCATGCCGGTGATTACCTTGACGTCCCTTGTGCCCTTGAGTGCTCGAAGGCGGTCCATGTAAAGTTCGCGGTCTACCCAGGCCATTCTCGTCCTCCTCGGTTTCAAAACTTGAATAATCTTAAACTTTTGAAAGTCAGGATGCAAATACCTGGCTGGGTTTTGCTTATACGCGCCAGATTGTTACGTAGCCGTAACGGCGCACTAAAAGAGGCGGCATAACGCACGCGCGTCGTGCCGCCTCTTAATGATTTGGAGCTGTTTCGGATGGCTGGCAATTTGAGTATCGCTGGATACCGTCAAGTATCGCTAAGTACCGTCTTTAATTATTCCCACTCGATGGTTGCTGGTTTATGAGACTTGAGCATATGTATGCGGTTTGAGCCCGAATTTTGACGCTGTTGAGGGCTGTTTTCCTTTAACCTAGACTTTCCTGGAAACTCGGGGACAAATTTGGGACAGAAATTTAAACTCCAACGTAAACTCAGGCCCGTGAGTTTAACTTTTTGTCCCCGAGAATTCTTCTTCATATTTCTGCAGGTCAGGGCGTTGCGTGATTTTCGCTGCAAACTCAACTCTCAAGCTACCTGGGAGTTTGCAATTCGCAGGAAAACGTTCCGATACGGCATTCGAGTCGCAATCAGCCGATAAATTGCTTTTGCATACTTGCCTCGAGTCTTTCTCCCTGGGATCGTGGTCGGTGCGCCGCTCTTTTGCCGACCGCAAATAGCCTGCCACCATGCTTTGCGCTTGAAAATCGAACGTAAGATCACGCGTAAATATTCGCGCTTGATTTAGCGCGTGAAAATCCCTGCAAGCAACCTAGATTGCCCAGACGGGGACCGCCTGTACGTTCCTGGACACGAGGTACGGCTCCTTTGTCT
>CAZOGL010000094.1:0-2765 GCA_964579575.1 uncultured Eggerthellaceae bacterium | reverse complement strand
CTTAGGTCTTCAAGCCCTCGAACTGCGTTTGATACAGCGCACGGTAGGCGCCACCGAGCTCGAGCAGCTCGGCATGCGTACCGCGCTCCACGATGCGCCCATGGTCGAGCACCACGATGATGTCCGCATCGCGAATCGTCGAGAGACGATGGGCAATCACGAGACTCGTGCGATTGCTCATGATGCTTTGCATCGCCTCTTGGATTGCGGCCTCGGTACGCGTGTCGACGTTTGACGTCGCCTCGTCAAGCACAAGGATGTCAGGATCGGCCAAAAACGCGCGCGCAATGGCGAGAAGTTGACATTGACCTTGGCTGATGTTCGCACCCGCCCCAACAAGAACCGTTTGGTATCCAACGGGTAGCGCAGAGATAAACTCGTCGCTGCGGCTGATACGCGCAGCACGCAACATCGCGTCCTTGCCCGCATCGGGGTTCGAGTACATCACGTTTGCCTCGACTGTGTCGCTGAACAGCGTCGCGTCCTGCAAGACGATCGAACACGCGGCGCGCAAACTCGGGCGCGCGACACCGGCGAGGTCTTGTCCCCCGACCAGGATGCGTCCCTCTTGCGGGTCGTAGAAGCGCATAAGCAAATTCGCGACCGTCGTCTTGCCCGAGCCGGTATGACCGACAAGCGCAACCTTCTTGCCCGCAGGAACCTCGAGCGTGAAGTCGCGAAGCACCGGAGCGTCGGGGTCGTAGCCAAACGTCACATGGTCAAACACGACCGTGGGCTCAACCCCGCGCTCACGCAACGCCAACTCCTCACCAGTCATGTCCTCGACTGGTTGGTCAAGGATCGAGAAGACACGCTCGGCGCTCGCAACGGCGCTTTGAAGCTGGCCGTAGATTTGCGCAAGGTCGTTCACCGGGCGGCTGAATTGCTTTTGGTAGATGATGAACGCCGAGATGACGCCGACAGAGACGAGCCCCTGAAGCGCGAACCACCCGCCGAACGCCGCGACGATGACAAATCCGATGTTTCCGATGCCGTTCATGATCGGGCCCATGACGCCCGCAAACGACTCGGTGCGAATCCCCGCCCGAGTAAGCGCGTCGGAGGTCTTGCAAAACTCTTCGATGCACGCATCCTGGCGGTTATACGCCGTCACCGTGCGATATCCCGCAACCGTCGACTCAACCGTCCCGTTGAGTGTCCCCAAAAGCGTCTGGCGTTCGCGCGAATACCTGAGCACCCGTTTGGATAAGAACTTCGTCGCCGCGGCCGTCAAGAGCACCGTCGTGAAGCAAATGAACGCAAGTTGCCAACAATACCAAATCATCACCCCGCCGGTGCCCACGATGGTAAGCACGCTCGAGAACATACTCGGCAAGCTTTTGGAAACCGTGTTCGAGATATTGTCGATGTCGTTGGTCATACGGCTCATGACATCACCGGAACTATGGGTGTCGAGATAGCCAATCGGCAAGTCGACGACATGACCAAACAATTCCGTACGCATACGCGACACGATGCGCTGGGAAAGATGGGCGCTGATGAAGGACTCGCCGAATTGGCACAACGCGTAGATTCCGTACGCGATGATCATGCCCGCGAGTGCGGGGGCAAACGACTCGTCGAGCGTACCTGCGATGATGTCCACGGCGTTGCTTTGGAACGCGGGGGCAACGATGCAGCTCACCGTGCAGATAGCCACGACCACAAGCATCGCAACCGTCAACACCATCTCCTGCGCGAAATACCTCACCATGCGTTTGAGCGTCGAGCCGACGTTTTGAGCGCGCGGACCCTTCTCGGCAAAGGGGCCTCCGGGAGGACCGGGAGGGCCACCAAACATCCCAGGGCCGCCGGGACCGCCTGCGGCGCCACTTGGGCCGCCCGCGCCGCTTGCGACTTTGGAGCCGCCAGGGTCGCCAGGGCCGCCCGGGCCACCAGGCCCACCAGGGCCACCCGCGCTGCCCGAGTTTTGCGCCCTCTCGCTTTTTGCGTCCCGGCTTACGGCGCTCGCCCTCGCCATCTTTTCTTGGAAGGCGTACGTACTAGGCATCGACGTCCACCTCCATCTGCGACGCGACGATATCGCGATAGACCGGGCAGGCGCCCATCAGCTCGGTATGGGTTCCCTCGCCCACGATACGACCCTCATCCAAAACGATGATGCGGTCGGCCCTGCGTGCTACCGAGATTCGTTGAGCGACAACAACCTTGGTCGTCGAGGGGTATTCGGTATGAAGCGCCGAAAGGAACCGGGCCTCGGTGCGCGTGTCAAGCGCACTTGTCACATCGTCGAGTATGAGGACGCGGGGGTTTGCCGCCAAGCCACGCGCGATGCCGACGCGCTGACGTTGGCCACCGGACAGGTTTGCGCCGCCTGTAGCCAACTCCGCCTTTACACCGCCGGGCAACTCATCGACAAATTCATCGACTTGGGCCACACGCAACGCACGCGAAATTGCCTCATCAGTCGCAACGCCAGGCGCAAGGCCTGCGGTCTTCGCACCCCAAGCCACATTGTCTTCCAAGCTGCCCGCGAACAACTCGGTCCGTTGCAAGACCGGAACAACGCAACGACGCAGCTCTGTCCGATTCCACGCGCGCACATCAACGCCATCGACAAGCACGGCGCCCTCCGTCACGTCGTAAAATCGCGGGATGAGGTTTACAAGCGTCGACTTCCCACATCCGGTCGAGCCCATGACCACGACCATCTCGCCCGGCTCGATCGCAAGGTCAACTCCACGCAAGACAGGCGCCGCCGCATCCGGATACGCAAACGTCACCCCGCGCATCTCGACTGCGAC
>CAZOGL010000093.1:0-2796 GCA_964579575.1 uncultured Eggerthellaceae bacterium | reverse complement strand
CCAGGAAGGATGTTCGCATGGCAAAGTACACGCAGGAAGACAGGGAAAGAGCGGTTGCGCTCTACAGTGAGCTCGGGTCCGTTACCTTGACGATAAGGAAGCTTGGCTATCCCACGAGGACCATGCTGTACAAGTGGATCAACCGTGACGATGCCGCCCATACCCGCACGGCCGGCCCCCGATACCAGCACTACGACCCTGAAGTCAGGTCGCTTGCGATCAAGATGTTCGACGACGTCGGCGACGCCGCCCAGGTGGCTCGCAGCCTCGGCGTCTCCAATGCTGCAATCGTTTACAATTGGGTCCGCAGGCGAGACAGGGATGTGGGAGGCGCAATGGCCGACAAGCCAGCAAAGCCGCCAACGGGCGGAGGAGGACGGGCCTACGACGGATTCGACGGCGACCTCGAGGAAAAGGTGCGCCAGCTCGAGTTGGAAAACGACATCCTCAGGGGCGCGGTCGAACTTTTAAAAGTAGAGGGCCTCGACAAGATGACCAACGTGGAGAAAACCAAGCTGATCGACAAGTTGAGGCTGGAGACAGGCCGTCCCTTGAGAGAGCTCACCGGTTTCTTGAGGATCTCGAAGAGTTCATATGAGTATTGTCGCAAGGCCATGTTGGCAGGAGACAAGTACGCCGCGGTCAGGAGACGAATCGTAGAGATATTCGACGGCGCAAACGGCAGGCGAGGCTATCGCTACGTGCATCACGAGCTTGTCAGCTCAGGTGTGAGAATCTCCGAGAAGATCGTGCGAAGGCTGATGGCCGAGGAGGGATGCAGGGTTGTCTACGTCAAGAGGGCCAGGCGCTACAGCTCCTACGGCGGCGAGATATCTGACGCCCCTGAGAACTTGGTCAAGCGCAACTTCCATGCAAACCGGCCCAACGAGCTCTGGCTCACCGACATTACGGAGTTCGGCCTGCCGTGCGGGAAGTGCTATCTGTCGGCGAAACTCGACTGCTACGACGGTAAGGTGGTTTCTTGGTCGATAGGCACGAGCCCCAACGCTGAGCTGGCCAACTCGAGTCTCCTTAAGGCGGTCGCGCAATTGAAGGGTAAAGAGAGTCCGACCTGCCATTCCGATCGCGGAGTCCATTACCGCTGGCCGGGGTGGATATCGATATGCGAGAAAGCCGGCATTACCCGGTCGATGTCTAAGAAGGGATGCAGCCCGGATAACAGTGCCTGCGAGGGACTCTTTGGCCGGTTGAAGAACGAGTTCTTCTACTTCAGGAGCTGGCAGGACGTTACAATGACTGAGTTCACGATGATGCTTGACGATTATCTCGAGTTCTACAACGATGGTCGTATCAAACAGTCGCTGGGCTGGATGAGCCCGAATGAGTACCGAAGGAGCAGGGGACTAGCCGCATAGGTTGGTCCAAAGAAACGTCCGCACCCCCTGTTTTAGCATGTCGCCCAATTTGTTGCGTTTAGCTCTTCAGTGTTGCGTTAAGTTTTGCAACCAACCCTAAACTATTCTGAGCCTAAAATATAGATTTATTTAAATAATTGATAAATGCATTGTGTATAATCATAAATCTGGGGACGGCAATTTTTCTTTGTGCTAGAAAGCCTGCGGCGTTGGGGCGTGCTCTGTAAGCGGCCCGGAAAACTGCCTGCAGCCCCTTTTTGCCAAGAAACATTCCTTGCCTGAGAAGTATCGGCTCGGTTGCAAGGAGCATGCAGATGAAGAAGAACGGCAAAGCCTATGCTGCGGTGCGTGTAGCGTTTTCGGCGGTGCTTTCCTGCATGCTGGTGTTTTCCATGGTTGGCTGCAAGGACACCGACGTGCTGACCCAGCTCATCATCGACCAGAGCGCCCCGGTGGATAACTCTCTGCAGCCCATCACCGATAACGATGCAACCAGCCCGCTGCAAGAGAATTGGGCAGATGAGCAGTACAACTCCGAGAACGATAAGCGGCAGGCAGATGACTCGGACAATACTCCCAAGTACGACAGCCAAACCCCGAACGAAGCAGAAGCCCAGCAGAAAAGCCAGAGCGACCTTGCCTCCAACGACGGCAAGGCAACCGAGGGCTCGGGCGAAGCAGCCCAGGGCAGCGAAAACGGAAGCGGAACCACGGCCTCTATCGATGGCTCCACAGCGGAAGAGGAGAACTCGAACAAGAGCAATTCGTACGTTCAGAAGGCCGATACCAACGATTCCTCTACCGGTGGCAACTCCGGCACCGACAACATTTCCGGTGATGATCCTTCCAGCTACAACGGTGATGGCGGCGGCCAGGGTAATGGCGGCACCGGCCAGGTGTACGGCAGCGACGGTAGCTATGCCAACTTGCCCTATGCCAGCAGCATCGCCGCAGCGGGCGAGTACGCCACCATCGTGCAGATGCTCGGCGGCAAGAACGCCCTGGCGGCAGCCGATAGCGAATGGCTTTCGCGCATGCGCAGCAAGGGCGCGTTCAGTACCAACGGCGATGAGCTCGCCAACGTGCAGGTGGCCTGGAGCGGCAACGGCCGGGCTTCGGGCAGCGCCGATGTGAGCGCTATTGTTGCCAGCGGCGCCAAGGTGGTGCTCACTTGCGATGAGACCTACGGCGGCATAACGCAAGACCAGGCCAACGCGCTCATGGAGAAGGGAATAAGCGTTGTGGTGATGCCGGCAGTCGGCACGGCGTTTGCAGGTGACGACGAGATTGTGCAAAGCGTGCAGATTGTTGGCGAGATCTTAAGCAAGGCCGGCAGCAGCATCCAGTACAACGCCAAGGATGCCGCCAACAAATACAAGAGCTTCCGCACCGAGACGATCAACAACGTAGTGTCGGCTAA
>CAZOGL010000092.1:0-2866 GCA_964579575.1 uncultured Eggerthellaceae bacterium | reverse complement strand
CATCCGGCTGTTAACCGGAGGGTTGTAGGTTCGAATCCTACCCGGGGAGCCATTTTTGAACTCTTCGCACCTGTTTACGTAACGTCGGCAGGTGCGTTTTCTTTTTGACTTTCCGGGTCGGCCAGCTTTCCAAACTGGTTAGAAGCTTCCAGGCCGGCTAGACGCGCTTCTTTAGCAGATAGCACTTATGAATCTTGGGGTTACGTTGGAAATCGCGTGGGATGGTCTGGGCCGAGACGTCTTTGAAGACGAATCCGTCGCCGCGCAGTCCCTCCTCGTCGAGTTTGAAGGAGCGTCGGTTGCAGGAGAAGACGATAAGACCTCCTTTTGCCAAGACGCGTCCACAACGATGGAGCAGCTCAAGGTGGTCGCGCTGGACGTCCCATACTGTCTTGCCCATGGACTTGGAGTTGGAGAAGGTGGGTGGATCCACAAAGATCAGTTCGAATCGATAGCCCTTCTCGGCGGCTCCTTTGAGCCATGCCATGGTGTCGGAACGCTGGTACATGTGGTTGCGTTGGGTGAAACCGTTGAGCGTCATGTTGCGTCGGGCCCATTCCAAATACGTTTGGGACAAATCCACCGTGACCGTGGCGGCGGCTCCACCTGCGGCGGCATGGACCGAGGCGGATCCGGTATAGGAGAACAGGTTGAGGACGCGTTTTCCGGCGGAGAGCCTCTCAACCATCTCGCGAGTCGTGCGATGGTCGAGGAACAAGCCGGTATCGAGATAGCCGTTCATGTCGACCTCGAAGCACAAACCGGACTCTTGCGTGTGGAAGAGGAAGGGCTTGCGATTCTCGGCATATTGTGAGCCGCCCTTGTCGCGTTTGCGGACCTTGGAAAAGATATGGTCTGCGGGGATGCCAAGGGAGGCGGGAATGACAGCGATTAGGTCCTTGAAGCGTTGCTCGGCCTTTACTGGGTCGATCGTTTTGGGCGCAGCGTACTCGGCGACATGCACGTAGGTGCGACGGCGGATCTCGTCGAGGTCCAACTCCTTCAAGGGGGGATAGGTGATACGCGTGGCATCGGAGTCTACCTCTAGGCCATCGAGGTCGACATAGATATCGACGGCGGCCGAATATTCTGGGAGGTCGGCATCGTAGATGCGATAGCAGGCGATGTTTTCGCTCCGAGCCCACTTTCGTCGCTCTTTGGACACCTTGCGCAAACGTGAGGCGAATTGGAAGGCCCCTTTGTCGTAAACGGCGACCTCGTGCTCAGTTCCGCCGGACGCGTCAGGGATGGTGATGGTTGTGGAGGGGGTGTCCGCCATGGGTGTCTCCTTGGTAAAAAGGGCGCCCACATCTTGGTGCGAGCGCCCTTCCTTGTTGCACGGTTGGAGAGGATTAGTCCTCGAGGTAGTACTTCAACTTGCTGGAACGGCTCGGATGGCGGAGCTTTGCCAACGTCTTGCTCTCGATCTGGCGAATGCGTTCACGCGTAACGCCAAACTCGCGGCCGACCTCCTCGAGGGTGCGGGGATGGCCGTCCTCGAGGCCGAAGCGGAGGATGATAACCTTGCGCTCTCGTTCAGCCAACCCGTCGAGGACCTTGCGGAGCTGCTCTTGCAACATGGAGAAGCTTGCGGCGTCAGGCGGGACGACAGCCTCGTTGTCCTCGATGAAGTCGCCGAGTTGGGAATCCTCCTCCTCGCCGATGGGGGTTTCCAAGGAAACCGGCTCCTGGGAGATCTTTTGGATTTCGCGGACGCGCTCGGCGGTCATGTCCATCTCCTTGCCAATCTCTTCCGGAGTTGGTTCGCGGCCGAGCTGCTGCAAGAGCTGGCGCTGGATGCGCACAAGCTTGTTGATCGTCTCGACCATGTGGACTGGGATGCGGATGGTGCGCGCCTGATCGGCGATGGCGCGGGTGATGGCTTGGCGAATCCACCATGTCGCGTAGGTGGAGAACTTGAAGCCCTTTGTGTAGTCGAATTTCTCGACGGCGCGGATAAGGCCAAGGTTGCCTTCCTGGATGAGGTCGAGGAACAGCATGCCGCGGCCCACGTAGCGCTTGGCGATAGATACGACGAGACGGAGGTTCGCCTCGATAAGGGTTTGCTTTGCGTCAAAGCCGACCTGCTCGATGCGGGTGAGGCGGCGCTTCTCGCGGCGATCGACCTCGAGCTCTCCGTTCTCGATCTTCTCGAGTTGCTCGGTGGCGGCGACGCCGGCCTCGATCTTCATGGCGAGGTCGATCTCTTCTGCTGCGGTCAGCAGGGGAACGCGGCCAATCTCTTTGAGGTACATGCGGACGGGGTCACCCGTAAGCATGGTGATATTTGCGTCGACCTTGTTCTTGCGGCGGGTTGTCTTGCGCGTGCGGGTAGAAGAAACCTTGGGAAGCTGGACGTCGGTGGTAGCCTTGAGCTCCTCCTCGGGAATGCCTTCAAGCAAGTCCTCGTCAGGGTCGATGGGTGCTTCGTCGGCCACGCTCGCGACAGCCTCGTCGGCCTCGCTTGCGACAGCTTCATCCGTGCCTGCGGCGATTTCGTCAACCGCGCTCGCGCTGTCCTCGTCTGCCGCATCTGCAACAACCTTGTCAACCGTACTCGCGACGTCCTCGTTCGAGCTTGCGGCAATCTCATCGGCCGCGCTTGTGACGTCTTCGTCCGGTGTCATATCCTGATTTTCTTTGGGTGCGTCTTCGTCGTTGGTCCGGGCTGACTTAGGTTTTGTCTTTTTGACCTTTTCCGGAGTGATCTCCTCGGCCTCGTCCTTTGCTTTTTTCTTCGTCTTTGAAGCTGCAGCCACACGAAGTCCTTTCACGTTGGTGTACAGGTCCCAAAAAGCACATTCTGTTTTTGGGCGCAGTTGTTCAGTCGAATAGTGTATCAACTTTTCGACCTATGATGCAAGTA
>CAZOGL010000091.1:0-3028 GCA_964579575.1 uncultured Eggerthellaceae bacterium | reverse complement strand
ATGGTTCTTCTAGCGAGCGCGGCCTTGTGGTCTCACGCGAGGCGGTCATCTTTGCGAGGCTTCCTTTTCACATGGCTCCTCGCATGGCTCCTCTCGGTTTACATCCCCGCGACGATACCCCTCACGAGGCGGCTGAAGTTCGCCTCAACAGCTTTGGCGGTAGCCATGACCTCGTCGCCGTCCGGGCTCGCGCCGCCGACACCGTCAACGCTGCCCACGCCTGCGGCCATGTTGCTCAAAAGGCTGATGCCGAGAACGCGCATACCCATCTGACGTGCGGCAATGACCTCTTCGCACACACTCATGGCCACGGTGTCGGCGCCCCAGGTACGAAATGCGCGAATCTCTGCCGGCGTCTCGAAGCTGCACCCGAGAAGGCCCAGATACACGCCTTCTTGTACCGGCACTTCCTCCTGTGCAGCCACACGTTTGGCAAGCTCGCGCAACTCGGGATCGAACGCGTCGGTCATACTGAAGAAACGCATGGTCAGCTTGGCGGCGGCGGGATTAGCAGTAGGATTGCGCCCGGTGAAGTTGATTTGGTCGCTCATGATGCAAAACTCGCCGACATGGTAGTTCTCGTTGATCGCACCTGCGGCGTTGGTCGTGATGAGCGTCTCAATCCCGATCTTGGACATGAGCCAAATCGGAAAGGCGATGTCGAGACTGGAGTAACCCTCATACGCATGGAGGCGGCCCTGCATGGCAAGCACGCACTTGCCGCCAAGATTGCCGCACACGAAACGACCCACATGGCCCCATGCGGTGCTGACACACATGTTGGGAACCTCGCCGAAGGGGATGTAGACCGGATCCTCGATCTCTTCCGCCAACGGGTTCAAGCCGCTTCCCAAGACCAAACCGATGCGGGGCTTGCGACCGTCCAGCCTGGCAACCAAGACCTCACGCGCCTCCTCAAGATACTCGACAAGTTTGCTCTCATCCTCCATAGCGCACCTCCACTAGTTGTTGTTTGCAATGGGCATATTCTACTCTGGGATTGTTCTTTGGGATTGTTGATTTCGTATCGGTTTTTGAAGTTCTTGAAACGTAGGGTATCCTAGGGCAAAGACCTTGAAAGGACGGCGGAAGAACTGCGGGAAACCGCGGGAAACCGCGGAAGGAGCCCCACCATGCAATGTATCGTCAGATGGATCGCAGCGGTTATCGCCACGGCGGTCAGCGTCTTTCTCATCCCCGGCGTCACCACGGTTGGCGGGGAAAGCGCTTGGATTGCCCTCGCGATCTTCGGTCTCATCCTCGCGCTTGCCGACATGGTTGTAAAACCGATCTTGAAGGTGTTGACCTTGCCAATCACGGTGTTGACTCTCGGCATCTTCTACCTGTTCATCAACGCGATCGTCCTGATTATCGCATCAAACATCAGCATCAGCCTCTTTGGGTGCGGCGTGCAATTCAGCTCTTTGTTCACCGCCTTCCTCGCCTCCATCGTCATCAGCATCGTCGAGGCCATCATCTCCGGCGTCATCGGCACCAACTAGTCCAACAATCTCGACAACAACCAGTCCAACAGCTAGCCCAACAGCCAGTCCACGGTCGGACCTTGGCAGTTGGGTGGTATGCTTGCTCAGGCACATCTCGAGGTCGAAGGAGGACAAGTGGCAGGCAGGACATGGACCGTCAAGGAGATGCTTGACTGGTGTGAGGAGTATCTCTCAAGCAAGGGTGATGAGAATCCTCGCGTCTGCGCGCAAAGCATCGTTTCCCATGTCGCTGACATGTCCCGTATCGAGCTCTTCATGAATTTCGACAAGGAGCTTACGCCGGAGCAACTCGACACCCTACGTCCGCTCGTGAAGCGGCGTGGAGCGGGCGAGCCTTTGCAGTATATCCT
This sequence comes from uncultured Eggerthellaceae bacterium, assembly GCA_964579575.1. Taxonomy (GTDB): domain Bacteria; phylum Actinomycetota; class Coriobacteriia; order Coriobacteriales; family Eggerthellaceae; genus CAVEFW01. Next base: position 1,173 of record CAZOGL010000091.1, on the reverse strand, counting down.
CGGTGTCGCGCCGTTTCGCTACCTCGACATCAAGGTCAGGCCTGGCGTCCTTATTCCCCGCCCTGAGACCGAGGTCTTGGTAAGCGAGGTATTGGCCGCCTTACCCCCGATGCAACGCCGCGTGGCAACCGACTCGCAGGTCAACGAATACGAAGGTGCCGCGATGATTGAGAGCCTCCGCGCTGCGGCGGCGACAAGTAGCTGTGATGCGGCAGCAGCAAGCGGCACCGACGCGACAGCGACAAGCAGCTCTGAAGGCGGCACGACTCGCGCGCTCGTTGAGGAGGATGAATTCCCTGATGATGAACCTGCCGAGCAACATGGTGAAGCAATCGTCTTCGGCAGCGACAGGCACGTGGGCGAGGTGAACGAGATTGCAAAATCCGACGCGGCGGCATCAAACGGCTCCGACGCGAGAGCCGCAAACGATTCCGACGCAGAACCGGCAAACGACTCCGACGCGAGAGCCGCAAACGATTCCGACGCAGAAGCCCCGCAATCCCCTGCTTTTGACGGATTCCTACTCGCCGATATCTGCACAGGCTCTGGATGTATCGCGTGTTCCATAGCGACCGAGCGTCCCGACGTCCGCGTAATCGCCACCGATCTCTCCGACAAGGCGGTCGCCCTCGCTAAGGAAAACGTCATTTCCGCAGGCGTCGTTGATCGCGTCGGCGTGCTTCAAGGCGACCTCGGGACTCCTATCGAGCTCGCCCGTCCCGCATTCATGGGCGCCTTCGACGCGATTGTGAGCAACCCGCCATACATCCCTTCCGCCGTGCTCGCCGACCTCCCAAACGAAGTGGCCGGCTTTGAGCCCGAACTAGCCCTTGACGGTGGTGATGATGGGCTCCTGATCTTTCGTCGCCTCACCCCTTGGGCACTTCGCGCCCTTAAGTCAGGAGGGATTTACGCATGCGAGCTCCATGAGACATGCCTTGGCGAGGCAGCCTCATTCGCCGAGCAGATTGGGTTCTCCTCAACCCGCATCGTCAACGACCTCACTGGTCGCCCTCGCGTCCTAATCTGCCGCGCATAGGCTTCCCCCCACATCTCGCCTTACCCCGCCGCACGGGCGGCAGTGAGGGCCGATTACGCCCAAAGCCGCGCAAAGAGGGCAATCTGGGCGTAATCTGAGGCGACCAGGCGCGACCATTACGCCCAAAGCGCGAC
>CAZOGL010000090.1:0-3178 GCA_964579575.1 uncultured Eggerthellaceae bacterium | reverse complement strand
AGGCCGCTCCGACTCGCTAGGTCGTTCCACCTCGCCATGTCGCTGTGCCTCGCCATGTCGTAACACATCGCCGTGTCGCCCTGCCTTGCCAGGCCGCTCCGACTCGCTAGGTCGTTCCACCTCGCCATTTCTCTCCATCTCGTCATGTCACTCCACCTCCGCCTTGCGGTTGACGAGACGGTCTCTCGTCCAACGCCCCTCGATTGTGAGGGGTTCCCCGATGGCGACAAGCGTTGGGCAACGGTAGCTGACCGTGAATGCGAGGGTGCCGGTCGTCTCGGTTCGCGTGAGACGGGTGACGACGCCGTTTGTCGTGGTCTTATCGATGGGCGCGCTTTGCGAGAAGGAGCTTGTCTCGGTTGCGACATCGGTGACCACAAGGCGGCTCGCGTCCGTTCCCACCATGCGCGATGCGATCTCCTGCGCAAGGTAGGAAGAGGCGTCCTCGCTGCCAGATTCTTGGTAGCGGATGAGCTTGTCAAGGTCGGCATCGTATGCGACCGACTCTGCTGCGTCGGCAAGTTGGATGGCGCTGAACACCCAGATACCGGCCTGTGCGGTTATGCCGAACAACAGGAGCAGGACGGGGAGCGCCAATGCGAGTTGGAGAATCTCGGAGCCTTGCTCGGCGTTTCGTATACGCGCCCATGTCTTTCCTACCATGACGTTCCATCCGTTCTGTCTGCGTCGCCTTCTCGCGTCACCTCGGTCGTAAAGGTCCCGTCTCCGTCAGAGAGGAAGGGAAGCGTCGCGGGCCATGTTGTCGTGATTGCAACGGTGACGCGGAAGTGTTCGTGTTCGTCTGTTGCGGGGAACTCTACGAGCGTGTCACCGTCATACAGGCGATATGAATAAGATTGTGTCTCCTTTGAGTCGATGAGGATCTCAACCTGTGCTTCTCCCGCGCCAAAACCCAGCTCAGGAAAGCACTCGTCGAGATAGGCCCGGATGGCACCAGGGTCATCCGAGTCCTTAGGGTGGTTCATGAGATAGCGTGCTGCTGCGGTCGCCGCAGAGCTCGTGGTTGTCATGGCTTGGAGGTATGTGCCGATATCGAGGCAAAATGCCATCATGAGGACGAGCAGCGGTGCGGCCATTGCGAGTTCGAGTGCCGCAGACCCACGTTCGTTGCGGGATGTGTTAGGGAAGATATCCATGGGAAACCTCGTTGGGGAAGCGTGGCGTTTAGGGGTTGCCGCAGCCCGCTCTCACACAGGCTGCGGCGCTTGTCCAACCCCCTCGGACGGAGTCGTTTAGGGGCTGGTCTTCCCTGCTAGCCCACGTTGCCGCTAGCGAGCTGGCCAAAGGTCTTAGAGACGGTTTCCTTGGCAGTCGATAATGCATCCAAGATTACGCCTTGGAATGCGATGAGGGCGGCGCCAAGACCGACCGCCAAGACGATGCCGAACACGATCTCAACGGTTTCGGCGCCGTTCTCAAAGTCGTCCTCATAGCGCAATGCGAGGGTCTTTTCCATGGTTCTTCCTTTCTTGGACGTGCGAGCGTCCGTTGCCTTTTGGACGTGTGACCGTCCGTTGCCTTGGTGCCCCTGGGGGCTTTCTATGTATCAGCCCCAAAGGGCGTAATACCGTTTTCCTGTTATGCGAACGGGAGCATGGGCCAAAGGGTTCCCACGAGGGCGAAGGATACGAGCGCCGGGGCAAAGGGGAGATATGCCCGTCGTGATTCCCCGCGGATGAGGGCAACTGTTGCCATGAAACCCGCGACAAGACAAAGCCCGACAAGTCCGGGGAAGAATCCCGCCAGTCCGATTTGGAAACAGATGAGGGGGATGAGGCGCCTATCTCCTGCACCTATGGCCGAGGCGGAGGTGAGGGCAAGTGCGGCGCGCTCGACAAGGGAGAGCACGACGGCGCTTATAAGGGCCAATACACACGAGGAAAATGCGACATCAAACGATTGGGTCGTAAGAACCCACGCAATGGAGGTGAGGCCGTAGGCGATGCAGGCCTGATAAGGGATAATGCGTGCGCGAACGTCGCAGATCAGGATAAGCGTGAGAATAAGACCGAGAAGGCTCGACAACGCCACGGCTTCTAACGACGCGCCGCTTGCGATAAGCACAAGGGGAGAGACGGTGGGGAGGAGGGCATATCCGATACGTTGGTAGAGAGGAGGGGTGTACGCAAAGGCTCTGTGCTCGTCTTCCAAGGTGGTGAGCGGGGTGGTGCTCCCCGCGTCAGGGACAAGGTTTGATTCGATGAGCTTTTGGGCCCGTTCACGGCAAAGCTTTCCGCTGGCAAGGGAGACCTGTTGGGATTTGAGCCATCGGGACGTCGCAGGAGAGGGGTCCTTCTCGGAAAGACACTGATGAAGCATGTCGTCCCAATAGCGTCCCATTGCCTCGTGCTTGCGTCGCAACAAGGCGTCCGTTGCCTTGGCGAGAGGTCCTGCCTCTAGGATAAAAGCTGAACAGGCAAAAGGTATACCCATGACCGTGATGCTCATAAACGCCTCCCTACATGATCGTCGCGTGTTGCGAGGGTCCCGATCCCCCGATCCGGTTGATTTCGGATATCGGTTTCGGTGGGACTCGACTTGGCTGACCATCATAGGGAGGCGCTATCCTTGCCAAGATGGGTCGTTTGGGAGATTTAACCCGCACACCTGCATACTATACGTAGCGTTTTTGTCAGGGATAGGTAGAGGTTCTATCCTGCTTTTAGAAGTAATTTTGTCGTGATTTTGTCAGGTTTTTGTTCTGAATAATGCAGGGTTTTGTACGAAAAAAATCAGAACTCCTGATGACGCGGCTTGCGTGATGCGCTATACTTCAACGTATAATGATTATCTCGAATAATCCCAGTTCAAAGCACTAAAACCTTTTATCTTCCCCTATAAAAAATTCAAAGACAAGTCTTATTTTCAAGAGCGTTGGTCACTACTCTTGTCAATAGGTCGACGGGTGTTTTAACGGAATTAATGAAGCCGCTGAGCAAAAAGAACACGACTAACTCGTTGGCCTGAAAATGTGGCTCCGCCAATCGGCGGAGCCACATTTGTATTGCGGGGTTTGTTGGGGATTTGTTGGGTGTGCCGGTGGGTGTAAAGTTCGCGCTCGGTCGTCGCGATTTACGCCCACTTGGGAAAGTACGTCGCGCGTTGGGCGTAATTTGTCTTCCTCGTCACTTGCGTTTACGCCCATTCGGGCGATGTT
>CAZOGL010000089.1:0-3199 GCA_964579575.1 uncultured Eggerthellaceae bacterium | reverse complement strand
CGGCTGGTCGCAGCCATGTTCGTGCCGCTATGGTTGGATTCAACCACGAACACCATGTTCTCTGCCGCACGCGAGCACCCATAGAGCTCGTAGGCAACCTGGTCGGGGTCGTCTTCCTTGCCGCTGAAATTGGGCCAGCACACCGGGTTCACGATAATTTGCGCCCCCTTCAGGGCCAGTATGCGCGCAAACTCGGGGAAGCACTTGTCGAAGCAGATTTGCAGGCCGATCTTGCCCAATGAGGTGTCGAACACAGGCGGCTCGTCGCACCCGGGGTACAAGACAAAGCGCTCGTTAAGCGGCTGGTGCACCTTGCGGTAGCTGCCGATGAAGCCGTCGGGCCCAAGGAGCACGGCGGTGTTGTACACCACGTCGAAGCGGTCGGGGTCGCTCTCTCCCATGCCAAATACGATGTGCATGGAGTGTTTTCTCGCGAGCTCCTCGAAATGCCTCACGGTCTCGCCTTGCGGTACGGGCTCTGCCATATCGATGTAGGCAACGTGGTCCTCGCCGCAGTATTCGTTCATGCCCTTTGTGCCGTATCCGCACACGGCCATTTCCGGGAACACTATAAGCTCTACGCCTTGGCTTCCTGCCTGCTCGATATAGGCGTCCATCACCTGGATGTTGCGCTGCTTGTCGCGCGGATCCACCGACATTGCGACTGATGCTATCTTGGTCATTCCTGTCTCCTTTTTTTGCTAGTTGGGTCTTTGTGGCCGACGCGTTTAAGCCTGAGCCGAGGCGCTTTTCTTCGCGATGGCCATGTAGGCGATGGCGGCGACGAGACCGATGCAACCTACGGCGAGCAGCACGTAGGATGCCATCATCCAAGAGCCGCTGCCTTCCACTGCGTACATGATGATGGGGCTGCCGATGAAGATGCCCACGTTGTAGAAGAGCGTGAGTACGCCGAGGGCAAGACCGGTGTTTTTGGGGTTGCTTACGCACTTGGGCACCAAGTAGTTGTTGGCGGTGAGGACCAGGCCCGGGAACACGGCCGTGAGCAACGTATGGAGGACGAACAGCCAAGCCCAAGGAGCAAGAATCGCTGTTGCAAAGCCGACGACGGCGATGACGATGAAGCAAAAGACGACGAATTTGGGGGCACCCTCCTTGCCAAGCCTGTCGAGGATGAAGCCGCCCAGGATGCAGCCGGGGATGCCGAACAGGCCGTTGAGACTGCCGTAGAAGTTCGCAACGCCCTGATCGAGGCCGTAGCACGCCGTGAACAGAGAAGGATAGTTGTTGAGGAAGAAGTACAGAACGAAACCGATGATTAGTTGGGAGATGCACAATGCCCAGATGCCTCGCTTGGTGAAATCGGAGCCTAGGCCACCCCTCTCGGACTTTTCGTCAATGCCGGATTGCTGCTCAACCATGGGGGCTTCCTTGACGACAAGGGCGAACAGGCCGGTGAAGACGATGGTGAGGATGGCAACGCCCCACCAAAGGCTAGTCATGCCAACGGCGTTGGAGATAGGGACAGCCACGTTGAGCATGATAAACGACGCTATTGCGGCGAACGTCATGAATGTGCCGATGAACAGGCCGTTGTTTTTGTCCGGGTACCACATGTTAATGAGGGTGACGCCGGCGATGTTCCAAATAGCGAAGGCGCAGCCCTCGAGGATGCGGCTGAACAGCAGCAGCGGGTAGTTGTCGATGGCAAAACCACCTAGAACGTTGCCTAGCACCATGATGATGAGCACCGTGATGTAGGACTTCTTGGGACCAACCTTCGCCACAATCCCGCCGATGGGTATGGCGAGGATAATCGCCGCGATGGTGAAGACCGACATCATCCAAGAGCTTTGCGCATAGGTGATTCCGAGGTTTTCGGTGAGCTGGCTCAGGATCGGAACGATCTTGAATTGGCTTAGCGACATACACATCGTTGCGCAGTAGAGCACAAAAAACATCAAACCCCTGTTTTTCATGATTTCCCTTCTTTCGTTTCCTAGTGGTCAGATGCGCCCACTTCCCGTGGACGTCGCCAATGGTATTTCGTTGCGAGAGGGGTACTCAATTGTCCAACGGGAGAATCTCGGTTTATTTTTGTGGGGGGCATCTCGCAGGCTTTCCGCATTTTAGGAAGATTCTCACGCGGGGACTGTACTGTTCTGGCACCAAATGAGGAGAACCTTCCCAAATAGTAGAAGATGCGGTTGAGAGCCTGGTATTCTTGTAGGTAGGAAGAGCGGCGGTGGTATGATTCCGACAGAGGGCAAGGGCGATTCAAACCATTTGGGGAATTGGGTGTTTCTTATGTCTGAAGAGTTGCTTCAACGCGACTGGGAGTTCATCTTGGACATGATTTGTCGCATCAACATGACCACGTCTATCGAGTCCTACGCCAAGGAGGCTCTCGAATACATCTGTTCGCTCATCCCTTGCGACCAGGGGACATTCTTCCCCTTTGAGGAATCGCGGGGTTTCTATGAAGCCTACGCCGATGGCTTGGAGGCAAAGTATTTTGACGAGTTTTTGACGGGCAGCTTCGAGGACGACATCTTCTTCAAGCTCATGACCGTGAAGAGTCACTCTTATGCGTTCCGAGACTCAGACCTCATCCCTGACCGGGTCTTTCTCTATTCTCGCCTCTACAACGAGATATACATTCCCCAAGGCATCCGATGGCCGTTGCGCATAGAGTTGATACACGGCGGCAAGCTCATAGGGCAGTTCGCGCTGTTTAACAAGGAAGAGACGGGGGATTTCAACGAGCGCGACGTCTATATAGGCAATCTGCTTGCGCAGCATTTGACGCTAAAATTGCATGCGCTGCAAACCGAGCCCTCTAGCGTCGAGGCTATTGAGAAGCAAGCCGCCGACCTCGCAGAGAGGTACAACCTCACTGCTCGCGAGGGCGAGGTGGTGGGCCTGGCGCTGGAGGGACTCACAGACCCAGAGATCGCCGAGACGCTTTTCATCTCCGTCTCCACGGTTAAGAAGCATCTCTACAACGCGTTTGCGAAAATTGGCATCAACAATCGCTTGCAGCTGCTAGCGCGACTCCGCTAGACGACAGATTAAAAGGGTTTCAACGCATTTGTTGCATACCCTTGCCCTAGCCGCACCTGCCGATTCTTTTGCCTATTTCGTGGGGAATCCCCACCACGAGCGCGTTTCCCATGCAAAACGCTCGGTTGCCGTCGCTCATGCCGGTGTCGGTCCAACCCTTCGGAAACATCTGGAT
>CAZOGL010000088.1:1292-3281 GCA_964579575.1 uncultured Eggerthellaceae bacterium | reverse complement strand
TGGTGTACCAATCGTAGTTGGGGGTCAAGGTGAGAGAGGCCGCGTATGCTATCGTCGCCACCGAGAGGGCGACGGCGACAAGCGCGGCTACAAGCGACGCGAGGCGGGGGCGTCGCGCGGCCTTCGTGTCCGTTCTTTCCATGGCGGTTGCTCTTTCCATGGTGGCCTCCCATGCGCACAAATGGCCATCCCACACCGAGCTGACCATCCTATGAAGTGAGTCTATAATGCAAATATGATTATTCTGCAACAGGAATCATCCTCTGGCAACCCACATAAATCATGTAGGTACCCCCCCCCGTCACACCCGCCTGAGCTGCGGTTTTGCTGAAATGGCCTCCCAGAGTCTAAAAAATTTTTGTAATTTTTTAGACAGGGAGGGTGCCGCGTATGCCAAAAACCTGTGATCGGTGTCGCACGCGACAGGCTCCCATCAGGTCGGTGTCGATTGTCAGATCCTCGGCACCTGCCAGACGCCGCGCACGTTACGGGCGCCTGTCATATGTGAACGACACTTATCACATGCGAGCGAAATTTGTCATACAATCAACAACTAAAAGTCCGCGTTGCCTACAGTACGGGGGTGAGGGATGACGTCGCGGATGTTGCTCACGCCCGTGAGATACATCACGAGACGCTCGAAGCCAAGACCAAAGCCCGCATGCGCGCACGTGCCATAGCGGCGCAAATCGCAGTAGTAGCGATACTGCTCCGCATCCATGCCAAGCTCGGCGATACGGCGCTCAAGCACGTCGAGGCGCTCCTCACGTTGGGACCCGCCGACAAGCTCCCCGACCCTAGGAACAAGGCAATCCGCCGCGGCAACAGTCTTGCCGTCATCGTTGAGACGCATATAGAATGCCTTGATCTCGACCGGGTAGTCGTAAACGAATGTCGGACGTCCGAAATGTTGCTCGGCAAGGAAACGCTCATGCTCCGTTTGCAAGTCGATACCCCAACTCACCGGATACTCAAACTTTACGCCCGAAGCAACGGCCTCCTCCAAGACCGCAATCGCGTCCGTGTAGCTCACGCGCGCAAAGTCACTCGAAACAACGTGCTCCAAGCGTTCGAGCAAGCCCTTATCGACGAAGCGGTTGCACATCGCAAGCTCGTCGGGACACTCGCGCATGACGTAGCTGATGACGTACTTGAGCAATTCCTCAGCGATGTCCATGTCGTCGGACAGATCCGCAAACGCCATCTCAAGCTCTACCATCCAAAACTCCGCGGCATGACGGGGCGTATTAGAATTCTCGGCCCTGAACGTCGGGCCAAAGGTGTAGACATCACCGAGGCTTTGGGCAAAGTTCTCAAGATTGAGCTGGCCAGACACGGTCAGGTTCACCGGGCGCCCGAAGAAGTCTTGCGTGTAGTCGATATTGCCCAAGGCGTCACGCGGCGGGTCGGCCGGATCGATTGTCGTGACGCGCAACATCTCACCGGCGCCCTCCGCATCGGAGGCGGTGATGATCGGTGTGTTCACATACACAAATCCGCGCTCCTGCAGGAAGCGGTGAATCGCAAACGCCGCGGTCGAACGCACGCGGAACACCGCGCGGAACAGGTTTGTACGGGGTCGGAGGTGTTGTTGGGTGCGAAGAAACTCCACGGTCGTGCGCTTCTTTTGCAACGGATAGTCCGGCGCGGAGGGTCCCTCGATGACGATTTTGCGCGCGGTCAGCTCAAGGGGCTGTTGCGCCTCGGGCGTGAGCTTGACCTCGCCTGTCACGTTCACCGAAGCACCGACATTTACGTGGGCAACCTCGTCGAAGTTGGCAATCTCATCGCGGCCCATGACGACCTGCAGGTCCTTGAAGCAACTGCCGTCGTTGATGGTCACAAAACCGAAATTCTTCATGTCACGGACAGAGCGAACCCACCCCGCCACGGTTACGGTTTGGCCGTCAAAGTTCTCAGCGTCGGCGAACAACGTTGCAATTCGGGTGCGTTTCATGGAAAGCTCTCTCCTTTTTATAACGACCTTAT
>CAZOGL010000088.1:0-1192 GCA_964579575.1 uncultured Eggerthellaceae bacterium | reverse complement strand
TTATAACGACCTTATTACAGCCGCTTTTTAACAACCGCCTTATGATAGTCGTCGTGACCTGTCAGATGCCTGTGCGCGTGCAAACCTCAGCCAACTGGGGCCCCACTGTCAAACAATCAGTTTCTAACAAAAATAAACGCTATAGTGGCTGGTAGCAAGAATGGGTTTTATCAGAAGGGGCGCCTATGGAATGGTTGGTTGCAGCGTGCGGGTCTGCCCTGTTCGCAGGCCTCGTCTCAATCCTTGCGAAACTCGGCATCAAATCGACTGACTCCGACATCGCCACCGCGATCAGAACGTGCGTCGTGCTCGTGCTCGCGTGGGTGATGGCGGGCGCAGCTGGCTCGATCGGAAGCCTCACCTCCCTTTCCCCGCGGACGTGGCTTTTTCTCATCCTGTCCGGCATAGCGACCGGCGGCTCCTGGATCTGCTACTTCAAGGCGCTCTCCAAAGGCAACATCAACAAGGTCGTCCCCATCGACAAAAGCAGCGCCGCGCTCGCAAGTCTGCTCGCCATCATCCTGTTCGCCGAGATCTCCAACCTCGCAATCAAGCTTGTCTGCATCGTCGCAACCCTCGCAGGCACGATGCTCATGATCGAGAAGAAAGACGTCGCAACGAAGCAAGAGGGTACCGGTTGGCTCGTATACGCGGTGCTTGCGGCCGTGTTCGCCGCGTTGACCTCGATCCTTGGGAAGGTCGGCATCGACGGCGTCGAGTCCAACCTCGGCACCGCGATTCGCACCGTCGTCGTCCTCGTGATGGCGTGGGCAATCGTCGCAGCAAAGGGCAAGCTTCCACTCGTGCGCGAAACCGACCACCGCGAGCTCGCATTCCTCGTGCTCTCCGGAATAGCAACCGGCGCGTCTTGGCTTTGCTACTACTTTGCAATTCAAACCGGCGTCGTCAGCGTTGTGGTCCAAATCGACAAGCTGTCACTTTTGGTCTCAATCGCATTCGCCCGGCTCGTGTTCGGCGAGCGACTGTCCGCCCGTTCAGGCGCAGGGCTCGCACTCCTCGTCGTCGGCACCGCCGTCATGGCTGCCTTCGCCTAGCACGACCCGCACGGGGCGCTTGGGTCGCATGGCCGCCTTCGCCTAGCACGTCCCACACGGGGCGCGTGGCCGGCCTTCCTTGCCAGGCGTCGTGGACTACGCGTGGGCGCCCTCCCCTGCCGAGTGTCGCGAGCCCC
>CAZOGL010000087.1:0-3508 GCA_964579575.1 uncultured Eggerthellaceae bacterium | reverse complement strand
AACACGCTTGTACTCCAGGCGCGCGCATTCTTCTAACGGCCAAGCGCTGGTTCGTGAAATTCTTTGAATGAGAACAGTTTACGTAGAACATAAAAGCCTTGGCATTTCGTGCAAAAGCTGCTTTTTTAAGTTAGGTCACATTCGAAAAAGTTAACTTTCTTCTTGACTATTAGTAACTTTACATAAATAGTACAGTGCTGTAATATTTATGTCATTATGAATACGATAACAAAAATATCAGGCATGATGACAACAGCACAGGCTGCAGAGGCGTTGGGTGTTGGTGTGCACAATGTTGGGCGCCTTGTGCGCGAAGGTGAGTTTTCCTGTATGCGTACTGCAGGTGGTGCAATGCTTATTCCAGCCATTGAGGTTCAAGAATATGCTCAATTAAGGCAGGGGAGGGGTAGACCGCTTGCGTCAACTATAGCTATGGCTGCGCTTTGGGAACTTTCTGGCATAAGGGCTGGTTGGCTTGACTATTCGCAGGCCCGCCGGCTGAGAATGCGTCTTGCGGCGGTGCCAGCCGTGGACCTTGTGTGGCAAGCGCGTAAACGCGCGCGAGTATTAACGTTTCGTTGTGATTCGTCTTTTTTAAATACTGCGGCAAATATGGTGGTGCTTTCTGGTAGAAGTTGCCTTGATGAGTTTGGTCTTGTGAGTGATGCTGACGTTTTAGAAGGCTATGTTCGGGCTGATAGCTTGGATACTGTTATTGGTTCTTGTTTCATGGTGCCCGATTCGACCGGCAACGTTGTGCTTCATGTTGCCGAATGGATGCCAGAAAATGTTGGTGCTGCTATGCCAATAGCCGTAAGTGCCGCTGACCTTGCTGCATCACTTGACACAAGGGAACGTAGCGCTGGCCTTGAGGCATTGGAGGGAATGTTAGATGAATATTCCAGAGTATAGGGTAGAGGAACTTATTCCGGCGTGGAAAACAGTACTTGACGTTGCTCAGGCAACATCGAAAGGGTCGTGGCTGCTTGTTGGTGGTCTTATGACGCAGGTTCATGCTGGGCTGCACGGTTACTCATCGCGCGCTACCGAGGACGTTGATGTCCTGGTGGACATTATGGCCAACACATCGAACGCTTCGAAAACTATTTCTAGCTTGAAAGATATGGGCTTTAACCTTGAGGAACCAATGCTTCGTGGTTCGGCTTTTCATCGTATGCGCAATGGCCGCATGGTTGTTGATATCTTAGTCGAGGATCACCTACACGGGACGTCACAGCGCTACGCCAAGGTTGGCAGTTGGCCCATGATGGAAGCGCCTGGCGGCCACCAGGCCATTGAGAGGCGTATGGATGTGGTGATTCGCTCATTTGAGCGTGAAGCTGTTATAGAAATTCCAAATCTACTGGGCGCTATAGTTTTAAAGAGTGCTGCTTGGAAGGCTGACAATCGCGATGCGTATCGCCATTTAGAAGACGTCGCTTTGCTGTGTTCGCTTGCAGATGATTTGGCTGGGCTGCGCGCCTCAATGCATGGTTCAGACAAGAAGCGCATTGCTGCGGCAGCAGATGCTCTGGTTGACCCAAACGAGCCCGCGTGGTTGAAGTTAGATCCGACAATGCGTACTCGCGGTATGGATGTGCTAAGAATTCTAACTGCATAATCCGTTGGTTTTGTGCTGTCGTATTGCATGAAGTCGTACGCATCGCTGGAAACTTGTATCGTGGCCTCGTCTGCATAGGCCGTGCGAGTGTGTGTCAGGCATAACAAGCCTGAAAACGCCATCACGGCTGCCAGAAGCAGGCGCAGGGCTTTGTTACCTAGGCTCGTGCTTTTAAGTTTTCGCATTCATCGCGCTTGCAGCCTGTTCGAAAGAATCTTCTTGACATCGAACAAAAGTTCGCTATACTGGGTGCAACGAAAACAGCCGAGGGTCTCCTGCCGCCAACACGCTTGTACTCCAAGCGCGCGCATTCTTCTAACGGCCAAGCGCTGGTTCGTGAAATCTCGGGGCTATATTTAACTTGTATGGTTTCGCGTCATGGAGTGTAAATATAGCGTCTAATTTTGACCCTATATTTTCTAAATGAATTAAACGAGTTAAATTTGCTCTTATTATTTAACGCTACATTCTTCGTTTTTCACTTGTTTTTCATGCTGAAATTAAGGTAATTTTTAACTCATTTATATGAAAAATGGGAAAAAGAGTTAAATTACAATGAGAAAATTAACTCAATTATTAAAATAAACATGGAAAGAAGGTGTCAGGTGGCTTACAAAACAATGCGTAGCATTTTTCATGAGGGAAAAGTTTCTCAAGAAGAAGCTCTAGCTGACCGTCTATCTCTTCCTGAAACAAAAAGACTTGGCTTTTCGTTCGGTACAGATGAGCTTTTTTTCACATTGGTTTCAGATGTATACGAGTTGCTTTTGCGTGCGGCAAAGCTTGATAAAGAAATATCTCAACTTGTGGCTATTCTGCCAGGGAGGGCTGTTTCTAGCTATACCGAATCTACTCTTGTTGACGAAATAGTGCTTACCAACAACATAGAAGGAGTTCATTCCACGCGCAGGGAAATAAGTGAAGTACTTGAGTCTCTTGGCAAGCGCGATCGTAACGGAAGATTTCGTGGACTGGTTCAGAAATACGTCATGCTCTCAAGTGGGCAAGAGGTTCCGCTGGCAACATGTGAAGATGTTCGTGCACTTTATAATGATCTGGTTTTGGAAGAAGTTGTATCTGCTCATGGTAGTAACGCTCCAGATGGAAGGTTGTTTCGGTCTGGAACAGTGAACGTTTGCGATGGTGCAGGCAGGCTAATTCATGCGGGAGTTCATCCCGAAAAAAGAATTATTGAGCTTTTAGACAAATCCTTAAAGATATTAAATGACGACACTATTGAGCCGCTTGTGAGAGCTGCGGTGTTTCATTATCTGTTTGGCTATATTCATCCCTTTTATGATGGAAACGGTAGGACTAATAGATTTATTAGCAGCTATGTGATAGCGCAAAACTACGAGCGCATTGTAAGTCTTCGTTTGTCCTTTGCCATAAAGGAAAATATCAGCAAATACTATGGCGCTTATACTGCCTGCGAACATGCGTTGAACCGTGGTGATTTGACTCCGTTTGTTATTGCTTTCTGTGAAATTGCAGTAAAGGCAATGGAGAGCATGAGGGACTCACTTGCAGAGAGAAAGGCGCGTTTGGATTTATATGAGGTACTACTTGGGAAACTTTCAAATCTTGATGAAACCGCTTCTCTTGAAATGGCAAACGCGCTTGTAACTGCCACGCTTTTTTCCGTCTATGGTCTAACTCCAGCTCAACTTGGAGAAATTTACGGTATTTCTAGACAAACGGTGTATAAACGGGTAGCTCCACTTAAAGACCTTGGCGTTCTTGTCCAGACAAAAGTTGGCAGGCGAACTTACTATACTCTTGATTTAGATGCGCTTAAGGCTGTTGCCAGTGAAGCTGAAGTGGACTAACAGTGGCTAGAACGCGAAGCACACGATAATGCCTATGTTCGAATTCGCTTTCAGTATA
>CAZOGL010000086.1:0-3639 GCA_964579575.1 uncultured Eggerthellaceae bacterium | reverse complement strand
CGTGATGAGTTGCCTGTGCGTGACGAGCCGCGTCGCGTGACGAGCCGCGCACACAAAAAAGGAGGGGGAGATGCTTCCCCCTCCGAGTACACGTCTTGTGTGGGACGGACTAGTCGAAGGTGACCATGAGATCGTTGTCGTCGCGGTACTTGTTCCACCAAGCAATTACCTCGTTGGTGAGTTCTTCCTTGGTTCCCTCGTTGTTGAACACGATATCAGCGGCCTCGATGCGATCCGCATCGGTAATCTGTTGGGCGATGCGGCGACGGACGTCGTCTTCCTTCCAACCGGAAGCGACGGCGCGCTTGATGCGGACATCGATAGGGGCGATGATGGCGATGACGACGTCAGCGGAATAGGCGAGAGATGCATCACGACGCTTGAACACGGAATGCTCGACGAGGCAAGCCCGGTGTCCCATCTTCTCGAGGCGATAGAGCTCGTCATAGTATGCCTCTTCAATGCGAGGCATGCTGATGCGATTGAGCTTGCGGGTCGAATCGGGGTTGGCAAACGCCTTGTCGGCAAGCTTGGAGCGGACGATCTCGCCATCCTCGCCAAGGATGTCCTCGCCGAAAGCGGCAACCATCTCTTCCTTGACGGTGTCCCACTTCAAGACCTCATGACCTATTTCATCAAGGTCGATGATCGGAAGTCCACGGCTTGCAAGCGCTTTCGTTGCGGTGGACTTGCCGGCGCCCATACCGCCGATGATAAAGATCTTTTTGATGCTCATAGGGACCTCCGAATGATGGGGCTCATATACGTTTCTATAATACAGGTTTTTCGCGATTTCACGAGGGTATATCTTTTCGCTGAGGCAAACGACGGACAAGTGTGTCTCGTGAACGTTTAGGACAAGTCGCGAGGGTATCATGGGGGGAAGCGAAAAACGGAAGGGATGTAACATGGCTCACCTCTCCAATTTGGAAGGAATCGAAATCGAGGGCAAGTTGCCAGAAGTGCGACTCTCGAACACGCCGTTCAAGGTGGTGTCTCCCTACGAGCCTGCCGGGGACCAACCTCAAGCCATCGAGGCCCTTGCGCGCGGCGTAGAGCAGGGGTTGCGCTATCAGAACCTTTTGGGAGTTACGGGCTCGGGCAAGACGTTCACCATGGCAAAGGTCATCGAGGCGGTGCAAAAACCGACGCTGATCATGGCGCCCAACAAGACGTTGGCAGCACAGCTTGCCGCCGAGCTGCGTGAGTTCTTTCCTGACAACGCTGTCGTGTACTTCGTGAGCTACTACGATTATTACCAGCCCGAGGCATACGTCCCTTCAAGCGATACGTTCATCGAGAAGGACTCCAGCATCAACGAAGAGGTTGAGAAGTTGCGCCATGCCGCGACGAGCGCCTTGCTCTCACGTCGCGACGTCATCGTTGTCGCCTCGGTCAGTTGCATCTACGGTATCGGCAGCCCTGCCGATTACGCCGGCATGGCCGTTTTTGTCGATAGGGAGAAGGAGGCGGAGCGCGATGACGTCATCCATCAACTCATCGATATCCAATACGATCGCAATGATTACGAGCTGACCCGTGGAACGTTTCGCGTGCGCGGCGATTCCCTCGATGTGTTCCCGCCCTATGCGGACAATCCGATTCGCATCGATTTTTGGGGCGACGAGATTGAGGCAATCTACGAGATTAACAACGTGACCGGTGAGGTGCTCAACAGCTTCGAGGCTTTGCCCATCTGGCCTGCGAGCCACTATGTGACCGCGCGTCCCAAGCTCGACCACGCCCTCACTACGATTCGCGATGAGCTGCGCGACCGTCTGCAGCAATTCAACGAGGAAGGAAAGCTGCTTGAGGCGCAACGTCTCGAGATGCGAACCAGCTATGACCTTGAGATGCTCGAGACCATGGGATTTTGCAGCGGCATCGAGAACTACAGTCGTCACCTCGACGGGCGCCAACCCGGTGAGCCGCCCTATACCCTTATCGACTACTTCCCGAAGGACTTCCTCTGCATCATCGACGAGAGTCATGTCACCGTGCCACAGATCCGCGGCATGCATGAAGGCGATCGCAGCCGCAAGGTCACCCTCGCCGAGCACGGCTTTCGTCTGCCGAGTTGCCTTGACAACCGTCCTCTGCGTTTTGATGAGTTTGAAGAGAGGATTCCCCAATTCATCTACGTCTCTGCGACGCCTGGAGATTACGAGGAGCGCGTGACCCAACAACAGGTGGAGCAAATCATCCGTCCCACGGGGTTGCTCGATCCCGAAATCATCGTAAGGCCGATTGCGAGTCAGATAGATGACATCATAGATGAGATAAAGAGCCGCGCTGATCGCGATGAACGCGTCCTTGTGACGACCTTGACGAAGAAGATGGCGGAGGACTTGACCGACCACTTGCTTGATCAGGGGATACGTGCGCGCTATATGCATTCTGACATCGGGACCCTTGAGCGCGTGGAGATCCTGACCGCCCTGCGTCGGGGGGAGTTTGACTGTCTTGTTGGCATCAACTTGTTGCGTGAGGGTCTTGACCTCCCCGAGGTGAGTCTTGTTGCAATCCTTGATGCCGATAAGGAGGGATTCCTTCGCAACCATCGAAGCCTTATCCAAACGATCGGTCGTGCCGCACGAAACGTTTCTGGCCAGGTCATCATGTACGCCGACAAGGAGACCGACTCCATGGCGCGTGCGATTGGTGAGACGAGGCGTCGACGTGAGGTCCAGATGGCTTACAACAAGGAACATGGCATCGAGCCCCAAACGATTCGCAAGGCCATCAACGACATCATGGGGTATGTCACCGAGGAGGCGGGCAACGTCTCTGCCGTGGATATCAACAAGGAGCTTGCCGCGCTCTCGCGTGAAGAGGTCATGCGTATCGTTTCGAGCATGGAGGAGGAGATGGCCGCCGCGTCGGCAAACATGGACTTCGAGGAGGCCGCCCATCTACGTGACCAGGTCGTGAAGCTCCGTGCCCAGATCGAGGGCAACACCGAGGAGGACGTTCTTGCCGACCTCAAGAGAACGGCTCGCAAGGGGAGCGCCTTTGGCAATCGCAAGCATGCAGCCTATGGTTCGTCCCGCCGCAGTTAGGGTGTTCCTCGGGGGGTTGATTTTGTCTCTGTTGGGTGGGGCTGGTTTCGCGCGCGAAGTTTTACGCTACCATGTCTGTCATGCTTGAATTATCAAACGTCAAACTTCCACTCGATGCAGGCCTCTTGGAGGGTCAGGGCTTGTTGCGCACTGCCGCGGCAAAGGCTGCCGGCGTGGGTAAAAACCAGATCTTAGAGGTACTCGTTTTGAAGCGCAGCGTCGATGCGCGTAAGAAAAACGACGTACATTTTGTCGCCACTCTTGGCGTGAATCTGGCAAACCCCAAGGACGAGGTTCGCATCGCAAGAAAGGGCTCACCGATCAAGTGCGTGAATGCGAAACTCCATCGCCCTTACGAACCTCTCGAGATTCCCGATTGCGCCTGTGCCCTAAAGCGTGCGGGTGAGTCTCGTCCCGTCGTGGTGGGAACCGGTCCTGCGGGGCTATTCGCGGCGTTGTACTTGGCGAAAGCCGGTCTTCGCCCGCTTGTTCTTGAGCGTGGGGGATGTGTCGAGGAGCGCGTCGAGGCGGTCGAGACCTTTTTTGCCGGTGGGGACTTCGACGCAAGTACCAACATCCA
>CAZOGL010000085.1:0-3648 GCA_964579575.1 uncultured Eggerthellaceae bacterium | reverse complement strand
AACTGGGCGTAAATGCGAATGGCGAGAGGTATCAATTACGCCCAAAACCGTGCAAACGGGGCAAACTGGGCGTAATTAGCGGCGACCTTAAGCAACCATTACGCCCAGAACGCGGCAATCCGGCCCGATTGGGCGTAAATGCGCGGGGCAAGGAGGGCAGATTACGCCCAAAGTGCAACGCGCCAGTTCGATTGGGCGTAAAGCGCGAATATCAAGCCCGCAGACGCATTATTATCTATAACTCGGTTACCTATAAACCGGAAGGGGACCGCGCACGATCCCCTCCGTTGATGGTTGTATGGTGCCCTCGACAGGATTCGAACCTGCGACTTTCTGCTCCGGAGGCAGACGCTCTATCCCCTGAGCTACGAGGGCATGACGGAGGACGATTATACGCTAGAATCTTTTGAGAGGTAACCCCGACAAGGCAAGGTTTCAGACATAGGACAAGGTTTCAGACGTGGACAAACACACACAAAACGAGAACCAGACAAAGCGGGGTGTTCCTGAGAGCGCGCTTGTCGGCACGACCGAGACGGTGACTATCGAGCGTATGGCGACCGGCCCCGAAGGTATCGCCCATCTCGCAAGCGGGCTGACCGTGTTCGTGGACGGAGCGGCGCCGGGGGATGTCGCACGCATCGAGATACGACAGGACAAGGGGTCCTTTGCTCGGGCATCCATCGTCGAGCTTCTCGAGGCTTCGTCGGTGCGGGTGAGGCCGACGTGTCCCTATGGCGATGTTTGCGGCGGCTGCCCTTGGCAACACCTCGATTATCAAGTCCAACTCGATGCCAAGCGCGACAACGTCATAGCCGCCTTGACCCATACGGCACACGTATCACCCGAGAAAGCCCAAAGCCTTGTCGCCCCGGTCTGCGGCAGCAAGCGCCAATGGGGGTATCGGAACAAATTGGAACTCAACGCCTATAACGATGAGCATGGCAAGTTCCAGCTCGGTTTCGCTCAAGAGGGCTCCCACCAATTCTTCTCGCCCGACACCTGCCCGATTGCGGTGAAGTCGATCCAAAAAGCCCCCAAGGCCCTTCGCGGAGCCCTTCGATACCTTCAAGGCGCAAACGACCTGGGGATATATCGAGTAGGCGTGCGTGCAAGCGTGCGCACACGCGACGTCGAGGTCGCGCTTTGGACCAATTCCGGTCCCTTTCCCCGCACCCAAGCGGCAAAGATGATTCAGGGCGCCCTCAAGCCCTCAAGCGTTGTGCGCGTCATTGCCGATCCCGGTCGGGCCCGCAAGATCAAGAACGTGGAGATGTTGTCGGGTAAGGGATGTTGGGAGGAGGAGCTCTACGGCAACCGTTTCCTTACGAGCGCCCCGGCGTTTTTCCAGGTCAACACCGCACAAGCTGAAAAACTCATCGAACTTGTCCTCGCGGGCCTCGAAATTGGCGAGGACTCCTACGTCGCAGACCTCTACTCGGGCGGGGGAACGTTCTCGATTCCCCTTGCTGCCACAGGTGCCGAGGTGGTCGCGGTCGAGAGCGTCGGTGCGAGCGTGCGCGACCTGCGACGCAACGCTGAGCGTGCCGGCGTGTTCGTGGACGTTATCGGTGGTGATGCCGCTCGGGAGATCCAAGAGCTCGAGGACCTCGATGCGCTTGTGGTCGACCCCCCGCGTGCTGGCCTTGCAAAAGGTGTCGCGGAAGACATCGCCGCGGCTGGTCCTGCACGTGTCGCCTACGTCAGTTGTAATCCCCAGACATGGGCACGCGACGTGGTACGTCTAGAAGCCGTGGGTTACCACCTCCTCTCGGTGCAGCCCGTTGATATGTTCCCCCAAACCTTCCATTGTGAGATCGTGAGCATCTTTGCCCGATAGCTCGGGCGCTAGCTCGGACGCGCGGGTGTGAAGTGGACTTCCGGTTCGCGACGAGTTCTCTCAGGTCTGCGACGAGTCCTCCGATAGCTTGGACGCTCCGGCCTGCGAACCCCCCAGCCTGCGACGAGTTCCTCGATAGCTCGGGCGTGCGGGCGCGCGGGCGTGAAGTGGGCTCCCGACTTGCGAACCTCCCGCCCGCGAGACCCTTCGCCTTGATCCGGACTCCGACCCGCGAGACCCTTCGCCTTGATCCGGACTCCGCCCCGCGAACCCTCCGACCCGCGAACCCTCCGACCCGCGATGAACCCCTCCACGGGGTATTCCTTCTGATGCGCTAGAATGGTGCCCATGTGTGTGCATGGTGACATCCCGGCTAAAAACCGTCTCGCGTGGCCAATCGGCCTCGCGTGTTTTTTGTTGCCTGTAGCCATTGTCGTTTTGGCGGCGTCCCTGGCGGGCGTGTATCCGTTTGGTGACACCGCCCTTGTGACATGGGACGAGAAATACCAATACCTCGACTTCTTCGCCTGGCTCAAGCGGGTCATGGTGGGGGAGGCGAGTTTGTTCTACACCGAGGCCGCGGGCCTTGGATCAAACGCGTGGGGATTGTTCGGCTACTACCTATGCAGTCCTTTCAACGTCTTACTCCTTTTCTTCGACGCGGACCACATGGAGGACTTCCTGTTTGTCGCCTCGGTCGCGAAGCTTGCCTTTGCGGGTTTGACCATGGGATTTTTCCTGCGCCGTCGTTTCGGAACAGGACCGGTGGCCACGGGGGTGCTTGCCGCGGGGTATGCGTGCTCAGCATGGACCATGAGCCAATTCAGCAACATCATGTGGCTTGATGCAATCGTGGTTTTGCCCCTGTTGCTCTATGGGTGCTACCGCTTTGTTGCCGCGCGCTCGTGGAAGGTGTTGACCTTGTCGGCGACCTATGCCGTCATCACCTGTTGGTATACCGCCTACATGCTGCTGATTTTCGCATTGCTCTACACGTTCTTCGAGATGTATCTGCGTCATATCGAGGTGGAAAGAATCAGCTTGGGATTCGTCCTGTCGTCGGCGGCGCGCTATGCCGCTGCCATGGTGGGGGCCCTCGCCTTGAGTGCTGTGACCTTCGTTCCGACCGTCTTGGCGATGATGTCCTCTGACGACGGCTTGGAGTCCAAGTCTCTGCTCACCCTCATCGATCAGGCCTTTGCCCGTCTTGGGATCTCCCTGTCGTCAGGCGAGATTGCGGCGCTTCTTGTGGGCGTGGTCGTCATGGCCGTCCTCGTCATCTTGTTTCTCTTGTGCAAACGCGTTCCGGTCGCGCTTCGTGTCGTCGTCCTTGCGCTCGTCGTGGTGGTGTTTGTCGTCGTGACGGCAAAGCTTATGGGGTATGTCACCCTAGGCGAGCTTTTCGCGGGGTGGTTGCCCTACTCCTACTCCCTTTGGCGGACACCCGGGTTCTATGTGGGCACGGTGCCGCTTGCCCTTGCGGTCGTGTTCTTCATCAGCGGTCGCGTTACCGCCAAGAAAAAGGTCGCTTTAGGTGTGTTCTTCGCGGTCATGGTGGCTTGTAGTTGCAACACCATGCTGTATTGCGTGTGGTGTGGCATGCGCGTCCCCGGCGGTTTTTATTGCCGCATCGCGTTCCTCGCTGCGATTCCCGTGCTCTTTGCCGCGGCGACGGCGTGGTCCGATCTTGAGCAGGGGGGTGTCGAGCGGTTCTGTCTTGAGGCGGGGTTCGTGGTGCCTATCGTGATGGTCGCGGTCACGGTGGCTCTCGGACAAAATAGCGTGGCGGTTGCCGGTGGCACCATCGC
>CAZOGL010000084.1:0-3796 GCA_964579575.1 uncultured Eggerthellaceae bacterium | reverse complement strand
GCTTATAAACCCCACGATTCGGGAGGAAATCACCTCGATTGTCGAGAGGTCAGGGATATCCCCTGAACAAATCCGTCTTGAGGTTACAGAGCGTGACGTGGAACACGCAGGAGACGCACCCGTTAGCGCCATGCAAACCTTAATGGACAAAGGGTATCTTTTCATGCTAGATGATTTTGGGATAGGGTATTCAAACATCTCTCGAATTCTTGATTTGCCCTTTGACTGCATAAAGCTTGATAGAAGCCTTGTTGTGCAGATGAAAAAAGATGCGCGGCGGTGGGTCGTTATTAAAGATTATCTGGTACCGCTTTTACACCAAATGGGACGCTATGTTGTGGCAGAAGGGGTTGAGACAAAAGAACAGCTTGAGCTTGTGTTGGGCTGCAACATCAACCGTGTTCAAGGGTTCTACTTTGCACGACCTATGCCGGAGCGCGAACTTATTCGCTTTTTAGGCACTCAGGGCACACCCCTTCAAACACCAAGCGGTGACGAATGATCTCAAAACCGGATTGTTGGGTAGCGTCGGTGTCTAAAGACTCTTTATAAGGATAGGGTGCGTCGATCACTTTTTTACACACGGTACAAAACAGGTGGTAGTGCAAATCAGTGCGAAGATCGTAGCGATCTGCCCCCGGCACGCGTACATGAATTATGGTGCCGTCTTCTGAGAGACAGTTGAGGTTTCTGTACACCGTGCCGTGGCTTACCTTCGGGTCAAGGGCGTGGACGTCTTCATATATTTGTTCTGCGGTGGGGTGATCTGACCTTGATTGCACAGCATGGAGCACAAGACGACGTTGTTTGGTATCTCTTCTTGCGACCATTACCTTCATCTCCCCATTATGAGCCCGCCCTGCTCACGAAAGAACAGGGCGGGCATATTCTTCCTCTTTAAAGCTACCAGCAAAAATCGTATAGTAGCTTTTCATAACCGCACTTCGGACAAACTCCATTTTCATCAAGTGCCACGCCGCACAAGGGACAGCAATCAACCTCAAGAGTAGATGCGAACTCCGCAGATGCCGTGTTGTCGCCGCTCACAAATGTTAGCTTAACGATATTTAGCTTATCTTTCAACAAATCGTAGACGACTTTAATCATTCCTTCCACAGTCATGGTTTCTTGTGTTACAACCAATCGACACTCTGGATAAGCGACAGCAAGGTCTGTTTTAAACGCTTCGCCTTTCATGGTGTTGTTCGGATGCCCGTCTTTAATGCCTTGTTCCTCGTAGACATCAAGTATTGCAGGCAGCAGCGGATCGTCGTGGCGCAAAACGAGTGCATGGTCAAAGTTTTTTAGAACGTCCCATGCAATTTTTTTAACCTCGTTGCAGGGAAATACCATGTTTACACCGTCGTTGATTGGCCCTTCAACCTCAATAGTAAGAATGCCAGTATGTCCGTGAAGGTATTGCGCCTCGCCGCAAAACCCATAGAACCTGTGTGCGTACTGCAAGCTCAGCGTTGTGACGCTTCTCATGGTTACCTCTCCTTTGTCAATTAACAGGCAGATACAGGTGGTCATATTCGCCTTTTTCTTAATAATTATTCTGCCTTCCACAGACCGTGGAGATCGCAAAAGGCATACACTTCCTCAACCTCGTCGCCCGCACAAAGCGCAAACGAGGCCTCTGGCTTTTCACCCGGGCACAGCTCTTTTCGTTGGCTTCCTTGTTTTGTCTGAAGGGAAATCCACTCAATGTGGTGATCTGGGCTCATGGGGTGCTCTACCGCACCCACGCGAACGTGAACGATGTTTTTTTCCACCGAGTAAACGGGGACGTGTTTTTCGTGTGCTGCGTCGGTGATGCCAGGAACAACCTCTTTCATCTTTTCCCCGCAGCAAACAACAGGCGCGCCTGACTGCTTAACAAAGGCTATGGTGTTTCCGCAGTGCTCACAGGTGTAGAATCGCTGCTTCATGATGTTTCCCCCTTTCCTATAGCGCATCAAATGCCTCTGGGCCCTGTTTGCAAACAGGGCAAATGAAGCCCTCGGGAAGCTCTGTCCCTTCATGGACATACCCGCACACCCTACAGACAAAGCCTTGTTTTTTACGAGGTGTGCTTTGCGGCTTTATGTGCGCTTGGTAGTGCGAATAGGTCAAAGCCTTCTTGTCAGAGGTGATTTTGCCGTCTGTTAACCTGCACAAAAACAGGGTGTGTGAGCCAAGGCTTATCTCATGCGTTACCGCTAGCGACAAAAATCCTTTGGTATATTCCGGCAAAACAGCAAGGCCGTTTTTGCTTCTTGTAAGCGCATACCCTGCAAATTTATCGACATCGCGGCCGCTTTTATACCCAAAGTTGCCAATGAACTCAAAAGGGACATCGTCGGTTAGAGTGTTAACGTTAAGTACGCCCTTTTTTTGAATGATCTCCCAGGTGTAGCTTTGCTTGTTAACACTCACGCCAACAATCCGTGGCGTACCTGAAAGCCGCATCACCGAGTTAACAATGCAGCCGTTGTCCTTTTTGCCATCGTTGGTGGTTATAACGTAGAGCCCATAGCTTATCTGGTATAAAGCCTTGGGGTCAGCCGTCGCACCCATGTCAGTAGTTTTCCTTGTAAAGCTCAAAATAGCCTTGCGGGTGCTCACAAACCGGGCAAATCGCTGGTGGGCGCCTACCTACTACAATGTGTCCGCAGTTGCGACATTCCCACACCTTAATGTCGCTCTTCTCGAAAACTTGCGCTGTCTCAACATTGTGAAGCAGTGTGCGGAAGCGTTCTTCATGGCGTTTTTCCACTTCCCCAACAAGACGGAATCGCACAGCTAGCGCCGCAAACCCCTCTTCTTCTGCGGTTTTGGCAAACCCTTCATACATATAGGTCCACTCATGGTTTTCACAATCGGCAGCAGCTGCTAGGTTTTGAGCCGTATCCCCGATGCCGCCAAGCTCCTTAAACCACATTTCAGCGTGTTCTTTTTCGTTGTCTGCTGTTTTTTGGAATAAGGCGGCGATCTGCTCAAAGCCTTGCGCTTTGGCAACGGAGGCAAAATAGGTGTACTTGTTTCTTGCCTGCGATTCGCCCGCGAACGCCTCCATGAGGTTTTTCTCGGTCTGGGTGCCCGCGTACTTGTTTTCTGAGTTCATGATCTACCACCTTCTCGTCTAAAGTGTCTACGTTGGACTATTAGGAATAAATCCTAGTAATATTCTTAGATAAGAAGGCCAGGCGTGTCAAGAGATTTGGCTCAAATTAGGAAAAATTCCTAGTAGCGGTCTTTGTTTGTGAGGGAAAGGAGGGACCTATAAGAAACCGAATAACGTTAATAATGGCTATCAAAGAACAAGATCAGATGGATTGCACGCTAGGCGTTGAGGCAAAGGGTTTTTTGAGTGAGTCTTTTGCCTTGGTTTCCCCACCCGCTCGGAACCATCAGGTACACGACGGCAATTATTCGTGACATTTTGCCGGACATTATCTGGACATAATCTGGCCAAAACGGAAAACGTGTCACGAATAATGTCACGAGAGAAAGACGCATACACGTCTCTAAAGGCTTTGGACATCGTTTCCGGTGAGTGGAAATTGATAAAACGGCAGGTCAAACGATGCGTTTAGTGGGAAAAGTCGGATGCAAGTACAAATATCCCACAAAATCCACACAGGCCAACTTGTATCTTCGCCATTCTTGTTTTATATTCGTCAAATTCAAACTAAATGGCGAAGATATTTAGAAAGTGGCGAAAATAGAGATGGGTCAATTTGAATATTCCAGGCAGTTAGGCGCTCTCATGACGCCTGAGGTCATGGGCGCTATCGGGGATATGAGGGAGCAT
>CAZOGL010000083.1:0-4040 GCA_964579575.1 uncultured Eggerthellaceae bacterium | reverse complement strand
CTGTGGGTCGCGACGACGATTGTGAGGCCGAGCTCGCGGTTGAGGCGGAACAGGGCATGGGAGAAGCTCTTTTGGGCAACGGGGTCGAGTTGGGACGTAGGCTCGTCAAGCAAGAGGATGCGCGGCTGCATCACCAGGACGCTCGCAAGGTTGAGGAGCTGTTTTTGTCCGCCTGACAGGCCATCGACCTCGCGTCGAAACCAGGGCTCGATCCCGAAGAAGTGGGCAACCTCCGCGACGCGGCGGCGCATCTCCTCACCAGATTCTCCGAGGCTTTCCAATCCGAAGGCCATCTCGTGCCACACGGTATGACACACCAATTGGTTGTCGGGACTTTGCGCGACGTAGCCGATCGTTGCTGCGGAGCGGGCCACATCCATCCCGCACACATCCTCACCGAAGGCGCGCACTGTGCCCCCGCGTGACCCCACAGGTGCAAGTTCGGGCTTCGCGCAGCGCAAAAGCGTGGTCTTGCCGCATCCGGTACCGCCCACCAACAAGGTGAACGACCCCTCGGGCACCGACCAATCCACCCCATCGCACACACAGTCGCACCCGGGGTAGGCAAACGAGAAGCCGTCATAGCTCAGGGCATCCGTCATACGGAGACCACCTCCATGATCCAGGGGAGAACAAGCAGCACCACGAAGGGCGCATAGAGGACCGGCGTGGCCCAAGATCCCATCACCGGGTAGAACGAGAACTGTCCGCCGATGAGGATATGGCACACCGCGCACAGGACGACAAGTGCGGCGAGACAGGCGCAGGCAGCCCCGTCAAACGCGCGAAACTCCTCACGCACGTAGGACGAGCGCCTCCGCGTCGCGCCCCACCCGCGAGCCCGCATGGAGTCTGAGGTCTCCAACGAGTCCTCCATCCCCCACCCCATCAACACCGTGACTTGGCTCACGCGTTCGGCAAGCTCGGTCTTGCCCGCCCCCGCGGCGGTGCACGCATTGCGCGCGTCCGCGATCGTCGACCCGCGACGCACAAACTGGGGCACGAGCCGCATGGTCATGGTGATAAGCAGGCCGACTGTCGGAGCCACCGATCCAAGCAGGAGCATGATCTTGTCCGAGGTGATGACCGCCGCGGCATTGCTGAACCACTGAAACGTCGCGACGAGCAACAGGCCCATGCAGGCACCATAGGCGAGGCTCTCAAGGTATATCGCGTGATCGAAAATGCGGAAAAGTTCCGTCGAGCCGGTCATGGAGAACAGCGGGTTGAGCAAAGTGATAAGAAGCAGCAGGGGGATTTGCCACACAAGGGTGCGCAGGGAGGCAGATACGCCGCGCAGTCTCATGTTGTAGGCGATCCCGGCGATGGCGGCAAGTCCGAGCGTCACCGGGTGGACCAACGTCATGGTCAGCGCCAGGACGGCGACGAAGTAAAGGGCTGCAAATGCAGGGTGCAGCCCCTCAAACGCCCGTATGTCCGCACTTTTGCCCACGGGATCTAGTAATTCGTGTAGTCGTCGACGTACTTCCAAAGGATGTACTCCCCGCCGGTCAAGATATAAGACCCGCAGGAGTGATCGGGCTTCGTCCCGTCGACATAGTAGAGCCACCCGCTCTTGGATCCGCACTGAAACTCCGCGAGACCGTTGATGGAGCGCACATAGGTGCTTGAGCCACTGATTGCGGAGCCCGTTGCCCGCAAAGCATCGTAGACCGAGCCGCCCTTCTCGACGGTGACAGCGAAACTCGAGTATCCTCCCCCGCCCAGGGTCGCATCGATGGCGACGGTGACGGAGACGACATCAGAGGCGGGTGCAGGTTGGGAATCTCCCGCAGGATCGGGGCTCTCTACCCCGGACGCCTCGGAGGGACCGGTGGCCGACGAGGCCCCATCCGAGCCCTCGCCGCCGGTGTTCTCGTCGGTCGCAGGCGCGGCGCCCGCTTCCGCCTCTCCGTCGGTCGCGGCGGCGTTCGCGGTGGCGTTGCTCGCGGCGTTGTTCGTGGCGTCGTTTGAGGTGGTGTTCGCGGTGGTGTTGTCCGCCTTGGCGAGCTGGGCCTGACCGGACGGGTCAGAGGGGTCCCCGGATGAGGAACCCGACTGACCTTGTCCAGACAAAGACAGTACAACCGCAACACAAAGCGCTACCAAGACAAGGGCCGCTGTTGCCAACAGGGCCCATTGCCTCGGTGCTATGTCTCGGCGACCAGACATCCGATTACTACTTCCCCTCATGCCCGCGACGAAGGACGACGAAGGCTACAGCAGCAGCCGCAAAAACGGCAACAAGGACATAAGGGATAGGCGTATCTCCCGTCTTTGCCACGGAAGAGGAGCTGGTGGAACCGTTGTTTGTCCCATTGGGATTGGTGGTGTCCCCGTCGTCGGTCTTGGGGTCATCCGCCTCGGGATCGTCCGGAATGTTAGGGGTAACATCGTTCGCGATGTACACGTTGTAGTCGGGATCACCCGCTTGCTGGCCTGAGACAGCCGCGAGACCAAGCAGGACGGAGGAGGCGGCCATGGGCTCGCCGTTGACGGTGGTGACGCGGATGGTGCCGTTGTCGTCGTAGCACACGCCCGCCAGGTAGTCAGCGGCAGTCTTGGGCTCGGCAGTGTCGCCCTCGGCCCCGTTGGAGGCACCCTGCGCCGAGAGCTTCGATACGTTGACGCCCAAAGCGGCCAGAGCAGCCGTCGCCCAAGCAGACGTGTCGGGGTCGGTGTCGCCCGAATAGCCCGCGAATCCGCCGTCGGCGCGCTGTGAGGCGATGAGGGTAGCCTTCGCGCTCGCGAGCGCCTCAGCCACGCCGGATTGGTCCTGGTAGGGGATGAGCGCGAGCACAGCCTGCGCGAGAGTTTGGTTGTCGATGGAGGACATGCCGGCGACGACGGCATCGACGAGCTTGCCGACGTATGCGTCGTCGGTCGCGGTGTAATCCCCGTATTCGTACACAGGCAACATCACAACAGCGCTGTAGATGAGCCACTCGTTGTCGAAGTCGGTGGTCTTTTCCATCTCGGCAACGAGATCACGCGTCACGCCGTCAACCGAAACGGCGGTGCAGTCGATGCCCGCGGCCGTAAGGGCCATGATGTACTTGCCCATCCTACCGGCGCTCATCGCTTCGTCGGAAGCGAGGGACTCGATGATGGAGGACCAGTCAATGTTGCCGCCAAGGCCAAGGTCGTTCAAAGCGACGGCGGCGGCCCAAGTATCGTTGTTGATTGCGTGGTTCTCCCCGCCAGAGACAAACCGGTCGGACAAGCCCTGTAAGGACGCGGTGTAAGTCGTTGGATCGGTTGCCTCGGCGCCGGGGGCGGAGGCGTCATCGTATACGAAGGTGATGGCGAAGCGGACCTCTCCGCCGCTGTAGTCGATTGCATAGGGGTTTTGGACTTGGATCACGTCGAAGGCGCCATCTTTGTCGACGTCAACAGAGACCGTGGCGCTCGTGGGACCGCTACCATACTCCGAGTAGTAACCAGAAAGCCAAGTGCCGGAGTTTGAGTAGTTGTAGACCCAGGTCTGGTTGTTGTTAAAGTCGAGGTCAACCGTCTCGGTCCCTGCGGGGACGGTGACCACGTAGAGGTTCGTCGGCGTCGGGATGTAAACATAACCCCAGCTGTCCGCGTTCGGGTTTGTCGGATCGTAGGCGGACTTGGTGTAGCTGTAGCCGCCCTCACGCTTCTCGACGTCCGTCATGACCGTCTCGCCAACGCTTGCGGTGAAGGTCTCATCGGTCACGTATTCGGCCAAAGCGGAGGTATCCTCGTCGGGGGTGGACGATAGCGTTCCCGCGTCCTCGCCTTGGCCTTCCTCGGCTGGGTCTTGCGCGGTCATGTCTTGCACAGCCGCATCTCCCTCGGTCGGATCTTGCGCAGCCGTACCTTGCGCGGCCGGAACGTCCGCCGTGTCGCCGTCCGTCGCCGAGGCGGTCCTCGGAACGATCGGCACGAAGCCCACGGCGAGTGTTAAGACGAGGAGCACCGACAGCAGTCTTGCTCCCAAAGTTGTTCGGTTCATGATGTTAAGCACGCTTTCCATCCTTTCCTCTCCTGGGGCCCGCCCTTTGCTAGGCCCC
>CAZOGL010000082.1:0-4474 GCA_964579575.1 uncultured Eggerthellaceae bacterium | reverse complement strand
GGATCATCGTGCGCAGGTCGTGCAAAACATCGGGGATGTGCGTCACGTTCTCCTCAAGCTTCATCGTCCCGCTCTCTATGCGGCTCATGTCCAAGATCTCGTTGATGAGGCTCAACAGGTGTGTGCTGGATGTGTGGATCTTGCCCAAATAGTCCTGCACGAGTTCTATGTCGTCAATGTGCGTGCGCGCAAGCGCCGTGTAGCCTATGATGGCGTTCATCGGCGTGCGGATGTCGTGGGACATGTTGTTGAGGAAGGTTGTCTTGGCGCGGGTGGCATGGCGCGCTACGGCGAGCGCGTCCTGCAGGGCGGCCTCCTTTTCCTTCTCCTTTTGCACCGCAGCTATATGCTCTTCGACGATATCGTCTACAATCTGAAAACCCATGATGGCTTTCGTGCCTGCCTCGTTTGCCTTGCTGAGGCTATATTGGAGATGATGGGTTACGTCATCGACGACGCTGCGGTAGTTGCCAACAACCTCATCCTGGGTTTTGAAGGCCTCCAAAACCTTATCGGCGGTGACATTTTCTCTGATCTTTGCCCTGTCGTCCGGGTGGACAATGGTATCAATCCATTGCGCGACAACAGCGTCAAAAGGGAACTCGCGGTGGTCGGCCTTGCCGGGTACGTCGACGTAAGCCGCATCAAGTTTGAGAATTCTCGCGGTTTTCTTCTCAAGGTCGACGAGATAGACGTTCTTGAAATTGCGAACCAGCGTGTTGAACACCAGCAACTGTTCTTCCAGCAGGACGTTTGCACGCTTGGTGGCCACCTGATTATCTATGCACCTGGCAACGGAAACGGACTTCACGGCGTCATCCGAGCACTCGAAGCAGATGGCCCTCGTTTCCATCCAGTGGATTTGGCCGTCGTCGCCATATTGGGGATGGATGAGGCCGAGTTCCAACTTGCCCTCTTTGAAAGCTTGCAGCGCCGCTTGGCGACCGAACAGATTTTGGAAATCCTTGGCATACTTGGGGTCGGGGATGGTCGAGGCTCCAGCCTCTATGAGCTCGTCAACCGTGCCTTCCCACTTTGCCGTCTTGTTGTAGAACTGCTCATATTCGAGCATGTGATAGTTGTTGTTTAGATAATCCAGGTAGATGACAAGCGGGAAATTGTCGCTAACCTCGATGAGCTGACCTTCGGTTGTTTGCGCCATAGCGGCCATAGTATGTAACCCCCCTGCAAAATCTGCAGACACCTTTGTGCGTCTGCGATTTCGTGTGCGGTATTTGCGTACGTCAGCATTCTATTAAATTTTTCTTGTTCGGCAAACTGGGGATTTTTGCTGAGGAATCGACAAATCCTCGCATTGTGTTGTGAACCTATCGTCGCGTCTACGCTTTGTCTTCAAAAATAACCTTCAAAAGTAGCTAGGTAAAATATGAGCGACTAATGTTTTGCCCTATGACTTCCGCGTTGCGCGCGGCGCAGCTATCATTGGGTTGCCAGCAGGTGCGAAAACGAGGAGGAAGCGTGAGAACGAAACAAGCGACGTACCTCGACTTTTTGGGTACGCCAAAATGCCAGATGGCGATCCCTGTGTTCCAACGTGTCTATACATGGGGCGTGTGGCAATGCGACGAGCTTTGGGAGGACATCCTGAAAGCGGGAGCAAGGAACAAAAGCCACTTCATCGGTTCGATTGTGTACACCAAAGAGAACGTCAGCGACAGCGACTCCGTACGTGGCGTGCGTGGCCCAGGCTCTGATATCCCCGAAGGCGCCTCGACCTCGGTGCAAAACCAGACAGACCAGGTGGGCATCGAGGGCGTGGAGCAGTTGTACAACATCGTCGACGGCCAGCAACGCACCACGACAATGAACCTGCTCATGATCGCGATGCGCGACTACATGCGTGAGAGCGGCAAGACCGCGGCAGGAAAGACCGCCTGCGACATCGAGCGAGAATTCCTGTATATCGAGAACGGCGCCGGCCGTATCCAAAAGTTCATCGCGGCACCCGCAGACAAAGACACGCTCGCGGCCGTCCTGAACAAGACAGACATGCCCGCGGACTACCTGATCTCGAAATGCGTCGTCGACAACTACGCGTTCTTCAAGGAAAGTCTTCCCAAGGTCGACCTTGACCAGGTATGGCTTGGACTTCAAAACCTCTTCGCGATCATCTGCCAGCTCGGTCATGGCGACAACCCCCAACTCATCTTTGAGGGCATCAACTCCAAGGGCATGAGCTTGGCCACAAGCGACCTGCTTCGAAACCGCATGTTCTTCGAGCAGGACCCCGCAACGCAAGAGCGTCTGCTCAAAAAATATTGGATACCGCTCGAGTCCTTGTTCGACAACGACCCCAACCAAAACCACTTCAGCGCCGCACTGCGCCGTTGGCTCGTCGAAAAGGACGAGACGTTGGCAAAACATACCCGTTGGGAGCTCTACAGCGTCTTCCGCAAATACATCGATGAGCACTACCCCACCGACAAGACCGAAGAGCTCATGATCGAGCTATTGGCCAGCTGCGAAGATTTCAAGCACATGATGAAAAGCCCACCCATGAAGAAACACCTGGACTGGGCCGAAGGCCACACCAAGATCGACAACGGCTCAAGCACAGCCCTGTTCGGATAGGAGGCAATCATGCAGACGACACAGCAATGGTTCCTCGACTTCATGGGGCAACCCGAAACACAATTCACCATCCCCGTCTACCAGCGCGTCTACTCTTGGTACGAAAACCAATGCGAGGAGCTCGTGGAGGATGTCATGCAATGTGGCAAGGCACAGGTCTCACACTTCATAAGCATGACCTTATACCTTGACACCGGCACCTCCGACGGAATACGCAAGCTCGACATCATTGATGGGCAACAACGCATCGCATCCGTCACCATCGCCCTTACCGCCTTACGCGACTACCTGCGCGAGACCGGCGGCACGCTCAAGGGCACCGAGCTTGCAAACTGGCAAGAAGAGGAGGAGGGAGAAGGAGAGACACGCGACTTTGACGCAGAAGCGCTGCACAACCGTTTCCTTATCGTGAAGGGCACAGGCGATCCTGAGGCAAAGGTCAAGCTCATCGGTCCCGACGGCGCGACGCTTTCCGCCTTGGTACTTGGCACCGAGATGCCCGAACACCCAAGCATTCGTGTACGCGAGAACTACGAGTACTTCTCCCGCCGTATGCACGAGGAGGGCTTTGACGCCCAAATCTTTTGGAACGGCATACGCGAGTTGCTCGTCATAGCGGCGCAGCTCGATGAGGACGACGAGGCGCAGACCGTCTTTGAGGGCCTAAACACGAAGGGTATTCCCCTGACTGCGGCGGACCTCATGCGCAACTACCTCCTTGTTGGAGAGACGCGCAGCGAACAACAACGCCTCTACGAGCAATATTGGCAACCCATGGAGATCATGTTCGAGGACGACGTGAACTCGTCGGGCTCCCTCAAGCTCAACACAGGCCTGCGCATGTGGCTTGCCATCCGCTTCAAGCGCATGTGCATCTCCGACCGTTCGCGAACGTATCACTACTTCAAGCTCTACATGGAGACAGAGTACGACGGCACCTTCGAGGAGGTCCTCGACGAGATGCGCAGCTTCTGCTACCTGTGGGCGGCTAACTATGAATGCATCGGCGGCCGTGCGCACTGCAGCAAGTTCGACTGGGCAAAGAAGGGCAAACGCAAGACGCTTGTCCCGCCGATGAGCCGCGCGGCCGACGTAGGGTCCATGGTGCGCAACAAGAGCCACGAGCAGATATTGATGGAATCCATGGAATTCGGTAATGAACAAACCGGCGCGGCAGCGATGATGTCACCGCTCTATCATCGCGGCGTCGTGACTGGAAATTCCTTGGACGAAACGACGGAAGAGAGCATCCCTGAGCGCTTCCGAGACAAACGCGAACGGATAGACGTCGCAGCGTATGAGACGATAACGTTCGGTCAATGGGGCGGCGAGCCGATCGTTTGGCGTGTGCTCAAGCGCGACGATGACAAAGCCCTGCTCATCAGTGAGCGCTCGTTGGACAGCGTGCCATACCATTCCTTCTACAACACGATCACCTGGGCAAAAAGCGATTTGCGCAAATGGGCAAACAGCACGTTTGTCGCAGACGCCTTCTCCAAGGATGAGTTGTCGAGGCTGGTCTTGAACAAGGTTCATACCGATGATGACGCGCTTTGGGAGACCGTGGGCGGCGACGATTGCGACGACCTTGTCTACCTCCTCTCCGTCGAGGAGGCGCAACGATACTTCATAAGCAGCGACGACCGCATGGCAGAACCGACCGACTTCGCGCGCAAAAACGGCATCTATGTCGAGAACGGCTACACATTGTGGTGGCTTCGCTCCCCCGGCCACGGACAGGGATTCGTATCGACCATATGGCCGGTTGGCGGTGTAGACACCGCGGGTAGCGGCGTTGGCCGCGCAGGCGTGGGATTCCGCCCCGTGATCAGCCTGAAGTTATAGTTAGTCGCGCTGTTAGCAACGCAGTTAGCTGCGCGCC
>CAZOGL010000081.1:0-4550 GCA_964579575.1 uncultured Eggerthellaceae bacterium | reverse complement strand
AGGGGCCGATATCCCCGCCCAGGCACACCCTTGGCGCATTCCGTCAAATCCACTTTTGTTTTCGACTATTTTACGCCTTTTGCGACTAGTTGCGACTACTTTCGATTCTTTTTCGCCTATTTTCGATTTTTACGACTAGATTTCGCTCATTTTGCGACTAGCACACCAGTGCTTCGCTCGCACGCCGTCCTTTTGCTGTTTGCGTTTTCTCGACGTTTTTGTAATACTGTATTACATAAGAGAGGCGGTGGCACAATGAGCACCATGACAACAGCACGCATACCCGATGAGTTATACGACCAAGGAATGCAGCGCCTTGAGGCTCTTGGCATGGGAACTACCGACCTTATTCGCGCCGCATTCAAGTACCTCGTTACTACCGGCAACATTCCAGAGCCAGCCAGCACTAGCACAACGCGCGCGTTCGACGCGCAGCAAAAACAGGAATTTGCATCAAAGCTTGCTGGTTCCCGGCTGAACATTGACTTGCCAGCAGACTGGGACTACAAAGAGGAGCTCGCGCGAGGGAAATGGGAAGACTATGAAGCTCTTGCTTGATACGAACGCGCTCATTGACCACATTGCCCAACGTCAGCCCTATTGCAACGATATCGAAGAGCTTTGCGCCGCCTCTTACTTCGGGGATGTTGAGCTGTGGGTCCCCGTGCAATCCTTTCTAGACGCGCTCTATGCGCTTCGCAAAAGGGCGGATCAGCGAACACTTCGCAATGCGTTTATAGGCAGTTTGGAATTTTTCCATCCTTGCGGTAGCCGCGCGAATGATTTGAGGGGTGCCTTGGAATCGGACTGGCCCGACGTTGAAGATTACCTTATTGCCTGCAGCGCCCTGCATGTAAATGCCGATTATCTGGTTACCAGGAACGCGGCTGGCTTCTCTTCGTGCAAGACAAAAGTCATAAGCCCCCGTGAAGCCGCGCAACTGCTCCAAGCTCAGGGGTTTGCGTACGAAACTGTTGAGTTTTAGGTGTGCAGCAAAGCCAGCTATGTGAAGCAACCTATACTCCCTACACATCTCCTTTACAGAAACGACCTTTTCTTTTATCATGCGTTTTCAAAAGAATCGTTACTCTTAGGAGCAAAGATGTCAGGTAAAACACCCATACCAGTGCTCCGCGCGCAACGGACCATTTCATCCAACCTTGATTTAGCACGACGTCAGCAGCGCATCACCATGGAGTTTTTGGCAGAGCGCGCGAACTTGTCGGTGCCAACGGTAAGAAAGCTTTTGGCAGAAGGCCAAGGGAGCCTCGAGAACTTTCTTCGGGTGGCAAAAATTCTGGGGATGCTCGACTTCGTGACAGAAGCCACCGACCCTTTGCTCACGCCCATGGGAAAGCTACGCGCCAACGACGACACCCCCAAAAGAGTTAGAGGCTAGCATGCAACTTAACGTCACCATTCAAATCTCTGGCAAAGAAGCGCCTTGGGCAAATGCGCAGCGTGCTTAAAAGCTGGACACGCGTTGCAAGCACGCAGGGCATTTCAAAGACATCGATAGGCCACATGAGCGGCACTTTTGAAAACGCGCTGCAGTAACATACCTAGGCAACGTTGAGCACGGGGATCCGGAACCTGATTGCACATCCATAACCAAGCTAAGCCTAGGACCTTTAGCGATTTGATCATCGTAAATCCCTTTTGAAACGTGCGTGCCGTTTACTAACAAAGAGAGGCCCATTGGTTACCTACTCTCGTAGGTAACCTTGACCTTAAGGTCAAGCAGAGGCGTTCTGGAAGGGGAAATACGATGGAAGTCCTAATCATCATCATCATCTTCATCATCATCATCTTGCTCACGCTCTACCTTGGCGCATGGTTCCTCACTATGCAGATTGTGACTAAGGCTGCAGAGGAGAAAGGCTATCCGGATATCACAGGCATGCTTTGGTTCATTGGCTTCTTCGGGCTAATTTTCACGCCTGGAATAATCGTTGCCGCATTGCCGGACAAGAGGCTCCAGCAGAGCTTTTCGACAGAGGCAAAAGCTGCCGCCATCGACTCAGAGCTTCCCAGCCTGTAAGGGGCTAACGATGGCTAGCTACAAAGTTATCTTCAGAGACGAACATCCCGAATGGCAACCAGGTTGCCCGATTCAGGTCGAGACCGTACAGGTGTCTCGCAACACCGAAACGGCGCAATGCTACCTGCAGATGAAGATCCGCAATGTATCTGATTCGAAGATCTCTAGAACCACGCTGAAAGCCGTCATAGAGTCTCCCGACGGCAAGGCCCACGAGCAAATCATTGAGCTGCTGGATGCCGACCTGGAGCCCGGGTCGGAGCTTTCGCCTAAGGCGGCGGAGATTCCCCTCAAGGACGCCAACAGCGTCCAGATAGCCGTCGCCGAGGCGGACGGGGCGTCTGTCTGGGCAAGCCTCGCAGCCGTCCCAAAGGCGGCGGAGCTGCATCTCGGAGAGAAAGCTGCGGCCGAGAGGGCCGAGCTTGCCCGTGAAGCTGAGGTCCACAATCATGTTGCAAAGCATGAGGAGTTCGACAACTGGTGGCTGTGCTCGTGCGGAGCGGTCAACGTTGCGCGCTCGTGCTGCCACGCATGCAAGGCCCCGCTTGGGGACCTTTCCAACTGGGAAACCGAGAGCTGGCTCGAAGAGGCGGCCAACAGACGGGCATACGACGCCGCGAGGAAGAAACTCGCGTCCAAGAACGTCAAATCCGTGGAAGAGGCGAAGCGGGGCTTCCTCGCGCTGGGAGAGTACGGCGACTCCCCAACGCAGGTCGCCGCCTGCGAAGAGGAGCTGAGGAGGCTAGCCGCGGGCGCAAAGAAGCGCAACAAAGTCATCGGCATAGCGATTGGCGCAGTCGCAGCCGTCGTCATCGTCGTGGCGATCGTGGTCAACTTGCTCATACCCATGATGAAGTACAGCGATGCTCAAAAGCTCTCAGACAGCGGCGAATACAATGCAGCCTATCAAGCCTTCAGCGAGCTCGACGGATTCTCGGACTCCACAGACAAGATGCAGTCCCTCGTCAAGGACCATCCCGAAGCGTTCACCTTCGTTAAGACGAAGGAGGTCTACTTCAGCGAGAGCAACTACTACAACTACAACTACACCAAAACGTTCGAATTGAGCGCCGACGGGTTGATTCAGAGCGCTAGGACAGACTACGACAGTTCGGGATTAAGCGATGATACCGTGTCCTACACCTATGATGCAAGCGGCATGTTGACGGGTTATACCATCGGATCGACCAAACTCACCAGCACGGCGACCACGGACGGCCAGGGAAGGCTCGCCTCTCTGACGAGCAAGACTAACGACGGCTTCACCAAGACGGTTGAGTATGAATACGCGAGCGACGGGTCGGTCTCCAAGACGACATCGACATCCAACCTCTCAACAGCCGCCTCGACGTACGAGAACGGGTTCAGAACGAGCTACGTCTACAATTCGAAGTACGAAGGTAGCGTAAATTTCAAGTACACGGTAGACTCGCGGAATGCGCTCGGCAACCCGACGCAGATCACCCGCTCGGGCACCTCAACCAGCAAGACCGACGCCGCCGCCGCCGTCTACACGTTCGAGTATGACGAGTACGGCAACATGACCAAGCAGTACAAGGACGGAAAGCTCATATACGTGTACGAGTGGACGTGGGTCCCCGAACCGGCTGACTACGCCAAGCTTCTCGCATCGCTGAAGTTCTAAAGTCTACTGGGCTGAGAGAGGCGGGCGCGGGTCGCCCGCCTCTCTCAGGAAGGGGCATTTGTGGAACTTTCGAAATTCACCTCTTTGAAATACGTACAGGTCTCCCATCGCGGAATGGGCCGACATGGGAGACGTCGCGCAGAGCCTTATTCGCCTTTTTCGCTGAGCAGAACAATGTTGGCATAGTCCTGGCTCTGATGAAACAGGTGCGCGATAACCATATCGTCGTCTTCCTTGAAGTACAGCACTATATAGCCCTTCACAAGCACAGTGTGATAGCCAAGTCGCGCGAGTGTTTCGAATCGTGAAAGCCTGTGCTCGACAACCCCGCTACCCAAATGTTCTAAAAGCTTGTCCCACGCATCCAAAAAGGTCAACGCAGTATTTTGCCCAAATCCAAGCAGGTAACTGACCACGCTTTCAAGTTCCTGCAAGGCAGTTGGCTGTATCTTTACGCTACAAGCCATATTTTTCCCTCAGCGCCTTTGTCGCCTGAACGGCATCAACGCTTTTGCCCTCAGCGCGCTCTCGTTCAGAAATCATGATCCGCTCAAGCAGTTTGGCGCGCGCCTCCGCTTGTTCCCACTTGCTAAAATCGGCGCTCTTCACGCACACAAAGCGGTCATAACCGTTTTTGGTAACGATAATAGGGGTTGGGCTTGTTGCCACCATTTCGTCAAAAGCGGCCGTATCGCGCAAATCTTTGATGGGGACGCATAAATGCATAATGCTTCCTTTCGCTTTGATGTGGCGTCCTCGGTATTGGCATGCATCCGTGCTGAACTCATGCACTAAACATAATCAATATACGTTAAATGCACAGAATTATGTACAATATTTTGCTATATAAAAGTTGAGTCAATC
>CAZOGL010000080.1:0-4605 GCA_964579575.1 uncultured Eggerthellaceae bacterium | reverse complement strand
CCGTCGGGGGAAGCGTCGCTGGGAGTTGCGCCGCTGGAGGCTGCGTCTCCGGGGGATGCACCGTCAGAGGATGCGCCTCCGGGGGAAGCTCCATCGGGAGATACTCCGTCGGGGGATGCGACCTTTGCGTGCTTTGCATGCTTGGGCAAAGGCTCCTTGGCGACAGGAGTCGTCTGTTCGTTCTCTTCGACCAAGGGTGCTCCTTACTGCAAATTCGGTCCCCACCGCAAAGCGAGAAATACAAGGGGAAGGGCCCATGAACACAGACCCTTCCCCTATCGTTTAGAACAAAGTCGGGACTTACTCAGTAACCTTCTTGCGAAGGGCAAGAGCAACACCGCACGCAACGACGGTAAGTCCAGCAACGCCAGCGATACCACCAGCGAAGTTCACACCAGTCTGCGGAGAGGTGGAGCTTCCGTTGGCGTTCGACGCGGCGGAGGACTTATCAATCACGATGGTGTAGTACTTGGCAAGACCGGTAAGGCTCACATACACGGAGCCGTTTTGAACGGTGACGGTTTGCACCGACACGGTGCCGTCAGCGTTCTCGATATAGATCTTTGCAGTTTTGCCGTTATAAGAGGAGTCAACAGCAAAGTTAAAGCTGAACGTCTGGTTGGCCGCGGCTGCTTCCTCAGCGGAATCATGAGTACCGTCCGGTGTACCAATGCCAGTCTCAAAAGAGCCAACGGCGACGTTGTTGGCATCAATCACAGCGTTGGATGCAAGAGTGGTAACAGGGGTGGCCCACAAGTTTCCAGAAGCATCCGTCGAAACGGTCAACGTAGAACCCATGTCAGAAGTCGCGGTCTTGGTCTGAGCCGGGTTGTACGGGCTATTCGCAGCAAACGCCATGCAAGGCATAACAAGCGCAAGGACGAACGCGCAAACGACAGCTACAATTTTCTTCATGAGAATCCTTCCTCCTAAGGACGGTGGAGCTCAATGCGTACCTCAATGCATACAAGACGTATTCATTCTTGCACAAACGCGAGAAAAGGTACAGGTTTTTTTACCCTTCTTTTGAAGTTTGAAGGATTTTAAAAGAATGTGGTTCAATCGTTGCGGCGCGCGATCGTTGCGGCTCGCTGCCCTTGGCCTCTTACGCGGTCGTTGCGGCGCGCGATCGTTGCGGCTCGTCACTCCGCAATCAACTCCACAATCAACTCCGCAATCAACTCCGCGACCTCTTACGCAATCTACTCCGCTACCTCTTACGCAACCTATTCCTCAATCGCATAGTTGTCGTCCTCGCGCTTCTCGATGCGAATACCAGGAAGGCTCGCGACGAAAAGGCGGAGGTTGCGAAAACCGGTCTTGGTGACGCGGAATTCCTTAAAATGCCCGCGCACACGCTTCGACAAAACACCTACAGCGACACCTTCCTCCCCTGCCTCGCGCACAAGGCCCGTGATAAAGTCGATCTCATCGCTGAAGTTCGCGCCAGAGACGTCCGCACCAGACGCTTCCTCGGGGGCCGCTGACTTGACGGGAGCCTCCTCCACGGAAGCCTCGGAAACCTCTTCCTTCTTGGTGCGGGTGCGGCGATTTGCGCGCTTTCTTGCGGGCTTCTCCTCCGCTGCGGGCTCAGGCGTCGCTTCGGGCTCGGACTCGGACTCGTGAGCCTCGCTTTCAATGGCCTCCCCAGAGGACTCTTCAACCCCGATACGGGTGCTGCGTCCACCACGGCGACCACGACGACGGCGACGTCCACGATGGACGTCTCCCTCCTCGTCACCCTCGCTCTCGGCGACAACCACCTCCGCATGCGCCTCGGAAGTCTCAGGCTCGTCGGTCTTCACAACCGTGCCGGAGAAGCCATCGGCCAACTCCACCGCCACATTGCTTCCATCCTTGGCGATCTTGACACTGGAGAACTCTGACAACAACTTCGAGAGCAGGTTCGTGCCGTAGCTTCGAACGTCAAAGTCGGGGTAGCGCTTTTGGAGGCGGGAACCGATCTCGCCAAGGCCGGTAGCCTTCCCGTTGTTAGTGTTGTCAGTGATGATGTCGACGACCGCCTGCTCGATCTCGGACTTGCTAGCGATAGGCTCAGGAGCCTCCGAGGCGTCCGCAGTCGAACCCTTTCCTCCCGAACCGCGACGACGCGTGCTACCTATAAGTAGCTCGAGGGTGGTAAAGACGTCACACGCAGTGCGGAACGGAACGGGAGTCTTCTTCTCGCCCATGCCGATGACGGTCAGTCCGCTTTCGCGGATACGGGCGGCGAGGCGCGTGAAGTCCGAGTCGCTTGAGACAATACAAAAGCCCTCGACCGAGTTTGCATAGAGAATGTCCATGGCGTCGATAATCATGGCGGAGTCCGTGGCGTTCTTGCCCTGGGTGTAGCCGAACTGTTGGATCGGCGTGATGCTGTTCTCGAGCAAGGCTGACTTCCACTTGGCATGCAAAGACAGGGTCCAATCACCATAGATGCGCTTGATGGTGACGGTGCCGTACTTGGAAAGCTCGTCAAGGATGGGTTTGAGATACTTCGCAGAGACGTTGTCCGCATCAATGAGCAGGGCAAAACGCTTGTCGTGCGCAGAAGCCGCCGTCGTGGCGGCAAATGAACGAGGGTCCATATTCAACTCCTTTTTGCGCGCAGGCGAATCCGCCGCTCGCAGTCCGGAACGCAGTCGCAACTTCATGCGCCAGCATTCACGTGATCCCTTTGGCGCCCTCGGAGCCACGGTCGCAATCCATTGCGCTTCACGTACCGCGGGCACATCGTCAAATTGTAACGCATCTGGCCATGCTGTGCATCTGGCCATGTTGTGCATCTGGTCATGTTGCGCATCCAGCCCAGACGAGAGGGGCGCAACAACGACAAGCCGCGTCGACGGGGACGACAAGCCGCGTCGATTGCGCTCGATGTCGCGCTGAAATCCCGTCCCAACGAAAAGGACGCAGACCTGAAAGCCTGCGCCCCATGTAAGGTATTTTGCAATTTGGCAAGGTAAAACGCGACGAGCCAAACTCGATCTTTATTTGATCGATATCTACTTGGCCGATGCCTACTTGATGGAGGCGCCGAGCTCGCGACACTTCTCGATCTCGGGCTTGCCCTCGACGGCGCCCTTTTCATAGGTGTTGTTGCACAAGACGATGCCGATGATCTCGTTCTTGCAATAGTTCATCGCGATCTCGAAGCTCTTTACGAGGCCGTCCGCCGTGGTGATGTCCTTGTCCTCAAAGGGCATGAGCAAGGCAACGCGATCATGGGGGAACTTACGTCCGCCGATCTGGCAGAACTGGCGATCCATAAACGCCTTAATCTGGGCGGGGTAGCTGTAGTAGTACAGCGGGAATGCGTACACCACGACCTCGGCCCAATCGAGAAGCTCATACACCTTAGTCATGTCGTCCTTTTGGACGCATTGTCCACCGTGGGTAAAGCAATACTCACAGGCAAGGCAACCGTTAATCTTGGCATTGCCCACCCGAGCAACCCGTACCTCGTTGCCGACGCTCTCGGCTCCCTCAATGAACGCATTGGCCATGATCTCGCTGTTGCCGCCCTTGCGTGGGCTGCCATGGACCACCAGGATTTTTGCCATTGTCTCCCCCTTTTTTCGGATGTGAGCACCTTTTTGCTGCTCGCTTTTGTTGCTCGCTTTTATTGCCCTCTTTTGAGAAGTGTGACGAGCAAGAAGCGTAACGAAGACTTGTTTGACCTACTCCTCAACCTCGACCACAAGATTGACCGGCGTTGCCTCTCTGTCTTTCAAGCGCAACGGAGTCGTGAACGCACGTACCAGCTTCTTGCCCGCAAGCTGGGAGGGATCGTAATCCTCGTAGATCATGCAGGGCAGGCAACCGACATCGTTGAGCAGCGTGTTGTGGGTTGCGTAGCCGTTGGTCGCCCCGATGCCGAGGTTCTCGATGCTGAGCGTATCGATAGCGACCGCCTTCACCTTCGGAAGTTTCTCGCGGATATAGCGCGCCGCCTCGGCAGACAAGGCCGGGAAGTCGTTGGCATAGGCATCGAAGTCGACAGAGCGCAACTTCCACCAACCCGTGTCGAACAGGAGAAAGTCTGCCTGCTCCACCCCGGGAGCACCAGCCACGTCCTCCACCGAGATGAGATAGTTCTTTTCCGCGTTAATCGGGATAAGGAGCGGAGCGTCGTACATGAAACGCTCCAAAGGAACCTGGTCGAGGGTCATAGCCCCGTCTCGATAGTGGCAAGGCGCGTCCACATGGGTTCCTGCATGGGTATAGATTGTCATGACGGTCCCGTTCCATGCGTCGCCGTTGGCAATACGCTCCCGGTCGACCAACTCAACCTCGGGAAGGCCCGGATACACTGGCATATGGTGGGAAACGGGATAGGAAACCTCTACGAACATCTGCGATCCTTTCTCATAGGGCCTCCATAATATCACGACGCCTCCAACCGCCTAAACAGCCAAGGGGGCAAATCGCCCCGAGACTCCTTGCATCGACGGCAACGACAACGTCAACAACAACGTCAACGACAACGGACGAAAAGCGCATTTCCCAATGCCCATTTCCCAATGCCTATTTCCCAATGCCGGCGGCGTTTTGCTGCCCTATTACCCTATAATGGCGGCAAGAAAGAGAGGTCCTCTCATGGAA
>CAZOGL010000079.1:0-4608 GCA_964579575.1 uncultured Eggerthellaceae bacterium | reverse complement strand
GAAGGGCCCCTTTGCAGGGGCCCTGTTGTATTCTGGCGGAGGATGTAGGATTTGAACCCACGGAACCTCTCGGC
The DNA here is from genome assembly GCA_964579575.1 of uncultured Eggerthellaceae bacterium. Classification (GTDB taxonomy): domain Bacteria; phylum Actinomycetota; class Coriobacteriia; order Coriobacteriales; family Eggerthellaceae; genus CAVEFW01. Next base: position 4,534 of record CAZOGL010000079.1, on the reverse strand, counting down.
TCAACAGTTTTCAAGACTGCCGCCTTAAACCACTCGGCCAATCCTCCAAATGGAATCCGTGTCGAACGGAAACCAGCACTGCAAAGAATACCATATAATGCAGCCATGGAAATTGAAGCACAGAGCAAAGCGGAAGCCCAAAGCAAGGCTCTCGTGGCAGGACGTGAGTTGGTGAGTTGCCGTCTCGACGACGAGCGCTATATGCGTATGGCGTTGGAAGAGGCGAGGCGCGCGGGGTCTTTGGGGGAGGTTCCCATCGGGGCGGTCGTCGTGTTTGACCCGGTGGACCCATCGACGCGAAGGTATGTCAACGACAAACCTCGCGTCTTGGCGCGTGGGTGCAACCTTCGCGAGACGACCAACGATCCTGCTGGGCATGCCGAGTTTTTGGCCATGAAGCAGGCCAGCAACGAGCTCGGCGTTTGGCGTTTGACGGGATGTACCGTGTATGTGACTCTCGAGCCTTGTGTGATGTGCGCCGGCTTGATGCACCAAGCGAGAATTGATCGGTGTGTGTATGGTGCGCCAGACGCAAAGGCGGGCGCCCTCGGTACGCTGTATAGTATTCATGCCGATGAGCGTCTCAACCATACGTATCCGGTAACACCTGGTGTGCTTGAGGAAGAGTGCGCGCATGAGTTGAAGGAGTTTTTCAAGCTTCGAAGGAAAGAGCGCAAAGCGGACAAACGAGCAGCGCAAAACAGATAAACGCGCAATGTAAAAAGAACAAGCGGGCAGCGCAAGGCGGACATGTGGGCGCGGCGTGCCAATGAGATAGATAGGGTTGTCGATGAGTGATCGAAATGAAAGCAAGAGTTTGATGGGCGAGGAGTGCGTTGTGCGCGAGGATGGCGCAATTGACATGATCGCGTTTGCCCGCGAGGCAACCATTCGTGACCAGATGAGTACCTATGCAGGAAGTGTCAAGGTTGTCGCCCCGGCAAAAGTGAACCTGTTGCTCAACGTTGGCGCGAAAAGGGATGACGGCTACCATGACGTCGACACGATTGTGCACGCTCTTATGCTGCATGACGTCCTTTACGTTCGTACGCGCCCCTTGGAGGAGATGCTCGAAGGTCCTTCCATAGGCAACGCTGCGGACACGTCCGATCTGCCCGAGGTGCGTATTGTCGCGGTTGGATGTGAGGGGGTTGAGCCTCCGGCGATTCCAACCGAAGACAACCTCGTTTACAAGGCGATCCGAATGTTTTCGGAGGAGGTCGGAATGGGACGTGGAGAGTGCGTCGAGGTTCGTCTCGAGAAGCACATACCCCACCAAGCCGGTCTTGGCGGGGGCTCCTCAGATGCGGCTGCGGCTCTTGTCGGCTTGGCTTCGCTGTGGGATATCCCCGCTGATGATTTGCGTATTCGCGCATGTGCCGAACGTCTTGGTACCGACGTGGCGTTCTTCCTCGACGGAGGTTGCGCACGCTATTCGGGTGCGGGATCGACGTTGGAGGAGAAGATCAAGGCCGACAACAGCAATGTCGTTCTTGTGAAGCCTCCTGCGGGATTATCCACGGCTGGTGTGTATCGTGAGTTTGATGAAAATCCCGAGCCCGTGTCCGAGGAGGCGGCGAATCAACAGCCTGCGAGTGCGAAGGACGTTATTCGCGCCAACAATCTCGGTGCACCGGCGTATCGCCTCATGCCCATGCTTGGTGCCCTTGAGGAGTGGCTCAAGGAGCAGTCCTGCGTTACCGATGTCTTGTTGTGCGGGAGCGGTTCCACGATGTGCGCCTTCTGCGACAACTTCCAAAACGCCATGCGCCTATCCGCTGCGGTTCAATCTCAGGGTTATTGGACGCGTGCGACGACACTTGCAAATCTTCGCGCCGCAGTTGTTCCCCGAAAATAGTTCGAACGGCGAGGATTATACAGGAAAGACGAGAGACGTCCAGAAGGACGCCTCTCGTTTTGATCTGGCCGATATCCATATGACATCTGCCAGATGGTATGTTTTGATGGTGCCCCCGAGATGATTCGAACATCCGGCACATGGTTTAGGAAACCACTGCTCTATCCCCTGAGCTACGGGGGCATGGCGCGAAGTATTTTAGCACTTGTCTAGGGCTTTTGCTACACGCCGCGCTGAGGCGGTAATGCTGAGGTCGTCGACGTTGACAACGATTTCAGCGTATCGCTCATAGAGGGGAAGGCGCTCGTCGTAGATGTCTCGAAGGCTCATGCTGACACCCTCCTTCATCACGACGCCACGGTCTTGGAAGTCAACAAGGCGGGAGCGAAGTTCGTCGTAAGAAACCTTCAGGTACACAATGGTGCCGATAGCGGCGAGGTGTTTCATGGCCTCATCAGAGTAGATCGCGCTACCGCCCGTGGCGATGATGGTGGGGTGTGTTGTCTCTATGGACTTGAGGACGTCGTTTTCAAGCTCGAGAAACGCTGCGACGCCTTCGGAGTCGATGACGGACTGAAGCGTCGTCCCGCAGCGTTGTTGTATGGCGAGATCGGCGTCAAGGAAGTCGGCGTTGATGATTTTGGCCAAGACGACACCAAGGGTCGATTTGCCCGCACCGGGCATGCCGATAAGGATGACGTTGTCGGTGCAGGGGGCAACAGGCTCAAGACTCATGGGTGTTCCTAGCTCTTTGTGGGGGTTGTGAGGGCGGTGGTGATTGCCTCGCGAAACTCGTCAAGTTCGTCAAGTTCGTCAAGTTCGTCGTCGGTGTGCTCGTCGCCGATGTGCTCGAGTTCGCGAGCCACGATGCAGGCGGCCATGTCTTGGCCTGCCTGGGTGCGGCGAGGCATGTAGTTGGCGAGCAGCGCGATGATGCAAACTGTGGGAAGACTTGCGCCGAGAAGGACGTCGCTCCCGGCGAACGCCTTTGCGCAGATTCCGACCAGGAACAACAGCGCCGCCACGACAAACAGGCGAATCTGCCAAGAAAAACTTTTCTTGTCGAAAAGCGCAAGGTCGTCGACGTGGTGGTCAAGTTTGTGGTTCCACACAGCGATGGTCTCGCAAAACGCATCCTTGTTGTTGGCAGCACAAGATGCGATGTCTTTGACGGTGATGGATGAGGGGTCGTCGGACAGGCCTTCAAAGAGGGCCGCAACGGTCGCTTTGTCCATCTCGTCATCGGCTGTCGCACTTGTCTTTGACAGACGGTAAGTGGGGGTGCCCTCGTTGATGGGGTTTTCCCTGTCGGCGGGGTTGTCCCCATCGGTTGGGTTATTGTCATCAATCTTCTCGATGGATATGAGGTTCTTTTGGGCCAGTCTTGCGATGGAGATGGCGAATTGCCGCTCATCTTGACGATTCCATCTCATGAGGCGGTCGAGGATTGCGGGGTGGGTTGCGGTGACCGCTTCTTGCGCTGCTGTTGCGTTTGCTTCGCAAGGTTTCGGGTCGCGTCCGAAGCGGAGAAACAATATGACGGCGACAGCTAGGACAACCAGGCAAAATACCAGAGCGGCGATATCGAACTTATCGCCACGTACCTGCGCGGCGTTGTTGGAGTCTATCCATTTCTTCTCTGCGGCGATCGCGGTGTCGAGGTGGACCTCGTTTGTGTATGCATGGGCAAACGCGGTATCAGGAAGATTCGTGATCCAAACAGAGGGGAATGTGACGTGGAGGAAGGCATATTGCCCAGAGCTCGCCTTGGAAACCTCGTAGAGGACGACGCCAGACTCCGTGACCGCGATGGTTCCGTTTTGCGGACCGTGACTCCATGCGTTGACGTTCTTTCCTGGGGAGACGAGTGCATTGGTTGCGACGGGCAACTGAAGGGATACCGTGAGGTTGTCGCTATCGATTTCCCAATTACTTGAGAGCACGGTCCAGTTCAGCTCAGCGACGTCTTTCCATACCTGAACTCCGTTTTCAACGGTGTAGTCGAGAGTGAGCACGACCGTCACACCCTCGGCTTCAAAGAAGGTGTAGACCGTGTTGTTCGATTCGTCGATAGAGTAGCAAGCATGGTTGGGCCCAATGCCGTCGGTTCCGTCAGTCTCTCGCCATTTTGTCTCAAAGGGGACAGCTTGAAGTTCGGTGGATTCGATGGCGTCGCCGTTGGCGTCCAGGACGGATACGCGAAGACCGTGCATCGATATCGTGGACTTGTCGGTAAGAGCGTCGTGCTTCCAACGTATGCAGGTGGTTTTGCCTGAGAAAGTAAACGTGCGCTGCTCGGTGACATTAAGGGCGGTGTCGCTGTCGATCTGCGCGGTGATGGAGGTGGAGGGGCTTGTGTACGGTTGGCTTGCGGAGAGCGCCTTGCCGAGGAGACGAGGAATGCCTGCGACATAAATCGCGTAGACAAACATGGCGACGAAGAGAACGATGACAATGAAAATCCCGCGCTTGCTCGCGGCTTTGTCTCGCATGTCAGGCCTTCCCGAATCAAATCGAAGGGAGGATAATCCCTTGCAAGTTTTTCTTGCTCACGGTATCATAGCAAAACGCGCTTTCGAGGTGCGCAGGACGAACGTCCGCGATTGGAGAGCTGACCGAGAGGCCGAAGGTGCTCGCCTGCTAAGCGAGTATACCCCAAAAGGGTATCTGGGGTTC
>CAZOGL010000078.1:1239-4634 GCA_964579575.1 uncultured Eggerthellaceae bacterium | reverse complement strand
AAAGAGATTGTTTTAGACACTTCCGACTACCTTACCTATACCGAGCAAGAAGAAAACGAATGGGGCAAAACGCCCGACGGAAGCATAATCTCACGCGTATCCGAGTGGACATATCTTGACACGTTGAACACCATTGATTACTGGACAGTAAGCGCAAACGGCAAGGTTATTGATACCTTGTATCCGGCGGGCGGCAAGGTTACCTACACCATGGCCGATGACGACCTTACCTTTACGGCGCACGTTTTGCGTCCGATTGGCTCGGCCGAGGTGCAGCTTGATGAAAGCAACACCTCGTGGGACGCTTTGAAGTCTGATGCTTCCGGTCCTGCCGTAAGCGTTTCATTGCGCGACCGCTTTTTCACCATGTATCCCAATGGGTATCTTCCTGCGGCGGGCAACACCAACGAATGCCTGATAAGTGGCGATGGGGCCACCGAAGGAACGTGGGTCACTCGAAAATGGGTGCGTGATACTGAGGACACCCGAACCGTAGAATACGTGGTAAACGTGCGGGGAACCTACCTTGCCAAGAATGGCATGTACGGCAACTATCAGGCGTTTGTCAACCCTGACAACCAACAGCCCAACCCGTATCAGCAGCTCAACATTATGCTTCCTGATGGGGTGGAAAGCTATACCATCGATGAAACCCGCGTTGAGTCGCTCACGGATTATTCTGAGTACCTGATTTACACGGTAACGTTTACCCTGGCCTCCTCGCTTGATGTTACGTTTAATGCTGGCGAAGGCACCATAGAGGGAACTTCCAGCAACACCAAAACGGTTGAGGTTGCCGCAGGTGAAGCTATAGGAGAGCTTCCCAATGCGAACCGTGAAAACTATGTTCTTGACGGTTGGTACGATGGACTTAAGCGCGTTAATGCGTATTCCACGTTCACCGATGACACTACGTTAAACGCCAGCTGGCTTGAGGAAAGCCCTAATAGAGTGCGTGTGTATTTTGTAGACGGCAACACTACGCTTGATATTGTGAATGTTGAAGTAGGAGCGCGAGTGGAAGCACCTACCGGTATGTCAAAGACGGGCTACACGCTTGAGGGCTGGTATACCGATTCGGATTTAACCGAAGCATACGATTTTTCCCAGCCGGTAGAAGAGGGGCTTATTTTGTACTCAAAGTGGGTGCCTCTTACCTACAAGGTGACGTTTAATGCGGGGCAAGGTACTATCGAAACACCCGAGGGAGCCGTGCATTCGCTTGAACAAACGGTTACCTATGGCAACACGGCCTGCGCGGTGAGCACACCAGTGCGCGAAGGGTACACCTTTCTCGCGTGGCAGGTAAATGGCGCCGATTACGATTTCACGACGCCTGTAACTGGCAACATTGAGCTTCAAGCTACGTGGGAAAAGAGCGCTCATACAGCTTATTTCGTAAGCGAAGGTAAGGTTGTTGCGACACAGAATTTTGCTACTGGCGAGCCGATTGAGGTTCCTACCATTGATGCTCGCGACGGGTATATTTTGAGTGGCTGGTACACCGATGAGGCCCTTACGAGGCGCTTCGACTTTAGCAATTGCTCGATGACCAGCGATATTGTCTTGTATGCAAATTGGGAAGAGATGTTGAGTGTCACGTTTGATTCCGCTGGTGGCGAAAGCGTTGATACGCACTACACCAGAGCGGGCCTTACGTTGGGCGCTTTACCGCATCCCGTGCGCGAACATTATTCTCTTGTGGGGTGGTTCGATAAGGACGGCAACGAGTATACCGATGACACCATCATTGAGAAAAGCGTTAACCTTACGGCACAATGGGCGAGCGATCAGGTGCGTATTTATTACTTCGATGGCGACGATACGCTCGATATCCAATCGGTGAACTATGGCACAACGATTACTGAGCTTATGACGCCGTCTAAGGAAGGCTACACATTCTTGGGGTGGTACTTGGACGAAGAGCTTACCAGGCCGTTTGTGTATGGGGAAGAAGTGACTGAGAGCATTGACGTTTATGCTAAGTGGGAGCAAACGCAACCCGTCACGCCCGATGATCCGGACGACCCTGACGATCCTGTGAATCCGGGCGAACCCGATGATCCAGACGGTTCCGATGACACTGGTGCGAGCAGCGCGAGTGGCGCTGGCTCCAAAGGCACTCCAGGTACTAAAACCCTTGCGGCAACTGGCGATTCAGCGCTTTTGATACGTCTTGTTGGTGCGGGTGTGCTTTTGAGCGGGTGTGCTCTTGCGCTGATAGCTTTGCTGCGTCGCCGCGCACGGGAGTGATTTTCACGGTTGGCTGCCCGCATACCAACTTTCGGCACACTACCAAGGCTATTCAATAGCGTTAAAGGCCCGGCTATTCCTGTTCTATTTCGCTAAAGGAACCAGATTCGTCGGCGTTCTTGGTGAAAGTCAATCGGTAGACGTTTCCCTCCGAATCCTGGTATTCGATGGGGATGCTGAATGCGTCTTTTGATCGGGTGGAGCTGTAAGTCACTTCAATCGTGCTGCCTTCGATGCTGACTTTCGCATCGTCGTTTTCGGCGCTCAAAAGGACATATGGCTCCACTCCTTGAGCTGAGATGCCGGAGCTGACGTTTCCGGAACCTGAAACGAAGTAACCTGTGATGCCCGCGACCACCATGGCGGCGGTCAGAGCGTAGGTTGCCACAAGCTTGCCCTTGTTCTGCAAAAGCGCCGCCGGGAACATCAGGATTTGCAAGATAATGAAGAGGCAAGTCAGGGACATTTTCGGGAACGTCGTAAGCATGGCCACAATTGCGCTGGGGAGTTCCAGCGCCAAGATCCCCATGGGGATGAGCAAAATGAGGACGCTCCACCACTGTCCCCGGGTGATGAGATTGGCGAGCATGCCTGCGGGGAAGGTGAGCACGGTGAGCAGCGCCCATCGGGGATAGTAGCCGAACAATCCCCAGCCCAACAAGCTGAAGGGTACCTGCACGAGGTAGATGAGCGGCTGGCTGATAAGGAAGAACACGAACACCTTGAGGCCGGCATCCAACGGCTTCTTGCAATTCAGGGAAATGAACAGACCCATGAAGACCCAGAACTCAAACGAGATGCCAGGCATCTGCAGGGAAGTGCCCAATAGCTGCTCGGGCACCATCAGAAGCCCCGGAATCACACCGCAGACGACAGACAGTACTAAAACGAGCTTCCAGCTCATGTTTGTCTTTGTGAGGGCGTCTCTCAATGAAGCCATCTTGATACCTTCCGATTTTATGGGCGGAGCGTCTCTTGTACTTCGCCCGGTCTCTACCACCAGGGGAGTTTTGAGATATTCTCGCGGATATGGTCGCAACTCGCGTGGAAGGCGGCCTGCTCATCCTCGGAAAGCTCCGGCGTAAAAACTTGCTCGATGCCATCCGCGCCCACCACACACGGCAACGACGCGAAGATGCCCT
>CAZOGL010000078.1:0-1139 GCA_964579575.1 uncultured Eggerthellaceae bacterium | reverse complement strand
ACTTGCTCGATGCCATCCGCGCCCACCACACACGGCAACGACGCGAAGATGCCCTCTTCGCCGTATTGGCCCTTGAGCAGCGTGGATGCAGACATGACGGCGTGTTCGTTGTGTAGGACGGCAGCGCAGATGCGCGCCGTGCAGTTGGCCACGGCGTACTCGGTGCAGCCCTTACCGGCAAAGGTCACGTAGCCGCCCTGGCGAGCGCGCTCCTCGACGACGGCACGGTCGAAATCGTAGCGATCGGGGTCGGTGCATGCGAGTTCCGAGATGCGCACGGCGCCGATGGTGGCTGACGTCCAAGCGGCGACCTGGCTCGCTCCGTGCTCGCCGATCACATGGGCGTGAACTGACTTGGGGCTTATGCCCGTGACCTTGGAAATCTCCGAACGCAAACGAGCAGAGTCGAGACCACAACCGGTGCCGATGATCTTGGCGGGGTCGTAGCCGGTGAGATGCCAAATTGCGGTACAAATAACGTCGCAGGGGTTGGCCACGTTAACAAGGATGCCGTTGAACCCAGCGCCAACGATGGTCTCGGCAAAGGTGCGGGCGGAGTCGGTGGTGCTCAAAAGCTCGCCGTCACGGGATTGGGCGACAAGAGCCACGTTGCCTGCGGCGTTGACGATGATGTCACATGCGGCAAGGTCCTCATAGCGGTTCGCGCAGTTGACGATACGCGTATTGTACGGAACGAAGCTGAGGGAGTCGCTCAGGTCCTGAACCTCGGATATGACCTTCTGGTCGTGGTGACCGACGAAGTAGAGCTCGTCGGCGATTCCTTGGAGCAACAGGCTGTTGGCCACGTGGGCACCGACGTGGCCAAGACCGATGATGCCGATCTTACTGGTAGATAACATGACTAGGCCTTTCTCTGTGGGGTAATTTTGGGTCTATTTTAGTACTGTCGCACAGAGCCGCGTATGAGATGCTTTTTTTGAAAACAGCGATGGCGAGGGCGGCAAAAACTAACCCAGAGACGCCTTACAAAAACCCTTGCAGGTAGTTTTGCCGTGTTGCAGTGAAAAGCGCTTTCATGTGCTGAGCCTGCAGTGCCAACAATTGTTCATTTGGCGCATCAACACGCCATACAAAACCAATTACGTCATAAACATTGGTTTGAAGCGGAATAAAACGAA
>CAZOGL010000077.1:0-4656 GCA_964579575.1 uncultured Eggerthellaceae bacterium | reverse complement strand
ACCCACCTCGATGATGCGGAACTCGACGTATGCGTTGGCGGTCTGGTCGCCTTGGCCGTCGGCTTGGGCGCCTTGGGCATCGCTTAGGGCGCTGGCTTGGTCACCTTGGCCGTCGGCGGTGGTACCTTGGCCGTCGGCGGTGGTACCGTTCCATTTCGTGTACAAGTGGTAGTCATCGTTGGTCATGAACGATTCGTATTCGGCCTTCACGCGTTCGTAATCGGCGTTGTCTGGGCCCTCAAGCAGCACGGCAACGTCGGCCTGTATCTCGGCCGAAGACTTCTTCACGTTCCATTCCTCGCGCACATAGTTCTTGTTCGCGACGTTGGCCGCATCGATGTTGTTCGCAGTTGTCGTCTTGGCTGCAGGCGCGATCCAGTAAACATCGGAATCGGAATCGGGCACCCAGTTTGCATACAGCGTCACATCGTCCGTTACCGTGGAGGTGGCGAAATCCCACTTCGCATTGTCGGTGCAGCTGGCGTTGGTGTACCAACCTTCAAGCCTAAGCCCCGTCGCGCTGCCGCAGGTGGCGCTTGAGATGGTGGTGCCCCCCAACACGTTTGTCATGGCGTCAGGTGTGGTTCCGTGTCCGTTGGCATCGAAGGTCACCGTGTAGTATTTCGCATCGGTGATGGTGTATTCGGTGTTTTCGGTGGTGGCGCTCACCTTGTAATTCGCGTTCTTGCTTTCAGCTGTGGCTGTATGCTTGCCGACCGAAAGGGCGCTGCCCGACACCTCGATTTCAACAACATCGCCCGCGCAAACGTTGCTTTCATCCACCGCGGCCGTGGGGACGTGGTAACCAAAGTCGTAAGAGAACTCCAGATTAGACCACGTTACATCGATTGTCTTCTGGGCAATTTTGAATGGGAACATAATCATGCCGCCGTAATTGCCAATGCCTTCCACGGCAACGTAGCTTGGTGTGTTCGCATCGGTGTTGTTGCCGTAAAAGACGCGGTAGTCAACGCCTTCGACGTAACCCTCTGCCGAAACGGATGGTTTATACATCTCGCCCGAATACACCTGGTCGGGCGCATCGGAATGGAATTTATCGGCGTCTAAAAACAGATCCGCGATGTTCGCATATGCCGTCGTCTGGCTATCGGCGGAAAGCTCGTAATTGCTTGCAGCGTCGCCGGTAAGCGTGTAGTCGGGAAGCTCCACTTTTTTGTTCTCGCCTTTTTCGGCATCGACGAACGTTCCTTTTTCGCCCGTGACGCTTAACGCGTCGCCCGCAACGGCGCCCTCGAACACCGCGTTGTCGTAAACGACGTCTGCCTGCGTTGTGCCATCGTAGACTTTGTTTACGGCGGAAATGCCACTTACCGTTACCGTCGCCGCGGTGATTTTGAAATCTTTGGACGGCTCGTCGGCGAGACTCTCGTCGGCGAGACTCGCATCGATGAGACTCTCATCGGCAAGATTCTCGTTGGCGAGACTCTCAAGGCCGCTAAAACGCGCAATCGAAGAGTTGCCGCCAATCTGGTAGTTTGCATTGTCAACACCGCTTGCAATCGCCGTGTACTCGCCTACGTTCTTGGCGGTTTTCCCATCGGCGATCTCGACAACCACGTTCACCTCGTCGCCGTCACACACATCGATCGCTGTTGCGGCTGGCAACTGCTCTTGGCCGTTGTATACATACGATTCCACCGCATCCCAAGAAACGTTGACGGGCTTTTTAGAGATGTTTGCGGTCGTCGACTTTTGCTGGCCGCACGAAGCGAGCTCGTAGTTGCCTGCGGCAGACCCGTTAAGCGCAAGTCCCGAAATTGAGACCAGCTTATTGGCACCCGCATCTTTCGATTTGAAAGCGCCCTTCGTCGAAGTGGTGTCGATAGCCACGTCGTCGCCGGAAAACACGCCGCTCAACTGCACGGAATCGAAGTTGAGCGTCGCATCGCATGTCCCGTCGTACACCTTTTCGTTAGCCGCGATGCCCGAAATGGCAACGGCGGCAGGTGCGATGGTGAATTCGCAGGTCACCCCCGTTGAACCTTCCAGCGTGTAATTCGGGTTGTCAAGGCTTGCGGCAGTGGCAATGTATGTTCCAGCGCTCGTCTGGGCGCCGCTTACGCTAACGGCAACCTCGTCGGCTTCGTAAGCGTTCATCACGGTAGCAACCGGGCAATGAGTCTGTTGGTCGTACGTGAACGAGGTGTCGCGCCATTCGATCTCGCACACGGCCGGGGTTACCGTTGCGGACACCTGTGGCAGTGTTGTCACCGTGTAGTTGCCGGCGGAATCGCCCTCTAGGGAATAACCGTCAACGGTGGCCGTCGTGTTTCCCGCGTTCGCGTCGTCTAGGGTTCCGCTCGCTTGCGCCGAGACGACGTCGCCATCAAGGAGGCCTTCGATAACGTCGTCCGAATCGTCGAATTCAACCTCGTTTGTTCCGTCGTACTCCTTCGCGATGGCCTTGGTGCCTGAAACGGTGATTTCCTTGGGCGCAATGGTGAAGGTGTAGGTTTTCTCGCCATCATACTCGCCCGTGCCTTTAACGGTGATGGTACCTGCCTGGTTGCCGGCATTCTTGTTTTCGCCGTACGTCACCGTGTAGTCGATGCCTTCGACATAGCCCTCGGCTTCAACCGAAGGGGTAATCTGTGAGGCTTGGTAGGTTTTCGCTGTGGTGTCAACGTTGAACTTCTCGAAATCCAACGACGGCGCTGCGCCATCGTCGCAGGTGAGCGTTACCGTGTAGGAAAGTTCCAGCTGGCCGCCTGCCTGCGTAAGCCTAGCAAGCAAATCGTCTGGGATTTTGACGCCATCCCATGTGCCTGCCGCGTCGCTCGCGGCGGCAATGGATTCACCAACGACGGAAGCCGTCCAATCTTGCAGCTCGGCGGGAGCCGCCACTTCTGCGACCGTCACGGAGTACTCGCCGTTGTTCTGTATTGAGATGGAGCTTTCAACTACGGTGCCCGCCTCGTTAACGACGAGGGTGGCCTTGGTCTGTGAGATTATTTCCGCCGCGATCGCAGTTTGGCGATTTGCGAAGGTTCCGAAAAAGCAGCAAGCAAGCAGGCCCAAGGTTATCGCGATGGCAAGGGCTTTTTTCCAAGGTCTAACTTGGTTGCTGGTGAAATTCGAGCCGTCTGTGAGCACGCGGCGCGAACGCAACAGGTACAACACACCAGCCACAAGCAACGCAAGGCCTGCCACAAGCATCCAAAGTGCGTCGCCCGTGGCAGCCAAAACGCCCGAAGCCGATGAGGCTCCCGCGCCTGAGGCTGCGCCCGAAGCGGATGAGGCTGTTTGCAGCGTAACGGTCATGGTGCCGTCAATCGTTTGCGTCGTTTCCGCGGCAAATGCTGTACATGGGGCAGCGGTTAGCGTGCAGGCCGCGATTGCGAGCACGCAGGTTGCGGCGGCTAGCGTGCGGCGGGTTGCGGCGGCAAGCGTGCAGGCCGCGATTGCGAGCGTGCGGCGGGTTGCGGCGGCTAGCGTGCAGGCCGCGATTGCGAGCGTGCAGGTTGCAGCGGCTAGCGCGCAGACCGCAGTGGCGAGCGTGCGGTGGGTTGCGGCGGCGAGCGTGCGGCGGGTTGCAGTGGCAAATATCGCGAAAACTTTCATGGCAAATTCGCGGTGCAGCTCTTTAGCGGAAATCATCAGAGGCCTTTCGATATAAAGGTAAGTAATCAACCCCTGAACTTTACCAGAAAACATCGCGTCGAGCAGGCGCATCGGTTAAGACTCCTCGTTGCCAGGTGTCCAAGTTGCGATTGCAGTGTCCAGCTTAAAATTTCAATCAACGGCATCGCTCCTAGGCGACCACAGCCGCGGCGTCGCCTTTCGTGGCCCAACTCGGTTCTGTTACGGCTTTTGCCCCCGTGCTGAAATCGGCATGATCGGCTTCTTTGACCTTTTCAACGTTCCATTTTGAACAATCTGCCGTGAGGCTTTCGCAGTTCTTGAACATTTCCGGCATGTATTGCGCATTGCCGGTTTTCCACTCAGACAACCCCGCAATAGACTCAAGCTTCTTGCACTCTCTAAACATTCCGCTAAAGAGCATCACGTTGCTGGTGTCCCATTTTTCAACGTTTCCAATTGAAGTTAGGGCGTAGCACTTGCTGAACATGTTAGACATAATCTTTATCCCGCCGGTTGTCCATCCGGAAAGATCAACAGAGACAAGATTCGTACACCCATCAAACATACCGTTTACGTCAGTCAAGCTTGAAGTGTCCCAAGAAGAAAGATCAAGACTGGTAAGGCTCGAGCAATCGGCAAACATGGCCGTCATATCTTCTACTTTGCCGATTTTCCATCCGGAAATATCGCCTACGGAAGTGAGCTTTTCGCACCTGCAAAACATGGAAATCGCTCCAGTTACATTGGAGACATCCCAGCCGGAAAGATCAAGTTCGGCAAGGCTTGAGCAACCATGGAACAAACCATTCATATTTTCTATCTTGCCAGTCTTCCAATCTGATAATCCATCAATAGATTCAAGCGATGAACAGCCTGCAAACATATAGCCAATAACAGTCACGTTCGAAGTGTCCCAAGAGGAAAGATCAAGCTCGGTAAGGCCTGTGCAGTCGCCAAACATGTAATACATCTCGGTTGCGCTACTGGTGTTCCAATCCGACAACCCTTCAAGGGAAGTAAGCGAAGTACATCCGAGGAACATTTCATACATGA
>CAZOGL010000076.1:0-4943 GCA_964579575.1 uncultured Eggerthellaceae bacterium | reverse complement strand
GTTGGATACGACCGTGACCGTTGCCGCCATTCCAAAGCTTGGAGAAGCGTTTCTTGCCGTCGGGACTCTCGTAGTTCATGAGAAGCATATCCACCTTGGGACAACGGATGTCGGTGATGAGTCGGGCACCAAACGTCTCCTGGTCAACATGCCAAATGATCTCGGTATCGGTCTCATAGCATTCGAAGCTCGTCTGGCTTCCCGTCCAAGGCTTGCTGAAGTTGAACTCGAACTCCTCACCCTCGTAGAGCATGCAACCCAACAGCTTGCGATCAAGAGCGTGGCCGAACACGACAGGGCGTCCGCCACCAATCTCGAACACGCTGTTCTCGAGGCGCTCACCAGTGACGTTGCTGACCAGATCCCAAGAAGAAAGCCACACCCACGGCGTCGTGAAGTCGCGGCCCCAATTCTTGTCCGAGTAGCCATAGGAGGTCTCTGGCACAACGACATAGCGTCTTCCGTTAAAGACGACCGTGCCGCTGACGAGGGTCTTTATGCCCTCAGCGTGCCAAAACATGTCAAACGCCTGGGCGCTGCGCATCTTGTCGTTCGCACCATACCCGACGTTGAAAGCCATTCGTTTGTCCAAGTGGAGGTCGAACAGCATCGAGCCCGCGTCGCTCATCCATTCCGGGTGGGCGGCTGCGTCCTCCGGCGTCACCTCGACGCGTCCGATAAGATCCGTCTCACAGCAAAGGCAATCATCGGCTTGGACATAGAACGGCACACCCGAGCCGACCTCGACGTCCTTCCAAGGAAAGAAGCGATGGAGTTGGCACTTGTCGTTTCCCCAGGTCCCGACCTTAACCATGAGGTAGCTAGGGCAGTGTTCCACATCCGCCGGACGGGTCCCATCCTCGGCAAGACCAAACGTCGGCTCATCCTTCGCGAGATCGGGATTGCACAGGAAGAACTCGATGAAAAACGGCTTCGTGATACCTGTCTGGGCGTCCTCGGCGGTGAAGGAGTGCCACCACCAATCGTAACCGCGACGTGCAAAGTCCCTAACAAGCATGCATGCATCACGCGAGATGTCAGACGTATTCGGATTCATGTGCGCCCCCTCTTGGTCTCCTCCGGAACTGCCTGTTGCAGGCAAACTTCCCGTCAGCCAAGTATAGCACCCTAAGGATTTTGCCCCATCCGTTTGAAACGTATATTCGATTACTCCACGTGGGATGCATCCTCGGAAAACCCCTTGAGATCGACGTCGTCGGAGTCTTCGAGCGCCTCGAAGCCGAAAAGCACCGAAACCTTCGAGCCTCTTTCAGCTGTTCCTTTTCGAACGTAATGTGTCCACCCCTACCAAGATGTGATAGGATAGCTCTTGCTTTTCAGGGCCCTTAGCTCAACGGTGGAGCAGGGGACTCATAATCCTTTGGTTGTCGGTTCGAATCCGGCAGGGCCCACCAACGAAAACACAGGTCAAGCGATTACTTCGCCTGGCCTGTTTTCAGTTCGTAGCCGCTTTTTCCAAAATATGCAGTCACGGCCCGCCGCCCCTCATAGAATATCTTTCCAGCAAGTTACCAATAGCTAACTAATTCCTGCTATCATGTCTGATACCTAAATCAGACGGAGAGAGCAGCAGGACACGCCGCATGACAACCAACGAAGAAAACCTCAAGAAGGACGCAGACACCCTCTATGCGATGGGCGCCATCTACTGCGCTGGGCACCATGCCGACGCCCCGAGAAACGAGCGCGGCGTGTGCGAGGAATGTGAGAAGATTCTCGCCTACTCGATCTACCGCACCTCGGTTTGCCCTTATGAGCACAAGGGCAACTGCAAGGATTGCCCCGTCCACTGCTATCGCCCCGAGATGCGCGCCGGCATCCGCGCCATCATGTCCTATGGCGCCCCACGTATGGTCTACAAACACCCTGCGATGACGATTCGCTACCTCTCAAAGAAAATCAAGGGTGCCAAAGCAGCAAAGGCCAAACGCCGAGACTAGGAGTCACGGCTCATCTTCGCCAGGGTTAGGCGTCGCTAGTCCACCTGCTTGAGTTGGACATGGAACCTGTGCGAGCCACGGCAGCATCTTCGCCAAGGTTAGGCGTCGCCCTAGTACACCATACCCATCGCGTCACGCACCTCGTCGAGGGTGGCGTTTGCAACCTCGTTGGCGCGACGGTTGCCCTCATGGATAATCTCCTCGACATAGCCCTTGCGCGCCGCGAACTCGGCGCGGCGCTCACGCATGGGAGCGAGGTATCCGTTGACGGTCTCGGTAACGATCTTCTTGAGCATGCCAGAGCCGCCGTCGCCAATCTCGGCAGCAAGCTCGGCCTCAGTACCGTCGAAACCGCACAGGCACGCAGTGGTGAGCAAGGCGGAAACGCCAGGGCGATTCTCCTGGTCAAAGGTGATATTTCGATCGGAGTCGGTCTTGCTCTTCTTGATGAGCTTCGCGGTCTCCTCGGCGGTAGCGCTCAACGCGATGGCATTGCCGTAGCTCTTGCTCATTTTGCGACCATCGAGGCCCGGAATCAGAACCGCCTCGGTGAGCATGGCCTCAGGCTCGGGGAACACGTGACCGTAGCGCTCGTTGAAACGACGGGCGATCTGGCGGGTCTGCTCGATGTGGGGCAACTGGTCCTTGCCCACAGGGACGACATTGCCCTTGCAAAAGAGGATGTCGCATGCCTGGTGCACCGGATAGGTCAAAAGCAGGCCAGTGAGGGCGTGGCCGGAAGCCTCTTGCTCTGACTTGACCGTAGGATTGCGCTCGAGCTCGGCCTCGGTGACAAGCGACAGGAACGGAAGCATAAGCTGGTTCAGCGCTGGGATGGCAGAGTGGGTGAAGATGGTGGTCTTCTCGGGATCGATGCCGGCAGCAAGGTAGTCCAAGACCATGTTGTACACGTTGTCTTGAATGTTTGCCGTGGTGTCGCGGTCGGTGATGACCTGGTAGTCGGCGATAACGATATTGGTAGGTACGCCCATGTCCTGAAGCTTGACGCGCTGCTTAATCGTGCCGAAGTAGTGACCGAGGTGCAAACGACCGGTAGGTCTATCACCCGTGAGCATCAGGTACTTCTCGGGGTGGATGGCAAGATCTGCCGTAATTTCGTCACTGCGCTTTTTGCTTGCGTCGAAGGATCCTTCATTCATGATTAACTCTCTTTTCTCCGTAACGGCGCCAAAACGCCGATTTGATGTCGTAAGGACGTAATAGCGCCAAAGCGTCGATCCGATGTCGTATGGATATGGCGGCGCCAAAGCGTCGATTCAATCTCGCAAGGGAACATGATACGACATTTTTCCCATCATGCGGGATAATGGGTGGACAGC
The DNA here is from genome assembly GCA_964579575.1 of uncultured Eggerthellaceae bacterium. GTDB lineage: Bacteria > Actinomycetota > Coriobacteriia > Coriobacteriales > Eggerthellaceae > CAVEFW01. Next base: position 1,642 of record CAZOGL010000076.1, on the reverse strand, counting down.
GCATCAACGAAACGAGGTACCCAATGGCAAGGGCGCCCGGGACGTATTCGGCGTTTCCGACATAGCTGTACGCGCGGTCGCGAAAGGAGGTCCTTGTGACTGACCGGTTCAGCGGAGGAAAGATCTACCTCTGCATTGACCTGAAAAGCTTCTACGCAAGCGTGGAATGTACAGCGCGCGGCCTCGACCCCTTCACGACCAATCTTGTCGTCGCAGACCCGACCCGAACCGAGTCCACCATCTGCCTCGCCATCACCCCCGCCATGAAAGAGCTCGGCATTCGCAACCGTTGTCGCGTGTTCGAAATCCCCGAGGACGTCGACTACATCATGGCACCTCCACGCATGAAGCACTACATGGAGGTCTCTGCCCAGATCTATCGCATCTACCTCAACTTTGTGAGCCCATCGGACATCTACGCGTACTCCATCGACGAGTGCTTCATCGACGCAACCCCCTACCTTTCCCTGTACGGTACGGATGCGCGTGGACTTGCCGTCAAGATGATGGAGGCTGTCGAGAAGGAGACCGGTATCACGGCGACCGCCGGCATCGGCACCAACCTCTTCCTCGCCAAGCTCGCCTTGGACATCACCGCAAAGCATGTTGAGGACCACATCGGTTTTTTGGACGAGGGCGAGTTTCGTCGGACGCTTTGGCACCACCGTCCCCTTACTGACATCTGGAACATCGGCCCCGGCATCGCACGCAGGCTCGCCAAATACCACGTGTTCGACCTCAAAGGGATCACGGAACTCGACGTCGACACGCTGTACAAGGAGTTCGGCGTAAACGCGGAGTACCTCATCGACCACGCCTGGGGTATCGAGCCGACCACGATCGCCGAGATCCAAGCATACGAGCCTGAAACCACCAGCATCACCAACGGCCAGGTACTCCCCTGCTCCTATACCTGGGAGGAAGGGCGCCTCGTCATGCGCGAGATGGTGGACCAAAGCGTGCTCGAACTCGTCGAAAAACGCATCGTGACCAGCGCCATCTCGCTGTATGTCGGCTACGAGCGAGACAAGGGTGCCGTTCCTGTCGCACGTGAAGAGGACGGAACGTTGAGGCCAGAGGCCCGCTCCTTCATCGGCGAGCACGGCGTCCGCGTCGGCGTTTACGGTGCACATGGCGGAGGATCGCGACGCCTTCCTGAGAACACGAACTCCTTCTCCGTCCTCATAAAACACTTCGACAAGCTGTGGGACGAAACCGTCGACCCCCACATCAAGATTCGGCGCGTTAACATCGGTTTTGACCGTCTCCTTCCTGAGGAGTTCGCGACCGAGGATCTCTTCACGGACCACGACGAGTTGAATCGGGAGCGCCGACGCCAAGAGGCGGTTCTCGCAGTGAAGAGCAAGTTTGGAAAGAACGCCGTGCTCAAGGCCACGAGTCTTGAGGAAAAATCCACGATTCGCGAGCGCAACACCATGGTAGGAGGCCATCGTGGAGGAGAGTAAGCCCCAAGCAAAGCGCAACCGGCGTATCGCCCGCTATGGCACCCCCGAGGCGGAGGGGCTCGACCCGCGTTATGTCATTGGCAAGCCCCATGCAGACCGCGCACGCCAGTTCGTCCCCTTCATGGCGCTCAAGGGCTATTTCGACCTGATTGAGCAAGCCGATCGCATGGAGAAAT
>CAZOGL010000075.1:0-5004 GCA_964579575.1 uncultured Eggerthellaceae bacterium | reverse complement strand
TCTGCTCGGTTCTCAGGCACAATACCGTCTTGCATCTTATTTATGGGGATATAGCTCAGCTGGGAGAGCATCGCGTTCGCAACGCGGGGGTCACGGGTTCGAATCCCGCTATCTCCACCATGAACACCGAGCCGGAGGCGAAAGTCTCCGGCTTTTTTGGTTGCGGGACGCCGAGCGGGATTCACGCCCGCGAGGTGTTCCTTGGCCTTCTTCAGGGTTAGGGTTATGGGTCAGAATGCGCGTTTACGCCCACTCGGACTAGGTTGCTGCGTTTTGGGCGTAATGGCGGTGCCCGGCTGCTTCGAATTACGCCCGGATCGCCTCGAGATTTCCGTTCACGAGGATTACGCTGGCGCGATCACGAAAGAACTGCTTCCTCCGCGATTCAATGGTGGATTCGGGTTTCCCGGGCCCGCTCCCTTTTTCCTTCATGCGCTTTTCGTATTCTTGACATTTTTGACGCAGTCTTTACAAAGGTGTCGCCTCGTTTTGCTTGATTTTGCGTAATTTTGACTTACGCGTGGCCTGTGCTTTACGTCCTGTTTCTAATCTTGAGAGTGAGAATTTGCGAGCGTATTTCGAGATTTTTTGAGATTAGGAGACACAAAACTTATGGATGTCGCTACTTTGGTTGTCGTCGTGATGGTGATTGCTACCGCGTTGACGTTCGATTTCACGAATGGATTCCATGACACCGCCAACGCCATGGCAACCTCGATTGCAACGGGAGCGCTCAAGCCCAAGACCGCGGTCATCGCGGCAGGCACGCTCAACCTCGTAGGCGCGTTCCTCTCCACCGAGGTTGCCAAGACGATTTCGGGCGGTATCATCAACGAGGCGCAAGTCACCATCGGAGCTGAATTCATCTTCGCGGGTCTTTGCGGCGCCATACTTTGGAACCTCATCACGTGGCTCGTCGGTTTGCCCTCGAGCTCCTCACATGCGCTTTTCGGCGGTTTGGTCGGCGCGGTCATAATCGGCGCGGGCGTCGAGGGCGTAAACTTCATGGCGGTGTTGACGAAGGTGCTCATCCCAGCTCTCATCTCGCCAGTCGTCGCAGGGTTAGCGTCATTTACCGCGGTCAAGCTCATATATCTCATTGTTAAAAAGGTTGACGAGGCACATGTCGAAACCACGTTCAGACACGGCCAGACCATTACTGCTTGTTTGGTGGCCCTCTCGCATGGTACCAACGACGCCCAAAAGACGATGGGTATCATCACGCTGACGCTTGTTGCGGTCGGCGCCCAGGCGTCGGGAACCGGCCCTCAGCTTTGGGTCGTGTGCGTCTGCGGCCTCGCCATCGCGCTTGGCACCTATATGGGCGGTTGGCGTGTCATCCGCACGCTCGGCAAGGGTCTCACTGAGATCTCCACGCCGCAAGGCTTTGCCGCCGAGGCAGCGTCCGCCACGACCATCCTTGTGTCATCCCATCTCGGATTCGCTCTTTCTACCACCCAGGTATGCTCCGGTTCCATCATCGGTTCCGGCCTTGGCAAGGGCACGAAGGTCAACTGGAAGGTCGCTGTTCGCATGCTTGTCGCTTGGCTCGTTACCTTCCCCTGCGCGGGCCTTATTGGTGCATGCGCTTGTCTTGTCGCGAAGACCGGCCTCGGTGGCACCATTGCGGTCGCTGTCATCCTTGTCGCCTCGGCGCTGTTCATCGTGTGGCTGTCCAAGCGCAATCCTGTGAGCGCCAAGAATGTGAACGACTCCACTGAGGTTCGCGTCATCCCTGGCAACGTGCCTGTGGGTCAAGCTGCCTAACAAGTGGCTATGATTTCCGGTTTCCCCCGCCAACGTTTCCCCCGCTAATCAGCAATAGGAGAGAAAACAGTAATGAACATTTTGAATTTCGTCATCGTGCTTGTATGCGCGGTTGCCATATCGAGCGTGGTCGCGGTCCTCTACGCGAACGCCGTCCGATTGCTTGCTGTCGCGAAAGCCGACGTAGAGGGCATCCGCCACATGCGTTCGCGCATCGGGGCCTCGATGTGCTTCGCTGCCTGCGCGGTCATCGTCCTTTTCGCCTTGTGGCTTATTGTCCCGGTATTCCACTAGGAGGTAGGTCCCATGGCTGGCAAGAAAGAAAAACAATACGGTGTCGTGGACGTCGGATCGAACTCGGTGCGCCTTTCGGTGTATGTGAAGTCTGACGGGGCATATCCCCTGCGCAAGGTGTTCGACGAAAAGCAGGTTGTCGGCCTTTCGTCCTACGTCAACGGTGGCCTGCTCAACGACGAGGGCATTCGCGCTGCCGCAAAGGTGGTGAATCGTCAGGTTGCCCACGCGCGCCTGCTTGGGTGTGAAAACCTTTGCGTGTTTGCGACGGCTGCTTTGCGCAATTGCAGCAACTCAAAATCAGCGACCAAGATGTTTTCGAAGGCGATAGGTTTGCCCGTCGACCTTATTACAGGTTCGCGCGAGGCAGAGCTTGGATTTGCGGGCATACTGCCGGAGGCGGACTTGTGCCAAGGTTTCCTGGCGGACATCGGTGGTGGCTCGACGGAGATTTCCGCTGTGCGAAAAGGAAAGGTCGCTGCGACGACGAGCATACCGCTCGGGTCTCTCTCGCTTTGGCGAGGTCATGTGGCAGGTCTCTTACCGACTCGTACGGAGTTCGAGGAGTGCCGCGAACAAGTGAAGAATGCCCTGCTTGAGCTCGATGCGACAACGTTTCTGCTAGACCGCGAGTCGGATGCAGACCGCGATCCAGATGTAGACCGCGAACCGGATGCGGCTCGAAGCGGTTTGGGGTCCTTCGATACTTTGTACGGTATCGGCGGGACGATTCGCACGGTCAACAAGATGTGGGCCGCCTACGCTGAACTGCAACAAGCGGATGCGCAAACCGGGGTAACCCCTGAGTATGTATCGCGCGACCAGGTCAAAGAGCTCGTTGCCTTCGCGCTCGATTGTCCAGACACATATGGTCACCTCTTGGCGCGCATCGAGCCGACACGTATCCATACGGTCACATCTGGTCTGGCGATTCTGAGCGAACTGCTTGACTGGACGGGGGCTGAGCGCGTGCGTCGCTCCAAGCACGGCATTCGCGAAGGCTATGTGCTGACACACATGGTGTGATGAAATGCTTGGCCGGCAGAACAACTTGGCCGGCAGGACAACCTGCCAGCGGAGCAACCCGACGGCAAAACAACCTGTCAGCTGAACAGCATGGCAGTAGAACAACCTGGCTGGCAGAGCAACCTGCCAGCCATTTTTCTTTTAGATCCGCTCTTCGAGGTAGGCCATCAAGCTCGCGCGATCGTTGGGAATCGCCCCGTCGATCACCGCGTCCAAAGCGCTTTGCAAGGCCTCGCCTACCTGGGGGCCTGCTCCTATGCCTAAAGCCATGACATCCTTGCCGTCTATTGCGAGTTGCTTGAGGGAGAAGGCGTCATCGGAGGCGATGATCTCCTCCATCTGTCGTGCGAGGCTTTCTGCGAGTTCGACACGCCCGTAACATTGAGGTGCCTGTGAGAGGGCGTCTGCGCGTTTGAGGTCGCATAACGCTGAGAACAGGTTTGTGTTGCCGCCCAAACGGGCAAGGGCTCGCTTGACCGCGCGGGGGTTGTCGTCGATAAGGTCGTCGTGAATCTTTACAAGGGTAAGTACCTGCTCGATAAAGCTCGGCGCCATTTTCAAGCGTCGCATAGTTCCATCGGCGATGATGACGCTTACCATCGGATGACCGTAGAAATGGCCTATGCCGTCATCGCGATTGAAGTACGTCGGCGGTTTGCCGATGTCATGGAAAAGCGCCGCCCATCGATTGAGACGACGGGGACATGAGTTCTGGACCACGTAGGCGGTGTGCTCCAACACGTCGTACACGTGGTAGGGCGTGTTTTGTTTGAAGTTCTTGCACGCGACAAGCTCGGGGATGATGGGGCCTAGGATGTCTACGCTTGTCATGAGGGCGTCGTGGACATGATCTCCAAGAAGGAGGCGGTCCAACTCGTAAACGACGCGTTCGGCCGAAAGATTTACCATGAGGGACTTGTATTCAAGCATCCCCAAAAACGTGTCATGATCGATGGTGAATCCGAGTTGGGACATAAAGCGACACGCACGCAAAATGCGCAGAGCATCCTCGCGAAACCGGGCGCGCGGTTTGCCAACGGCGCGAACGATTCCGCGCTCGAGGTCGAGACGGCCCTCAAAGGGGTCGCGGAGGCCGCGCTTAGGGTGATACGCCATGGCGTTAATCGTGAAATCGCGGCGAGAAAGGTCCTCCTCTAGAACGGTGGAGAAGGTGACCTCCGAAGGATGGCGTCCGTCATCGTAGTCACCGTCAATGCGATAGGTGGTGATTTCAAAGGCGTCCTTGTTGATGACAACCGTAACCGTACCGTGTTTAACGCCAGTTCGGTGGACAGCGTAGCCCGCACTGTTGAATATGCGCTCAACGTCGGACCAATGAGCCGATGTCGTGATATCTACGTCATGAGCCTGTCTCCCCAAGAACGCATCTCGAACGCATCCGCCGACGAACCAGCCCTCAAACCCCGCTTCTTCAATGACAGCAAGAGCCGTAAGCGCAGAAGAAGGGAAGAGCGTACTGTTGATGCTCGTCGGAATGGTCTTCATGGCAAACTCCATTCGTGGATCACGATATGGTCGGTGGAATACCAGAAAGTATAGCGTCCGTCTGCGGAGAAACGACGCTAAAACGCCAGAAGAATCCAAGCCAACTCAAAGGCGGAGTTTGCGGCGAAGCGTCCGTGGAACTCACGGCGAAGCGTCTATGAATCGTGCGCAAGGCGGGAAGGGCATCAACGTCGCAAGAAAGCTCTCCTGTCCGCGCCGACTTGCCGACATCGACCTACCATTTCCTGCAGGCGCCAACTTCGCAAGAAGACCAGTCCGTCCACACTGGCATCCATACCGTATACATTGGCAAGGACAGCCAGCGCCAACGTCGCAAGAAGGCCGGCCCGTCCGCACCCACAACATGTGGTGCGTCCGCAGCCGGGGAGCACAAGTCTCGGGGGCTGGCCC
>CAZOGL010000074.1:0-5068 GCA_964579575.1 uncultured Eggerthellaceae bacterium | reverse complement strand
TATGATATTTACAAAAAACTGGTGCGTTAAACGGCGATTAACGGTATTCCCACTCAATGATGACATTGTTGCTCATAGTTGCTGCAAACCCTCTCCTATTACTCTGGGCTATCACGCACTATCTCACGTATCCCAGCGCTTAAACTCAACTCAACTTAAACTCAGCAGATTTTCGCCATTTTTCGGCGTGAATTTAAGGTTTCAGGTCGCATCCACCCAAACTTAAACTCACGAAATCGTAAAACCGCAGGCCGCATCGGGAGTGAGTATCATTCTATTCGCCCCAAAAAGTGAGTTTATCCGTCATGTTTCCGCAGGTCGTAACGTTGTCATTTTAACCCATGACCAAACGTCACCCCTGACATTTGGCCACTCTCTTTTCGCTCATTATTGCAATGATAAACTCAAATAAAGGAAATCGGTACATCTACCTTAGGTTATCCATCATTCTAAATTTAAACTCAGATAAAGTTTTTAAACTCGGTTTTGGAGACTCGTTTACTATTGCAGAAAATATCTATCTTCCGTTGATTTCCAGATTCTCACACGCCTGCGCTCTTAGAAGGATGTTCGGAAACGAGGGGACAGGAGCAGTCGTCCGAGCGCTAGGAGCCGAGCGCGGCAGTCGTGCTGACCTCCATTGGAGCCAAGGCTCTTGCCTGTGATTCAGGGCTTGTCTGCGATTTGCTATCTGACCGTAGAAGGCACAAGCTGATCGCCAGCTTTCCGTTTGCATCCTCCTGATTTCATGGCCGATTGAGCAAAATGCGAGGGGCCACGATTTTCCTTCGGCTGGCCCCTCGCAAATTCTCGTAAAATATGCGGTTCCGGGTTAGTACATCAATTCATCAAACTCGCGGCGGGTGGCGTCTTTGAGGTAAGGGCGGACCAATTCGTTGTTGCAGTTAGCCTTGAGACCCTCGAGGATGCCGACAGTGACCACGTTGACTGCATAGCCGTCGCCCGAGAGAAAGAGCTTTTCGATAAAAGCAAAGGCTCGCTCGGCAAAGAACACGTCTTTTTGCGCGACGGCTTTCTCGACATGGGGCCTAAAGACGTCCTCGTAGGTGAGGAATGCGCCAGTGTCCATTCCGTCCTGCCAAGACGTATATTCTTCGAACTCGGCCGTTAGCTCTGGGAATGCCTCAAGCAAAGCAGTATTTAGATCTCGTTCGTTCATTATGCGCCTCCTAAAGCATCCTTGAGATCATCCCTTAAGCGCTCTAGAAGAGCTTTGTCTGGGTGATTCGGTGATTTTGCGAGTAACTTTTCTATTTGCCTCAGGCGTTCACGCCCTTTGCGTATATGGTCCTTTCCACCGACGAGATTGCCGGCGCGAATTTGTTCTCGAATGGCATCAGCCGTGCCGCCATCGCCTGTTTCTGCTCCGGGTCGATACAGCTCACTTATGAGGTTTTTCACCTGATCAGTGGTGGCCTGTCCCATTAGCTCATCACGCATTGAGCTGGTGGATGCAGGCGCAGTGTGCTCGGCCGCAGAGGACACTGAGCCACCTTCAGCGGAAACGTTCTGGTTGGTCGAAAGCTTGCTTGAGATGGTTCCATGGAACAAGTTTTTATCGCTGTGGCCACCCATTATAGGACTCTCCTTCCCGCTGGGTGCGCAAGATTCCTCCGACCTTTTCCAGGGTACACGGTTATTGGTATGCCTTTCTCGAACGGATATTCCGCAACGCCATATTGCGTGCTTCCGTACCAAAGCAAATTCGTAGGCTCGAGAAAGTCGACTATGAATTTCACTGATTGAACCAGCACCGCACGCTCCTCTTTGTTTCGGACCATCGCGCGAGCCCCGATGGCAATCGTCGAATGCTTCGGGTGGCCCGCCAGGACGGACTTGTAATTGCCTGCCTCGCATCTAGCTTGCGGTATGCTGAGTGCCATGTTCTGCTGCATCCAATAGGTGCATGTGTTGTTCCTGAAGTAGTTGTAGTGCTTAAGCGCATTCGGAAAATTCCAGCCAACGCTGTAATCGAGCCCTATGGTGCCTTGGAACTTACTTAGCTTAGGAAGGTAAGCACGCGGATTGTTCCAGAAGCGTTCGATGATGCAGTCATCTTCGAAGAAGTGCACGAATTGGTTGAAATCGGCACAACTCGTCTTCATGGCATCCGAGAACGCAATGATTTTCTCAGGGTTGGCATAAACAGGGTCTAGAATTGGCATATCAAGAGGACCTGCGTAACTAGACCCCTCAAGCATCCACGCATGGAATACGTCGCGAGCGTGACGGGCAGGAACCCGTTGATCACTGTTCTGCTCGGCGTTCATATCATTCACCTCCTCTCGAAACAACGAGGTGAATGCCACCCGTACCGCAGCACGGGTCGATGACACGCTTATGCGCGTAGGAGTATTGGGCCATTGGGGCACCACATCCTTCCGTCGGATTTCTTGTGAATTGCAAGCAACTTCGACGGGCGGCATGGCACAATACTTGTTGCACCAGGTATGGCATACCATACCACCCGCGGCCGCTGGAACGCCAATTCCGGCGGCCGCTTTTCGTCAAGCGATCTCAAGGTGACCACCTCCTTTCGGGCCATACATGCCGATAATCTCGTATTCGTACTCGAAACCCGATTTTCCGCATCGGCATCTGTTATTTGCCCGTTCGAGGGCGATTCGGGCCGCTTCGTAACTGATCCCGAAGCATTCCTGCACCTCCAAGACGCTATTCAGCCTCAGCTTGATAATGACGGGTATGGGAGCCAGCAGATATGCGGCGAAGTATTCGGCTTCCGTTTCGTAGGGCTCCTCGTCGCTAGGGTGCTCCAGCCAGATATGGGCAATCTCGTGCGCGATGCTCTGCTTCAGCCGGCCCTTGTTGGCGTCTTGGTCGTAGCAAATGAACGTCGTGTCCACCTCATAATCTCCGGGAGCGATGGTGAATGCGTCTTTCGAGATATCCTGGAATAGAGAACGCCTGACACGGGGGACCGACGAGTATGATCTCAAAACGATTCCCATCCGGCCGGCGAGGGAAAAGACATCCAGGGGATACTCGTCTACGCCGTAGGCCTCCATGAGATCGGCGACCTCACGGTTCAATTCCTCGTATCTTGAAGATCCTAGATACAATTGCCCCTCCTAGTCTCCGATGAGGGCGTTGATGAGGTACTTCTTCTGCTCTTTGGTGATGCTCCCGGCGTTGCGGGCCACCAGCCTGATTGCGTCGTCTACCTCGTCCTTCGTGTCGCTCACGGTGCCGAGCAGCTCGTCTGAGGTGACGTCGAGCGCCTTGGCGATTGCGCTGAGGCTGATGGATTTCGGCGTGCGTGCACCTGTAATATACCTGCTAATTGCCGCCTCGGTCAGCCCGCTTGCCTCAGCGAGCTCCTTCCTGCTCATTTTTCGGGTATCCAAGAGCTCTTGGATCCTCTTTCCCAACTCCATGGTCATTCCTTTCTCTGGCATGGTAAATAACTTACCATTTGGTATCTTACTACGTATGATACAAATGTCAAATGAATTACCATACGGTATTTTCGATTGGCCGCCACGTGCCTTCGGCTTGTCACCTGCAAACCACTGGTGACTTTATTCTGGAGTAAGTTCCGGTGGCTTGTAGGTTTATTTTGGACGAAGAGAATGTCACTGCAAGATTTTGAACAGGGGAAACGTATTGAATTGAGTTTAATTTCGGCTTCTGAGTTCAATTTGAGTTTGATCGCAAGAGTTTCAGGGGCCTGCAATCATTGCCTGGGAATATGAAAACGCCCCGCGTCAACAGGGCGTTTCCAGTGACTTAAGGGTGTTTTTGATGCCTGGAGATACCTGAAATTCATTCCCGCTCAACACCCATCCAAGGTCTCTAGCTTTCACAGCCAAGAAACGTCGGCGCGTTGCTGATCTCGCCCCATCTGAGGCTGTATGTCCGGCTTTCGTTATCGCTGTTCGCCCCAGCAGGTGTTTGCATCCGCATCGGTTATCTTTCGGAGCACCTTGCAAGGGTTGCCTGCTGCGACGACTCCGTCGGGGATGTCCTTTACGACTATACTCCCGCCTCCTATGACGACGTTGCTGCCGATTGTGACCCCGGGCATGACCTGTACGCCCGCGCCGAACCACACGTTGTCGCCGACCGTGATCGGGAGGGCGTACTCGAGTCCGCGGTTGCGCCGCTCAAAATCGATGGGGTGCCCTGAGGTGTTGAACCCGCAGCTTGGTCCGATAAAGACGTTGTCGCCAAACGTCACTTTCGCCGCGTCGAGGATGATCGCGCCGTGGTTGGCGTAGAAGTTCTTGCCCACCTCGATGTTGTAGCCGTAGTCGCACCAAAACGGCGCCTCGATCAGAAAGGCTGCCCCCGCCTTGCCGAGCAGTCGCCGCATGAGCGCCTGGCGGGAGTCAATGTCGGTCGGGGGGAGCTGATTGTAACGGTAGCACAGCTCCTTCGCGCAGGTCCGCTCCCGCGTAAGCCCCTCGTCATGGCCCGCGTCGTAGAGCATGCCGGCGAGCATCTTTTCCTTCTCTGTGGTCTTTTTGGAAGTCATGTTAGCCTCCTTGCGATCGCTGTTTGTCGGCTGATTATCCGTTTGTGCAAGTAAAGCCAGCAGAAGTCTTTTGAGCCCACGCCTCCCTACATGCAACCGACGCTGCGGCTCCTTAATGCAAATTATCATGGAAGAGCTCGTCATGCGAGCCCATGCGCACAAACCTGACGACGGGGTTGGTCTTGTGGGGCATATATATCACCAAGACATCAAAGGCCCCCTCGGCGAGATGGAATTCCATATGGTCTGTGTAGTTCGCCTTGGGGTTGTCAAGCAGGTGCGGGTTGTACTCCGACGGAATCTCGCCGACCTCTAAAAGCGCTTTGAGGACATGGACGAACTCCTCCGCCGCTGCGGGATGCTCCCGCTTGATGCGCTTGTAGTCCGTCTTGAAGGCTTTCTCGAACTTGACTTCCATCTACTCGCTCTCCAGATACGCCAACGCCTCATCTACATCGGAGAACGCAGGTGAGTCGTCCGCGATGATCCCCAGCTCTTTGGCCTCCGCTATCGCCAGCGCCATGCGCGTCTCGTCGTTGGGAATATCCCTCG
>CAZOGL010000073.1:2960-5245 GCA_964579575.1 uncultured Eggerthellaceae bacterium | reverse complement strand
GAGGTCCGCAAATGTGCGCGGCCCCCCATTTCTCGTGTCCAAGAGAAGAGGCCCGCAAATGCGAACTCCCTGGAGGTGGCTATATGTCCCGGTTCTATTGGTGACCCTCAGCGCCATCGCCTCATACTACGCCGTTAGAGGTGACATCGCCTCATACTTCGCCTTTGGGAGTGAATATACGTCCCGTTCCTATTGGTGGTAGTGCTCGAGGAAGTCGGCAAGCTTGTCCAACGCCTCCCCGAGGACCTTGCGACGAGGCAGGTAGACGATGCGGAAATGGTCGGGCTGTTTCCAATTGAAACCGCCGCCATGGACGATGAGGACCTTCTTCTCGCGCAAGAGATCGAGAGCGAAACGCTCGTCGTCAACGATGCCGAACCTCTCAATGTCGATCTTGGGGAAGGCGTAGAACGCGGCCTTGGGCTTCACGCAGGTAATCCCAGGGATGGAGTTGAGCTTCTCGTAGACGAAGTCACGCTGATCGGTGACGCGACCGCCGGGGACGACGTATTCCTTGACGCTTTGATGGCCCCAAAGGGCGGTCTGGACGATGGACTGGGCAGGAACGTTTGAGCAAAGGCGCATGTTGGAGAGCATGTTGATACCCTCGATATAGCCTTGGCCCAACGACTTGTTGCCGGAGATGACCATCCAACCGATACGGTAGCCAGCGATCATGTGTGACTTGGACAAACCGGAGAAGGTGACGCAGAACAGGTCGGGACAAAGGCTCGCGATGGAGATGTGCTCCAAACCGTCCATGCAAAGGCGGTCATAGATCTCGTCGGAGAAGATGATGAGTTGGTTTTGGCGGGCGATCTCGGCAATCTCGAGCAAAACCTCCTTGGGATAGAGGGCGCCGGTGGGATTGTTCGGGTTGATGATGACGATTGCCTTCGTTTGGGGCGTGACCTTTGCCTTGATGTCGTCGATATCGGGCATCCACTCAGCCTGCTCGTCACAGATGTAATGGACGGGAGTACCGCCGGCAAGGGTGACGCACGCGGTCCAAAGCGGGTAGTCAGGACTGGGAACCAAGACCTCGTCACCCGCATCAAGCAGGGCGCTCATGGAGAGTTGGATGAGCTCGCTGACGCCATTGCCCGTATAGATCTCGTCAATGGAGACGTTAGGCAAGCCCTTGATCTGGGAATACTGCATGATTGCCTTGCGAGCGCTGAAAAGGCCTTTTGAATCTGAGTAGCCCTCGCACTCCGTGAGCTGGGAAGCCATGTCAAACACGACCTCGTCGGGGGTGCGGAAGCCGAAGGGGGCAGGATTGCCGATGTTGAGTTTCAGGATGTGCATGCCGTTGCGCTCCATGCGGGCAGCCTCGTCAACGACAGGTCCACGGACGTCATACAACACATTGTCGAGCTTGGTCGACTTTTCGAACGTTCTCCTCATGGGTTCTTCCTAACCTTGGTCTTCCTCGAGGCACGGGCGCACCACGCCCAGGCGCGTAATTGGTTTATTATAGGTCAGTTCGCCTTGCACGGACAAAAACAGCACACTCAATGCAAAAAACACGGTGAGTGACCGATTGCGCGCTGAGCGACTTCACGGGCAGAGCGCTTTCGCGGCGCGACCCTGCGCGCGCCTTTGCCTTCGCGGAGCAACCCTGCGTGCGTAACACCATCGTGGAGCGGCTCCCGCGCATCCCGATCAAGCGCGGGCGCGCTTGGAGACGTCGCGGATGGCGGTATCGTAAATGAGACGGGCAAGCTGCGTGGGAGTGATGGAAGCCGGCTTTCGGATCCATTGACCGATCATGGTGAGACTCCCGCTGAGGGCCGACTCGAGAATCAAATCAATCTCAGCATCGGAACGCCCGGTTTCCTCCCCGATGACATAGGTGCGCCAAAGGGGCTTGAGCTCGCTTTTGAGGCACTCGATAAACGCGGGGTCCTTTTGCTCGCCGAGAAGGGGCCCTATGACGGTGCGGTTGGTCTCATAGAACAGGACCACCTCGCCCATCGCGCGCGTCTTGGCCACCTTGCCGCCGGACAGCGACTTGAGACATCGTTCAACACACATGAGCATCTTCGAGAGCATATCGCTTTCGATGCTTGAGAGCAGGTCGTAGATATCACGGAAATGCGTGTAGAACGTGGCGCGATTATAACCTGCCTCCTCGCATACGCGAGCAACGGTGATCTTCTCGATAGGCATCTTCTCGTAGAGGCGCCAAAATCCCTGACGCAGGTCAGCCTTGGTCTGCTTGGTTTTTTCGGGTCGCTTGTTCATGGATGCCATGGTACCACGACCACGAAGCCACGGTGTCA
>CAZOGL010000073.1:0-2860 GCA_964579575.1 uncultured Eggerthellaceae bacterium | reverse complement strand
GGGTCAACACCCGCCCGCCTAAGGTAAGCGGGTCAACGCGCGCCCGCAATCAGCATCCGCAATCAGTGGGTCAACACCCGCCCGTCCGCAATCAGTGGGTCAACGCGCGTTCCGCTATGTCGAAGGCCTCGTATACCACCACGCCGAGGAATGCCAAGGCGATGATTCCCGCGAACATACGCGGATAGCTCACCATGGACCACGCGTTCATAATGAAGTACCCAAGGCCGGTTGAACCCGCAAAGGCCTCGGCGATGAACAGGACCGCGATGGCGATCGCGCTGCTCACGCGCAAGGTTGTGAACAGTTGCGGGAGGGTTGCGGGCAAGACGACATGGCGCCACACGTCGAGACGGCTCGCACCGAGGGCGCGCACCGAGTCCACCGTCTCCTCAGGCACGGCGCGGGCAGCATCCCGCATGACGATGACAACCTGGAAGAACACCGTGATCGCGATGAGGGCGACCTTGGGTGCGCCCCCAAGACCCATAAGGACGAGCAAGATCGGCAAGATGACGATCTTGGGCAACGGATACAGGATATAGAGCGCCGGCGTGAACAGGGAGCCCACGATGGTGCTGCGGCCTAGGAACAGGCCCAAGGGCAAGCCGAAGACGACGCCGATAACCAACGCCATAAGGATGCGCAAGAAGCTGATTTGGAAGTGGGGCCAAAGGTTCGGCGCAAAGGAGACAAACACGCTCACGGCCTCGAGGGGCGCGGGCAACGCGGGGGTGTTCAACGCCATGGAGGTCAGCTGCCAACCGGCAAGGACAAACGCCACCGAAAACACAAGGCAGATCACGCGCCACAAAAGCGAGCGTTCGTTCATCGCAGACCCCCCTCCTCTTTGGCCTCTCCGCCTGCTTTGGCCTCTCCGCCCGCTTCCAACGCAAAGCGAACCTCGCGGCATTTGGCGAAAAACCCGTCCTCACCGCGATAGGCACGACGTCCCATGGCGGGATTGTCGATCTCGGCGACGATACGACCGGGGCGAGGCGCCATGACGACGATGCGCGAGCCGAGGAACACCGCCTCCTCGATGCTGTGGGTGACAAGCACCTGGGTATAGCCGCGATTTTGCCAAAGGTCGAGCAACATGCCTTGGATCTCCTCGCGCATGATCGCATCCAACGCGCTCAAGGGCTCGTCCATCAAAAGGATCGAGGCATCCATGGCCATGGCGCGAGCCAAGGCGAGACGCTGCTGCATCCCACCGGAAAGTTGCGCTGGGTAGGACCGGGCAAACGCAGCGAGCCCTACCGCGTCGAGGGCCTCCTTCGCACGCTGGCGACGCTCGACCCGGGGGACCTTTTGAATCGTGAGGCCAAGCTCGGCGTTGGCCAAAACGCTCTTCCAAGGAAGCAGGCCGTAGTCTTGGAGAATGAGAGCGGTGCCCTTCTCGGGAGCGACGACCTCGACGCCATCGACGCACACCGAGCCCGTCGTAGGTCTCATGAGGCCACTCGCAAGGCGCAAAAGCGTCGACTTGCCACACCCGCTAGGTCCGATGATAGCGAGGCTCTCCCCCGTTTCGACCTTCAAGGTGAGGTCGTCAAGGGCGCGCAGGCAATCACCTTTGTTCTTGCCTGTCGGATAGTCGACGGTAACGCCAAAAAATTCCAAACTCATGGCATCCCTAGCGGCCCGAGAACGAACCCGTAGCGGCGTCATAGCTGATGGAGTTGGAAAGGTAACCCTTCTTGACCATCCACTTCAAAACGTTGTCGACCTGTTCTTGAGTGGGCAGTTGCGCCTCAGGGTACTCGCTTACCTTGTACGTGCTTGCAATGACATCAGAAAGTTGGGCCTTGGAAACGAGCAGGGAGCGATAGCTCTCAGGATTTGCGTTGATCTCCGCGACAGCCTTGTTCCAAGCCTGTTTGACCCCGTCAAGCTCCTTGGACCTCGTGGAGGAAAAATCTCCGCGGGATATCATGACGCTTTGGGAGATGTTGTCGCCTGAGGTGTCATCGGCAACGACGCGCATACCGTTCGCCTCGCCGAGGGCCAGCAGACTTGCGGGCAACGCCGCCGCCTTGACCTGGCCACTTGCCACCGATTGGTAACGAACCGGAAGCTTTTGCAGCTCCTCCTTGGCGATCCGGTCTTCCGCGACGCCCGCGCGCTCCATGAGTGTGTCCATAACGTACTCGAGGATGGTGTTTGAGCCAACGCCAATGGGCACGCCGGCAAGGTCGGAAAGGCTCGTGATAGACGGGTCGGCGGTCATGATGCCGAACCTGCCCTGGGAGGCTGTGGTACCGAGGGTGACCCAATCGATTTTGACGTCCGTTCCGCTCGCATAGATGCTGGCCGTGACCATGGGATCGGTCATGGCGAGATCGACGTCCCCGGAATTGACAGCGGCGATGAGCTCGGTCGCGGATTGGAAGACCTCCACGCGGGCGTCAACCCCGAAGGTACCGAAAAGCCCCTCGTCCTCCGCGACCCAAAGAGGAAGGATGTCCTCGGTCGCCAACGTGCCGACGACGATTTGGCTGTTCGCCTTCGTTTCCGTGTTCGTAGCAGAAGATCCGCAACCCGCCAAGGCAAAGACGCACGCCAATGCGGCCGCCAACGTCACAACCATCGATAGAACCTTTTTCATAGCTCCCCCACCTCTCTCGTATCTTCAGACACGCAAAGCCCACGCGAAGTCCACGCGAAATTCGCAACATGCTCAGGGTAGGGAATCGTCGAAGGAATCATCAATCGACAATCCATGGGCATTTGTCGATTTAACTATCTAGGCGGCGTGTTACCTGTTGTAAGCGGCAAGAGCCTCCCAGGGCACGGGCGGCCCCCCGAGCGCGGGCGACCTCCGGGCGACAACGGGTGGCCCCCTGGACGCGGGCGG
>CAZOGL010000072.1:3532-5281 GCA_964579575.1 uncultured Eggerthellaceae bacterium | reverse complement strand
GCGCAACTCTTGGCCCGCCGACCGTACGGCCCGTCGCCCCATGCAACCCCCTGTCACCCACGTAATCCTCGTCCCGCTCTCCCGTACGACCTTTGGAGACCATGAGGAAGGCATGACGTTGTCGTAACGAGCAGACGGGAACACGTTGACGATGTCGTATCCAACAATGTTGTTGGGTGGGTAATTTGTCGGGTTGGATGATTTTTGCGGTTACTTCGGTTTTTTCGTGTATGATGCACGAACTGCCACATTTGGGTAATTGGTTTTGGCGAGTCGTTTTGCCAAGGGAGACAGGGCGCGTTTTTGTCTTTTGTTGCGGGCGCACCGGACCATTACCTGAATGGGACATATATCCCCACACACGTAAAAAAACAACGGGGGATCGTGTGGATGAAGCCGTCGTGCGCGTTGCCGTCTTTGATTGGCGCGACGGGCCGACCGACGTGGCAAGGAGGCCATGATGAAACTGGTGGTGACCGAGAAGAACGACGCGGCGCAAAAGATCGCCGCGCTTTTGGGCGCTGGAAAACCGAAGGCGGACAAGGTGTACTCGACACCGGTGTACCGCTTCGACGTCAACGGCGAGGAATGGGTGACCATCGGTTTGCGTGGCCACATCCTTGAGCCCGATTTCCCGCCCCAACTCATCTACAAGAAACGTGGAGGTTGGCGAGGTGTGACCGCGGACGGCGAGGCTATTCCCGCAAAGATCCCCGACGACCTCCCGAAACCGCCGTATAAAACCCGTCGCAAGCCGTTTTTGCCTGACGGTATCGACCTCAAGGGGTGGAAGATGGACGCGTTGCCATACTTGGCCTATGCGCCCGTGGAGAAACTCCCCAAGGAGAAGGACATCATCCGCTCCTTGAAAAACCTTGCCAAGAAAGCCGACCACATCATCATCGCGACGGACTTCGACCGCGAGGGAGAGCTCATCGGCGCGGACGCGCTCGCGTGTTGTCGGGAGGTTAACGATTGGGCTCCCGTTTCCCGAGCGCGCTATTCCGCTTTCACTAAGGCTGAGATTGCCAACGCCTTTGACAACCTTGTCGACATGGACATGAACCTCGCTGCTGCCGGTGGTAGCCGCCAAGACATCGACCTAATCTGGGGCGCGGCGTTGACGCGTTACCTGACCCTTGTCCGACAATCAGGATTTGGAAGCGTTCGCAGTTCTGGACGCGTGCAGACCCCGACCCTCGCGCTGGTTGTCGCCCGAGAGCGCGAGCGCATGGCGTTTGTCCCCGAGGATTATTGGGTCATTCGTGGTTCATTCGGCGAGGGTGACGACAGTTTTGAGGCGCCCCACTCCACGGCGCGTTTCAAAAGCGAGGACGCTGCGAACGCGGTGATGGCCAACGTCGACGGAGCGACGAGCGCCCGTGTCGCGCGCATCGAGAAGAAGAGGCGCACGATCCAACCTCCTGCGCCCTTCAACACCACGAGCCTCATGGCCGCTGCTTCCGCCGAGGGTCTCACGCCGGCCCGCACCATGCGTCTTGCCGAGAGCCTTTACATGGACGGCTACATCAGCTATCCCCGCGTTGATAACACGGTCTATCCCAAATCCCTCGACCTTGCCGAGGTGGTCAAGGCCATCAGCGCCAATCCCGCATACAAGCCTTACTGCACTAAGCTTTTGGCTGCAGGTCCTCTCCATGCAACCCGCGGCAAGCAAGAGACCACAGACCATCCTCCTATCTATCCCACCGCGAAGGCGACGCCGGATGACTTGCAACCGGCGGCGTT
>CAZOGL010000072.1:2185-3432 GCA_964579575.1 uncultured Eggerthellaceae bacterium | reverse complement strand
CCGCCTGCGCGCTACTCCCAAGGCAAGCTCATCCAAGAGATGGAGAAGATGGGCCTTGGGACGAAATCTACCCGCCACAGCATCATCGAGCGTCTCTATGATGTGAAGTACCTGATCAACGACCCCATCGAGCCCAGCCAGCTCGGTATGGCGGTCATTGATGCCCTCGATAGCTTTGCGCCCCATATCACCCATGCGGAGATGACGGCGCAATTGGAGGAGGGCATGAACAAGATCGCGAGCGGCGAGGCGACGCGAGACGAGGTTGTGAACGATTCCCGCGACCTGCTCGCCGGGGAGTTAGCCAACCTCATTCCGCATCGCGAGGAGGTCTCCGCGGCCTTAAGCGATGCGGTCGCCGCCGATTCCTATGTCGGCGTTTGCCCGAAATGCGGTCACGACCTCCAGATTAAGTCGTCTGCCAAGACGCGAGGCTCCTTCATCGGGTGCAGCGGTTGGCCCGAGTGCGACGTGACCTACCCCTTGCCCCAAGGCAAGTTGGAGGTGCTTGAGACGCCCTGTCCGAGTTGCGGTATGCCCCAGCTCAAGGTGACGGCGTTCCGCTCTCGTCCGCGCACCATCTGCATCGATCCTGCTTGCGAGACCAACCAGGAGCCAGATGTCGTTGTCGGAACGTGCAAGACGTGCGCTGCTGCCGGCCGCGAAGGCAAGCTCATCGCGCGCAAAAACCCCCGCACTCTCAAGCGCTCCATCCGTTGCGAGAACTACGACGAATGCGGCGTCGGCTATCCATTGCCGCCGGTGGGCGCTATCACGGCGACCGGGGAGGAGTGCGAGGCATGCGGCGCACCCCTGGTGGTCATCACGACTGCTCGTGGGCCTTGGAAGTTGTGCCCCAATTTTGATTGTCCGTCCAAAGAGGAAGACAAGGCTAAGAAAGCCACGCGCAAGACATCGACTAAGAGGAAGTCGTCTGCCGGGAAGAAGTCTCCTGCTGGGAAGAAGTCATCGACCAGGAAGAAGTCGTAGGTCGGGAAGGAATCGGTGGTTGGGGAGTCGCTGGCTGAGGCGTTGTGCGCCGAGATTTGTTTTGTCTCGCGACTTCGATGTCCGCGTTTACGCCCAGGTTGTTCTGTTTGTTCGGTTTTGGGCGTAATCGGTCCTTCCTTCTCCGCGTGATTACGCCCATTCGGACCGGCAAGTCGCGTTTTGGGCGTAATCGCCTCCTCTTGTCGCCTGTACTTTACGCCCACTCTGACCAGGTCACCGCGTTTTGGGCGTAATCG
>CAZOGL010000072.1:0-2085 GCA_964579575.1 uncultured Eggerthellaceae bacterium | reverse complement strand
CTGCGCGTGATTACGCCCATTCGGACCGGCAAGTCGCGTTTTGGGCGTAATCGCCCCTCCTCGCTGCGCGTGATTACGCCCATTCGGACCGGCAAGTCGCGTTTTGGGCGTAATCGCCTCCTCTTGTCGCCTGTACTTTACGCCCACTCTGACCAGGTCACCGCGTTTTGGGCGTAATCGCCCCTCCTCGCTGCGCGTGATTACGCCCATTCGGACCGGCAAGTCGCGTTTTGGGCGTAATCGCCTCCTCTTGTCGCCTGTACTTTACGCCCACTCTGACCAGGTCACCGCGTTTTGGGCGTAATCGGCTCAGCGCGGCATCCCAGCACAGCCTCTTGCACAGTTCCTCAGCACAGTCCCTCAGCACAGTCCCTCAGCACAATCTCGCTAAATTGCCTCTCCTCGTTCGATAGCGCGATAGAGGTCACCGCCATGCGAATCGACTGCCACGAAAGCGGGGAATTTTTCCACCTCCAACCGTCGCAATGCCTCGGTCCCGAGGTCTTCCCACGCCACGAGTTCACTGGCTTTGACGCACTTCGCGAGAAGGGCGGCAATGCCTCCCACGCAGGCGAAGTAGACGGCACCGTTGCGCCTGCATGCCTCGATGGTGGCCGCGTCGCGCTTGCCCTTGCCCATGCACGCGGCAAGTCCGGCGTCCAAGAGGGCGGGGGTGGCGAAGTCCATGCGGCTGGCGGTTGTGGGGCCGACACTGCCCAAGGGCCGGCCGGCGGCAGCCGGGGTCGGACCCGCGTAGAAGATGACTTGGCCTTCGAGGCCGTAGGGGAGTTTGCCGTCGCGCTCGAGGGCCTCAAGGAGACGGACATGTCCGGCATCGCGGCTCGTGTAGATTTCTCCGGTGATGCGAACCTCGTCACCGATGCGAAGACAGGCGAGGTCCTCCTTGGACAGGGGGGTTTTCAACTCGACGACGCTCATGGGCGCACCTCCAACTTCACGCTCGCGGACCTCATAGCGGAGCATCCTAAGTTGACAGCGACGGGGAGGGCGGCGATGTGGCAAGGCGCGGTTTCGAGATTGACGGCCAAGGCGGTGTTTTTGCCTCCAAGGGCTCCTGGTCCTATGCCGGTGGCGTTTACCGCCTCGAGAAGCTCGGCCTCGAACGCGGCATGCTGAGCGCTTTTCGCAGGTGTGCCGACAGGGCGCAACAGGGCGTGCTTTGCAAGTCCTGCGACCTTGTCAAACGTCGATCCCACGCCAACGCCGATGATGAGGGGCGGACAGGCATTCGCGGCCTTTTCCCTCACGGCGTCGAGCACCACCTGACGCACGCCCGCAGCACCTGCTCCCGGAGAGAGCATGACGACGCGACTCGCGTTGTCGGAGCCGCCGCCCTTAAGCATGACATGGAGCGTCGCCTCCGCGCCGTCCACGAAGGCAATCTCGGAGAACGCCGGGGTGTTGGTGCCCGTGTTCGTGCGATCGAACAGGGCGTCCCGCAAAACGCTCATGCGCAGACGGCCTTCGGTGTAGGCGCGCTCGACCGCATCGTTCACGCCGTCGAGAATGTCGCCCGGAACGGAAAGCGCGCGGCCGACCTCAAGACGAACCCAGGTTGTTCCGGTGTCTTGGCAGATCGGTACGTTATCGGTGTCGCCTATGGCCGCGTTCTCCAATAGTTGGTCGAGGACGGCGCACCCTCGGGGATGGGTCTCGTTGTTGCGGGCCTCCTTAAAGCCGTCAAGCACGTCGGCGCGTGGGTGGGTCGCGCAAGTGCGGACCATGTCGTACACGGCCGCTGCGATGCCTTCGCGGGTGAAGGCGTAAGTAGTCATGATGGTGTTCCTCTCGTCGCGAAATCCGCTTTGCCCAGTGTAGCTGTTTGTCGGGAAATGGACAGAGCGGAGTGGGATTGGGTTCGATGCCGTCGCGTGTGCGGCAAATTGTCCGGTTGATGTTGATTCCTTAATTGAATTTGCAATCTGGACACCCGTCTAGGTTGGTGTTGATTGGACGATGAGGGTATTTATCGGCTGCTTGGTAGGGGGAACAGCACGTTGTTGCGATACAACCTGACTTTTGCAGTTAAAAAGGCCGTTTTACCCCTCTGAACTGGTAAAACGG
>CAZOGL010000071.1:0-5380 GCA_964579575.1 uncultured Eggerthellaceae bacterium | reverse complement strand
CAGTTCTCCACGCTCACCGAGATCGGCGAGGAGCGCATCCGCCGCGCGGGCGCGAAGATCGCCTCTGAGGTCGAGGAGGCCAACCGCCAACTTGAGATCGGCAAGGAGTCCAAGCCCGTGCTCGACATCGGCTTCCGCGTGCTGTCGATCGACTCGTCCAACATGCGCGACACGCTGGCCACGCCGGAGGACACCACGCAGGCTAGCCTGTTCGGCCTTGCCGACAACGTGAAGGACGGCCGCACGGATATGGACCTGCTGTTCGAGGTGCTGCCCAAGTTCCGCATCCCGTACTCGGCGAGCATCGAGGAGGTCGAGCTGGGCGGCAAGCGCTGCTTCGACGTGAACGGCGGCCAGCTCATCGCCTGCTTCGACACCCAGGTGGGCACCGCCACCATCGAGGAGATAGCCAAGCGAGAACCCGACTACGCCGTGATGCGCGACGCCAGCATGGCCGACGACGCCACCCAGGCCAACTTCGAGGAGCTCTTCCGCACCTACAGCCCCGACACCGTCCGCCGCGTCATCTAGGAGGCCTTATGCAAGACCCAGCCAAAAACGATGCGATAATTTCGACAACGGCGTTGTCAGAAACCATGCCGTCCGATTTCTATAAACGCATTAGCGACATTTTGCGGCAAGCCCGAGGGCGAGCCTATTCCGCCGTGAACTATTCCATGGTGCTGGCCTATTGGGAGATAGGAAAAGGCATCGTGGAAGAGCAGGGCGGCAAGGATCGCGCAGCATACGGCGACGGGCTGATCGATGAATTGTCGAAGAAACTGACTGACGATTTTGGCAAAGGGTTCGATTGCTCCAACCTGCGCTATATGCGATTGTTTTACCAGGCCTTCCCGATTCGTGATGCGCTGCGTCACGAATTGAGTTGGACCCATTACAAGAAACTAAGCAAGGTCAAGGGTGAAGCGGCCCGCATTTGGTATATGAATGAGGCCGCCAACGAGCACTGGTCCACGCGTCAGCTCGATCGCCAGATTTCGGTTCTGTACTACGAGCGTTTGCTGGCGAGTAAGGACAAGGCGCCCGTGGTGGCTGAAGCACGTGAGAAGCTTGCCGCCGTGGTGCCCGAGCAGTTTATCAAAGACCCGTACGTGCTGGAATTCTTGGGTCTGAAGGATTACCCCAGGCTGCGAGAAACCGATTTGGAACAGTTGCTCATCGACCATCTGCAAGATTTCTTGTTGGAGCTCGGGTCGGGGTTCTGCTTTGTTGCGAGACAGAAGCGCATGCGCTTTGACGACGAGGATTTTTACCTTGACCTGGTGTTCTACCATGCCGTACTCAAGTGCTATGTGATCATCGACTTGAAGATGGGTAAGCTTACGCACGCTGATGTGGGTCAGATGGACAGCTATATTCGCATGTTCGACGCCTTACAGAAGTGCGATGACGACAATCCCACCATCGGGCTTATCTTATGTTCCGAGAAAAACGAGGCCATCGCGAAGTATTCCGCGCTGGCCGATGGCAAGCAGATGTTCGCGTCGCGTTATGTGCTGGAGTTGCCAAGCACCGAGGAGTTGGAACGGCAGATTCAGGAGACGCGTCGCGAATTTGAGCTTAGAAGCGCCGAAAGCGCACGTGATGCAGAGGAAGGACGTGCCGAGTAGATGCAGTTCAAGTTCAAGGTCCAGCAATACCAGACCGATGCCGCCGATGCCGTGTGCGACGTGTTCGAGGGGCAGCCCAACCAAGGTGCCGCTGCATACTTGCGCGACTTGGGCAGGGCCCGCAACGATCGCAAAACAGGCACGGTATCGGCCTTCGCCTACTCCTTCGATGGCGGCGAGGGCTACGCAAACGCGCCAGTTGCACTGCTGCGACAAGCGCTGTTGGACAACGTTCGCCGCATCCAACGCGCAAACCTACTGAAGGAATCCTCCTCGCTGTTCGACGGCATGGGAGCCTGCCAGCTGGACGTGGAGATGGAGACCGGCACCGGCAAGACCTACGTGTACACCAAGACCATGTTCGAGCTGAACCGCCGCTACGGATGGTGCAAGTTCATCGTGGTGGTTCCCTCCGTCGCCATCCGCGAGGGCGTGTTCAAGAGCCTGCAGAACACCGAGCAGCACTTCTTCGAGCAGTACGGCAAGAAGATAAACTACTTCATCTACAACTCCGACCGCCTGAACGAGTTGGACGCCTACTCGCAGTCGAGCGACATTAGCTGCATGATCATCAACATGCAGGCGTTCAACGCCTCTATGAAGGAGGGCGCCAACAACAAGGCTGCGCGCATCATCTTCGACGAGCGCGACGAGTTCGGCAGCAGACGCCCCATCGACGTCATAGCGGCAAATCGCCCCATCGTCATAGTGGACGAGCCGCAGAAGATGGGAAAGCGTGGCGGGGCCACCCAGAAGGGCATCGAGCGCTTCAACCCGCTGTTCGTGCTGGGGTATTCCGCAACGCATAAGGAGAAACACGACCTGGTGTACGCCTTGGACGCGCTGGACGCTTACAACCAGCGCCTGGTCAAGCGCATAGAGGTGAAGGGCTTCAAGCTCAAGAACATGCGCGGCACCGACGGCTACCTGTACCTGAAGGACATCGTGGTGTCCAAGAGCCGCGCCCCGCAGGCCGTCATCGAGTTCAAGAAGATGAGCGCCGGCGGAAAAGTGCGCAAGGTGACGCAGCACTTTAACGAGGGCGACGACATCTACCTGGCCACGGGCGACACGCTGATGGAGGCCTATAAAGGCTACCAGATAGCCAGCGGCAACGACGGCATCGTGCCGCCGCAGGATGGGCGCCCCGGCTACGTGCGATTCCTCGATAGGAACATCGGCGACGATGGGCGGATCTTCATCGGCGAGGTGTACCACGACAGCGCCGCCGACGATATGCAGCGCATCCAGATCCGCGAGACCATCAAGAGCCACCTGCAGAAGGAAGAGGCGCTGTTCCGCCGCGGCATCAAGTGCCTGAGCCTGTTCTTCATCGACGAGGTGGCCAAGTACCGCGACCTCTCCGGCAACGGCGCTACCGTGGGCTACGGCCGTGTGTTCGAGGAGGAGTACAAGTCCATCGTGGCCGAGCGCTTGGCCAATCTGACCACCGACGACATGGCGGACGACTCCTATGTACGCTACCTTTCCCGCGACGACGCGCACGCCGTGCACGACGGCTACTTCTCCATCGACAAGAAGGGCAACGCCGTTGAGAGCAAGAAGGAGAAGAAGACCGAGGTTGCCGACGGCATCGGCATCAATGACGACGACGCCAAGCGCGGCTACGAGCTTATTCTGAAGGACAAGGAGCGCCTGCTGTCGTTCGAGGAGCCCGTGCGCTTCATCTTCAGCCACTCGGCGCTGCGCGAGGGTTGGGACAACCCCAACATCTTCCAGATCTGCACGCTGAAGGAATCGGGCAGCGAGACATCCAAGCGCCAGGAGGTGGGCCGCGGCATGCGCCTGTGCGTGGACCAGAACGGCGACCGCCAGGACGCGCAGCTGCTGGGCGCCGACGACGTGCACCGCGTGAACCTGCTCACCGTCATAGCGTCTGAGAGCTACGAGACTTTCGTGCGCGACTTACAGAGCGATATCAAGAGTACGCTTCGTGAGCGGCCGAAGAAAGTGGAGATGGACATGTTCAGCGGACGCACGGTGACCATCGACGGCGAGGCTGTCTCGTTCACCGAGGACCAGTCGAAGCAAGTGTACAAGGCGCTGTACAAGTGCGATCTCATCGACGATGACGACATGCCCACCGACGAGTTCCGCGCCAAGGTGGCCGAAGGATCGTTCTTGGAGTACTTTGTGATGAAGATGCCCGAGGCCATCGCCGACGAGCCGCACGCCAAGGCTGTGGAGGCGCTGGTGAAGAGTGTCTACGACGACAGAGCCCTCGACGGCATGATCGGCCGCGCCGAGGAGAAGGTGACCGAGAACTCGCTCACCGACAACTTCAAGCGCCGCGAGTTCCAAGAGCTGTGGCGCCGTATAAACAAGCAGCATGCCTACACTGTGAGCTTTAGCGACGAGGAGCTGCGCGGAAAGGCCATCGCGCGCATCAACCGTGACCTGCGCGTGAGCAAGCTGCAGTACACGCTCACGGTGGGCACGCAGCGCGCCGAGGCTAAGCGCGACCAGGTTGCCGCGGGCGAGTCGTTCGAAGCGAGGCGCGCCGAGACGCACGACGTGGGCAACGTCGCGGCCACGGGAGTGGCCTACGACCTGGTGGGCGAGGTGGCCCAGGCGGCCGCCGTTACGCGCCGCAGCGCCGCCGCCATACTGGCGGGCATCGATGCCAACGTGTTCGGCCTGTTCAAGGTTAACCCCGAGGAGTTCATCAAGAAGTCCGCCGCGCTCATCGTGAGCGAGAAGGCCGCCATGGTGGTCGAGCACGTGAGCTACCACGAGATAAACCGCACCTACGACACGGCCATCTTCACCGAGCGCATGCCCGACAACGCAAGTAAGGCATACGAGGCCAAGAAGAACATCCAGCGCTTCGTGTTCCCCGACTCCGACGGCGAGCGCAAGTTCGCCGAGGATTTGGACCTGCACGACGAGGTAGCGGTGTACGCCAAGCTGCCGCGCACATTCCAGATACCCACGCCGGTGGGCAACTATGCCCCCGACTGGGCAATCGCCTTCAAGCAGGGAAGCGTGCGTCACGTGTTCTTCATCGCCGAGACCAAGGGCACCATGGACACGTTTGACCTGTCCAGTATCGAGCAGTCGAAGATCGCCTGCGCGAAGAAGCTGTTCAACGAGATGTCGACCAGCGAGGTGCGCTATCACAACGTGGCAACCTACGATGACCTGATGGCGGTAATGGGCAAGCTAGACTAGAAGGGGCAATCTCGTGGCCAAATACGACATGGACAAAATCGACAAAGTCGAGCTGCGCGACGTCTGGGCCTAGGAGGTTCTTGATTTCGCAAAAAGGGCTCTTCACCGCTGCGCAGGCGAAGGCCACCGGCGTTGAGCGCTACGCGTTGTCGCGCCTGGAGAAAGCCGGCACCATCGAAAGGCTCGCCAAGGGCGTCTACCGCATGGGTGGCGCTCCCGCCTCGTGTATTGAGGATGTTCTGGCCGTGTGGCTTTCGCTCGATCCGGGCAGGGTTCCGGGGTCGAGACCGGGGCCAAACAGCCCAATCGCTATGGGTGCTACCGCAGCGTGGCTGCTCGAACTGGGCGAAGTGGGTCCTTCGCCCTACGAATTCTGCTGCACAGCAAGGCGCCAAACTCAGCGCGACAACGTCACATTGCGAATCAAGCACATCGACCCATGCTCCGTCAACACTGTTGAAGGCATCCCCGTCACGCCTCCGGAGCTCATCGTCACCGACCTGATAGACAGCGGCGAGGACCTGAGCCTGGTGGGAAGCGTCCTCAATGATGCGTTG
>CAZOGL010000070.1:4045-5494 GCA_964579575.1 uncultured Eggerthellaceae bacterium | reverse complement strand
TCCCGCCCCCACGCACCCACACGCAAAAAAGCCAGCGAGATAATCTCCCGCTGGCCTGTAGCGCTTGGTGTGTTCGATAAGGAAACTACTCCTCGGGGGTCTCAGGAGCCTCGGTCTCGTCCTCTTCGGCATCCGCCACGTCACTCATTTGGACTTGGGACTCGCCGACAAAACTATAGTCGCCGTCAGTGGCCACGAGCAGGCAACACTCCTTCGTGCCGAATTGCTTGTCGGGACAGGGAATGACATGGACCGACGTAAAGCAGCTAGACAACCAGGACATGATCTGGCGCAGATAGATATCGTTCTTGCCAGGGTCGGCAACATTGATGAGATAGAGGCCGCCCTCGTTCAGGCATGCCTTTGCATCCATGAGCGCGTCGTGGGTCAACAAACTCGCGACCGGGCGCTTGCCCTTGAAGGCATCGTTGATGATCGCGTCATAGCGCAGCGGGACGTCCTCGTTGGCCTTCATGGTCGGAACGAACTTCTCAACGGTGCGGGCAACCGAGGTCATGATCTCGAACACCGGAGGTGCAGCTTTGTGGTCCTCGGCCTTGGCAAGCTCGGCACGACGATGGAGGAAATGAACGCCGTCGTCATTGATGACGTGCAGGCGCGTGCCCTCACCGTCGAACTGGCTGATGGCATCGTCAAGGAAGAAGTACTCACGGGCGATGGAGATCACCGCGGCATCAGGCTCAATGACGTCAATGCAGGTGGTGGCATCCTCGGCGAGCACGTGCTTCGGGAAGGTGCACCCGCCGCCGCCAAGCATCAACAGACGGTCGTGGGCGATTCCCTCTTGGAACACGATGTCAAATGCACGGTAATACGCGAAGGGCAACAGGTATTTCGTGTCCTCCTCGAGATAGGTTGCGCTTTGGTAGACGCCCCCGATGCTCAAGACGCGTACGGGAGTACCCGCCTCGTCCTTGATGTTGAACACCTTGGCGGGTCCGCTGGCAGTCCTGCCAGCGAAATGGAAGTCGCGGCGGCGACGCGTGACGATGCCGCCCGCAACGCCTCCTGCAACCACGATAGCGGTGGAAGCGCCCGCGATCGCTGCCGTCTTGACAGGATTTGCCTTCGCACGTCCCGTCGCCTTCGTGATGTTAGCCTGGAGGACGTCGATGGCGGTCAAAGCCGCATCACTTGTCGCCTTGGTCGCCGTGGCGGCAACCTTGCCCGCATTCAAGGCTATCGATCCAATGATGGTTCCAGCCGACTTCAATCCCATGGTTACTCCTTTAAGGACTCAAGGACGATTAAAACGTGCCTACCTATTAAAAGTATGTCCGCCTATTATGTCTGTATGTTTGCCCATTAAAAACGTGCTTACCCATTCTATCTAAAAAAAGAAGTCTTACAAGGAAACGAAACTCAAATATTTGCGCTGGGTCAAGGAAGAATCGCGCGCTGTACAATGGTTTCCATTCGACGGAAAAC
>CAZOGL010000070.1:0-3945 GCA_964579575.1 uncultured Eggerthellaceae bacterium | reverse complement strand
GAAATGATCCCCGTTCGACAAAAAAAGAGGATCGAGACCCCATGCGCAAACGCTACTTCTTCTTTGACTACGACGGCACCTTGGCCCTTCCGCGCTCCTACACCATCCCGGAAAGCGCGCGCAAGACCTTGGAGGCGTTGCGCAATAACGGGCATTTCATCGCCCTTGCCACAGGTCGTCTGCAATGTAACGCCTTGGACTACATCGACTCCATGGGCATCGACAACCTCGTCGCCGACGGCGGATACTCCGTCACCATCGAAGGGGAGCTCAAATGGATGATCCCTTTGCCCATCGAGGCGGTAAGGGCATGTCTGCGCCGCCTTGACGCCGCAGGTATCCACTGGGCGGTTACGACAAGAAACGAGCAGGTTCGCTTCTCTCCCCAACCCGACTTTGCGACCGTCGCGGGAGATTATTATGTGCCCACCGTATACGACCCCGCCGTCACCGCTGAGAGCGTTGAGACGGTTTTCAAGGTCTACATCCCCTGCAAACAAGGTACTGATCAGGACAAACTTATCGCCAGCGGCGTCTTGGACGGCGTCCCTTGGGCCCGCTACAACTCGGACAACATCTTCGTGGAACCCACAGACAAAAAGCTCGGCATCAAGCGCATGATGGACATGCTCGGAGCGCCTTACGAGGACGTCGTCGTGTTCGGGGACGGCACCAACGACATCACCATGTTCACTCCCGAATGGACCTCGATTGCCATGGGCAATGCGGTGCCCGAATTGAAAGAACGCGCAACCTTTGTCACCGCGGATGTGGACAAAGACGGCCTAGCTCGCGCTTGTGAGCACTTCGGGTGGATCTGAGTGATATCAAACGGGTGTGGTTATGTGGGCTGCGCCCTCCATCGCGGGCACTTCGAGGCAGATCTGAGTGATACCAAATTCGACCACCATGCGGACCGCAGCCCCAGAGCGGATACTTCCAGATGATCTGATTGCTGTCAAACGGGTGCGGTTTTGTTAAGATGGCTCCCGAGCCAGACGCGGCCCCGCGCCGCTTTTGGGTCCCAATACGTTAGCCCAATACGTTAGCGAGGTTTCTGTGTTTAACGAAAAGCTTGACGACATCGTTGCGCGCATCGAGAAGAACTACGACGAGGCGGTGCTCGATTTCAACAACACCGACCGCCACTTCCCCAACAAGCGTGAAGTGTTCTCAATCATCAAGGATTTGCGCCGCGTGATGTTTCCCCGATTCTTCGGGCCAGAGGCTCCCTGCGGAGCTGGTCCGAAGTACTTCATCGGCGATACGCTGACCCAAGTCGAGGAGTCGCTCCACTGCCAAGTTCGCGAAGCGCTGCTTTTCCGGGACAAGGAGCTCATGCCGCTCGAGGAAATCGAGAAGCGCACGAGCCAGATATGCTCCGATTTCTTCTACCGTTTGCCCGATTTGCAGCTTTTGCTTCTCAAAGACGTCGATGCGGCTTTTGATGGCGACCCTGCCGCCGGTAGCAAGGAGGAAATCATCTACTGCTATCCCGGATTTTTTGCGATTTTCGTCTATCGATTGGCACACGAACTCGCCATCCGTAACGTGCCGTTGTTGCCACGCATCATGACCGAGTACGCCCACGCCGAGACCGGCGTGGACATCGGAGCAAAGGCAGAAATTGGCGAGTACTTCTTCATCGACCATGCCGCAGGCGTCGTCATCGGCGAGACGACCATCATCGGCAACCACGTCAAGATCTACCAAGGCGTCACCCTAGGCGCGCTCTCTACGCGCGGCGGACAAAAACTCGCGGGCGTCAAGCGCCACCCCACCATCGAGGACGACGTCACGATCTATAGCAACGCGAGCGTTTTGGGCGGCGATACCGTAGTCGGCAAAGGTTCGGTCATCGCAGGTTCCGCCTTCGTTACCGAGAGCGTTCCCCCCAATAGCCGCGTCAGCCTGAAGAACCAAGAGGTCTCAGTTCGCCAACCCCGCCCCAAACCGGAGGCTAACTACAACTACGAGATCTAGTCGTCCGCGGTTCCGCTAATCCCAGCAAAGCCAAAGACCAGCTACAACTACGAAATCTAGTCGTCTGCGGCGATTTTGGTTGCCGCTAGCGAGAGGCCAAACTTCGAGCGAAACTTCAAACCCATAGCGAAACGCCAAACGTGTCCAAAGCGCAGATAGCATATTTATATAATAAAACGAATCGACAATCCTCTATTTCTTGGATTGCTTCGAAATAGGCGTATGCGAGAATTTTGTGGCAACTGCCCCATAAAGCAACAGGTCACAAATATATACAGCAAATGCCTGTCCCCCAAAGGGTCGTGAAGGAATTCTGCTGAGGCCACGTTTTTATCATATAAATATCACGGCAATGCTTTCTCTCTCTCCTCCGTGGCCACTCTTCGTCTAACCGTTGTAAAACATTCGAACAAATATACGATTTCCCAAGTTTTGTCCAAAGACTCATAGTATAATACGAACAAATATTCGTACAAACAAATGTACTATGCAGAACAATCGTGGATCTTATCGAAAAGTTGGAAATACTCTCGGACGCCGCCAAGTACGACGTGGCTTGCACCTCATCGGGCATCGACCGCAATGCCCAAAAGGGACTTCTGGGTTCGACTACGAGCGCGGGAATCTGCCACAGTTTTGCCGCCGACGGACGATGCATCACGCTTCTCAAAGTTCTCATGAGTAACGCGTGCGTCTACGATTGCGCCTATTGCGTCAACCGCGTCAGCAACGACGTGCCTCGCGCGTCGTTTACACCCGAGGAACTTGCGGATCTCACCGTTTCTTTTTTCCGACGCAACTACATCGAAGGTCTGTTCCTCAGCTCTGGCGTATTGTGTAGCCCCGACCATACCACCGAGCTCATGATTCGCACTCTCACCATCCTTCGCTACGAGAAGGGATTTCGCGGCTATATTCACGCCAAGACCGTCCCAGGTACGTCCCCTGAGCTCATAGAACAACTTGGCCTCCTTGCCGACCGCCTAAGCGTCAATATCGAGTTGCCAAGCAGGGAGAGCCTTACGTACCTCGCGCCCCAAAAAACACGCACCGATATCCTTGCACCGATGCGACTAATCAGGGAGAACATAGCTGAAGACAAAGAAACGCGAAGCCTCGCACGAAGAAAAAAGGTGACCTATCTCGCCAAAAGAACACCCAAGAAAGACAAGCTTCGCGCGTTCTCCCCCGCCGGTCAATCAACCCAGATGATTATCGGCGCAACTCCTGAATCCGATTATCAAATCCTCAATTTGAGTGCGGCGCTCTATAAGACCATGAACCTCAAACGCGTCTTCTTCAGCGCCTATCTTCCCGTAAACGAAGATCGCCGACTTCCTGCTTCCGGTGCGGTTCAACTCAACAGAGAACATCGGCTCTATCAAGCGGATTGGCTTTTGCGTTTTTACCAGTTCGATGTCGATGAGGTAATCGACCCGACCCATCCTTACCTCGACCTCGATGTCGACCCAAAGGCAAATTGGGCAATCAATAACCTCCACCTGTTTCCAGTAGAGGTCAATACTGCTCCCTATGAGATGCTTTTACGGGTTCCGGGCATCGGCGTTGTCGGCGCGAAAAAGATTCTTCGAGCTCGCAAAACGTGTTGTCTTCGTGAACCGGAGTTGCGTAAGCTTGGTATCGCCTTCAAACGAGCACGTTATTTCATCACCTGTAACGGCAAGCACCAAGGTACTGGCATCGCTTTTGAACCCTCAACAATCCGCGCCCAACTCAAAGCCCCCATCAATGGAGGAAGACACGGAAGAAGGGCTTCCAAGGCAAGCCCCGGACAAATGAGCCTGTTTGAAGAAGCAATGGGATGAAGAGTATGCAATCAACGGCCAGCCCAGCCGAACCAACCGGGCCGACTGGACCAGTCGAACCAACAGGTCCAGTCAAACCAACCGGATCAACCGAACTAGCCGGGCCAACTGGACCAGCCGAACCAGTCGAACCAAC
>CAZOGL010000069.1:0-5827 GCA_964579575.1 uncultured Eggerthellaceae bacterium | reverse complement strand
CCGCTGTGCTCAGCTTTGCCCCTTGGCCCAAGCTTTGCCCGCTGAACTCAGCTTTGCCCCTTGGCCCAAGCTTTGCCCGCTGACCTTTGCTTGGAGGGTGCAAATTGAAAATACTTCTTGACACCCTTTTGACAAGTCAGTAACATACCTACTTGCGCTTGACTTACTGGGGTGTAGTCTAATGGCAGGACAGCGGATTCTGGTTCCGTATGTGAGGGTTCGACTCCTTCCACCCCAGCCACTTTTTTCTTGCGAATGTGGCTCCGTCGTCTAGCGGTTTAGGACGCCGCCCTCTCAAGGCGGAGGTCGCCGGTTCGAATCCGGTCGGAGCTACCACGATTGTTCAGCCGTCCCTCTCGGGGCGGCTTTTTTTGCGATTAACAGGGCGGCGCATGGGTGTGTGTTTTGTTCTTGTGGTTGGGCGGTGAGCAGGGGAGAAGGCTTGGGGCGTATGCTATCGTTTTTCGTCGAAAACGACGCTTTGAAAGGCATATCCCATGCTTCAGCTTATTGATGTTCGCAAGTCATACACCACGGGGGATTTCACCCAAACCGCCCTCGACGGTATCAACCTGAACTTCCGCGACAACGAGTTTGTCGCCATCCTTGGCCCCTCGGGCTCAGGAAAGACCACGACGCTCAACATCATCGGTGGCCTTGACCACTACGACACCGGCGATTTGATCATCGACAACGTCTCCACGAAGGAATACAAGGATCGCGATTGGGACACCTACCGCAACAACCGCATTGGCTTCGTGTTCCAAAGCTACAACCTCATTCCTCACCAGACGGTGCTCTCAAACGTCGAGCTCGCGTTAACGTTGTCAGGCGTGTCGAAGGCGGAGCGTCGCAAACGTGCGGTCGAGGCGCTTGGTCAGGTTGGCTTGGACGATCATATCAACAAGCGCCCCTCGCAACTTTCCGGCGGTCAGATGCAGCGCGTTGCCATCGCCCGCGCCCTCATCAACAATCCCGAGATCCTGCTTGCCGACGAGCCGACCGGTGCGCTTGACTCAAAGACGAGCGTCCAGATCATGGATTTGCTCACCGAGATTGCCAAAGACCGCCTTGTCATCATGGTCACCCACAATCCGGAGCTGGCCGAGCAATACGCAAACCGCATCGTGACGTTGGCCGACGGCCGCATCACGTCTGACACGAACCCCTTCGTTCCGACCGAGAACGACTTTCACCAATCGACCAAGCAAATCCGTAAGAGCTCGATGAGCTTTTTGACGGCCCTCGCGCTTTCGTTCAACAACCTCATGACGAAGAAGGGTCGTACGATCATGACCGCTTTCGCGGGTTCGATCGGCATTATCGGCATCGCCGCGATCCTGAGCTTGTCGACGGGCGTCAACGCCTACATCGACTCGATCGAGGAGAACACATTGTCGGAGTATCCGCTGCAAATCACGAGCACTGGCTTCGACATGACATCCATGCTCGTTGGAGCGAGTGTGGATTCCGACTCGGGCACTGGTAGTGGTGGCAGCGACTCCGTTCCTGTTGCCAAGATGGTGGAGAACATGGTCTCGAGCATGGGCAACAACGACCTTGCCTCCCTCAGGGAGTACCTCGAGTCCGACGAATGTGACATCTACGATTACGCCAAGGCCATCCAATACGACTACGGTGTCACGCCGCTCATCTACAACTCGGATACCTCGGGCAAGCTTCACCAGGCTAACCCCAACACCACGATTACCCAACTCTACGGTAGCTCCGCAAGCAGCTTCATGAGCTCGTCCTCGGTCATGTCATCCGACATGTTCCAACAACTTCCGTCCCAAGAGTCCCTGTACAAGGATCAATATGACGTCAAGGCGGGTCATTGGCCCGAGAGCTACGACGAGGTCGTCCTGGTCTTGTCGAGCACCGGCCGCATCACCGACTACCTTGCCTATGTCATGGACCTTCGCGACCCCGACGAGCTTTCCTCGGCTATTCGCACGTTCATGAGCGGCGACTCCGAGCTGGAGATTACCGAGGGTGCGAGCTCTTATACCTACGACGAGTTGATGAACGTCACGTTCAAGTTGGTCAACGAGGCGGATTGCTACCAAAAGGACAGCGAGTACAACACATGGCTCGACAAGACCGACGACACCGACTACATGCGCGATCTTGTCGACAACGGTACCACGCTCAGAATCGTCGGTATCGTCCAGGCCAAGGAAGACGCGAGCGTGACCATGCTCGATTCCGGCCTGTACTACACGGAGGACCTCACCAACCACATCGTCGACTACGCGGCAAACTCCGACATCGTCAAGCAACAGCTTGCTGACAAGGACGTCGATGTCTTCAGCGGCAAGACCTTTGCCGAGGAGGAAGAGGAGTCCGGGTCCTCCTTCGACCTTGGTTCCCTGTTCACGATCGATTCCAACGCCATGAGCAATGCCTTCAGCATGGACACGAGCGCTTTGTCGAGCCTTGGCAACATGAGTGGTATCTCTTCGAGCGTCCCCGACCTTGGGACCACGGCCGAAAACGCTATCAAGGACGCCATCACTGAGGCGGTGAACAGCCTGGCTCCGAGTTTCGTGGCGTCTTTGTACGACGGGACGCCCCAACCCGATATGAGTTCTTTGTCCCCGGCCGACCAATATGCGGTGGGTACGAAACTCATGAACTACCTTCAAAACGATTTTGCCACGCAGGCCACGACGGTATTTGCGACTGAGGCGGCGGGCTATATCTCGCAATATGTGTCCGCCTCGATGTCCGGTGCCGACTTGCCGAGCGTTGAGGACTATCTGAGCTCCAGTGCGGCGCAATCGGTTGTCGATGCGGCTTTGTCTGGCGCCATCGATTGCACCGACCTTTCCGATGACGCGACCGCGTTTGTGCAGTCCTACCTTACCGACCAGCTCAAGCCGTTTTTGATGGCAAAGCTCCAATCATCCCTCGATAGCTCCGTGATGAAGGACATCCTGCTCGACACGACGGGAGAGATAGGCGCGGCCATGCTCGAGACGGTGAGTGCCCTCTCGAGCGCCATGCAGACCATGAGCCAGGCAATGAGCACGTTGGGCTCCGCGTTGAGCGGTTCGATGAGCATCGACACGAGCGCGTTTGCGAATGCCTTCCAATTCAACATGGATGAGACCCAGCTTACCGAGCTCATGATGTCCCTCATGTCAAGCGATACCGCGAGCGCGGACTCGAATCTGAGGGAGCTCGGATACGCCGACTACGCCAAACCCTCCGGCATCGACATCTATCCTTGGGATTTCGAGTCCAAGGAGAAGATCATCGACATCCTCGATAGCTACAACGAGCGTATGGAGCAAATTGATGAGAGCAAGGTCATCAGCTACACCGACATCGTTGGCGTGCTCATGAGCAGTGTGACTACGATCATCAACGCGATTACCACGATGCTCATCGCCTTCGTCGCGATCTCGCTTGTCGTCAGCTCCATCATGATCGGAATCATCACCTACATCAGCGTCCTCGAGCGCCGCAAGGAGATTGGCATCCTGCGCGCCATGGGTGCGAGCAAGGGCAACGTCTCCCAAGTGTTCAACGCAGAGACCATCATTGTCGGTCTGTTTGCGGGTTTGATAGGTGTTGGCCTGACAGCGCTCGCATGTCCTCCGGTAAGCGCCATCGCCGAGGCGATGACCGATGTGCCCAACGTCATGCAGCTGCCGATCGCGGCGGCGGTCATCCTCGTCTGCATCAGCGTCTTGCTGACGTTTATCGGCGGTCTCATCCCCGCGAAGAGCGCGAGCCGAAAAGACCCTGTGGAGGCGCTCCGCAGCGAGTAGCTCCCTGGCATCGTAGTAGCGCAACTTCTCCTCGCTCCCTGCCACGTGGTCCTGGGAGGCGCTCCGCAGCGAGTAGCTCTCCAGCATCCCGTGGAGGCGCTTTACGGCGACCAGTTCCGAGACGACAACCTGAATCAAAATCTCATGCCGCGCCTTTGACCCGTTGAGGTTGGAGGCGCGGTGGTCGTTTGGGGAGATTGCGTAGTATCATGAAAACCTATAGGTTCTACCATTTGCTCGATACCTGAGGAGTATGCATGAAAGCTCTCATTCCTGCCGCAGGACTCGGTTCCCGCTTTCTTCCTGCAACCAAGGCCCAACCCAAAGAAATGCTTTTGGTCGTGGATCGTCCTGCTATCCAATATGTTGTCGAGGAGGGCTTGGCAAGCGCCGCTGACGAAGTAGTCATCATCAACAGTCGCGACAAGAAGTCCATCGAGGAGCATTTTACTCCCAACCCCGAGCTCGAGAACATGCTGCGCGAGCGCGGTAAGGACAAGTACGCCGATGCTGTGGCCCATGCGGGTAACCTCAATGTGAGCTACGTCTATCAAGACGAGCCTTTGGGCTTGGGACACGCCATCTATTGCGCCCACGAGAAGACGGCAGGCGAGCCCTTCTACGTCCTCCTTGGTGATGTTCTCGTTCCGGACAACAAGATGCTTCCGGCCATGCAGGCGATCTCTGACGCCCACAACGGTGCAAGTGTCATCGCCGTCATGCCGGTCGAGCACGAGAAGGTGGACCGTTTTGGCGTCATCGCCGGCGTGAAGCTCGATGACGATGTTTGGAAGATCGACCGCCTTGTGGAGAAGCCCCCGGTTGACGAGGCACCCACCGACCTTGCCATCTTTGGACGCTATCTGCTCTCTCCTCGCGTCATGGAGCTTTTGGCTGATGCGAAACCCACCGTCGCCGGTGAGATTCAACTGACCGATGCCCTTGACGCCGTCCTGCGCGAGGAGGAAATGTACGCCCTCGTCATCGACCCCGCTGACGGCTTTGATGTGGGCACGGTGGAGAGCTGGCTTGAGACGAACAATATCCTGTTCGCCCGCAAGAATGCCAAGTAGCCATTTGTTGCCATCGTTTCCGGAAGCTTGCGATTTCAAAAGTCTGCGATTTCGGCAATTGGCGATTGCTTGTGTTGACTCAGTATTTTTATCGTTTGAAAAATTTTCATAAATAAGGCCTTGACTTATATAAGACATAGTCTATTATCTGAGGTGGTCTGAAACACATAAGCAAGCGGCCCGAAACGTGAAAGCGCTTTCGGGCCGCTTGCTGTTTGCTCTTCTTTTGACGGTCCTTGCCCTCACGGGCGAGGGACACTATGAGATGAACAGGTACGACCTCGACGTGTTCTCCGCTGTCCTTGTCCTAACGGGCGAGGGATATGACCTTGGGAGCGGCGGTGATGAACCACGTCGTGAAGGTCTCGGGGTGTGTAAGCAGGCGTTGGGAGAGCTCATCGAGCGCCACCCACTCGACGGCGCCGATCTCCTCAGGGTTGGGCTCAAGGACAGGGGGCTCCTTTGTTTGGAGCAGGAACACGTGGTCGTACTCGTATTCGCTCAACTCCCCGAAGTCGGTACGGTAGATGAAGTCGAACACCTCAGGGGGACAAGCGTCCAACATCAATCCGAGTTCTTGCTTGGAACGTCGCACCACGGCGTCCTCCAACTCCTCGCCTGCGCGGGGGTGGGAGCATACCGCGTTGGTCCAAAGGCCTCCGGAATGGTATTTGCCGTCGGCACGACGGTGGATGAGCATGCGTCCGTCCGAGATGACGAAGAGGGAGAAGGCGCGATGAAGTCGGCCTTGGACGTGGGTCTCAAGTTTTCCCGCGCTTCCGATTGCATTGTCGTTCATGTCGACAAGAATGAGCTGATCTTCCATATCACCGGCTTTCTTCCTCGGGTGGTATGGGTCCATTCTATCCTATGGCGCAATAGATTTGCGGCAAGAGAGGGGGCTAGTACGTCGTCACCTTGGCTAGTGTGTCGTCGCCCCAATGGACTCCCAGCAGGAGGGGGCTAGCAAGAGAG
>CAZOGL010000068.1:0-5924 GCA_964579575.1 uncultured Eggerthellaceae bacterium | reverse complement strand
GCATCGGACCCAAGCTCGCGCGACCCGGAGTTGCGCCTGCGCCCGCGCCTGTGCCTGCGCCCGCACATTTGCGCATTCGCACATTCTCGCATTCGCACATTCGCGATGGGTCTCAAGTTCGCACAATGTTTCGACGGTGTTTCGCTCCGCCTGCGATAAACTAGTAGACGTGCATTTTGTTCACGGATCTCACCATCCGTTTACGGCATGCGTAGAAGTGTTAAGTTCGAGTGGCAGGTGCCACACGTATTGAGGCACCGTCACGCCAGAGAAAGTGGTGGTCAGCTATGGCAGCTCCAACTACTGAAAAGGTGCGCAATGTCGTCTTGGTCGGCCAAGACGGCGCAGGCAAAACCTCCCTCGGTGAGGCAATGCTGTTTGTCTCCGGTCGTACTCCCCGTATGGGAACGACCCATGACGGCAAATCCTTCCTCGACTACGACGAGGAGGAGATCCGTCGCAAGTTCACCATCTCCACATCGATGGCTCCTGTGCCCTACAAGGATTACAAGATCAACGTCTTGGACACCTCCGGCCACCCCGACTTTATCGGCGATACCATTTCCGCCATGCAGGCCGCTGAGACCGCCCTGTTCGTCGTCGATGCGGTTGACGGCCCCGGCGTTATGACCACCAAGCTTTGGCAAATAGCTGAGGACATGCGCATCTCCCGCGCCGTGTTCATCAACCACATCGACCGCGAAAACGCCGACTTTACAGCCTCCATGGCAATGCTGCACGCACGTCTCGGCAACAAGCTTTGCCCAGTCAACATCCCGTTGGAGAGTGGACCTGGCTTCAACGGCGTCATCGACGTCATCCGCATGAAAGCACGCTACCATGATGGCGATGGCGAGAAGATCACCGACATCCCGGATGAGTACATGGATCGTGCCGAGACGGCTCGTGAGAAGCTTTGCGACCTTATCGCCGAGGCCGACGATGAGCTCATGGAGAAGTTCCTCGAGGGTGAGGAGCTCACGCAGGAAGAGGTCGAGAAGTTGCTCGACAAGGCGATCACCCAAGAGTTGGTCGTCCCTGTGTTCACCGGCTCCACCATCATTCTCCAGGGCGTCGAAGCAATCATGGACGACATCATCACGTACTTCCCGTCCCCTGAGGACCACGGTCGTTTCGAGCTTGCCAATGGCGACTCCATCCGTGTTTCCGAGGAGAAGCGCCCCGGCGCCTTCGTGTTCAAGACCGTCGCCGACCCGTTCGTCGGTCGCCTGAGCTTTATCAAGGTCATCGCCGGCGTTCTCGAGCCCGGTAAGGAGCTCATCAACGCCCGTACGGGCAAAAAGGAGCGCCTCGGCTCCATCAACTTGATGATGGGCAAGGAGACCACCCCCGTCAAGAGCGCCAAGGCTGGCGATATCATTGTCGTTCCGAAGCTTGTTGAGACCCGCACGGGCGACACGCTCTCCGAGACCGGCGAGATTGCAATCAAACCGGTAAAGATGCCCACGCCGTTGTACCCGGTTGCCATCGAGGCTGCTGACAAGAAGACCGAGGACAAGCTCGGCACCTTCCTTGCCCGCGCCGTCGAGAACGATCCCACCATCCGCCTCGAGCGCAACGAGGAGACCCACCAGCTGCTCATCTACACGATGGGCGAGGCCCAGGTCGAGACGCTTATCTCCCGTGCCAAGGAGCAGGCTGGCGTCGATGCCGTTCTCAAGCCGGTTCGCATTCCGTACCGTGAGACTATCCGCAAGACCGCGGAGGCTCAAGGTCGCCACAAGAAGCAGACCGGCGGCGCCGGCCAGTTCGGCGATTGTTGGCTTCGTCTCGAGCCGAACCCGGGTGGTGGCTACGAGTTCATCGACGAGATCAAGGGCGGCGCAATCCCCAACGGTTTGATTCCTGCCGTTGACAAGGGCGTCCAAGAGACTATGCTCGAGGGCTTCCTCGCTGGTTATCCCATGCAAGACATCAAGTGCGCTTGTTACGACGGCTCCTATCACCCCGTCGACTCCAATGAGATGGCGTTCCGCACTGCTGCGCGCATCGGCTTCCGCGCTTGTTGCGAGAAGGCCGATCCGGTCATCCTTGAGCCTTGGGCTCGCCTCGAGATTTCCGTTCCCGAGGATTACGCTGGCGCGATCATGGGCGACATCTCCGTCCGCCGTGGTCGTATCATCGGCACCGACTCTGGACTTGCCGGCCAAACGGTCATCTTGGTCCGCGTCCCCTACGCCGAGGTCCTTACTTATACCAAGGATTTGCGCTCTATCACGCGCGGTAGCGGTTCTTACACCCTCGAGATGGATGGCTACGAGCAGGCTCCCCATGAGGTCCAGCAAAAGTTGATTGACGCTGCCAAGAAGTAGCCGCTTGTCGGCACTTTGACGTTGGGCGGTCGCTTGCGCTTGGCCGCTTGGTGGTCGCCCGGCTGCTTGGTTGCTTGGCGGTCGCTTGCGCTTGGCCGCTCGTCAACCGCTCGTCAGACGCTTGTTGGCTTGGCGGTTGCAACCATAGCCGCTTGTCGGCACTTTGCCGAAACACGCGAGGCCCTTCCCGGTCGGGGGAGGGCCTCGTTGCGTTGTTGGCGTATACTGAGGTGCAATACGGAAGCTTGGAAATTGGAGGCATTCCCATGGGATATGGAAAGAAGGGCAAGAAGGGTAAGCAGGCCCTTGCCAAGCAATTTGAAGATTTGAGCTCCGAGCGCAATCGCTATATCGCGGAAATCGCAATCGGTGCCATCCTTGTGTTTCTCTCGCTTGTCGTGACGGGTATCTCGGGCGCGACAGGCTTCGTCCCCGAGGAATTTCGTTCCGGCGTCATGATCGGCGGGTGTGTCATCACATTTCTCGGCGCAGTCTTGGCGGCGATTGGATGTATCAAGTTTTCCCAGGTCAATCCCGAATACAAGCGCGTCAAGGGGCGCATGGGTTACTAGCTTACACATTGAGGAGAAAAGATGAGCGACGTTTTGAACATCGGCGTTTTGGTTTCAGGGAGCGGCACAAACCTCCAAGCGATCCTCGACGAGATTGCCACGGGCGGGTTGCCGGTGCGTGTCTCCCTCGTCGTGTCGAGCCGTCCGGATGCATATGGCATCACGCGCGCCGAGGAGGCGGGTATCCCGACGTTGGTCATGAACCGCGAGAAGTACGCTGACCGCGAAGCCGCCGACCAAGAGATTGTCGACGCGCTCAAGGACGCGGGTGCGGAGTATGTGGTCATGGCCGGATACATGCGCATGGTGACCCCGGTCATGCTCAACGCATTCCCCGACCGCGTCATCAACCTCCACCCCGCGTTGTTGCCTTCGTTTAAGGGGGCCCATGCGATCGAGGATGCGTTCAACGCTGGCGTGAAGGTAACGGGCGTCACCGTGCACCTCGCGAACGAGGAGTATGACAAGGGCCCCATCATCGCGCAACGCGTCGTGGTGGTTCGTGAGGACGATACCGTGGACACGCTCGAGGCGCGCATCCATGAGGTCGAGCATATCTTGTATCCCGAGGTCTTGCGCTTGTTTGCCGAGGGTCGCATCGTCGTTGGCGAGGATCGCAAGGTTCATATCTCCTAGGGCCTTTTGGATCGGCGGATGCCAAGGGCTTCGGGAGACTTGGACCCGTCGGGTGCCAGGGGCCTTTTGAAGGTCGGACCCGTTGGAAGCCAAGGGCCCTTGCGACAGGGGCCTTTTGGATCGGCGGATGCCAAGGGCTTCGGGAGACTTGGACCCGTCGGGTGCCAGGGGCCTTTTGGGTCGGTGGATGCCGGATCCGTCGGGGGCCAGGCCTTCGGAAACCGGGCCTTTCGAAGACGCGTTTCCCAGACAAGCTAACTTTCGCGGTGCCATCTGATCCGGGTGGCACTATTCTTTACGTGACACATTTTTTTAATGAGAGGAGTTCCATGAACAGAGAAAACCTGATTTCCATCGTTGAAGACTTGCGTGACGGGTATGTGCCTCGTCTTGATTTCGACATGGTTCCATGCTTTAGCCCCGAGGCCCTCGAGGGCAACGGCTATGTCGGCCCTGAGTATCTGCAGCTCATCGCCGAGTCTTTGACCGAGGCCGACATCCCGACGTTTGAGCGCGCTATCCGCGCCATCGACGAGCAGGACCTCGCATGGATCGGCTTCAAGGTGCCCTTCGATCCCGAGATAGCCGTCCAAAACACGGACAACGAGGTGACCAAGAAGTACGGGGACCAAGGCAGCGCCGATGGCGAGCCGCTCGTGTTCTTCTGCAACGATGCCAAAGAGATCGTGGCGAGCCGCGCGCTCTCCCCGCGTGATACGTTCCAAGCCAAGGACGTCACCCGCGGCCCCAGCATGCACAACGAGCAGTTCGAGGGTTTGACATGGTTGTCCGTCCCGCTGTTTGACCAGGTCCACGTTTGGCTTCTCGGTGCGAGCGACGTTGCCAGTGAGTTGTCGAAGC
Source organism: uncultured Eggerthellaceae bacterium (assembly GCA_964579575.1). Classification (GTDB taxonomy): domain Bacteria; phylum Actinomycetota; class Coriobacteriia; order Coriobacteriales; family Eggerthellaceae; genus CAVEFW01. Next base: position 1,522 of record CAZOGL010000068.1, on the reverse strand, counting down.
TTGCGTCCCATGTCGGCTTCAAGGTGACCGTTCTCGACTACGACCCCGCGTACCTCAACGAGCAACGCTTCCCAGACGTCGAGCGTTTCCTTTTGCGCGACGGGTGTTTTGACGACCTCCGCGACTTCACTCCGTCGCACGACGATTACGTTTGTGTCCTCACGCGTGGCCACATGTTTGACCCGCAGGGTTGTATATGGGCAAGAAAGCATGACGTCCACTATGTCGGCATGATGGGGTGTAAGGGCAAGAACAATACCGTCTACGAGCTTGTGCGCAAGGCGGGGCTCACAGATAGTGATTGGGAGGCCATCAAGCGTCCCATCGGTCTCAAGTTCGGCGCCAAGACGCCTGCGGAGCTTGCCATCTCCATCGTCGCGGAGCTTATTGATGTTCGTTACCAACAACGTTATAACGAGGCGGCACGTGAGCGGCACGAGGCTGCGCTTGGCCGCGAGTAGGGCGACGCGAATAGGTTGTAGGGCCGAGCGTAAGACGCCGCGTGTAGAGTCCGCCTCATAGGATCGTCTGCATGTCGCGAATAGGGCGTAGGGCCAGCGGCAACCACGTTCTACGCGCATGCTCTCTACGCGCCCATTCTCTACGCGCTTGCCGATTTCCATAGGCATTCATCGGCTGATGAAATATTATTGTGCAATAGTACAAGAAGTTTGAAGTGCGGCACAACAAAAAATTAAGTGATCAGACCGCAACGATAATAAAGAGGTGACAAAAATGGCAAACGCAGAAGAGAAGAAGGTTGCAATTATCACCGGCGGCGGCAAGGGCGGCGGAATTGGCTATGGCCTTTCCACGGCTTTTGCAAAGGCAGGCTACAACCTGGTCATTACCGGTCGTAACGAGAAGAAGTTGATTGATGCCAAGGAAGAGCTGGAGCGGCTGTATGGCATTCAGGTTCTGACGTGCCAAGCTGACGGCGGGGTAGAAGAGCAGGTCGCTGGCGTGATTGCCAAGACCGCCGAGACCTTCGGGCGAATTGACGTGCTGATCAACAACGCACAGGCTTCCAAGTCCGGCGTTATGTTGGTGGATCACAGCAAGGAAGACTTTGACCTTGCGATCAACAGCGGTCTGTATGCGGTGTTTTTCTACATGAAGCATGCCTATCCCTACCTGAAAGAGGCGCAGGGCTCTGTTATCAATTTTGCATCTGGCGCAGGCATTTCCGGACGTTTGGGCCAAAGCTCCTACGCGGCGGCAAAAGAGGGCATTCGTGGCCTGACCCGCGTGGCAGCCAACGAATGGGGCCCCGATAACATCAATTGCAACATTGTTTGCCCCTTGGTTATGACCGACAAGCTCAAGGCTTGGCGTGAGCAATATCCCGATCTTTACGAAAAGACCATCGCCGCAGTTCCCATGGGCCGTTTTGGCGATCCGGAGACCGACATCGGACAGGTTTGCCTGTTCTTGGCTAGCCCCGGCGCTAAGTACATCACCGGCGAGACCATCTCGCTTCAGGGCGGCAGCGGAATGCGTCCCTAGTCGCAAACTCGGTAAG
>CAZOGL010000067.1:0-6314 GCA_964579575.1 uncultured Eggerthellaceae bacterium | reverse complement strand
CAGCAACGAAGCGATTCCTTGTCGTCTTTTTCTGTCATACTGTCTTTTGGAAACACCTTTTATTTCTACGCATATTTGTCTATGTCACAAACAACGAAGGGAACACTTATGGCCGCACAACCTATCATCAGCGTCGCCGAGGCGCGCAACATCGTTCGCGAGAAAATCACCACGCTTGGAACCGAGCGCGTCTCCATTCTTGACGCCGTAGGCCGCGTGCTTGCCGAAGACGTCTACAGCGACATCGATGTCGCAGCCTTCGACGACAGCGCCATGGACGGTTTTGCCGTCATCACCGCAGACCTCGAAGGCGCGAGTGTCGACAACCCGGTACAGCTTGAGTGCGTCGGCCACATCGGCGCCGGTTCTGTCTATGACAACGCCGTCACGCCCGGACATACCGTCCGCATCATGACCGGCGCCCTTGTGCCTGACGGGGTGGATTCCGTCGTCAAGATCGAGGATGTCACGTTTGAGGGCGAAGGTGGTGTCGGCGACAAGATAACCTTCTCCGCCCCTACAAAACTCGACAAGAACATCCGCCGCGCTGGTCAGGAAGCCAAGGCTGGCGAGAAGATCATCGAGGCGGGCGACGTCATCACCCCCGCAGGAGTAGGTCTGCTCGCATCCTGCGGCAACCTTGAGGTCGTCGTCTACAAGCGCCCCCTCGTCGGCCTCATCTCCATCGGCAGCGAGTTGGTTAACGCCACCGAGAAGCCCGCTCGCGGCATGATACGCAACTCCAACATCTGGGCAATGCAGGCAAACGTGGTCGCAGCGGGCGCCATCCCAAAGGTTTATCCGACCGCAATCGACGACAGCGCCATCATCAAGGAGACCTACGAGAAGGCTGCGGCTGAGTGCGACGCCGTCGTCTCCACCGGCGGGGCGTGCTTGGGAGACTTCGATCTCACCGCAGGCGTCATCGAGCAGATCGGAACCCTGTTCTTCCAACGCGTCGACGTAAAGCCTGGCAAGTCCCAACCCTTTGGCGAGATCAACGGGACCCCGGTGTTCATCCTTTCCGGAAATCCCGCCGCATCCTCCATGGGCTTTGAGCTCTATACCCGCCTTGCCCTGCGCATCATGCAAGGTTACTCCGACACCGACCGCGCCACCGTCAAAGCCCATATCACCAAGGATGTCCGCAAGAAGGACCCCCGCATGTTCTTGGAGCGCGCCGTCTTGACAACGCGCGAGGATGGCGAGTACGAAGTCACCACCATGAAGAACCAATCCTCGGCCCTGTTTGGGGCGCTTCAGGCATGCAATTGCTTCGCCGTGATTCCGGGCGGGCTGGACGGAGTCTCCGAAGGCGACTTAGTGACGTGCATCATCACCACCGTGGATGAGAGCCTTCCCCTCCACGTGTAGGAGGCGCACAAGGCGGCTAACGACAGCGATCTGCCTATTGTTAAAATCAAGCCTTGGACGCGCTTTTCACTGGGGAGCCTGTGCCCCGAGCGTCCGTCGACGCCGCGGTAGGCCCCACGATAGCACCGACGTGCTTTGCGTCGGGGAACCTATGCCCCCAAGGCCGTTTTGACGCGTCCGTAGTGCAAAAAGATTCCCTGCTCGTTGAGTTTAGAGATCTCGTCCCAGGTTGCGAGGCGACAATCCACGGCCTCTTCCTCTTGAAGCACCACGTCGTCAATGGTGAAGTCGATGGTGAAGCGGTACATGTTGACGATGTAGTTGTCGCCTCTCTCAAGGTCGACATTCTCATAGGTATAAATCGGCAAAGGATTCTCGTCCGGAACGGCGAGCCCGACCTCCTCGCCCACCTCGCGAATCACCGCTTGGGCAGACGTCTCGCCAGACCTGACACCACCGCCGGAAACCTCCCACCAACCAGCAGCCCAATGCTTGTCCAAAGAGCGACGGGTGATAAGAAAACGACCTTGCTTGTCTTGGACGATGGCAAGGACATAGAGCATGAACTGGCCTTCCTTCATGAAAGCGCCCTCGCGGGACACCGTCAGTCCGAGTCGGTTCTGGTCCTTGTCATAAATGTCGATAAACTCTTCCATGGGGTCTTTTTTTCCTTTTCCCGGTTCTCTTTTTCCGTTTCACAGACAAAGCCAACTCGACCATTGTCCTGATAATCGATATTTGCGTGGCACATTCTACACCTGATAGGTCCCGCTCAATGAAAACGTTACAATGGCGTACATGTCAACAAAAGCGAAAACAATCATAGCCGCGGCACTCGTGCTTGCCATGTGCATCTTCATCTTCGTCATGTCTGCGAAGCCCGCGACGGAATCCGACAGGTTAAGCCTTGGCGTCGTTGACCAGATCATCTCGTTGGCCGTCCCCGGATACAACGACATGGGGACAACCGAACAGGCCGCCTACCAAAGCTATCTCAACCACATCGTTCGCAAGTGCGCCCACGCCACTGAATTCGCCTTGTTGGGAATCTTGGTGTTCAACCTGCTCATCCAACTGACGCGCGCTCATCGTAAACTCGATTCACGCGACCTGTCGTTGCGTCTTTTTCCCCTTGCCGCTGGTGCCTGGGTCATCTCAACGCTGTATGCTGCCACCGACGAGCTCCACCAAATCTTCGTTGCGGGTCGTTCCTGCCAACTCACCGACGTTTGCATCGACTCGTCGGGTGTGCTTGCAGGAATCCTCATCTCCTGCGCGATACTTGCCCTGATCAGACGAAGGCGTCAAGCTTAAAAAACCAAGCTCGCGAGCAGCACAATGGAGAGAATGGCTGCAATCGTGATGAAGACCCCTCGTATCGGCATCCTGAACACAGGAGAAATACGCAGGTCATGAGTAAGGGATTTGGCGCCAATCCAGACATGCCAGCAAAGCGCTGAGATCAACGCGACCGCGGCGATTGCGACAAGGAAACTCGGCGCATCAAGAAGCCTCTGGGCTCCGGATACATGCCATGCGAACATCAAGACGATGCAGCCACCCGTCGCCCATTTGAGCAACTGGTGACGCCGCTTGCCTTTGCTGGCCACACGAACCTTGTCGGTGAACATGCTGATAGTGGTCGCAAGGCTCATGATGATATGAAAGCCGATGACACCTGCTCCGACCCAAACCGTCCAAGCAAGCGCCCCGCGCCACCCGCTCAAAATCGCAAAGACCCCCAGAGAGGCGTGGACGAGGAAAAAGATGACAATAAACGCCGCCGCGAACGCATTCGGCGCACGCAAGGGGTTAAAGGGTTTGCGATAGCCCACTTCCCTGTTCACGGGCTGTTGCGAAGCTTCCCTGTCCGCGGATTTTGGCGGGTCTTCCTTGTTCACGGGTTGTTGCGGGTTTTCCTTACTCGCGTGTCGTTGCGAAACTTCCCTGCTCGTGGGGTTATGTGAATGGCGTCTACTCATGGTTCCAGTATAGCTTTATCTGTGTCATCTGACGACCGCTCGCCTATGGTTAAAAGAACCATCATGGCGGCTATGAAAAGACAACCAAGCACATCGGCAAAGACAAACGTCACGCCGAGTATCAAAACGCTGAACACCATGGCGGATACCGGCTCCAAGACACAGGCAAAGGTACCCAAAAGCGCACCCGCGTCTTTGAGGCCTTGAGAAGTGAGCATATAGCCAAGTCCTGCCCCCACAAATATCGTGGCCCCAAGGGCAAGCCACCCATCCAACTCAAACGTTATCGGCACGGCCCAAGGTTGGGCAACCGGAAGCAAAAAGATACCGCCGAGCACGAGGGCAACGGAGTTCACCGGCATCGTTCCGTATTTTCGAAGCGGTTCCAAGGGTATGGTGTTGTGGAGAAACATAAGGACGCCGTCTGCCAGGCAAAACATCAAAGGCAAAAAGCCTATTGCGAGTTTGGTGACGTCGCCCTTAGTCGCGATGCAAAAAACGCCCGCAAAGGCTAAAACGATGCAAAACAGTTCAATTTTTTTAGGTGCGCACTTCTTCCGAATACAGGTGAAAAGCATGACGTACACAAGGCTTGTCTGGGCGATAAGGGAATCGCAAGCGGCACCTGCTGAGCGAATCGCAATGACGTATACGACCTGCATAAGAGACATGCCCAAAATCGCATAAGCGACGGTCAAGATTAATGCGCGCCGATCATGGAACAAAGCCACAAGAGCAGCCCTCTCCCTGGTAAGGGTGATGGCAAGAAACACGATACCGGCGCAAAGCAGCCGAACACACCCTACCCACGAATCGGCGACCTCGTAATTGTTCGTCAGATAGTTGATGCAAACGCCAGAAAAGCCCCAGCATATACAGCCGAGGCAACCCAAAACCATTCCACGAATTTTCTTGTTCATAGGAAGTATTGTAGCGCACGGTGAGAGGCAAGGTCGGGGGACGCGGGTGGCCGCCGCGTTGGGCGTGGCGCGGGGACGGGGCGTACGGACGAGGGCTGCATCGGGCGACTGGAAGTTGCGCCATCTTCCGTGGCAGGACTCGGCCAACTTCCTTGGTAAAACCCGGCCAACTTCCGTGGTAAAATAGCGCCAACTTCCGTGGTTGCACAGACGAGACGCAGATAAGAGGTGGTTTTTATGGTAAAGACCTACTACAAAAGAGTGCAGGACGATATCCTATCGTTCAGGCTTCGGTCGAAAGGTGCCGTCCTTATCGAAGGCCCAAAATGGTGCGGAAAGACCACGACAGCGGCGCAGCAAGCTCAAAGCATTCTCTACCTGCAAGATCCCGAGACGCGCGACCAGAACCTCCGACTCGCAAAACTTCGCCCCCAACTGCTGTTGGCGGGCGCAACCCCGAGGCTGATTGACGAGTGGCAAGATGCCCCAACGCTATGGGATGCCGTTCGGTTCGAAATCGACCAAAGAGATGAGTTTGGGCAGTTCATCCTAACCGGGTCGAGCGTTCCCTGCAATCTGGACAAGATGGCCCATTCGGGAACGGGAAGGATATCCCGTCTAAAAATGAGACCCATGTCGCTACTCGAGTCGCGCGACTCATCGGGCGAGGTTTCGCTAAAGGCGCTGTTCGATGGCGAAAGGCCGGTGGCCTCAGCCCAGAAAGGAAAGCTTGAAGACCTGGCGTTTCTCGTCTGTCGCGGCGGTTGGCCCAAGGCTATCGGCCAAGATAAGGACGTCGCTCTCCAGCAGGCGTTCGACTACGTGGATGCAATCGCGCAAGTAGACATAAACAGGGTTGACGGTGTTTCACGAAGCGAAGCCTGCACCAGGTCATTGCTGCGATCCTATGCCAGGATGACCGCTTCTCAAGGCACCTACGGAGCAATGCGGGCGGACATGGATCCAGTTGAATCGTTGGGAGAATCCGCATTCGCAGAATACGTCGAGGCGTTGAGGCGGCTGTTCGTTATCGAAGACCTCGATGCATGGAGCCCGAATCTTCGCTCGAAAACAGCTATCCGCACATCGCCTACGCGCCATTTCGTGGACCCGTCGATAGCTACGGCGGCGTTGGGAGCGTCTCCGAGCGATTTGATTGCCGACCTGAACACATTCGGTCTTCTGTTCGAGAGCATGTGCATCAGAGATCTGAGGGCGTACGCTTCAGTTCTGGATGGATCGGTTGCGCACTATCGCGACAAGAATGGCCTCGAAGCAGATGCTGTGGTGCATCTGAGGGACGGGCGCTACGGTTTCGCAGAGGCGAAGCTGGGCGAGGACACCGCAATAGACCAGGGCGCAGAATCGCTGAAGAAACTCGCTGGGATGGTCGATCAGAGCCGTATGGGCGCACCCTCGTTCCTTGCGGTGATTACTGGTTTGGGAGATTACTCGTATTGCAGGGAAGACGGCGTCATGGTGGTCCCCATCAGAGCGCTTGGCGTTTGATACTTGCAGATGCACAACAATTTTGACAAAGAAGGGGTGGTGGTGCTTTCCTGCACCACCACCCCAAATGATGCATCTATTCTTGGGTTTCTTACTTATTGTTAATTTTGAAATAATCCTCGGTTTTCGTACTTTAATTAAACTGCTTTTCATTCTTCGCACACCCCTTTTACCTGCCTGCAACCTTCAAATAAACGTCAAATGCCTGTATGTTAGTCACAACATATAAATGTATAGAAATGAATTGGCTGGTTTGGTTTTGTTGAAGTAAAAGAACGGGGAGTGCATGATGGATAAGACGATCAATCACCGTGTTTCTTCCGTCCATTACCGCGGGACGAACGCCTCGTTATCCACCAAATTCTGGAGCGTTATCTGCTCTACCGCCCTTGTCGCAGGGTTGAACCCCGTTGTCGCGATTGCGGAGGACCCCGCAAGCTCCGCAAACACCGCCAACGCACAGTCCATTGCTCAACTCGCTGACGAGGAAGCAACGTCTAACCTTGCCGCTTCCAACGCAAACGACAAC
>CAZOGL010000066.1:0-6338 GCA_964579575.1 uncultured Eggerthellaceae bacterium | reverse complement strand
TTTACGCCCAATTGGACGGTATTGGGCTCGATTGGGCGTAATGACTGTGCCCTGCTACCGCGGATTACGCCCATTTTGGTCGGCCTACCACGTTCTGGGCGTAATCGGCCCCCGCGCGGGCCAGGCCAAAATAGAGGGCGCCCGCCTCCCGCGCAGGGGAAGCAGGCGCCTAGCCCTCTTGACGAGGCATTATGGTACCCAAAGCCCCTCGCGAGGACATTGCGGCCCCCGCAAATACACTTCTCCCACACGAGACGTCCGCAATTTCTTCAAAAGTCTCAAAAACCAAAAATCCCAAAAAACCAAGAACCAAAAACCAGAAAAACAAAAAGGCCCGGGCGAACCCAGGCCTGTAAATTATGGTGGAGTATAGGGGGATCGAACCCCTGACCTCATGGCTGCCAGCCATGCGCTCTCCCAGCTGAGCTAATACCCCGAAAAGCGAAAATAATTATACGCCAGAGCAAAACCGTGTCAAGCGATAATTTTAGTCAACTTTGAGCGTCTCAATGATCGGATCGAGAGCATCGCCGAGGTCAATAGACTCAATTTCGCCACGGTCGCATGCCGTAGCGATAGCGGGGTCGATCGGAAGCTGTGCGTAAGCCTTGATATCGTACTTCTCGCAAACACCCTTACCTTGGGGCTGGCCGTAGATGTAGTGCTTCTTCTCACACTCGTCACACTTGAAGTACGCCATGTTCTCAACAAGGCCGAGAACCGGGACGTCAAAGCTTTGCGCAAAATTGACCGCCTTGCCGACGATCATGCCGACGAGCTCCTGAGGTGCGGAAACGGTAACGATGCCCTCCATGTTCATCTGGCCCAAAACCGTAAAGGCCACATCAGACGTACCTGGAGGCATGTCCACCAACAAGACATCGAGATCCTCCCAATTGACCTCGTTCCAAAATTGCAAAAGGACGCTGTTCAAAACCGGGCCACGCCAAGCGACCGGCATATCCTCAGCCGGAAGCATCAAATTGACGGAAACGGTCTTGATTCCGCTCTCGGTCACCGCCGGGTTGATCCCCTGGTCATCGGCGGTCAGAGGCGGCTTGAGGCCAAAAAGACGCGGGATGCAAGGACCCGTGATGTCGCCATCGAGGATGCCGACCTTGAGGCCACGCTTCCGAAGTGCGGAGGCCAAAAGGCCCGTCACGAGGCTCTTGCCAACGCCGCCCTTGCCAGAAAAGACGCCGTACACATGCTTGATGTTCTTGCGCGCCAAAGGCACCTGCTCCTCCGCACGGTCGCCGCAACCCTCGACACCGCAACTACCGCAGTTTCCACCGCAATCTGCCATGATTCTCTCCTATCCTTGCGCACGCAACCAAGCCCGACGACAATCCGCCGATGGTCCGTGCACAACTCGCCTGTCTTCCACGCGCGATTCTAGCACAGCTAACCCCCAGCTCCCCACTTGTACCCCGCAGCCATGCGTCATTCTTCCGCAAGCGTAAAAACACGTGCCTGTTCTGCTATTATTTGACGCGGTCTTATAAACGCGAGGAGGAAGGACGCACTTCGATGCTCTTCACCAAGATCGCCATTCTTGACGAGAACTTTGACTATCAACCGAACATGTTTGTCGGCGTCGACGACGCGGGCACCATCGCCTACATCGGCACCGAGGAGCCCAAGCAAGACTTCGGTCGTCGCTATGACGGTACAGGCCGCTTGCTCACCCCGGCTTTCTATAACGCCCACGCCCACGCACCGATGACGTTGCTCCGCGGCTACGCCGAGAACGCCCCGCTGCAAAAGTGGCTCAACGAGCTTGTGTGGCCCTATGAGGCAAAGATGGACGCCGACGACAACTATTGGGCAACGCTGCTGAGCTGCGCGGAAATGTCACGCTTCGGCTGCGTCAGCTTCTCCGACATGTACTACCACACCCCCGAGCGCGCACGCGCCGTCGCCGAGAGCGGCCTGAAGGCGAACCTGTGCACCTCTCCCTTGGCCTTCGAGCCCAAGGACATCTCCGAGTATCCCAGCTTCGCCGAGATGGAAGACGGCATCGCAACCTACAACGGAGCCGAAAACGGCCGCATCAAGTTCGATGCCTGCATCCACGCTGAGTACACCAACAACGACGTCACCGCAAAGAGCGTGTTCGATTGGGCCAAGAAGAACAACGTCGGCCTGCAGGTCCATGTGTCTGAGACCGAGCTCGAGGTCAAGGAGTGCCGCGAGCGCCACAACGGCATGAGCCCCGTCCAATGGTTGGACTCCCTGGGCGCATTCGACGTTCCTTGCACCGCCGCCCACTGCGTCTGGGTTGACGAGGACGACATCAAGATCCTCGCCGAGAAGGGCGTCTCCGTTGCACACAACCCCGCTTCCAACATGAAGCTCGCCAGCGGTTTTGCCCCCATCCCCGCCATGCTTAAGGCCGGCGTCAACGTCGCCTTGGGTACAGACGGCATGGCCTCCAACAACAACCATGACATGTTCCAAGACATGTACCTCATGGCCACCATCCACAAGGGCAAGCAACTCGACCCCACCGTCATCACCCCCAAGCAAGCCTTCTACGCCGGTACCCGCGGCGGCGCAATCTCCCAGGGTCGTCAAGATTGTGGCCTCATCAAGGAAGGCTTCAAGGCCGACCTGGTCGCGATAGACGTGACCGGACCGAGCTGGTGCCCGATGACCGACCCCCTGTGCAACTTGGTTTACGCAGGTCACGGCAACGACGTCGTTCTTACCATGAGCGACGGCAAGGTGGTTTACGAGGACGGCACATGGCCCACCATCGATCTCGAGGCCGCCAAGGCTGAGGTCATAGCCCGTCATGCTCGCATCGTCGCGTCTCTCGCTGCCGATGCGGCAAACGCTTAGGTAGCGAGCGCCGAAGTCGCGGCAGTCGCCCAAACAACGGCAAACGCCTAGGTAGCGACAGCCGCCCAAGCTGCAACCGCCCGAGCAACGGCAAACGCCTAGGTAACGTCAGCCGCCCAAGCAACGGCAATCGCCTAAGCACAAAGAAGGCCGCCTTTCTCAGGCGGCCTTCCTATTCTGCTTAACTTTCATATCGAGCTTATATCGAGCTTATATCCTACTTATATCGAGCTCAAATCCTGCTTATGCCCAACTCAAATCCTGCTCATATCAAAAAAGGCCGCCTCTCATGGCGGCCTTTCAATCTATTCACCTTTGAATCTACTTCTTGATGGAAGCGTAGAAGGTCGCCTCAGGGAACAACTGGGTTATAGAGCGGCCATCAACGATGGGAAGATCCATGAACTCGTTCACCGTCGGGACAAGTTGGGAGCAGTCAACATAGTGGCCCTTCTCATTGGTGATGTCCGTACGCTGGGCGCGCCAATAGATATCATTCGCATTGGTGAGATAATAAACAGCGCCAGCCGCCTTCATGTAGATGGAGTGGTTGGCGCGAAGATAACTAGGCATTTCCTCAAGAGTGATTTCCAGCGCTTCGGCTGCCTTGATACCCATGGTAGACCTTCTTTCCCTAGTGGGCTTTCAATGACAAAATTGTACCAAAGCAACAAGGCGAAACGGCGTCATCTTCCATTCATATCAAAAATATTCAATCCTTCACATGACGAAGGCTCACATCCCAAAGGACCCAAACGCACGCCCAAAAACCCGCGAGTCTGGTCGCCGACCTCAGTCTCGGACGCGAGGCGCCGGCCCCAAAAACCAGCGATCCTAGTCGCTGACCTCAGCCGAAAGCGAGGCGCTGGCCCCAAAAACCCGCGAGTCTAGTCCCCAATCTTGGACAAGAATGCGCGCGTACGCTCATGTTGCGGGTTGTTGATGACCTGGTCAGGATCGCCTTCCTCCACGATGATGCCCTTGTCCATGAACACGATGTGGTCGGCAACGTCGCGCGCAAACCCCATCTCGTGGGTGACGATGACCATGGTCATGTGCTCAGCCGCCAATGAGCGGATGACCTTTAGAACCTCCTGGGTCAACTCAGGGTCAAGCGCGCTCGTCGGCTCGTCGAAAAACAAGATTTCGGGCTCCATGGCCAAGGCGCGAGCGATGGCGACACGCTGTTGTTGCCCACCGGACAACTCGCAAGGAACCATGTTCTCCTTACCCTCGAGGCCCATTTTCCGGATGACCTCCATAGCCTTCTCCTGGGCTTGTGCCTTCGGGGTCTTCTTCACGGTGATTTGGGGATCCATGACGTTTTTCAAGACGGTCCAATGGGGGAAGAGGTTGAAGTTTTGGAACACGAGGCCGAACTTGCGCTTCGCCTGAGCTTGGGTCTTCTTGTCCGCGTATTTGCAAACGCCGCCCTCCATGGTGGTCACCTTAACATCGCCAAAAGACAGCGAGCCCTCGTCCAAGGTCTCCAACAACGTGGCGCAACGCAAAAGTGTCGACTTGCCGCCGCCGGACGCCCCGATGATGGCAACGACCTTCCCGCGCTCGACGCTGAGGCTGATGTCCTTCAAGACGACGTTGTCGCCAAAGCTCTTCTTCGCATGCTCCAAACAAAGCAGAATGTTCTCGTTAGACATTGGAATCTCCCGTGATTAGTCGTGGTAGTAGGACATCTTCTTCTCGACCCTGGTCAGGATCATCTCAATGACAAGGTTGATGACCCAATAGATGAGCGCGGCAATCGCGTACGGCCACATGCTGACCTGGCTTGCAGCGATAGCCTTCGCCGCGGTGAACATCTCTGCGATGCTCAAGACGAACGCAAGGGACGTATCCTTGACGAGCGTGATAATCTCGTTGCCCATGGCGGGAATGATGCGCTTGACGACCTGGGGCAAGATGATCTTGAAGAACATGGCGGGCTTGGAATATCCGAGCACGTCGCAAGCTTCGTATTGACCATGCGGAATCGATTGGATGCCGGAACGATAAATCTCGGCAAAATAGGCGGCGTAGTTCAAGATGAAACCGACGCAACACGCGTAGTACTTCCAATCGGTGCCCATGTTGAGGCCGAGGAGGTAGTACGGGCCAAACATCCAAACGAACAACTGCAACATGAGCGGCGTACCGCGCATGAGCGAGATATAGAAGCGCGCCAACAACGCGAGCGGCTTGAACTTGCTGGTGCGGCATGCGCAAACAAGGACGCCAAGGGGCACCGCGCCAATCAACGTCACAACAAAGACGATGGCGGTGAAGATGATACCGTCACCAAGCATCCCCATCATCGTTGCGAACGACATGTTCATTCCGGGCAATGCGAATTCCATACCCCGTATCTCCTCTCATGACGACCCGTGAAGGCGCTCTTGCCAGTCTTTGTCGGCCTATTCAACCTTCGCAAACCTTAGCCGGTCTCCGTAAGTCGCTGCCGGCTTCGCAAACCTCTGCTAGCTACAAGCCTTCGCAAGTCGTCAAAAAGGGCTCCCTCATCATGGGACGAGAGAGCCCGTCTGTTGCGTATTTGCTAAACGCTTATTGCAGGCACCAGTTGCTGTAATCGATGCCGTACGAAGCGTACTTCTCGCAAAGCTCCTTGATCTTGCCACTCTGATCAAGTTTCTTCAACGTCTCAGTGACGGCATTCGCCATCTCGGTCTCACCCTTCTTGAAGCCAACCGCGTAGTGCTCCTCGGAGAGGACAACGGCGATCTCGTACTTGTCGGGGTTTGCGCTCATCTGGTACTTCGCGATGGAGAGGTCGCACGCGACAGCATCAACGAGACCGGAGTCGAGCTGCATGAAGGCGCTGTTGTAGTTGTCGATGGTCTCAAGAGACTTGAAGGTCTTTGCCAAAGCAGCCTTGCCCTCCTCGTCTTCCAAAACCTCAAGAGCGCCGGAATCAACCTGGGTCAAGACGGTCTTGCCGGAAAGGTCAGCCTCTTTCGTGATGCCAGAGCCCTTCTTCACGACGATGACCTGCTCGTTGAGCATGTACTGACCGCTCCAGGTATAGTTGTCCTCGCGGCCCTCATAGGTGAAACCGTTCCAGATGCAGGTGATATTTCCACCGTTGAGCAGCGCGTCCTTAGCGTTCCAATCGATGGGAGAAAGCTCGACGTTCCAACCGTTCTCTTGGGCAACCATGGTCGCAAGGTCAATGTCGAAGCCGGTGTATTTGCCATCGTCACCCACAAAACCATAGGGCGGGTAATCTTGGTCAAAGCCGACCACGAGGGTCTTGGTGCTCGAACTGGAGTTGGTGTTGGTGTTGGTGTTGGAGCTGCTATTGGAGCAACCAGCGAGAGCAAACACGCTCAAAGCCAGCACCGTCGCAGCAAAGACGGCAATCAGTTTCTTCTTCATTGGTTTTCCCTTCCCTTGTGAATTGCCACGCCTCTAATCGTGACCACTCCACCGTAGCGGAGTGATAAAGCGGCTTTAGTATAGCAAAGTCCGCACCGTAGTCA
>CAZOGL010000065.1:0-6404 GCA_964579575.1 uncultured Eggerthellaceae bacterium | reverse complement strand
ATTATTTCACGCTTTCGTAGGATGAGATGCCGGAGCCGCCTTTCGGGAGAGGGGCAGAGACGGCTCCGGCACAGGGGGGGGTTAAAAACTATCGACCCATCAGGTCGGCCATGGTGCGCAGGGGGCGGGTGCCGTCCCAGTTCTCATGTTGCATCTTGATGCCCATGTAGAGCTGCTCGAGCGGGGTGTTGACCTCGGTATACACGCCAAAAGCCTCAACGGTGTCGAAATACACGACATGCAGGCCCTGCCCGGAGACCATCTCCATGGCGACTTCGAAGCCCGCTTCCTTGAAATCGGACATAACCTGATCGACGTCGTCTGCCCAGATGCAGATGTGGTGCAGGCCAAACCCTTTCTCGTTATAGACGCTCGGCTCGTCATTGACCGGCTCGATGAGCTCAATCTGGACGTTGTTGAGGTGGCCGAGCGCGCAACGAGTGAGAGACTTGCAGTCCTCGCCGTGCAGCACGAGCTTGGCGGGCTCCGTCACGCCCAAGTCGAAGAAGGGGCCTGCGCCAAAGGTCTTGGCCATGAGCTCCGCGGTTTCCTTGATGCTTTCGACGTAGTAGCCAAGCTGCTTGACGCCGTATTTGTTGAGAAGTGTTTCGTACATTGATATCTCCTTGTGAAAAATGCTCGTTGTCGTGGCCGTCGAGGGGTCGCTGACGGCTCACATGACGTTGACCCAAGTGCCGTTGCGATATTGCGCTACAGGCATGAGATTGATGTGGCCTGCATGGGAGCCGCTGCCCCAGTAGCGGACGCTACCTTCGTGGACGGGGCCAAATGGAGCCCACATGCCCCCAGGCATCTCGAAGTAGCCGTTTCCGTCGGCGTCATAGAGTTCGTTTTTGGCGTAATCCACTCGAACGATATGTATCCGGCCGGGCCGGGGGACACCTGTCCTCCAGCCGGCCGTAGACGCGGTATGTTGCTCGCCGCCCATGACTCGTAGCGTCGTTATACGAGGGCAATGTCGCCGAGGCCCTTGTCTTCCTCGACGGTACTGACAGTCAGGGTCTTCACCTTGCCTGCGCCAGCGATGGTGACGGTCCACTCGTCATCAGCCAGGTCGTCGATCCAGAAATCGCCCCAGCTGTTGGTCGTGTCGGTGTAGGTGTCCGTGCCGTTGGTGACGGTGACAGAGGCGCCCTCGACGATTTCCTCGTCCTCGGGGGTGTACACGGTGCCGGCGATGAATTTCTTGGGCAGGCCGGTGTAGTAGACGTGGGGCTTCGTGCCGTATTCGGGGTGCAAGACCTCTGCGCCGGTGAGGTCCATGTCCTCAAGCTCGCCGAACTCGATGACGTGGACGGGGCAGTTGTCCATGCAGCGCGGCACGCGGATGGGGGAGTCCTCGTCGTCGAGCAGGTGGGCGCAGCCCGTGCACTTCTGGGGAATGTTGAGCTCTTCGTTCCAGAAGATCTTGTGGTAGGGGCACGCCTTGACGATCTGCTTTTGTCCCTTGGCCTTGACGGGGTCGATGATCACGAGGCCGTCGTCTCGACGATAGACCGCGTCGTCCTTGGCCGCCGCGATGCAAGGGGCGTTTTCGCAGTGCATGCAGGGGGTCGGGATGTAGCTGACCTTGACCTGGGGGCACTGGCCGCGCTCCTTTTGGTTGACCTTCATCCAGAACTGTCCGGATTCGGGCTGTTCCTGCGTGTAGGGCATCCAGCAGTTGCCACAATGCTCGTCCTTGCAGCCGATTTGGCAGGCATGGCATCCCATGCACCTATCGGCATGAATCAGAAAACCTTTCATGGTTCAATCCTTTCTCTCGTAGCGCCTATGCGAGCCATGCGTCGCGGGTAATGCCCTGGGCGACGTCGTAGTCGCGCGCAAAGGCCTCCGGGTAGTCACGCTTCCACTTGTCGTACTCTTCGTCAGAGAGCTTCTCGGCCTCTACGAGGTATCCGGTGACAACGAAGCCCTTACAGTTCTTGGAAACGGTAGCCTCGGGGCTGATCAGGTTGATGGCGCCACCGCGGTCGATATGGGGAGCGATCGGGTCTACGCGGGATCCCTTGGCCACGACAACGGAACCGGGCATGACACGCTGGGAGATGCGAGCGCCTACCAAGATGATGCCTCGCTCGTTGAAGATCTTCACGATGTCGCCGTCGGCGATTTCACGCGCACTGGCATCCTCTGGGCTGATCCACAGCGCCTCGTAGAGGTAGCCGTCCTTGCCCTTGACCTTCTGGGTCTCGATCTCGCGATACCAGGCGATGTCGTCGCCCTGTACATGGACGCGGAAGCGGGCAGGGTTGGCCGTGACAAGCAGGGGGTACTTCTTGCAACGCTCGCCCCACAGGCTCTCGTCGTGGGTCCATCCCTCTTCGGCCGGTCCGCCGATGACCCACTTAGCGATGGGTTGGCGTTCCTTGTCGTCGGGGAAGTTGTCTGCAAGCGCCTGGGAGTAGAACTCCAGCTTTCCGGAGGGGGTATCGAGCGGGAAGTTCTCGGGGTCGTCGTAGAAGCCGCGCATGCCGGGCAGCTCGTCGCGCCAGTTTTCCTCGAGCTTTGGATAGTAAAGGCCCTTTTCCTTGAGGGTCTCCCAATCGACCTCGGTGACGAGCTTGGAGTTGTCGAAGCCGTATTCGAGCCACTGCTCGGTGGTCATGCCGTAGTCGAGCTTCTCGCGCATGCCGAAGCGGTCGAGCACCTCGAGGGCGATCTCCCAGTCGGATTTGGACTCACCGACGCGATCGCATGCGTGGGGGGTGTAGCCGGCATAGCGCATGCCAACGGTCATGGATGCGCCCATGGTGTCGTCGTCCTCGACACAGGTGGTGACCGGAAGAACCAGGTCGCAGAAAAGCGAGTCGTTCTCGAGCCACTGGTGGTTGGAGACGAAGAACTCGACCTCGTTGGAGCGGATGGCGTCTTGGAACTCGAAGCCGCCGTTCCAGCAATTCATGTTGCAAGGTTTTTCCGACCATACCATGTGGATGGGGTTCAAACGGGGTTCCTCAGTGGGGATGGGCTGGCCCATGCGCTTCGCCATGCCTTGGTTCATCATAAGGCCGATCTTCGGGTCGCCAGGATAAGTGTACTTCTGGAACTGCTCCTTGGTCTCGACGTATACGATGCAGGGGCTGCCATACCATTCAACATGGCCGTTGCGAATGGCCTCGGCGATGGCGGTACGCGGCAGGGTTTGCGCGGAGGGATAGAACATGCGGCAATGGTTGAGCATGGAGAAGGGCCTAGTGGAGGATTCAGCAAGTTTCTCCTTGCCCATGTTCGTCGCCTCGAGGTGGAGCTGCTGCACGCCGGGCTTGCCGAGGCCCTGCATCGCGAGGAGGTAGGCCTGCGTGCGTCCGGGCTCATGGGAATACGGGGTCTTGATGGAACCTGAGCTGTAGTGGACGTGGGAAGCGCGCTTCTTGCACAGGTTGCGGGCGTACGCCTTGATGGTGTGCTCGGGTATGCCGCAGCGCTCGCTCGCCCAAGCTGGGGTCTTCGGGATGCCGTCTTCCTTGCCAAGAACGTAGTCGACGACCTTGTCGAATCCGATTGAATGGGTGTCGATGAACTCCTTGTCGTAGATGCCCTCGGTAATCATGACGTACATGGCTCCAAAGTCGAGAGCGGCATCGGTGTTGGGGAGGATGGGGATCCACTTGAAGGTCTTGTGACAGCATGCCGTGTAGTTGCAGAACGGGTCGACGGATACGAACTCCTTGTCGAGCTCCTCCCAATACTTGAGCAGGCGGGAGAAGAACATAGAAGCGTAGTTCTGGGTCAGCTCCCAGTCGCCTGCATCAAAGACGAGCAGGTCGGAGTTCTCCGTGACGTCCTTGACGACGTTGTAGTTGCTATAATTGTTCTGGGGAGGTGCAATCATGCCGCCGCCGTGGTTGAATCCGGCACCCCAGAAGTGCTTCGCGCCCCAATACCAACCTTCGACTGAGTCGGGAGTGCGGGTCTCGCGGGTATAGCCACCGAGGAAGTTCATGGTCGTCATGTGCATGCCGCCGCCTGCATGGAGGTCCTTGGACTCACGATGGCCGTCCTCGCCGACGCACAGGACGGAGTAGGGACCATACTTCTCGGAAACGCGCTTGATCTCGGACTCCATGATGTCGAGGGCTTCGTCCCAGGAAATCTCGACGAACTTCGACTTACCGCGGTTCTGCGCGTTCATGGTTGCGGGGTCTCCGCCAGGCTCCCAGTCGACGCGCTTGAGCGGCATGCGGACGCGGTTTTTGGAGTAGACGCGCTCCTTGTAGGCCAATGCCATGTAGTTCGGGGCGGCTTTGTACTCCGGGCGGAACTTCTTGCCGTCCACCTCCAGCTCCCACATGGAGTCCGCCAGCTCTTCCGGCGTCCACTTTTCATCGATGTGCAGCGGGCGAATGCGGACGATCTTGCCGTCCTTGC
This sequence comes from uncultured Eggerthellaceae bacterium, assembly GCA_964579575.1. Lineage (GTDB taxonomy): Bacteria > Actinomycetota > Coriobacteriia > Coriobacteriales > Eggerthellaceae > CAVEFW01. The sequence continues at coordinate 2,012 of CAZOGL010000065.1, read as the reverse complement.
TGTCGACGGCCGTGGGTTCACCGCCCGTGCCTCCACTGGCGATACTTTGCACCGTAGTGGTGAGGACATCTTTCTCGCTCATGTACTCTCTCTCCTCTCTCGGGTTTTCAGGGGCTCTCTCTACCCCATTTGCGCGAAACGAAAGCACAGCGAAGCATGTGCTTTGGCGCTCTCGCACTTTTAAGATTAGGGAGAAGGAAAAGTAGAGACAATTTCCTAAGTTCGCGTTTGGACAACGCCCTTTGGTCGGTTTCGCGAATCTGGCAAAAATCGATTGACAGATTTATCGGGTTGTCACCCTCATGAACGTTGGTGTCACGACAAAAGCCAGAGGCCGACCTGAGTCACTGACAGCCTCTGCCTTTGCTGTTGGTCGCAGGGGTTATTGCAGCGAGAACCAGTATCCGCCAGCCATCTTCTTGTAGAGCGCGGCCAGCTCCCTCGTGGTTAGGGGCATGCCGTCGAAGATCCATTTCTGGATGAGCATAGCTTGGGAGGAGGCGAAGAAGTAAGCCGCATAATCACGCTCGAGGGGGCTGCTGCTGGCAAGCCTGTCGATGATGTCGTAGTTGAGGCGCTCTATCTCGTGGGTGACGACGCGGATGAACGTGTCGTCTACGCCTTTCATGGGACGAACGAGGGCCTGATAGAAATCGCGGTCTTCGGAGATGGCGTTATAGATGAGCTCCATGAACACATCGGTTATGTTCATCGCTTGCTCGAGGGTGAGCAATTCGTTCATGGTCGCAATGGGCTTCACGAGGGACGCGTGGACGATCCCCTCCAACACGCCTTCCTTGTCTTGGAAGTTGTCATAGAAGGTCTTGCGCGACAAATGGGCCTTGCGGCACAGCTCGGTCACAGTGATTTTCGAATACGGCTTGGTGAGAACAAGCTGCCGGAAGCTGCGCTCGAAAGATTCCTTAGCGCCCATAGTTCCCCCTCATGTGACGCTCTCTCAATGCAGGAAACGCAAATTCGTTGCCTCAATGCATTATAGCAAACCAGATTTTCTTATGACCGTTGGAAAAATCAAGCTAGTGGTGGTGGCAGCAGTCATGCTTACCGTCGGATAAAGTTTCGCGGAGCTTGTTGCAGCCGCATCCATCATGATCAAGCTCCTGGTCGATAGCTTTGCCTTTGCCGTCATCTACAAGCTCAATCTCGAAAAGGAGGTCGTGGCCCGCTAGTTCATGGTTGCAATCGAACAAAATGGTCCCGTCGTCCATCTCGACAACCTTCGCCCGAGCATGACCACCCGGCATGTCAAACTCGATATACGCTCCAACAGGAAGATCTTCCGCATGGGGGAATGTCGACGCCGGAACGCTGATAAGGGCGTTTGGATCGTAAGAGCCGTAAGCCTCTTCGCAGGGAACGAGGACGGTACGGCGCTCTCCGCGGGCCATTGTCATTAACTCACGCTCAAGAGCGGGCAGTATGTTGTATTCGCCGATAGTGACGTGGGCATTGTCCGGCACGAGCCAAGTATTGACGAACTCGAAACCATCCTCCAGCTGCCCAGCATAGTTGATTTCGACCTTTTGGCCTTTCTTAAGCATCGAGATGCTCCTCTCGCCAGTTCCTCTCTCCGAACACAACTCTAGCGAATAGCAGAACGTCTTGCACCTACCGAAGATTTTCCTGTGTACAGGACGAGGTGACAAATTTATTAAAGTGTCACTTTGAACTATATAGCGAGAGGGAAGACATCGGTTCTCAAAATAGACCGTCCCATGTTCTTGGCGTCAACCAAAAGCTGAGGACGGCGTCTGCAGTCTCCGCCCTCGACATACTGGAGGCGCACCTCGGGGGACTGGTACGCGCGGATAGGCCTGGACAGGGGCATCCTGCCGCCGGAGCCCCTAGAGGGCCTCGAAGTCGAACGCGTCGAGTCCAGAAAGGTGAACCTGACGCCGTCGGCTCGTGCCGCATGTGATGCTGTAGGCGGCACGAGTGCATACTGCGCTTAATTTGGCACACTAAACCGTTTTGCAACGAACGCTTTTTCA
>CAZOGL010000064.1:0-6775 GCA_964579575.1 uncultured Eggerthellaceae bacterium | reverse complement strand
GCATCCCCCGGAGACGCAGCCTCCAGCGGCGCAACTCCCAGCGACGCTTCCCCCGACGGTGCATCCCCTGGAGGCAGCAAGAAAAAGGTGCAAGTCAGGATCCTCGCGGTCATCCTTACCGTGCTTATTATCGCCATTGTGTGTCTTTCCGCGTTTTTGGGGTACCAGTGGTGGAAGATGACGGATACCGCTAATCGCGCGGCGGACGTCCCCGAGGAGGTTGAGAAGCCGGTAGACGAGACCCAACTTGTCCTTCCCGAGAACCCCGTGGACTTCGACGCGCTCAAGGCCGAGAACCCTGATATCTATGCGTGGATTACCATTCCGGGCACCGAGGTGAACTATCCGGTCGTGCAATCTCCCACGGATGACTTCTACTACCTCAACCATGACGTGGACTTCTCCTACGCATGGCAAGGCTCCATCTACTCAGAGATGCAGAATTCCACGAATTTCAGCGATCCGGTGACGGTTCTCTATGGTCACCAAACTGACGCGAACACCATGTTCACGTCGCTGCACTATTTCGAGGATCCGGATTTCTTCGCCGAGCACGAGACGATCACGGTGTACAGCGTAGGTCACGTGCGCACCTATCGTGTCATTAGCGCCTACCAGTTCGATGACAGACATATCTTGAATTCCTTCGACTTCTCAAACCCTGAGGTCTTGGCGGACTACTATGACTATGTCTGCAATCCGAACTCGCTCGTCATGAACGTGCGCGAGGGTGCCCACTTGGAGGTTACCGATAAGATTATCCAGCTCAGCACATGTCTGAGCCTGACCGACAGTTCGAATAAGCGATACATCGTCACAGGAGTGCTTGTCGATGACCAACTCGTCAGACAATAGCAAAACAGAATCTGGCAAAGCGGAGGCGACGTCGATGGACCTCGCCACCAACGAGGAGGTTCTGATACGAAAGAGAAAGCGCAGCCACCATCGAAGGGATGCCCGTCGCAAACGCGTGCTTCTCGTGGTTGCCATCATCGTCGCAGTTGTTTTCGTCATCGGATGCGCCGTCTTTGCCTTCATCCATCTCGGCAGGATGTCGGTGGAGCAAAATAGCCAGATTGACGCGGTTGATACTACGAATAACGCCGTCTCTTACGACGAAGGCAAGACGGTCAAGTACAATGGCCATACCTATCGGCTCAATGAGAACATGGTCTCTCTTTGCTTCATGGGTTACGACTTGACGGAGCGTGCGGCCAATGCGGGCAAGAACGGCCAGGCTGATAGCGTCATGGTCATTGCCATGAACCTGGACACCGGTAGGGTGTGTGCCATTGCGATTCCCCGTGACAGCATGGTCGACGTGGGCGAGTACGTAGGATCGTCCTTTCTCGGCCAAGACCGGATGCAGCTGTGCTTGGCCTTCAGCTACGGCACGGATGCCGACACGGGTGCTCAATACACGTCCCGCATCGCCAGCCGCGTCCTATACAACATACCGATCAACTATTACTTTGCCTTGAACATGGATGGTGTCGCCGCGGTCAACGATGCTATCGGCGGTGTTTCCCTGACGGCTCTTGATACGATTCCCAACACGGGAATCTACGAGGGAGAAGACGTGGTGCTCTACGGTACGAAGGCCTTGTCCTATGTACGCTATCGCAACACGGCATATCTCGATTCATCCCTTGATCGCCAGGCACGTCAAAAGCAATACATCAGCGCTTTTGCGTCCCAGGCAATCGACCTTGCGAAGCAAAGCGTCCCCGAGGTGGTGAACCTGTTCCAAATCGGTATGTCCTATTCTGCCACCAACCTCAGCGCCCAAGAGTTTGCCTACCTCGCTACCGAGCTCGTTGGCAAGAACCTGACCTTTGACGTTACCTCCATCGATGGCGAGATGGTGCAAGGGGAAGTGTATGCTGAGTTTGAACTCGACAAGAGCAGCGCTTATGAGACGGTGCTTGATGTGTATTACACGCAAATCGACTGATGGAAGTTGACTGATGGAAATCGACTTATGGAACGGGCAAATCGACTGATGGAAGTTGACGAGTGTAATGGGCAAGTTGACTAACGGAAAAAGTTCAAACAAACAGTTTTTTCTTGAATTAGTCTAGCAACGGAATGATTGATACTATAGTATTTGAACGTCTGTATTCCTTTGGGTTTCGGTTCGTTTTTTGGCACCAATTAAGAGGAGAACGCACGGTATGACGCTTCTTGAGTTGTTAGAGTTGTTGCGGAAAAAGTGGTACCTGCTCATAATCTTTCCGGTGATTTTTGCGGGTGCGACTGCGGGGTATTGTTGGGGTTTCATGACCAACGACTATACCTCGTCCGTCTCGCTGTATGTTCTTTCCAAGAGCAGCACCATCACCACAGATCAGGGAGCCACCGTTTCTTCCAGCGATATGACCGCCAGCCAGCAACTTGCTAACGACATTGCGGTTTTGGTTAAGACCGATCGCGTTACGTCGCAGGTTGCGAAGGACTTAGGTCTTAACGACCTCAAGGGCTTCAAGGTCTCCGTCTCCTCTTCCACGACAAATCGTGTCATCACCTTGAGTGTCACGGGCAAGAAGGCCGAGTCGGTCGCTTTGGTTGCAAACAAACTTGCGAGCGAGACCTCGAAGACTGCCGTGGAGATCATGAACCTCGAGGCCGTCAACATCGTTGACGATGCCAAGGTCGAAACCACCCCGAGTGGCCCCAACCGCCTCATGTATACGGCGGTAGCCCTTCTTGCTGGCGTGTTTGTCGCAATCGCCCTCATCGTGCTCATGGATATGCTCAATAGCACCATTAAGAGCCCTGAGGAGGCTGAAGAGCTCTTCGGGGTGCCGGTGGTGGGTCGCATGCCCTACGTGAAGAAGATGTAAGGAGGGGTCATGGCAAAGAAGAATCGTAAACGTGTCGGCAAATTTAGCTCAGACACCCTGTCGAACCCGTCGAAGACGTTGCTTGCCAACATCCGTTTTGCCGGTATCGACAACCCGATTAAGACGATTGTCATCACCTCTTCCGTCATGGATGAGGGCAAGTCCACCGTCGCCAGCAACCTTGCCTGTGCTATCGCGAGCTCGGGTAAGCGCGTCCTCCTCATTGATGCCGACCTTCGCCGTCGCTCTCTTGGAACCATGCTTAATCTGCACAATGCGAATGGAATCTACGGCGTCTTGTCCGGACGGTGCTCATTGCGCGCTGCGACGACGGTGACAGAGATTCCGAACCTGTATTTCATGGACTGCGAGCCCAACGTCCCCAATCCGGCGGATATCTTCTCGACGAGGCGTTTTGCGGTGTTGATGGACAAGCTTGCCCAGACCTTCGATTATGTGTTGTTCGATACCCCGCCCATCGGCATGTTCGTCGATGCCGCCGTCATCAGCAACCTTGCTGATGGCACGCTTATGTGCGTCCGCCAAAACGCCACGAAGCGTGACATGGCTGGGAAGGCACTCCAACAGCTCCAGGCCGCTGATGCCAACGTTATCGGTATTGTCATGACTTTTGTGGAGGAGAAGAAGAGCGATTACTACTATTACGCGTATTACAACGAGGAAGGTAAGCGCGTGAGGAAGAGTCACAAAGACCAAGAGTCTCCTCTTGTTGATGGGCCGGTGACCCCGTTGGCGACGACTGCCGAGGGCAACATCGAGGATTGGATGCGTGCAGCGGATGCGGCCACGGCGCAACCGACCCGTGCGTCCCGTTCGGCGATGAGGCGCTATGAGGGTGCTCGCGCGGCCGAGGCTGACTCTTTCGCTCCGGGGGCTTTCCGTGAGGCGAAAGTCGACCCTGACAGCACGGGCCAGATTCGCAGTCGCGCGCGCCACGGTAGCCGCAGCGAGTGATAGCGCATAAGAGGCGAAGGTGGACGTTTAGCGAAGGCGGAACGACCCAATTCGCGTAGCTGCGACGAGTGAAAACGCTTGAGATGTGAGGGAGCCTCCCAAGGGAGACTCCCTTTTTGCGCTTTGCGGGTCCCTATAGCGTCGACGGCGTGGTCGACGCAGAATTAGGTTTTGCAAGTTCCTATAACGTCCAAACCTCTGCAGCGCTACAGCGCCCAAGCCCCTATAGCGCCGTGTCCCAAGAGATGAAGGCCCAACTCGTGCGTCGAGGTTTCGCCAGATGCCAAAACGTCCCGCCCTCGTCCTCGTCCTTGATGAGGTTGGCGACCTTCCATTCGGTGAAATTCGCATTGATTGTTGGATGATCACGCTCGGAGGTGGCCGCAAGGATGTTGGCATGCATGCGTTCGAGGGAGGCGTTTGCTTCCTCGAGGGTGTCAAAGCGATCGTGGCGGTCGTTTTTGAGGTAGCACACCTCGGGGTGGAAATGCTCGCCAGCTAGGATGTTGAAGGCGTACAGGAAGTCCTTGCCCATCTGCGCTTGGATCCCGAGATCAACCAAGATCTGCTCGTCGATGCGGGGTGACATGCTCGTGGAGAGGGTAATCGCGGCACGCCTGCGCGCGACACGGTTGAGTCGCATGAGGGAGTCGCGCAAGTCGTCGGTCGCAATGGATCGGCTCGCGAATGCGATATCGACGCAGTTTTCGGTGATGCCTTGGGATTCCCAATCATCTGACCAGCTCATATTGATAGAAGTGACGAGTTTTTTGAGCCCCTTGGTGGTCAAAGAGCGATCGAGCGCGTCGAGCATGCCTTGGGAAAAGTCGGCGGAAATGACGTGGTGACCCATGCTGGCGAGCGGTACGGTAAGTGCGCCATTGCCGCATCCCATGTCGAAGAGGGTATCTCCCTCCTGAAGTCCCAGATGGTCGATGAAGCCAAGCACGTAGGAGTTAGGAGCGTCCTTTTGGTGGAAGGTCGCCGCTCGCGCATCCCAATACTCTGACGAATCCGCATGGTTGCGGGATTTTTGCAGCTGTTTCCACTCTTCGTTCCAATCGGTGGTGGTAAGCGTCGGCTTGAATGGTGCGCTCATGGTTTTCCTTTCGGCCTTGGGGCATATGGGTTTGGCTCCTAGGCTATAATACTGGATTCATGGGAGGGTATATACGTATGATCTATGTATTGTGAGGTTGCCATGCAAGTTGAACTTTTGTACCACACACCTGATCCCGAGCGCGCCATTGCGACGGCTGCCCGTCTTTGCTATGCGCCCGTCGGCGCCGCTGAGTTGATGGAGACCATGCCGGACGAAAAGGTGCACAACGTCTTGCGCACGGTTCTCTCCTCCGGCCACCTCTCCACCCTCGAGCACGCCAGCTACACCTTTGCGGTCGATGGCGTGTCCCGCGCCCTGACCCACCAACTTGTGCGTCACCGCCTTGCCAGCTACAACCAACAAAGCCAGCGCTACGTGAAGTTTAAGGATGGTCTTGAGGTCGTCAAGCCGGCTACCGTCTCCGAGGATCCTGAGCTCGAGCGCGTCTTCGACGAGGCGATCGAGGCCGCGGTGGAGGGATACAAGAAGCTCCTGAACGCTGGCGTTCCTGCGGAGGATGCTCGCTACTTGTTGCCGAATGCAGCCGAGACCAAGATCGTAATCACCATGAACGTCCGTGAGCTTCTGCACTTTTTCAGCCTGCGTGGTTGCAATCGCGCCCAGTGGGAAATTCGCGAGCTGGCTCATCGCATGATCGAGCTTGCCCGCCCCACGGCCCCCTATGTCTTCATGGATGCCGGCGCTCCTTGCGTTCGCGGTGCATGTCCCGAGGGTAAGATGTGTTGCGGGAATCCCTATCCGAAGGTTGTTCGCGACTAGCGTTTTGGTTGTTTGCGGCGAGCGTTTAGCCCGGGGACGGCGAGCGTTAGGTCGTTGTAGGCGAGCGTTTAGCCTGGGGGCGGATGGCGTTTTGTCGTTCGCGAATGGTGTTTGGTTGTTAGCCGTTGGCGACCAGCGTTTCATGTGATAGAGTTTGGCCGTTCGCGAGTGGTGTTTCATACGAAGAGAAGTGATCTATCTTGTTGACGTTGTTCGGTGCCTCGCTTACCGAAGTGTTTGAGATGTGTTTTTTGCTGTGCTTTGCCGCGGCCTGGCCGGTAAACATCATGAAATCGCTTCGTTCGCGCACGGCGCGCGGCAGAAGCGTGGGGTTTGAGATCCTCGTGGTCATCGGCTACCTGTTCGGAATTGCGGCAAAGCTGGTGGATGATCATATCAGCTATGTAATCATCTTCTACATCATCAACACGGTTCTCGTCTTGATCGACATCGCGTTGTATTTCCGTAACGCCCGTCTTGATCGTGTCCAGTCTGCGCAAAATGCGACGACGCTGAATGTGAAATAGCGTTCGGATTCGCCTTTCGCGTGTATACTACGTGACGTAAAAAACCGTGTCGCATCTGCGACGACAACTGAATGGACAATCATGGCAAAGCAGAAAAGCGACCTTTCGCGCGCCTTTTCCGAGGACGGTGCATTAAAGACGCACGTCGGCGGTCAGGCGTTACTCGAAGGCGTCATGATGCGCGGCAAGTACAACTGGGCTGCTGCGGTGCGTACGCCCGATGGGGGTATGTATACCGAGGAGCATGACCTCGCTTCGGGCAAGAAGAAGAACAAGTGGATGACGTGGCCTCTTGTGCGTGGCTGCGTCGCCTTGGTGGAGAGCCTCGGCCTTGGCTACAAGGCGTTGGAGGTTGCCACCGAGCACGCCTTTGACCGTTTCGACATGAGCTACATCGCGTATCAGGAGGAGGGGCTCGACCCGTTGACGGCCACTCCCGAGGAACGCATGCGTGCTGCAGGTTGGAAAGAGCAGGAAATCAAGGACGAGCTGGCCCGCATTGCCGCCGAAGAGGGCGGCGAGGGTGTTACCGAGGGCGTTGTCGAGGG
>CAZOGL010000063.1:0-6901 GCA_964579575.1 uncultured Eggerthellaceae bacterium | reverse complement strand
CTGCGCGCCTGGCTGAGCACAGGCAGGTCGTAATCGGGCACATCAGAAAGGGCGCACGAGCCAAAGACTACGAGGAAGCGCTCATCTGGCTGGATGAGGCGGGACTTGTAACGCGCGTGCGAAGGATATCGAAGCTGTCGCGCTGCGCTTCAGCATGTCAGACTACCGCGAGCAAGACTGGATGCGCAACGTTCCGCTGTACGCCATGGCAAATACGAAACTGTGGGGCGCCTCCGATACGGTCGGCGCGAACGCACTTTCTGCCGCTGATGCCCCATTTGACAAGCAACGTCAGAACGAGCATGCGGTCAGAACGACCCGCAAGGCGAAAGCACCGCTCATCACTTGTTCTCCCTAGTTGCCGCCACCTGACCCGTTACCATTAGTGCGAATGCCTTCGCCAGAAAGAATTTGAGCATAGAGCGCATCATCAACAGTGACGCCAAGACAATCCTGATAATAGTCGATCACAATCTTTTGCAGGTCGACGTCAGCATAGGCATCCGGGTAGAGCGTGCACCCCAGCCACAGCATCGCGAGCGGCGTCTCCACGCTGCCACGTTGACCCCAACGCGTAGCACCGATGGGAATGGCATAGACCTTACCTTGCTGCACCGCTGTGAGGGCTTGCCATTGCTGGTCGCCGCAGATAGTGTCGACCGTGGAGGCAACGCTGCAAATGATAATATCAGGCTTCCAGTTATAGATCTCTTCAAGAGTGGCGGTGTAGTCTTGCCCCGATGTTGCCGTATTGCCAGCGGAAACGCTTGTTGCGCCCGCCAGCTCAATCCAGCTTGCACCCAGGGAGTTTGCGGCGTCAGTGAGCGTAGCACCGTTGATGGAATGGTAGACACGCTGACGCTCGTTTGCGGGGAGCGCAGCCGTATGGGCCTTCACCACATCGATCATGTCGTCGAATGTTGCATGCAGCTTGGCACCACGGGCTTGCGCTTCGCTGCCCAAGGCTTCCGCCACGACGTCAATAGCAGCAAGCTGCTCATCAAGCGTTGAATAATCCGCAACCACATAGGGGATGTGGGCATTATCGAGCTTCGTACGCTCAGCGTCGGAAAGCGTGCCCTTCACGATAGCCAAGTCAACATGCGCCGCAACAAGGTCTTCGACGTTTACCTGATTACCCGAAGCCTTCGTGAGGCTGGTGAGGCCAGGATAGATCGTTTGCAGAATCTTGTCCGACATGGTGCCGCCGGGAACGCTGTAGAGACGGTCGCCTGCGCCTAACATGATGGCAAGTTCTCCCGAGAAAGAATCGAGCACGGCCACGTGCTGCGGATCGGTGGGAACCGCTACTGTGCGACCTTCGGAGTCGGTCACGTTGTGCTTGGTTGTCGAGGTTGCCGTTGTAGCGGAGGCGGCCGTGTTAGTCACTTGCCCCGTTGAGTTGGTCGAGCCGGTCGAGCCAGTTGACGAGAACCCGCCCTGGCCCATCGCGAAGACAACGACCACCGCAAGCACGACAACCACCGCGATGACCACTTTCGCAATCGCTTGGTTTCGCGCTTGTTTGCGTGCTTCCGCCCGATTCCGCTCAATCAGCTCCGCGTAGTCGTTTTGCTGCGTATCTCTATTGTCGTTTTCCATAGTCCCCTCTTTTATGAAGGTCATCCGAAACCATAAATCGCCAACGAACGATGAGCCGCCTCACCATCGCATAGTACAAGACACCATATTTCACAAAGCAGCGAAGAATTCTCTCATAACCTGTCCTGCATGATGGGGAGGTCGTTAATTTCAAGCTCGGCGATACGAGTCAATTCCGTATCGAGCGCTCCGCATCTCCCCGTGAAACGCGCGGCTTCCACACCTACACGTACGCCTTCAACGCTGACGCGGTCGACCAGGTCGTGTACCCGATCGGCGTTACCAGTGACAAACAGGCCTGGCGCATCCTCGACGGAGCCGAAGAGCTCACGTTCGGGAACAAGACCACAGGAGATAAGCAACGTGTTGCAACGCACGTACTCGCGCCGCTTCATGTCGTACGTGCCGTCATCGTTGAACGGCGCCACCATCACGCCCTTGAGCGTGCCATGACCGTGGATGGAGGCCACTCCCCATCCGTATCGTGTCTCGATGCCAAAAGGCTCGATGCAGCGACGGTGGTTGCGCACCAAACCCGTGGCCTCCTTGGCAACCACCATGCGCACCTCGGCACCCGCCAACGTCATGCGACGCGCCATGATGAGTCCGATGTCGCCACCGCCCAAAATGACCACCTTGTTGCCAGGAAGCTTATGCTCCACGTTCACCATGTACTGCGCGGTGCCAGCTGTATAGATGCCTTCGGGTCGTGTGCCGGGAATGCGCAATTGCCCGCGCGTGACCTCACGGCAACCGCTGGCCACGACGACGCTGCGCGCGCGAATCGTACGCGCCCCTCCAAATGGCAACCCCACGACCTGAACCGTAAACGTATCCCCGTACTTTTCAAGCGAAGTCACGCTGCTGGCGCATGCCCAGCGGACACCTGCCGCATCAAGCGAGCCGAGCCACTTTTGTAGATAGCCGGGTCCTGTCAGGTTTTCACGGTAGAGGTACATGCCGAAGCCGTCATGGATGCACTGCGGCAAAACACCGCCAAGGAACTCCTCGCGCTCCACCAGCAATACGTCCGCACCGCATTGCGCCGCCGCCGTGGCTGCCGCGATACCGCCCGCGCCACCGCCGACCACCAACACGTCAACCTCTTTGAGCGCTGCCAGCTCAGAGTCAAAGCCCTGGCGATGTCCACCTAAGGTGTATTCATCCCCAGCCATGTCGTGAATATGGTAGGTGCGCGCCTCACGCTCAGGGTTCACTTCGTCCAAAATCGCCTGAACACGCGGCTTGCAAAAGCCACCTTGGCAACGACCCATGCTCACGCGCAAACGATGCTTCATACCTTCAAAGTCATGCGGGGGCAACACGCCTGCAAGCTCGCGACGCACGTCCCCCTCCGTGATCTTCTCGCAACGGCAAAGCACGTGCCCGAAGCTCGGGTCCTTTTCCAAAAGACGCTCCTGCTCCTCGGAACCACATGCGAGAAACGGTATGCGACGCTCACGGAACGGGTTGAAGGTCGGGTTGCTCTCGAGACGCAAGCCCTCCTCCGAAAGCATGACCACCATACGACGCGCCAACGCGGGGGCGCAAGTCATGCCTGGGTTCTTGATGCCGAGCGCGCTGACGAAGCCGTGTGCGCTCATGCGCAACACGAAGTCTTTCTTCTCCTTCTCGACGTTTGTGATGTTTGCACGAACACCCGCAAACGCCGTGATCACGCGACCGAGCTGGATGTCGGGCACGATCTTCTCGGCGACGCGCCGCACATGCTCGAGTCCGCTCACCGAGGTCTCGTTACACATGAAGTTACGCACGCTTTCGCTGGTAGGACCGGCCAAGATGTTGCCGTCAATCGTCGGACATAACAACGTGCCACCCTCGCCGTCCTCTTGGGCTTGGAACAGCACATGGCGGATAGGCTCGGGCGCACCAAAGCCACCCTGCTTGTCGAACACGTAATACTGCCCTCGGCGCGGCGCAATCGTCAAGTCCTCGGGACGCACCTGCGCGTCGATGGTCGAGGCATTGTCACCTGCTGTGTTCACCACGAAACGCGCGTCGAAGCGCCGTCCGTCACGCAGGTTCAAATTCCAGCACCCGCCGAAATGCGTCACGCGCTCGACCTCAGCATTGAACTCGAAGCGGACACCGTTGGCTGCTGCGTTTTCCGCGCATGCCGTGACCAGCGCAAACGGCGAGATGATGCCCGTCGTCTCCGCCACCATGGCCGCAATGACATCCTTTGACAGGCGCGGCTCCATCGCGCGCGCCTCGTCTCCGCTGATGATGGGTAAGTCCCCCGCACCATTGCCAAGCGCGCGGTCATGCTTTTGCCGAACTCGCTCCATCCCGTTGGGACCGAATGCGCAATACAGGGCACCTATACGCTCAAAGGGCACATCGAGCTCACGCACAATATCGGTGTAGAGCGCGTTGCCTTCAACCGTGGAGATTCCCTTGAGCGAACCCGCTCGCGCGTGAAAACCCGTGTGGATAAGTCCGCTGTTCGCCTTGCTCGAGCCCTTGCCAACATCAATCGCGCGTTCAATCACTACCACGTCCAGCTTATAGCGAGCCAGTTCGCGCGCCACCATACACCCGACGATACCTGCGCCGACAATCGCCACATCATACCGATCACTCATCTAGTCCTCCATCTTCATGCAGGCGAAGCCCTGCGGCACCCAACGACGGTAGAGGCAATTCGGGCAGGTATGGGCAGCCTCGTCGACGGCTGCCGTCTCCTCCTCGTCGTTGTCGGGCTCAAACTGCGCACAGGTACGATTCATGTCGGCAAAACCGCTATGCAACTCATCGAGCCCCGTCTTGGAACAAGGCCAGGCGACACCGTTGCGCACCTTGACAACGAAGGTAAGCGCATTTCCGTGCATCACGGGTTTTGCGTCACGAAGGATTGCGAGCGGCACGTGTGTATCGAGCGGCTCGCCCTCCTCCGTCAGGATACGCACGGGTCCATGGACCTCCTCGCGAAGCAAGTCAAGTACCTCCCCCGCCGGAACTAGTAATGGCTCTTCCTCGTACGGCCTCTCGAGCGGAACTCCATCTGGGCAGGATAAAGAACGCGAGCCCGACTCCTTTTGGTCAAGCGGACGGGACAAAACCTCGTCCCCTCTCCCACTCGCTCGTTGTTTCCGGGCGTTGCTGACCAAACCGTCTCCATCAGCAAAGCACAGGTCCACCAAATCCCATTTACCACGAAAACGACCATCGCTGCCCGACAAGCGCAATCCAGCACCTGCGAGCGCGCCGATCACACCCTCGCCCGTGCCACCGTGCTCGGTGAGCGCCACCCAGGGGATGGCGTTAGCAAGGCGGAAGGCCTCGTCAATCGTCACATATTCCCGTTTTGCCCTCATGCCGAAGTCAACCAGAGCAGCGATCCCCTCAGCGGCTTCCCAATCGTCCTCAGGCACAACCACAAAGCAAAGCCCTGGGTCCGCCGTAGCGGCCTTCATCTCCTCGATCGCCGCCACCGCTCCGCGGTACACGTCATCAAGCGAATCCTCCACGATACGTGCCGACATCGCCATCGACGAGTTATGCGACGTGTAGTTCACGCGCTCGTCGAGCAACAACTGATGTCGTGTAATATCTAGGTCGAGCAAGCCTCCGCACTTTCGCACCACGTCCGCAATACGCTCGGCGACGGCGCCCGTGCTCGTGCTCTTCGTCAGGTCGTCCGTATCATCCACGCAGATGATCAGGTTAATCAAATCGCCCATCTCTAACCGAATTTCCGCGGCGACTCACACCGCAATCTCTCTCAACTCAACTCAATATTCTGAGGAAACCGTCCCTACGACTCAGAATTCATCGCCTATAGCCTCTGAACCTTCCCATGGGCGAGTTCCTTTGCGCGCAACTTGCCAACCAGGAGCTCACGCACACGCGTCTCGGCGTCGCCTTCCACGTCGTAATAGCATGTCGTGCCCGTCACGCTCATCGACACCATCGCGTTTCCACCCAGCTCACCCGTTATGAAGAAGGTCACGCGTTCTTCGTTCAACAAGCGCATGATGCCCTCACGCTTAAGCCCCTCGCAGTCCAGATCGCGCACCTTCGCGAACACGACTTGGTCGGGGCGCGACAAGCCTTCGCCTCCCTGATGGACCTCGCTTTTCACTTTGACGCGAGAACCTCCCACGGTGCCTACCTGAGACACGTCAAAGCCGACCGGCAATTCATAAAGGCGAATACGCCCGCAACGGCCAAGTCCGCTGAACACGGTGCCCGCCTCAGAATCAAACGTCACACCAACTACCACTATGCCACCCTGCTCGGCGAAACTTTCCACCACACGATGGACCTTCCTTCGCTCGGCGCAGCGCGGGCATCCGGTGCGTCCGTTCGTGCGATTGCGCACGCGTGCCTCCCACTCGTATCCACACTCCCGGCACCGCCACCAAACCTTTGTATCAGAATATTGCGAGATGGCCATGATGTCGATGCTGCGGTTTTTTATGAAGTTCCACTCGGATGCCACGTCGGGGTAACGCTCCACCATCAAGCTCCCCCGCTCAACACGGTCTCGATCACGACAAACCGGGCAACCCGAGTCATGCAGCGTGCGCGTGACTAAGGCCGTTATCCACTCGTTTCCGCACACATGGCACTTCCACGCCACGTTTACGCTGTTAGTCCGCATGAGTTTCGTGGGGTTAAGTCCCTTGTTAGCTTGCCAATTCCAATCCAGCATAAGATCGGGATAAAGCGTTGCTACATCGTTGTCACCTACGCGCGGCACTCGCCCGGCGCAGGCAGGACACCCTGTGCCCTTCTTCACGCGGTTGTGGACGTAGGCCTCCCACTCGTATCCGCATGTGGCACACTTCCACCACACCTTTCGGCTCGAGCCCGTGCTCACCTGTTGAGGCAACAAATTTCCATTGCGTTCGTAATCCCACTCTGCCTCGAGTTCAGGGTGCGCCTCCGCAACAGAGACAGACCCTTTGCGAAGTATATGGGGTGCCGAGGACCTCTGCTTCTTATTCGAGACGGACGACTTACTCTCGCCTGAAGTTTTGCGAATATCGTTCGTGAGCTCTTGCTCCATCGAGTTGTCATTCGACTCGTTTTCCATAATCTCTACTCTCTCGTGTCCTTTTGACTCGCGAAAGGTCATGTTAGGAAGGGGGGGTAAGCATGACCTTTCACCAGTCAAAATTGGAATGTGTTTCGCTTTCGCTGACATTAGCCACAATAGGGATACACGGGGTGGCAGAAGGTTGTTTCTCCTGCCACCCCGCATCATCGCCGGCTGCGATCGGAAAGGGCAATCACCCCTTACAGACCGCATTCGCTCAGGCGCCGTGCGAGG
>CAZOGL010000062.1:0-6929 GCA_964579575.1 uncultured Eggerthellaceae bacterium | reverse complement strand
AACCTCGCCGAGTTCTGTCGCATAACAGGCCTTACCCGCAGCAAGGCGCGCACTCATCTTAGCACGAGGTGCGCAACTTGGCTGTGGCCAGCAAAAATCCGCAGGTCGATCCTGCCTTTGAGGGGATTGCCCCGCATCACAATTCCGCCACAAAGTCGTCGCGCCACGAAGCTGCCTCAGGTTGCCTCAGGTTGAAAGCGGCGAAGAAAATATATCTCTAATAGACTATTTATCAGGTATTTTGTGACCCTTTTGCAAATGTTTCAAAAAAGTCGCGCGATTAATTTTCGTTTTCTATTAGACTTTTGCTTGAAAAATCTATTAGAAACTTCTTGACGGTTTCTAACAGATAGCATTATAGTGCGCTATTAGAAGTTGAATAGAAAAAGAAGGAACCCCCGACTGCAATCAGGGGTTCGCAAGACAGTGAGTATAATTGCTCACCAACCACCTGCAATTATACTTGAACATCATTAGCTCTGCAAGGCTTGATGTGACTGTTTAGCGGCTCGTCCTGGCTTTTTCGTCTGAGATGATCGAAAGGAGGACGAGACCGTCTCCCCCAAGGTCCTTTTCGGATCTTGCAATCGCTCTTTAATCGTACCATGGGGCTATTGTCTCGTAGTTCTCTTGTAAAACTACGCCTTGGGGCGGGTCTGTATTGCTATGTGCTACCAGCCCGCAGTCACTCACGCATCCACTCAAACTCTGTCTTTGTGCGCTGACGAGACGCGCGTCTTCTTTGACATCCTCACCCATGATGACCACAACTCCAACTACATCCTTGCCCGAAGCGACGGCAATCGATGGACCGAGCGTTCGGTTCGCGCAGGCTCCTATGAGTCCCTCGCTTTCCGCGACAAGGCTTCCTATTTCCTGACCCGTAATGGTTTTACAGGCAAGAAACGCCTTGCAACCAGGACGCGCCAAATCAACGCTCTCATGTACGACATCGATTGCCACGGCGAAGGTTCTGCTTCGGTATTGCCCGACCTCACTGCCGCCTTCTACGAGGCGTTTTCTCGCGACGTTCTTCCTGAGCCGTCTCTTTTCGTGTTTACCGGGCGCGGATTACACCTCTACTACGTGCTCGAAAAGGCCACCCCCTACCTTGTCAAGGGCGGAAACGTCAACGAGCGCGGCCTCGCCTACGTGCATGACGTCGAGGCGCGCCTCGCAAAACGTATCCAAACCGTCGTTTCCCCATTCCCGGAAGCCGAGCTCGACACGTCCGTGTTTGACTACTCCCGCGTCGCTCGCATCCCTGGCTCTTGGAACGCAAAGGCGGGAGTGGCATGCACTCTCTTGTCCTACTCCACCGACTATTACACCTTGCCCGTCCTGGCTCGCTATGGCGATGCTTTGCCCTCGGCGAAGAAAAATGCTCCAAGGCGCGGTCGCGTCGTTCGTTTCGATCGTCTCATGTCTGCCCGACTTCGCAAGGTCGAGCAACTCCAGGCTCACCGGCATTTCGATTGCCAAGGTAGCCGTGAAAACATGTGCTTCGTGTTTTACAATACTGCCACGCAAATCTACGGTCCCGACATGGCATACGAGATGACAACTGCGTTCAATAGCAGGTTCGTAAACCCCCTACCCGAAAGCGATATCGACGCCATCAAAAAGACGGTGGACTCCGTTGTGATTGCCTACGGTTCCCACAAAGGCGAGACTGGTTTCTACCCGTTGAGCGCCGAGAATCTTAGCAATAAGCTCAATATGTCCTCAGCGGAAGCTACCGAAATCGGCTTTTTCGCATCAAAGCGCGTCGAGGACCGCCTCGCCGCAAAGGAAACAACACGTCGTCGCAAGCGACGTCGTGACCAGGAAATTTTGCGCCTCTATACAAAAGAGGGTCTAACACAAAAGCAGATCGTCGTGGCGCTCTCAGGCACACCTGAGCAGTGTAGCTTGCGCACTGTCGCTTCCGTCGTTGCAAAATACCATGCCTCAAGAGCAAAAAAGGAAGCCCTCAAAGTCGCAGCCGCAAAGGCTTTGGCAAAGAGGGCTTTAGATAGGGCTGCCTGCAAGGATGCAAAAATCTGGCATACGAGTTGTAGTGTTGCTGGGGTTATAGGTTCATCTTCGTTTGTCTCTGTTAGAACTTTCCGCTTACTTTCTATTAGAGATTCTCAACGTTCTTATCCGGATCAATTTTCTCTAAGAGGTTCCACAGCTCTGCAATGATCACTCGGTCTGGTTTCTCGCCTTTCTTGAGTGCTCGTTTTAGTGCCCTTCTTGCTTCCTTGAGGTCTTCGTCTACGTGGCGCGGGATGCGAGAGGAGGTTATCTCTCTACCCTGCGCTACTGATTGCACCTCGCTTTTTGCAATTTCCCCAGACTTGATTTTTTCGACAAGATCGCGTTGTTCGTCTTCGGGCAGGCGAGAGATTGCCTCCGCACCTTGCTTTGTGACCTTTCCTTCGTCGTAGATGGTCATGCCCTCTTGGGTAAGGTGTCTTCCGATATTCGCCTCGATTACCGCGGTACGCTCAGATACGCCAAATTGCTCCGCAATGATTTCCTTGGTCTTCTTGCCTTTGGCATATGTCGGATCGGATTCCCTACGTGCCAGAATGCGCTCCGTGACGATTGCCACGCCACGCGCTCGCTCTGAAGGCGTCATGGCGCGTTGTCCAACGTTTTCCGCATGCAACATGAACAGGGCATCCTCGTCGGACAGCGTTCCAATCGGGAACACGCGTGCCGGAGCCATGTACCAGTGTTCGCCGTATCGCTCACCGAGCAGCAGGTGGGCGCGGTAACGACGCTCACCGTCAACGATCTCGCGTCCACCCTCGACGTCTCTGACAATCAACGGCGTTGTGTTTTTGGACTCAAGGATGAGGCTTGCGAGGCTCTCGATTGAGCCCTGGTCGATCTTGTAGGAGTTTTTCTTGTTGGGAGTGAGCTCGCGCACGTCAACGTAATCGAACCCGGCTTTTGCGATAAGAGCTTTTCGTTGGTTCTTTTGAACGACAAGCTCTCCCGCTGAAAGGCTCTCCTCCCCTTTCGAGGCTTTGAGCGCCTCGACCATGATCTTCTCTTCGGTGTTCTCGTTTTCTTTCTCGGTGTTTTCTATGACAACTTTATCTTTGGCTGCTTGTTTTTTCATCGCAGCCATCTTTTTACTAATTGCCATTGACGATCGCCTCGATTTCGTCAGCTAGTGCGATGTATTGGCTACGTGATTTGGAGTTCTCCGCGTAATAGGCAAGCGGAGTGTAGAACTGACTCGACTCCATGACCACGACTGCCTTTTCTATCTTGGTTTCTAGGAATTTTGCGTGAGGGAAGTCATGCATAATCGTTTCTTCAAGGATCTTTGACAAGTTCGTTCGCGGCTCGTCGATGGTCCTTAAAAGCATCCAATTGCTGGTGTACGTGCGCTTTTTACGTCCTACTGCCTCAATCGCGCTGACGGTAGATTCCATGCCGCGCTTTGAGAAGCCGTCGGGACGCACTGGCACGATGACCATGCTTTCCGGTTTTCCGGCGCGCAGTGCGGTGATTGCGTTTGTGGTAACGAGATCAACGCGGGGCGGGCAGTCGATAATAATGTAGTCGTACTCCTCTTCTTGCAGCAGGTCCTCTATGGCGTCATGGAGCCTCGTATCGATTCCCGCCATGGAGCCGCTGTTTTTCATCTTCGAATCTGCATTGTCAAAGCGCAGGTCAGAAGGCACAACCTCAAGATTTTCGATTTCGTGGAACTCTTCGTTGTCGTCTTCGTACATCGCAGGCCTTTTGACTTGTGCCAGAGTCATTTCTTCCCCGTTGTCGTCAGCAATCATGACGTCTGCAATACAAGGCAATTGGTTATCTCCGTCGTAGACGTGCAAATACTCGCTGATTGAGCCTTGGCCATCCAGGTCGATGATGAGAGTTTTCTTTCCTTTGATTGCAAGCTCTACTGCGAGGTTTGCCGCTGTGATGGTCTTTGCGACGCCTCCCTTGTGGGAGCTTGTCACAATGATCATTGGCTTTTCTTTGTTAGATTCAGTAGTTTCGCCCTTCAGTAGTTCGTTGACTACTTCGCTTTTTGACTTACCTGTTTCCTTTGCTTTTCTATTAATGTTTTCGTTAACCTCTACATCAAGGTAGAGAGATGTTGATTGTTTTGCTGGTTTTGCCACGATTTTCCTTCCCCTCTTCGTGTTTTGTTGACATTATATTACTAATTTCTTTCTTTTGTTTGTGTATTTTCTTGTTGGGTGCAGATAATGCACCCTAATTTCGTTCCTTTCTTGTCTTGTTATTCATTTTTCTTTGTTTT
Organism: uncultured Eggerthellaceae bacterium; assembly: GCA_964579575.1. GTDB lineage: Bacteria > Actinomycetota > Coriobacteriia > Coriobacteriales > Eggerthellaceae > CAVEFW01. Next base: position 2,653 of record CAZOGL010000062.1, on the reverse strand, counting down.
TGTTGTTTGTGTATTTATTTATTGTTTTGATTTTGCGTCTGGGTGCACTTTCTGCACCCGTTCTTTTCTTGTTGCGATGTTCCGGAGTTTATTGTGCCCATGGGTGCATTTTCTGCACCCAATTCACTATGCCTCGTAATCATGATGTGACATAACTTTCGGCGTATATCCAGTATCTAATATGAGTCATCCCTGCTATATCGGAACATTTGGATATAACCTTGAAAATGATTACCGATATTTGTATTTCGAAGTCATTTTCTGTCACTTTTAGAAAAGAAGACTGAAATTAGAAATTCGGGGTGCAGAAAGTGCACCCTAGTCGCTCATTCATGTTACGACAGGCCTAATAACGTTACTTAAGCCTATTACATGACCGAGGTCTTGGTAGTGGCCTAGAATCATCGTACAAATTTATGAGTTTTGACAAGAATCACCGCGACAAGAAGTCTTGTCAAAAGAAGAAAGGAAAAAAAGTAGCTCGAATTGGAGCATTGTCTGCACCATGGCTCAAAAATCGAGCAGCGAGACAAAAATGGGGCAAAAAAACAGGCGCAGATACATGGGTGCAGAAAGTGCACCCTAGAAACAATATCGAAAACGCACAACGAGAGCTTTAGAACCAAAGAAACCAGGAAACGTGAAGATCAGGGCCAACGCGGCAAATGGGAAAAAGCACACCTCTGGATAGAATCAGGCAAAACCGATAAAATAAGGCGAAAAACCGAGAGAAAGACCAATGTGGATAAGCAATTCGAAAGAACTGGGCTCCTGATAGGAGAAAAAGGCGTCCAAAAGCTCTCAAACGCAAGAGTTTGTGTCTTTGGTCTTGGTGGAGTGGGCGGATATGTGATCGAAGCGCTTGCGAGAGCGGGAGTCGGCGCACTTGATATCGTTGACAACGACGTTGTAGATGTGACAAACCTGAATCGCCAAGTCTTGGCAACATGGGAAACGATTGGGAAGAGTAAGGTCGATGTTGCCGAAGGACGCATAAGGTCAATCAATCCAAGTTGCAGCGTGACGAAGCATAACTGTTTTTATCTTCCTGAAAATCGCAAAGAGTTTGATTTCAGCTCATACGATTACGTCGTAGACGCGATAGATACGACCACGGCGAAACTGGACATCATAGAGGCGTCGATTGCATGCGGAACGCCAGTGATTAGCAGTATGGGGACAGGAAATAAGCTCGACCCAAGTCAGCTAAGAGTTGCCGACATTAGCAAAACCTCGATGGATGGCTTGGCGAAAGTGATGCGAAAGGAGCTACGTAAGCGTGGCATAAACCACGTGAAATGCGTATTTTCAACAGAGTCTTCAATCAATCCAGGGGGATTGGGCCAGGCCGTTCAAGCAGATGAAAACAACCAACTTGGGGTAAGCCAACCAGGTCCAACCTTGGAGAATCCAGAACAGGCTGAGTCAATAACTCATAGACGCAAGAAGATAACTCCGGGATCGATTTCGTTTGTTCCGAGTGTTGCCGGAATGTTGATAGCAGGCGAGGTTGTCAAGGAACTCCTGGATATAATGTAACCGACAAGAGACAGCTGGCAAATCGCAAAAAGCAACGAAAAGTCACAACAAGAAAACTAGGGGGAAGTAGCATGGCTTATCTAGGAGAACAGATTCCTAAGTTGGGTTTCGGTCTGATGAGGCTTCCGAAGACTGAAGACGGCAAGACCACCGATATAGAGCAGGTCAAAATCATGGTCGACGAGTTCATCGCTGCAGGTGGAACCTATTTTGATACCGCCCGCGCCTATGGATCTTCCGAGGCGGATATCCGTCAAGCCCTCGTGGAGCGCTATCCGCGTGAGAGCTACCAGCTCGCGACCAAGAATGCATGCTGGACGGGCGCACAAAGCGCCGAAGAGGCTCGTGCGATGTTTGACACAAGCCTCAAGGAAACCGGCGCCGGATATTTTGACTTCTACCTTATTCACAACATCGGCGGAAACCGCACCGCTGTTTTTGACAAGTTTGAGATGTGGGACTTTGTCAAGCAACTCAAGGCGGATGGGAAGGTGAAGCATATCGGTCTTTCCGCCCATACGACCGCCGACGATCTTGATGCGGTGTTGAACGCCCATCCCGAGATGGAGTTCGTTCAGCTCCAGATCAACTATGCGGATTGGAACGATGGCAATGTCCAATCGCGTCAATGTTTGGAGGTTTGTGCTAAACACGGGCTCCCTGTCATCATCATGGAACCGGTCAAGGGTGGTACTCTTGCCAATCCGCCGCAACAGGTGGTTGACGTACTCAAAGAGGCAGATCCCAAAGCGAGCGTCGTGAGCTGGGCGTTGCGTTTTTGCCTCGACGTTCCCAACATCATCACGGTTTTGAGCGGCATGTCCTCGATCGACCAGATGAGGGAAAACCTTGCGACATGGAAATCCCACGAGAAACTGACCGAGGACCAACTTGCGACGCTCAAGCTTGCCCAAGAGAAGCTCGCGGAGCTTATCGAGGTCCCTTGTACGAATTGCGGGTATTGCACAAAAGGATGCCCAGTCAACATGAACATCCCAGGCATGATGGAGACCATCAACCTGACGGCTTTGTATGGCGTTGAGCGCGGTAGGGGTAATTACGGATGGGCATGCCAAGGCGTGAAGGCGGGGGAGTGCATCCAATGTGGTTGCTG
>CAZOGL010000061.1:0-7280 GCA_964579575.1 uncultured Eggerthellaceae bacterium | reverse complement strand
AGACCAAGCGCAAGGAGGAGGGCGCGAAGTATTGCAATTGCGAGGCATGCACCGCAGCTTCCGAGCTTCTTGCGAAATTCGGCCGTATCGAGTTGTAGACGCGCCTTGAGCGGTAGTCGCGCGCAGCTGAAGCGCACAGCTGCGGGCGCCGCCCAGCTGCGGGCGCCGCCCAGCTGCGGACGTGCCTCGAGCCGTAGGCGCTCACAGCTGCGGGTGCTGCCTTAGGCAGTAGACGCGCACAGCTGTAGACGCGCCTCACAAAAGGAAAATCACCTCACCGACCTTTGCCGTGGTGCGAAGGTCGGTTTTTTGTCTGCGCTTTGCTACACTGTTATGCAAAATGACGAGGGAGGAGTGGTGATGTTTTGTCCCTATTGCGGCGCCGAAGCAGGCGATACCAATGCCTTTTGCACCTCATGCGGTCAACGTCTCGACGTCCTCCGACAAACGATCGAGGCCTCCCAAAAGATGGAGGCTATCGGCCGTTGCCCTGATGCCCTTGGGGAGACACGGGTCATCGACGCCATCGGTGCGAAAAAACCCAGTGTGACCGGGATGGTTGGGGTCGCCCCCGATCCCAGTGCGACCCAGGTGGTTGGGGCGGTGCCCGACCCTGGTATGACCCAGGTGGTTGGGGCGGCTCCCAATCTTGGAGAGACCCAAGTGATCGGGGCCAAAACCCCCGCCCCGGACAAGACGATGGTGTTTGGAGCCGACGCGGCCGACGAGGAATACGCCGCCCTGGAGGCCGTGCTGGCCAAGAACAGGAACGTCTCCTACGAACAAGATTTTACGGGCCTCGAGGTTTTGGCGGGGGAGCAGACCGGTTACATCCCGTCCTCGATTCCGCCCTCAATCCCGTCCGCCACGGGTGCTATGCATGCCGTGGATTTTGGAACGCCTCGATTAGACTTTGACGCGGTTGCAGGGGAAAACGTGGTCAAGTCCGCGCCTGATGCCAAGCAAGAGAAGAAAAAGAAGCGCAGGAAGCTCATCCGCCGCATCGCCTTGGTCATCTTGCTGCTTGCAATCATCGCTGCGGTGGCCGGCGGCCTTCTTTGGTATTCCCACGAGCAAGACCTCAAGGCGAAAGCCCATTCCATGCACGCCGTCCCCCTCACTATCGTGGCGGAGGGGTATACCGAGCACGACACGGGCATCCCCGTGATGGTGGAGGGCACCGATTTGGATGGCAACCACGTCTCTGGTATGTACTACGTGTACTCCGGCGGCGGCGGTATCGAGCTTTTGCGGGGCGATTACACCTTCACATTCCCCGCGTCTCCCATCGGAGCGGAAGGTGCGATGTGGGGGGTTGAGACCGAGTCCATCCAAGTCTCGATCCCGGACACGATCGAAGCCGATGCGGCCTTTGAGGATGCGAAGAACACTCCCGTTGTGTTGACACCGATTGCCCCTCTCGATATCACGGTGGACGCGATCAACCGCTCCTACGAGTATGCGAAATACGACCCGGTCTTCGGCCCGCAGGCAGGTACATTCCGCGATGCTGCGATAGCTTCCCATGAGGAGGCGATCCTGAACGCAGAGGCAGAAGCCGAGGCGGCTCGTATCGCCGAGGAGGAGGCAGCTGCGCGCGCCGCCGAGGAGGAAGCAAGGGCGGCTGCATCCTCGGATGGCTACTATGTGTTCCCCTATGCGCCGACCAACACCGATACGACTCAAGACGCCTTTGGGTATTGGCACATCGATACCAAAAAGAGCAAGGTTATCGAGGTGGCTGCAAGTTTTGACGATCTTGACGGCAACACGCACGAGTATGTGGACTCCCTTGTGTTCCGCTTACCTGAGGACGGGGTCACCTATGAGGCCTCTGGCGGAACTGCCGGCGTGCAACCTCTCAGCGAGGAGGAGGGGTATTCGACCTTCCTGAGCATGCTCAAGCTCAACAGTGCCCAAGGACTGGCAATCATCGTCCATGTGGTGGACGGCGAGGCGGTGTTTGTGAGGTTTTGCTCGTAGTCGATTGAGATGTCGTGCGCTAATCGCGGCTTTGCTCGTAGTCGATTGAGGTTCCTGCGGCGCTCCTGTGCGTGCCCTGCGTTTTATTCCGCGCGGAGCGTATGCGCACGGCGTATGACGTATGCGCATGACGTATGAACACGGCGTATCAAAAATGGGAAATAATCGGACAAAAACCTGACCATTATCGGACCAATATCTGACCGATTAACGACAAGAGCGGGACACTTCTTTTCAAGTTTCATTGACACGGGAACCATGATTGATAGCATGAAATAACCTGTGTATTTCACAAATTGAAGAGGAACTAGAGAAGGATCCCATGAGAAGGTACGGAAAACTTTTTGCATCCGTTGGAATCTCGGTCGCTCTTGTTGCGGGCAGCGTTCCTGCCGTCGCCTTGGCGCAGGTTGCCGAGCCATCCAACGAGTCGACAAACAATGCGGCTGTGACTTTGGCCCAGGATGCGAATGTTGCCAACACGGGCAATGTCACCAACACGGGCAATACTGCCAACGACCCCGAGGCGGGGACTCCTGACGCCCAAGGTGGCGAGGGCGGCAACGTCGAGGGCGGCGGCACCGAGGGCGGCACCCAAGGCAACGTCGGCGGCACCGAGGGCGGCACCCAAGGCAACGTCGAGGGCGGCACCGAGGGCGGCACCCAAGGCAACGTCGAGGGCGGTGGCGCTGAAGGCGGCACCCAAGGCGGCACCGAGGGTAACAAGGAAGCCGACGAGGAAGCGAAAGACCCTGAGATCGTTCCCGCCAACGATATCGAGAAGTTCGTCTATCGCCTGTACACGGTCGTTTTGGACCGCGAGCCCGATCTTGACGGTTACAATGTCCAGGTCAATGCTTTGAACAACGGCTTCGGAGCCGCCGAAATCGCGAGAAACTTCCTCATCTCCGAGGAGTTCATGAATCGCGAGCTCACCGACGAGCAACGTGTGGAGATTGCCTATCAGACGTTGCTTGACCGCGAATGCGAGAGCGAGGAGTCGCTCGAGTTTTGGGCGGATCATCTGAAAGTCGGCATGTCCCTTGACGGTATCGCCAAGGGTTTTTGCGAAAGCCAGGAGTTTGTCAACAACTGCGCTAAGTGGGGCGTCAACCGTGGCGAGCTCAACGTGCTTGAGACGCGTGACATCAACTACTACGTTACGGCTTACGCCTACAATCTGTACAAGGTCTCCCTGAACCGCACCCCTGATACCGAGGGCCTCAACGTCCAGGTACAGGCGCTTCTCAACGGCATGCCTGCTGCTCGCATCGCTGAGAACTTCATGATCTCCGAAGAGTTCACCAATATGGGCAAGACCTTCGAGGAACAAATCGAGACTGTGTACCAGAGCATGCTCGGTCGCGAGTCCGATGAGGCTGGCATGGATTTTTGGAAGACGCGCCTCGAAGTCGGTATGACCATAGGCTCCGTCGTCGCAGGTTTCAGCCAGGCTGGTGAATTCAAGGACATCGCCGCGAAGTACCAGGTAAACGGTGATACCATCACGGCTTATATGCTTCGCGACATGAACTACGAGGTGACCAAGTACGTCCATTCCTTCTACGTGGACGCCCTCAATCGCGAGGCGACTCCCGAGGACCTCGATTATTGGTGCAACTTCCTGTTCACCAACGGTGGTGCCGTGGATGCGGCCGTGAACGTTTTTTGCGGTGAGGAGTTCACGTCTGGTGTCGGCGCTAAGATGACCAACGAGGATTTCGTCAAGGCCGTATATAAGGTCCTTTTCGATCGCGAGGCCGACGAGGCGGGGCTTGCCTACCAGGTCTCCCTGCTCGAGAACGGTACGTATGAGAACCGTGAGGCTCTCGTCAATGCGCTTGGTGACTCCGACGAGTTCACGGCTCGTTGCGACCTCATGGGCGTTCGCCAGCACCACAAGTTGACTGTCGAGGAGCTTATCAACATCCTTGATCGTTACTCTGTCGGCAATTCCCTTGTCGTGTTCAACTCGAAGAAGCAACTTTCCCAGGCGCGCTACGATGCCATCATCGACGCCCTCAACGCCTTCTACTATGCGGGCAAGGAAGTCGGCTTTACGATGATCGACCTCAACACGGGTATCGGCATCTCCTACAACTCTGACGTATCCTTCTCCAGCGCTTGCTCCGTAAAGGGTCCCTACACCATCGCTTTGAACCAGTACGACCCCTCGTCTTTGAGCCGCTATGCGAGCCTTATGTACCCGGCTTTGAGCGTCTCCGACAACGGTACCTACATGAGCTACTTCTATGCAGAGGGCACGTGGCCAATCGACCAATATATTGCGCGCGGCCATGTCACCTCGTTCAGTTGGACCGGTTGGACCGCATGGTATACCGCCGAGGACCTCGCTCGTATGTGGGTCTGCTCCGCTGACTACCTGCTCAACGATACTTCCGAGAACTGTGAATGGCTAAAGTCGGTTCTTTCCTCGAATTCCGCGACGATGTCCCGTAATGCTGCGTTGCGCTACGGTTGTGGCACGGTCTACGCGAAATCCGGATGGCATGAAACTGCTCGCACCGAGGGAGCGCTGGTCATGGCTGGCGACAATCCGTACGTCACCGGCATCATGTCCACGGCCAACATCAACTACTCCGAGTTGGTCACCGATCTCGCCGCTGCTATCTACGAAGCACATGACGAGCTCGTCAACGGGTAAACTCAACGGGTAAACTCAACGGGTAAACGTATCTAGCACGTTGTAGCACGTTTGCGTCAAGGCGCCACCCGAAGGTGGCGCCTTTGATTTTGGGAAAGAGATTCGAGGGTGTGCTTGCGTGCGGAGGTATCGCGGTATAATCGACAGTTATGGATAACCGCTTATACAAAAGGTTGAAACGATATGCTTAATTTCACGGTGGGACCGGTCATGTCGAGCGAGGAGGTCCTCGCTATAGGTGCAGAGCAGGTTCCCTATTTCCGCACTCCGGAGTTCTCCGCCACCATGCTTGAGAACGAGAGGATCGTCCTTGAGCTCATGGATGCGCCAAAGGGTAGTCGCGTGTGTTTTATGACCGGCTCCGGTACTGCCTCCATGGAGAGCGTCGTCATGAATGTCCTCTCAAACAATGATCGTGCCATCGTAGTCAACGGCGGCAGTTTCGGTAACCGATTCTGTCAGATGTGCCAGGTCCACGGGGTACCCTTTGAGGCGGTCGTGCCAACTCCCGGATGCTCCGTCACCGATGCTGATCTTGCGCATTTTGCCAATCGAGGTTTCACCGCCTTTGTTGTCAACATCCACGAGACCTCTACCGGTGTCCACTATGATTTGGACCTCATCGCCGAGTTTTGCCGTCGCAACAACCTTTTGCTCGTTATCGATGCAATCAGCTCCTTCTTGGCTGATCCCTTGAGCATGGCCGAGAGTGGCGCCGCGGTGGTTATCACCGGGTCCCAAAAAGCCCTTGCCTGCCCGCCGGGCATCTCGCTTATCGTCTTGTCCCCTGAGGCCATCGAGCGCGTGCAGGCCCACCCGACCACGTGTATGTACCTCGATCTCAAGGATGCCCTCAAGAACGGAGAGCGCGGCCAGACGCCCTTCACGCCCGCCGTTGGCACCCTGCTCCAAATCAATCGTCGTCTGCGGGACTTGGAGGCCGCTGGCGGCGCGCGTGTCGAGATTGAGCGCATCGCCGCCCTTGCTGCGGATTTCCGGGCAAAGATCGCCGACCTGCCTTTCGAGATCGCCTCCAAGAGCCTTTCCAACGCCGTGACGCCCCTGCGTCCTACCACGGGCAAGGCTACCGAGATATTTACTACCCTCAAAGACGAGTACGGCATCTGGATTTGCCCCAACGGCGGAGCGCTTGCTGACACGTTGTTCCGCGTTGGACACATCGGTGCCCTGACGCCGGAGGACAACACGGTCCTCGTGGACGCGTTTAAAGACCTCCAAAAGCGCGGCGTCATCTAACACGTTCCCGAAAGGAAGCCCATGAAGAAGGTCATCACCTACGGAACCTACGACTATCTCCACCGCGGCCACATCCGCCTTCTCGAGCGGGCGCGTGCCCTTGGCGACTACCTCGTCGTCGGCGTCACTGCGGCTGACTTTGACAAGGTGCGCGGCAAGATCAACGTCGGGCAATCGCTTATGGATCGCGTGGAGAACGTCCGCAAGACAGGACTTGCGGACGAGATCATCATCGAGGAGTACGAGGGGCAAAAGATCGACGACATCAAGCGCCTCGGGATCGACGTGTTCACGGTGGGGTCTGACTGGGTTGGTTACTTTGACTACCTGAAGGAATACTGCGACGTGGTCTACCTCGAGCGCACCCAGGGCATCTCAAGCACCGAAATCCGTGCCGAGAAGGGCTTCTTGCGCCTCGGCGTCTTCGGCTCTACTCCCATGGCGGCAAAGGTCATGGATGAGTCCAAGTTCGTCAACGGCCTCCAACTCGCCTGCGTTCGCACAGACAGCGCGGAGATGGAGGAGGCGGCTCGTGCGCGAGGTATTGAGGTTGCCCAAAGCTATGAGGACCTTTTGCTCAAGGTTGACGCCATCTATCTTGCGTCCCACATGGGTCTGCATGAGGAGCATATCCGTCGTGCTATCGAGGCTGGCGTCCATGTTCTTTGCGAGAGCCCAGTTGCGGAGACCGTCGAGGGGTTCGACAAGCTCCAAGAGCTCGCTGCCGACCGCGGACTCGTTCTCGCGGAGGGTATCAAGACCGCCTATGCAACCGCTTACCATCGCCTGAAGCTTTTGGTGAAGAGCGGACGCATCGGTACGGTGGTCGGTGTTGATGCCACTGCCACGAGCTTGCGCGACTATTCGTCCTTGCTCGCCGGGGAAAAGCAAGAGGTCCCTCCCACGGGTAGCTTCGGCGAGTGGGGGCCCACGGTCTTGCTCCCAGCGTTTCAGCTTCTTGGTACTGACTATACGGATGTCCGCACCATCGTGCGTTGGGTTGATGAGGACAAGACGGTTGATGGCTACGTTCGCATGACGCTTACCTATCCCCATGCGGTCGCGACTCTCACGACCGGGTCTACCGCCAAGGCGGAGGGCAGCCTTGTGATTACGGGCACTAAAGGATATGTCTATGTCCCGGCTCCTTGGTGGAAGACGGACTACTTCGAGTTGCGTTTCGAGAACCCTGCCAACAACAAGCGCTACTTCTATCAACTCGACGGCGAGGGGATTCGCAACGAGCTTTTGTGCTTCATGCGTGCCATCGAGAACGACGAGCCCATGATTTATCTCGAGCGCGAGACCTCCCGGGCGATCGCCCGCATCTCCGAGATGTTGCGTGATCCCGAACGCGTTACGTGCATCTAGGTTC
>CAZOGL010000060.1:6311-7582 GCA_964579575.1 uncultured Eggerthellaceae bacterium | reverse complement strand
CCGCGCATCGGTATGGTCGGCGCGATTCCGGAGCCTGACGGCAAGGGCATTATCGCAGTCGCGGCCGCAGGGACGAGTGACTTGCCCGTCGCCGAGGAGGCGGCGCTCGTCGCAGAGGCGCTTGGCAACCGCGTCGATCGTTTGTACGACGTCGGCGTCGCGGGAATCCACCGCTTGTTGGCCAACGAGGAGCGCATCGCGGCCGCGCGCGTCGTCATCGCTGTCGCGGGTATGGAGGGCGCATTGGCGAGTGTGGTCGGGGGGCTTGCGAGTTGCCCGGTGATCGCCGTGCCGACAAGTATCGGGTATGGCGCGTCGTTTGGTGGGCTCTCGGCGTTGCTCGCAATGCTCAACTCTTGCGCGTCGAACGTCTCGGTTGTGAACATCGACAACGGTTTCGGCGCCGGATTCCAAGCAAGCCTCATCAACCATTTGGAGTAGCGCATGGACCTATATTTCGACTTTTGCGAAAACGCGACCAGGGGAAGCATCTTGGGACAGGTGCGCATGAGGCTCACCCCGGAGGCGGGGACAGAGCTCGACGAGCGCGTTGCCAAGCTCGACATCCCCGAGCGACACCATGCCAACCTTGCGGCGATACTCGAGACCATTGATGGCCTTGCGGTAAGTGAAGAGGTTCGCGCGCACATGCGAGCGATCTATCGGATTTTGACCGAGGCGGAGGCGACCGTTCACGAGACGACGGTAGAGGCGGCGCATTTCCACGAGGTCGGGCGCGCGGCGGGTATTCGCAACGTCGCGGAGATATGCTTGGTAATCGAGGCGGTCGCGCCGGAACGTATCTTCTCCACGTCGGTACAGGCGGGCTTCGGGACGGTCGAGTGTGCCCATGGGACGTTGCCTTTGCCAGCTCCCGCAACGGCGGTCATCCTCGACAGCGGTGTTCCGACGTGTGTCGAGCGCCTCAAGGGTGAGCGTTGTACGCCTACCAGCGCCGCGATCATCAAGCATTACGTGGACGAGTTCGTCGGGGAGGCTGCCAAGGTGAGGTACTTCCAAGGACCCGTTCCCGAACAGGGGCACGCGGAGCATGGGGGCGCGCACGCGGGGGACGAGGGCGCGCATGAGGGGCATGAGGGCGCGCAAGCATCTGGTCACGAACAAGCCAACGCGCACGCCCACACGCACGCCCAAGCCCACACCCACGCGCACGCCCACGAAGTGCCCGCTCCCGCGCACGCCCACGAAGCGCCCACTCCCGCGCACGCCCACGAAGCGCCCGCTTCTGCCAAGAGCTGGGAGCCCTTCGT
>CAZOGL010000060.1:4612-6211 GCA_964579575.1 uncultured Eggerthellaceae bacterium | reverse complement strand
CGCGCACGCCCACGAAGCGCCCGCTTCTGCCAAGAGCTGGGAGCCCTTCGTTGCGAACGACAAACAACATGCCAAGCTTGAGCGCCTTCGGGAAATCTTGCGCGACCTGGGGAGCGTGGCGGTCGCGTTCTCGGGAGGTGTGGACTCGACGTTTTTGCTCGCCGTCGCCCATGAGGAGTTGGGCGAGCGAGCCTTCGCTGTCACAGAGACCTCGGCGCTCAATCCCAATCGGGAGACGGAGTTCGCGGAGCAATTTTGCACGGAGAAGGGGATTTACCAAACCAAGGTCGAACGGGACGTGTTCAAGGTTGAGGGCCTTGCGAAAAACGGGCCGAATCGGTGTTACGTTTGCAAGCAGGATTTACTCGCGAGGTTGTTTGACGCGGCGGAACGTGTCGCAGATGAGACGGGGGCGCTCGATTGCGCGGGCGGCTCGATTCACCTTGTCGAGGGAAGCAATGCGACCGATCGCGATGACTATCGGCCCGGAGCCCGGGCGGTTCGGGAGTTTGGCGCACGTAGCCCTCTTGACGAGGCTGACCTCACCAAGCAAGACATTCGCGATTTGTCCCGCGAGATGGGACTTCCGACTTGGAACAAGCCGTCGTTTGCGTGTCTCGCCAGTCGCGTTGCCACCGACCAACCTCTGACGCCGGAACTTCTCAAGGCTATCGAGGAGGCGGAGAATCTCATGATGGGCGAGGGGTTTGCCCAGGTCCGCGTCAGAGTGCATGAGCACGGGACTTTGGCGCGTATCGAGGTTGCCGCTGACGAGGTAGAACGTGCGCTCCATGTGTTGGCGTACCACGGCGTGGGGGAGGCCATGCACGACCTCGGGTTTGTGCATGTTGCCCTTGATGTCGACGGTTATCGAACGGGGAACATGAATCGCTAGATTGTAACCGCCTTGAAACGGTCGGGTGGCTATACTACCGCTCGTGTGCCCTTGCGCTAAGGTCATAGGGCTCCCATAAAAATGAGGTCCTACAAGGACGAAGATCTGCGAGGACGAAACCCTGTAAGGACGAGGCCCTCCGAGGGCAAGGCTCGACAAACGTGAGGCCCGACAAGGACGAGGTCCTGCGAAAACGAGGCCCTGCGAGAGTGGCCTCCGACGAAAACGAGGCCCTGCGAGAGTGGCCTCCGACGAAAACGAGGAAGACATGCTGTTCGTTTTGAATGGTGACATCCAAACTGGCAAGACGCGTTGGCTTTGCGACGTGTGTGAGGAGATTGCGTCTTTGGGGGTCGTGCCTTTTGGCGTCGTGGCGCCGGGAATTTGGCGCCGACCGGAGGAGCTCGGGCGCGTGACGATCTCGGGAGGCATGTCTTGCGCCGAAGTCGAAACGATCGATTGGACCCAAGCGCCGTCCCGCCCTGCCGACAAGAACGGCTTTGAAAAGCTGGGCATCGTCAACACGTTGTTGCCTGGGCGCGAAGGGGTCTTGTTCGCGTTGCGTCGTGATGTCGCGATCGCCGCGGGCAAGCTCGAGGAGGAAAGTCAAAGCGAGAAGGCAAAGCTTGGGTGGCACATGTCCGACGGGGCGATCTCTCGCGTTGACGGGCATTTCAGACGAGCGTTGGAGGCGGGCGTCTTGA
>CAZOGL010000060.1:0-4512 GCA_964579575.1 uncultured Eggerthellaceae bacterium | reverse complement strand
AAGAGGCGTTTCTTGTCGTCGATGAGCTCGGTCGCCTCGAGCTCATGCGCGGTGAGGGGCTCGTGAGCGCTATGCGTCTTCTTGAACAAGGACCCACCAAAGAATGCCCTTGCGCCCTTGTCGTGGTCCGATCCGCCTTGGCCTATCTCGCAGAGGAGCGGTTCGGGGACATATGGGGCGGTGTCATGTCGATTCGCGCCGACGAGTCCGGTCGAGGCGTGTTGTTGGGAACCCTGCACTACGATTTGCAATTCTCATAACCTTGCGGGTGCACGTCTGGGGCGACTTCGAACTCCTTCGTACCCGAAAATGCGGCGCTGCTCCAAGCTTTTTAGCATTGGTGCACGTCTGGGGCGACTTCGAACTCCTTCGTACCTTTCACTATGACCTGCATTTTTCGTAACCTTGTGAGGGGGGGCGCTCTGTGATATTTTTGTTCAAGTTGCACAATAAAAAAGGGAAACCGTGGTAAGAAGCGAGATTCCGCGGCGCTTCCCCTTGCACGAAAAACAAGCAACTCCAAAAACGTCGTTCAGCGCGCTAGCAGCGCCGGTTACAAGCGCGCTAATAGTGGCGTCTGTAAAAAGGAGCACGAGTGAAACGCTTCAGCCTTTGGGTCGTGGAAGACGACCCGGTCCAACGCGCCGGGACGCAGAGCCTTTTGGCGCAATCCGCATGGGCGGACCGGCTCGACGTGGCTGCGTTTAGCGGCTTCGACGAGGTGAGGACCAAACTGCTCGCGAGCGACGTGCCTGACATTCTTCTTTGCGACATAGACTTGGGCGAGGGTTTCCTCTCGGGCGTCGACATGGTAAACGCACTCTTCGCCCGGAAGCGCACCAAGGTCATCTACACCACGGCATATCTCAACCTCGTGGGCAGCGTCTACAACTCCGACCACGTGTGCACGATTGGCAAACCCTTCTCGCTCAGACAACTCGAACTTGCGCTTGACCGGGCCGAACAGGCGATTGCGCGCGATGCCGCCGAGTATCTGGCCTATTCCGTGGGAGCGAGCGTGAGGAAGTTGCCCTGCTCGCAGATCGTGTGGTTGGAAAGTTCTGGCCACCATGTGAAGATCAACACGCTCAACGACGTGCGCGAGACCTACGACTCGCTGCGCGACCTGGCCGGGAGGCTTCCTTCGACGTTCGCGCGCAGCCACAAGAGCTACGTGGTGAACCTGGCACATGCGGTCGAGCTCGACGGCGACGGTCTCATGATGGTCAATGGGTTCCGCGTTCCCGTGAGCCGCAGCTATCGAACCGCGCTCAAATCGGAGCTGATGAGCTTTCTCGAGATGATGGGTTAGGGACTCTCATGTTCCTGGACTGGCTGTTTTGCTTCGTGTCGGCGATTTCGGGCGAGGCGGTGATCACCTACGCGGCCGTGCGCTTGCTCGAGTGCACCCGACCGAGCGTCTACTGGGTGGTGTGCTTTGCCAGCTGTGCCGTTACGGGAGCTGCCAACGCGTTTGCCTCGGCCGACTTGCAGACGGCGTGGACCCTGGTGTGTTTGGCGATCTTCGTCGTGACCTTTGTCGTTTTTTCCGCGCTCAAGCCGCTGCGCGCGCTGTTGATGACGGCATGCATCTTCGTGGTGATGATACTTGCGGAGTTCGCGGCCACGCTGATGGTCGTCGTCGCGTTCGGCGTAAACCCGGCAGCCAGCGTCACGGCTCTCGCATACCAGCAGCCGGCGGCCTATGCGCTTACGCTCGTGTTGCACGCCATCATGCTGGCTCTGCTGTACTACGGCGTGTTCGTTTTGAAGGAGAGGTTCGCGAAGAGCGACAGCCCGGCCAACGGCTACGCGATGCTGTTCTTCGTGTCGCAGGTGGCCATGCTCTTGGTCGCGACTTCCATGGTTGTGCGCTTCGCCGCGGTCGACGACGAGCGCGCGATGCTGGCCGGATGCGCGTTTGCGATCGTTGGCGTGGTGGCGTTCGCGGTGTTTATCGTGGCGACCAGGAGACAGCAGGAACAGGAGCTGGTTGACGCGCGGATCGAGGCTACCAACGAGGCCAGCCGGGCGATACTCGAGCGCTCGCGCGAGATGGATTTGGAGTCGCAGCGTGTGTCGAAGCTGCGTCACGATTTTCGCAATCAGGTGCAGGCCATCGAGCTGCTCTGGAAGCTGGGCGAGCGAGAGAAGGCCGCCAAGTGCATCGACGACCTGATGGCCGAATGCAGGCAGGAGAGCGCGAGATGACGGCAATCGAGTTTGCGTGCGCGGCCGCTTGCGTGGTACTCGTCGTGGCTACGTCGGTGGTTCTTCTGCGGAAGAGCGCGGGTGTGGGCGCGGGCGCGGATCGTGTGGTGGCGCGCCGGGCGACTGCGGTGATGTTGCCGCTCGTGCAGCTTGTGGTGGCTGCGGCCGTGCTGTGGTTGGTGCGCGACTCTGGCATGGTGGCGGTGAGCGGGCTAGCGGTTGTGGTCGCGTTGGCATTTTGCTGCGCGGGAGACGTGGCCCTGCAGAAGTCCTTGCAGAAGACACAGGGCAAGAAACTCAACGACGAGCAGGTGCGCATGGCCGAGCAGAAGGCTCGTGCGGCGGAGGAGCATCATGCTCTGGTTGAGGTTAACGCGGCCAAGACCAAGCGGCTTTGCGAGAACTTAGCGCAGGAGCTGGGGGAACTGAAGGCGAGTTTCAGGCAGGGCGGCGATGGAGTTGCTGCAGTTGCGGTGCCGGGTTGTGATGGCTTGGCCGCGACTGCGGCGGCGGTTGAGTCGGGCTGTGAATGCGCGTTGGTGTCGGACGGCGACGGCGCGACCGCGACCGCGGCGGACGGCGCGACCGCGACTGCGGCGGACGGCGCGACCGTGACTGCGGCGGACGGCGCGACTGCGGCGGCGGCGGACGGCGAGTCGCATATGTTCGATGGTGTGGAGGCCGCGCTTGGCGAGTTGGAGAGCGAGACGAGGTCGAGATACTGCGAGCACAAGACGGCCAACGCGATTATCGCGCTGAAGGCCGCGACGTGCCAGCGCGAGGGCGTGGACTTCGAGTTCAGCGGCTACGTGCCGCAGGATATCGAGCTGGAGGACTTGGAGATGTGCTCGGTGCTTTCCAACTTGCTGGACAACGCGCTGAACGCCGCGCGTGGGGGTGTGCAGGGCGCGAACGAATCCACAGACGCGGACTCGGACGGAGCCGCAGACGCGAGCGCGAGTTCGAACGAGACCGCAGCAAGCGCAGACGTTGCCGCGCGTGATGCCGCACAAAGTGGCGCTTTCGTGTATTTGTCTTGCCAGACGAAGGGCGCTTACTTGGTAGTCAGGGTGCTTAACAGTTGCGGCTTGGAGGTCGCCAATTCGAAGAACGGCACGAAGCCGCGTCGCACCAACAGCGATAGCATGCGCAAACACGGATGGGGCATGCAGATTGTGGAGCAGATAGCCCAGCGCCACGACGGCCGCTTTACGTTGGACCGCGGCACCCCCGGCGAGGCTGCCGCCACGGTTGTCCTGAAGGTCCTGCACGCGTAACCGCACGGTAAGCACAACTTCGCTCGCAATTAAAAATTTCCCTTGTAATACATATAACAATTCTGTCGTGCCGCCGACCACGACGGCGGGGATTGTCGTGCCGCCGGCCATGGCGCGGGGATTGTCGTGCCGCTGGCCATAACCCTTCTGCGGGTTGTGTCGCTGGCCTTGGCGACCCTGCGGGTTGTGTCGCAAAACGTGCGTGTCGTGCAGTGGCGACGTTTTTGGTTTTGCCTTCCCCTAATCTTCTTGTGCTCGCAGTTGGAGCTGTAGACACAGGCGAAGCATTCAGGCGGGAACAATCTTTTGGAGGAAGAACAGCATGAAGCTGTTTAAGTGGAAGCGAAAACAGGCAACCGGCGCGGTTTCAGGGGGGCGACAGGAAGCCCAGCAGAAAGAGCCCAGCGGCGCAGTTTCGGAAGAGAAGCTGCTGCAGATATTCGCTGAGTATTTTGTACCTAACAGGGAGTTCTTTTCTACCCCTGGAAGCGCGAAATGGAACAACTATTTCGGAGTCGTCAACGAGGCGAGAGAGGAGATGCTTCGCAATCCTGGGTTGTTTGAAGCTGCGACAAGGTGGACGCTTCGAGAATTCGTCGATTTGTTGAATAACCCGAAACCTTTCATCACCAACAGCTTGGTGTGCGGGTTGTTTTTCACGGTGGGAAAATATGCGGTGACAAAAGACAACGCGTTGTGTTGCGTCGACCTTTGCGAAGACGTTTCCAATTGCGTCGCAAAAGACGATGCGTTGTACTGCGTTGATTTTTGCGAGAACGTTCCCAATTGCATTGCCCTATACCTGCTTCTGACTGCGCAAAAACAACCGGTCGACAAAAGGGTAACTTCTATTGATGCCGGAGATGAGAGCGATCCAACTGCATTGATAAACGCAATGGATGCGCTCAGCGTATGTGATCCTCATTGGCGGTTTAGGGTATTCTGACCTGCTCTACCTGCGTGCGTGGCTTACTGATCTCGAAAAGCGCCCTTCCTCCGCGTCATCTCTTCCTCCAGCTCCTGC
>CAZOGL010000059.1:0-7681 GCA_964579575.1 uncultured Eggerthellaceae bacterium | reverse complement strand
GATAGACAGCGGCGAGGACCTGAGCCTGGTGGGAAGCGTCCTCAATGATGCGTTGACAAGGGGGCTCGTGAAGGATGAAGCCCGTCTCGCTCAGCAGGTCGATAAGCGCAATGCGAGGGCCGGCATTCCACGAGAAGGCAGCCTATACAAAGCGATACGGGAAGGAGCGGTGCTGTGATGTTCGAAAACGCAGGACAATTCGACAGGGCCTTGAAATATCCTTGATGCGAGCAAGAAGCTCTTTCCAGTAGGTTCCGCCGCCGGCGTTTTTCAAAGCCTTGTCGTTGAGAGCAAACCCCTTTTGGAGATATTCCTTGAGCTGAGCTGTAGCCCATTTGTGAAATTGGGTGCCCCTGTTCCCCCTCACGCGGTAGCCAACGGCTAGAACCATCTCAAGGGAGTAATAGTTGACCTGGTAGTTTTTGCCGTCAGAGGCAGTTGTCCGGAATTTCCGGACAACTGAATTCGCGTCAAGCTCATCCTCGTCAAGGATGTTGTTGATGTGTTCGCTGATTGTCTTTTTAGACACTTGGTATAGCTCGACCATATGAGCCTGCGTGAGCCACATATTATCGCCATGGAACACGCATTCAATCTCCGGCAAGCCTTCGGCCGATTGATAGATAACGATATCGCCCGGCTTTGCGGGCACGATGTCGTTACAGTCCATAGCCAATCGCCTCCAGGTTCTTCTGCACGGTCTCTTTGGCGATTCTTGTGAGCTCGCCGACCTTGCGTTGCAGGTCGGATACGGGTCGAATTGTGGCCACGATGCTGTCCCTTCCAAGCAGGTTCACGTAGGGATATTTTACATAAAATTTTACGTTTGAGCTGACTTGGAGAGGGGGTTCAAGGGGCGATGTTTGGGAAGGTTTTAATTGGAAGAATTTAGGAAGAATTGATGATTTGTAAGAATTTTGCATCAGAGAAAACAAGGTTGTTCGAAAGAGAAGAGCAAGGTCAAGCGGTATTCAACGATAGTCAACGGTGTTGAATAAACAATCCCGCTCACTCATAACCCGGAGGTCGTTGATTCAAATCCAGCCCCCGCGACCAAAATCACACGCCTGACCTGCGGGTCGGGTGTTCCTTTTTCTCAAAACCACCATTTCACCACCAAAAACGCGGTATGCAAGGTGAATCGTTGTTGGCGGAAAAGCAGCGTTTTCGCTGGTTAAATTTTTTAAAATCGGCATTTCTTTGGGAGGTGGACCTAATGCCTCAGTTCCGGGAAGCTAGCGATTCACTAGCCAGGTCGGTTTTCCTGATAAATATTTGCAGTAGAAGCAATATTTGAATCACAAACATATGTTCGGTTTATTGATTTAATGTTATAATGGCCGAAATGTCTTAGGGGAGGTGCGACGATGGCTGTAAAAAAGAAAAAGCGCAGGTCGAGCGCTCAAGTTCGCAAAGAAGCTGTCATCACCGACGGTTGCAACCCCGAGTTTGTGGAGGGTGTCCGCTGGTCGGGGACGCTCGAAATCCCCATCATCGAGAAACCAGAGAAGATCGCCATCCCGAGCGGCTTCGTCCCCTTCAGTCAGGCGGAACGCGTTTTGCCCGGGAGGTTCGCCGTCTGCGAGTATGAGAACGACCGCGACTTCGCCGATCTCCTGCGCGATCCCGCGTCCTACGTGAAGGAGCTGAGGAGGTTCCAGGCCTGGGTTCGCGTTTGCGACGGGGTTATCTCGAATGGCGGTATCAACAATCCGCCGAGGAATTGGACGGAAGGTTACGGGTTCAACAGCCCGCCGAGGAAGTGAGAGCGATGAATACCTTTGAGTTGTTCAGCATGATTTATCTTGTGCTTGAGGCGCATCTTGACGAGCGCGGGCGCGACGAGGAGTTCGTCCTTCTGGTATCGGACATGAACCCCTTCCTCTGGGAGGACATGGGATCCGCTGATCCATCGGAGTATGAGCAGTTCACGAGATACGTGGGCGCTTGCGCGATAAGCGTGGATGTGGGATACGACATTGCCCGCATGTACTTGGCGCGGTTCGCGCCAAGGGTCGTCTCCGATGCTTTCAGGTGTTACAACAAAGAACGGTGGCGCGAGCTTTGCGAGGATTATCTTTCCCATGAGCATAAAGGGGGCCAGATGCGGACCAGTGTCGATTTCGGGTCGAGGATCGAGGACGCGCTGCCTTTCGACTTTGATGGACTGGCCGCGCTCGCCAAGGAGATGGAGGGCAAGACCCTCAAGGCGCTCGTGTTCGACCGCGGGGAGGCGCGCGGCCAGGCGGACGGGGTACTCAGGGTGCAACTCGGGCGCTTCAGCCTCGACCTCTTCAACGAGTGGCACCCGGTCTGTGTAGGCGGCGCATGGTCGGAGACGCACTGCCTCACCTGGGAGCGCAAGGGTGCGGGCGAGCCGTACTACTCCTGGTCGGACGGCGCAGGGCGTTCGTACCTGGTCGGCGAGAAGGTGGTCGCGGTCTCGGTCTTCGAGGGGGAATTCGCCATGGAGGGCGCCGATGGCGCCGTCGTCGCTCCCAAGGAAATCCGCATCGACACCGACGGCGGAGCATACACGCTCGCAGCTAACCTCGGCAGGGCGGATACCATCGACATAGCTGCCGAGGGACCTTTGGCGGTATTGCTGTAGAGGGATCGAGGCGGCCGGACGCTCCGAAGCAGCTTCGGGTTCCCCCGATGTCCGCTAAGACTTCCTACGTCTATTTGAGCCATCCTTTGCGCCTATAAACTAAAATGTCACAAATATGATATACTTTTTGGGACATTTAAGGAGGTGCTCCATGCTGAAGAAAGCAACGGTTAGGACGGTTGTCGGGAAAGCGCCGGCGGGGACGCTCTTCGTCGCCTCTGACTTCGTCGGCTGCGGGTCCGGTGAATCGGTCCGCAAGGCGCTCTCCAGGATGGTGGCGTCGAGCGAGCTCGAGGCGCCGGTGCGGGGCGTGTACCGCAAGCCCAAGGTGAGCTCGTTCCTCGGAGAGGGCGTGCCTGCGAGGCCCGACGAGGTCGCCGCCACCCTGGCACGCAAGTTCGGCTGGAGCGTCACCCCGTGCGGAGACACGGCGCTCAACAGGCTCGGGCTCGACACCCAGGTGCCCGTCACCTACGAGTACGTCAGCGACGGCCCGTACCGGACATACAAGTACGGAAACTACGAAATCGTCTTCCGCCACACCGCGAACAGGGACCTCTCCGGGATGAGCCCCTCGACGGCAATCGTCGTGCAGGCCCTCAAGGCCCTCGGTCGCGATCGCGTGGACGACGAGGCGCTCGATGTCATCGCGTCGAGGTTCGACGGGGGGCAGCTCGAGAGGATGAGGGAGGAGTCCAGCATTGCCACTTCCTGGGTGCGCGATGCGATAGCCAAAATGGCGGAAGGGAAGGTTGCGCATGCTTGATTTCGCGAGGCTGCCGAAGGGGGAGCGCGACGACGCGGTTGCGGTTGTTGCGCTTGGTATGGACATGCACCCGGCGATAGTAGAGAAGGACTTCTGGGTTTGTTGGAAAGTATCGCCGTTTTTTCTTTATGTTGCAAAAGCTGAAAACATACAACCGCCACAACACTTTGAGCAGCAACGTAGCGTGGTTGTAAGATATATGAGCGTGAGGGGGATTGAACTTTTCAGGGATGCCTTGTCGGGCTTCGAGGGATGCTACGCGCTTATCGGAGGAAGCGCACGTGAACGGAGCCAACCTGAAGAAACACCGCAAGGACGTGCTGCGCCTACTCGAGTTTGTGCCCGATAATCTCGTCCTCGATTTGACCGAGAACATAAAAGCTGATGCGCGTTGTTTCGTACGGACGGTTGAGGATCCAGTTTTCCGGATGGACCAGCTCGGTCTTGCGGTTGACAGGCAGACGGCTGTGGGCGCGCTCAACAGGCTTTGCGGAATCTGAGCAGCGTCTTTCTGTTCTCCTCTCGAACGTTTTTCGCAGTCGAAGGACCGGTTTTCGTCGACCATCATTCCAATCGTCAAAAAACCGCCGCGGGCAAAGTTGAAACATGAGAAACATGAGAAACATGAGAAACAGCCCCATGCTGCTCTCATAACCCGGAGGTCATTGGTTCAAATCCAGACCCCGCGACCAATAACATCAGGTCAGTCGCGCATTAGTGCACCGCAAGGGGTACAAACGTGTATGTGTTGCAGTCTACGTAGCCGCGGTTGGTAAGGCGTAGCTGAGGGATGCAAGCCAGGCTGAATAGGCCCAGCGTCATGAACGGCGAGGGCATGTTGCAGTTCATGGCCCTCCAAGCGTTGGAAAGCTCGTCGACCTGTTTTGCCACATCTTCGGCGGCATCCAAACTCATAAGGCCGCAAAGGGGTAATTTAAGCAGGGCCTTTACTTCGCCATCGACAACCGCAACCTGGCCACCACCGCACTTGATAAGCGCGTTGGCCGCAATCGCCATGTCCTCGTCATTGTCGCCAACCACCAGCAAGTTATGCGCATCATGGGCGACCGTTTGAGCCAGTGCGCCGTGGATGCCCAAGCCGCGCACGAAGCCCTCTGCGTGAGTGCCCGTGGTGTGGTGTCGCTCGAAAACGAAGGCTTTAAGCACGTCGTGAACCGGGTCAGCTTGGAAGCAACCGTCCTTAACCGTTACTTCGACATGCTCTTCGTAGGCAATGGTGTCGCCGCCTTCAAGCCGGATGGCTCGTACTTCGGCCCGGCTCGTTTTGCCGGCAAGAGAGCGGCCAGCGGCGTCGCGTGCGGGGATGGCGAATGTCGTCGCGTCGATTTTCTCGCCGACGTGCATGGTTGAGGTCATCCATTCGGGCCATTCGAAGGGCTCGGGCTCAAACAAGGCTTTGCTATTTTCAGCCACCACGTCGCCATCGATGATGGTTCGCGTGACGTGGAAGTCTTCCAAGTTTTCGAGGAAAACCAGGTCGGCACACTTTCCTGGAGTCACGCTGCCGATTTCATCTTGCATATGGAAGCATGTTGCCGTGTTGATGGTGACCATTTGGATGGCCGTGGTGGCATCGATGCCTTCGGCAACGGCGAGGCTAAGCAGGTAATCTAGGTGGCCATGCTTGAGCAAGGTCGAAATATGGCAGTCATCGGTTACCAGTTGGAAGAAGCGCTGATCGCCGTTGCTGGCGGCGACGGGCGCAAGGTCGTGCAAATTATGCCAAGCGGAACCTTGGCGCAGCATGGTGTACATGCCCAGGCGGGCTTTGGCTAGGGCATCTTCGGGACGTGAGGTCTCATGACACGAAGACGTGCCAGACGCGATATAGGCGTTTAGCTGCCTGTCGGTTTCGTACGGGGGAAAATGTCCTGTTGCCACTTTGCCCGTCGAAAGTGTTTCCGCTAGCTCGTCGAGAACTTTATCTTTGCAGGCTAGAACGCCGGGATAGTTCATCATTTCGCCCAGGCCAACGGTTTGAGGCCAGGTCATGGCTTCCGCGATGTCGTCGGGACCAATTTTGGCACCCGTGTCCTCGAAGCCGTCGACCGCGGGGATGCAGCTTGGCATGGTGAGCATGAACTTAAGCGGCACGCTTTCGGTCGATTGCGCGAATTCCTTGATGCCTTCCAAGCCAACGACATTACCCGCTTCATGCGGGTCGTAGTAAACGCCTGTTGTGCCGTGCGGAACGGCAACACGTGCGTATTCGGCGGGCGTTACCATGGAACTTTCGATGTGCATGTGGCCGTCGAGGAAGCCTGGGGCTACGTAAGCGCCTTCGGCATTGATGACCTGGGTGTTCGGGCCGATGCAGTGTTCGGCGGTGTGGGGATTGATGCCTACGTAGGCGATGCGGCCCTCGGCGATGGCGATGTCGGTGTGTTCCAGGATTTCGTGCGTGCACACGTCGACAAGCTTGCAATCGCGAATAACCAGGTCGGCTGGCATGAGCCCTTGCGCCACACGGATGAGCGTGCGCGAGCATTCCCACAGCGGCTTCTTGCAAAAATGCCTCACGGTGCGAGTGCGCTTTGCCGCGTCGGCTTTTTCGCTTCCGGTTTTGGTGACGCTCATCGTCTTTCCCCTTTCGCTATCTGACAAAACGATTTACTGCATCATACGCCGTTTTCGTTTAGCACCAAAACGCCTCTAAATACTGCAGCATTTCTGCTACATCGGTATTCGTTACCACATCTTCTCCTTTCGGAATGCAAAACTTTTTCAAGTGACTTTGGCTAGAAACTGCAACCCCTCGTGTTTTTCTTGAAACGAGGGGTTTCTTTGCTACCCTTAACAGGTTAGAGATATACAAGGTGTAGAGATATGCAAGGTGGCCAAAAGGGGCTTTTGCCTCCAAGGGCGCCTTTCCCAATAGACGGGTAGATTAGGAGCATATATGTCCAAAAGGCTGAAACTCAAGCTTGCTATTCTTATTGGCATCGTGGTTGTTGGCATGGTTGCCATGGGCGTGTGGGTGTCCACTAAGCAAACCAACCTCACCCTGCAAAACTACATGCAGGAAATGCAGCAAGAAGCCGATTCTTTGCCCGCTTTGTTGGCTGAGGCGCAGGATGAGACCGAGCAAAACAACAAGAACTTCGACGCCATCTACCAGTCGAAGGCCGAAAGCGTTGCCTTCATGGCCAACAACAACACCGGCTACGAAGCTACCGTTTCCAAGATGCAGGAGTACCGCAGCTTGCTTGGCGTGGACAACATCATGGTTGTTTCGCGTGATGGCAGCATTGTTGCCAAGGCCGAAGACACCAAGGCTGATTTTTCCTCCAGCCGTTTCAACCCCTTGTTTAGCGTCTTCGACGACGGCAAGGTTTCCGATGCTGTGGAGGTGGAGGCTTCCGAACAGAATTGGTCCAAGCGTTACTATTCCGCGAAGGTCGACGACAAAACCATGGTGGTCATCGAGCAGTCGCCCGACGAACTCAACCAATTGGTTGAGGACTCTGGTTCCACCGAGGCCGTGCTGAAAAACATCACCATCGGCCAGACGGGCTATATGTTTGCCGTTTCTGCGCAGGACTACACCATCCAATACCATCCCAACGCCACTCTGGTGGGCGCCGATGCCTTGGAAAAGGGCTTCACCGTGGCCGATTTGGAGGACGGCAACTATTGTTGGGTGACCTTGAACGGCGCCAGCCTGTTCTGCAACGTAACCGAGGTGGACAACATGTATTACGTTGCCGCCGTTCCTGAAAGCGATATATCTTTTGCTCGCACCGTAACCACGGGCGTTATTCTGTTCGTGTTTCTGGCAGTGACCGCCATGGTGGTTTTGTACGGCATGTGCGTGCTGCATGACAACGAGCGTCGCCGCAAGCCACAGGGGGAAGACAACTCTGTCTACATCGACGCAGGTAAGAACCACCGCATCAACAAGGCCATCGCCAAGAAGGGCGCTGTGCTTTCGCTGGTGGGCTTTGTTGCCATTCTGGGCATTGCCTTCTATATGCAAACGCTGTTCGCGCTTTCCAGTCAGTCGGTTATGAACAACTCGCGCGCCACCGAGCTGGCCGCCACCATCCAACAAACCGATGACCGCGCCGATTCGTTGCGCTCCCAATACTCCGAGCGCTACCTGAGCAAGGCCAAGGTTGCGGCTTACGTGCTTGAGCGCAACCCGCAACTGGCCAACAAGGCCGATCTGCAACGCTTGGCTGATGTCTTGCAGGTCCAGTACGTGGATGTCTTCGACGAGCAGGGCAACATGTCGGTTACCAACTCCACGTATTCCAGCTATACCCTCAGCACCAACCCCAGCG
>CAZOGL010000058.1:6386-8012 GCA_964579575.1 uncultured Eggerthellaceae bacterium | reverse complement strand
TTTCGGGACGCGGCAGCCTTGGCAGGTGCTTCGAAGGCGAGGCGCTTCGGGGGCTTGGTGGTCTTGGCAAGTGACTTTCGAGTTTGACGGGAGCTTCAGGGTCTGCATCCTTGGCAAGGGCTTTCGGAAGTTTGAAAAAGTTCTTGCGCAATGAGCGGGACTTCCGTATACTCTTTCCTTGCGCAAACGGTGGGTGTGGCCTAGTTGGCTAAGGCGCCAGATTGTGGCTCTGGAGATCGAGGGTTCGAGTCCCTTCACCCACCCCAGCGCGCCTTACGTTATTTATGACAATGGACCGTTAGCTTAGTTGGTAGAGCAGGGGACTCTTAATCCCAAGGTCCGGGGTTCGAGTCCCCGACGGTCCACCATTTGAATTGTTCGTCTCCGACATCGGGGACTTTTTTGTGCCCGCTATTGCATGGAAGCTTACGAAAGGGCATTTTGGAAGTGGACCATCTCCTTGACATATCTCCTCGCGGGGTAAGTGAGCGCGTCATTATCGCCATGAGCGGCGGTGTTGACAGCTCCGTTACCGCCAAGCTTTTGGTCGATGCGGGTCATGATGTCTTAGGTCTCACCATGAAGTTGATGGATTTAGAGACGAGTGTCCGCTATGACGCGTGTGGCGCGCCTAAAGACCAGGGCGACGCCCATCGTGTCGCTTGCCAGCTGGGGTTTCCTCATCGCCTCGTCGATTTCGAGGCTGCGTTTGAGTGCGAGGTCGTGACCCCGTTTTGCCAAGGCTATCTCAACGGGGAGACCCCGAACCCCTGCGTGACGTGCAATCGCCACCTGAAGTTCGCGGCGCTCCAACGTTGTCGTCGGGAGCTTGGTTTTGAATACGTCGCCACGGGACACTACGCTCGTCGCGTCTGGAGCGAGGAGTGGGGTCGTTACCTGTTGTTGCGTGGCGTTGACGAGGGCAAGGACCAATCCTACTTTCTCTACCATCTCGACCAGCAAACCTTGGCCCATATGTTGTTTCCCCTTGGCGGCTACGAAAAGACCGAGGTCAGGAGGCTTGCTTCCTCTTTCGGTCTCGAGGTTGCGGACAAGCCAGAGAGCCAGGACATATGCTTTATTCCCGGCAACGACTACGCATCGTTTATCGAGGAGCACATGGGTATGACCATGGAACCCGGTCCTATCGTGAACACCCAAGGTGAGGTCCTCGGTACGCACCTTGGTCTCGCTCGCTACACCATCGGCCAGCGCAAGGGTCTCGGCGTCGCTTACACCGAGCCGTTGTTTGTTTTGCGCAAGGAGGTTGAGAGCAACACGCTTGTCGTCGGTTGCGCGTCTGAGCAGGGCGTTCACGAACTTTGGGCACGTGATATCAACCTTATCTGCTATGAGAACGTCCCAGACTTTATCCCCGTCCAAGCCAAGGTGAACTATCGGCAACGTCCCGTTCCCGCGAAAGCTCGCGTCGAGGGTTCCGACGATGAGGCGATGCTGCATGTCGTGTTTGACGCGCCGATTCGCTCTTGCGCCCCAGGTCAATCCGCGGTCATCTACGAGGGCGATATCGTTGTTGGCGGGGGGACGATAGCGCGATTCTCGTGACGCCACGCTGTTGGCATTTTTGAGAGCAATTTTAAGAGCGCCTTTTAAGAGCGCGCAGAA
>CAZOGL010000058.1:5015-6286 GCA_964579575.1 uncultured Eggerthellaceae bacterium | reverse complement strand
CGCCTTTTAAGAGCGCGCAGAACCCTCACGGATTGTGACCTTGCCGGCAGGTTCAACGCGACAAGTCTCTCCGGCCTCAAGGCGCTCACGGTAACGTTGGTTGCTTGCGTCGATGAACGCCTTGAACACCAAACCCATGCGTACGCGGAAGAATTCCGGGTGCCACTGCGTTCCTAAGAAGAAGAGGCGGTCGGGCATCTCGATGGCCTCAACGAGACCGTCGGTGGCAAAGGCGGCGGGACGCAGGTTGGGGGCGACGTCCTTGATGCCTTGGTGATGCATGGAGTTGACCGCAAGGTGGTCGGTTTGGAGGATGGAGCCGAGAATGGTGTCGCGGTCGATGTTCACAAAATGGCTCGGGCACTCGTAGTGATCCTGTTGCCAATGCTTGAGACGCGTCGCCTCGGAGCTTTGCATGATGCCGTATTCCTCGGTGGTGCGTGCCATGTCGATGCGGTCCTGCTTGCAGGAGGGGTGCTCGTTGTGCTCGTAGATGCATCCCGGGCAAAGCGCGCTTTTGATGTCCTCGATCGACAAATGGGTGCTTTCGGGTTTGTCGCCGGAGTCATCGGGGATGTAGACGCCCTCGATTGCCCACTTGTTGCCGCCGATGGAATGGTATTCGTCGGCGAGGTCTTGGTAGAGGGTGCCGCCAAAGTGGACGTTGATCATCTGCATGCCGCGGCAGATGCCGAGGACGGGGATGTCGTAGTCGTACGCATAGTTGAGGATGCGGTCCTCCATGCGGTCGCGGTTGGGCGTGAGGGGTGATAGCTTGTCGCTGTGTCTCGTCTCGCCGTAGCAGGAGGGGCTGATGTCGTGGCCACCGGTGAACAGGAAGCCGTCGATTTGGGGAAGGAGATATTCGTAGATGCGCGTGTCTTCGGTCATGGGCAACGCAATGGGCATGCCTCCCCATTCCTCGATGGCTTGGCAGTAATTATGTTTGAGGCGAATGATGTCTTCTTCGGGGGCATACGAGGGGACGATGCCGATCAGAGGCACATGATCTTGCGGTGCGGACACTGGTAACTCCTTGGTCTAGCGTTGGAAGTGTTACAGTCTACCACTTCGCGTGGGGCGGCGCGGAATTGTCGACAAAGTCCTTATCGGCGGCGTTTTGATGAACGACTTCAACGAGCGGTCCCAACGAGCAATGAGCAGCTTCAACGAATGTCAACGGGCGGTCCCAACGAACAACGAGTAGCGAGCATCGTCAACGAGCGGTCCCAACGAGCAATGAGCAGCTTCAACGAATGTCAACGGGCGGT
>CAZOGL010000058.1:0-4915 GCA_964579575.1 uncultured Eggerthellaceae bacterium | reverse complement strand
CTTCAACGAATGTCAACGGGCGGTCCCAACGAACAACGAGTAGCGAGCATCGTCAGCGAGCAGCTCCAACGAACAACGAACAACGAACAACGAACAACGAACAACGAGCGGTCCCAACGAGCAACCTCAACGAACAGAGCGCGCAAACGTCACACGGGCAAACGCCACCAACTCATAAATCAAAGCAACGGGCTGAAAAACGCATCAGACGCATTTGGAGAAGGGCAAACGTTTCCGAGGAGTAAGATTTGCCTTAAGCAAAGCGCGGGAAAGGGTCTGCGCGAAAACTTCCAAAGGAGGGGTTTTATGGCAAACAAGCGAGTCCTGGTCAACGGCAAGTTTTTTACCGCTAACGACCAGCAACCTTGGGCTGAAGCCGTACTTATCGAAGGCAACAAGATCGCTTTTGTGGGTAGCACCGAAGAAGCAAAAGCCAAAGCGGGCGATATTGCGGTTGAAGATCTTGGTGGCAAGCTGGTGACACCTGGCTTAATCGATGGCCACCTGCACGTGTATGCCGCGATTGTGTTCGATGGTTTGCTGCGTTTGGATGCGCTTTCTCCCGAGGAGATGTTGGTAAAGATTCGCGAAGACGTTGAAGCACACCCCGACCGCGGTGCCTACACGGGCATGGGTTGGTTCGACTTTGCGTTTGGCGAGGCGGGTCCTAACAAGGCCGACTTGGATGCCATTTGCCCCGATAAGCCCATGGCGTATCTTTCGGCCAGCATGCATACCGTGTGGTGCAACAGCAAAGCGCTTGAAGCTGCGGGCATTTTCAAAGATACCCCCGATATCGATCCCGCCAGCGGCGTGATCTACATGCGCGATGAAAACGGCGAGCCTACGGGTTGGGCAAAGGAAGTCGCCTCTATGGACAAGGTGATGAGCGCCGCGAAGTATTTCGATGACGACATGGTTGAAGCTGCCACGGAGCGCTTTAAGCAGGTATGCTCAAGCAATGGCATTACCACATTGGTCGATTGTGGCGCTATCAGCTTCATGAGATACCTGATCAATGACGAATTGTACGCCGACGTCGATCGCGACGAGGCTCCGTTGCGTTTGAACTTCTGTGGCTTTGCAGGTGTTGCTGGCCTGTACGAAATGGCCTTCAACGAGTCGGTTGCCTACAGCAAAAAGTACAACGGCGACCGTTTCTTCTGCAACTTCTACAAGCTGTTCAACGATGGAACCTTGGAATCGTTCTCGGCAGCCATCCGTAACCCCTACGAAGACGGCACTATCATCAAGCCGATTATGACCGTGGAGACTTTGGCCCAAAAGTTCGAGGAATGTGCCAACGCGGGCATAAACGTGAACATTCACGCTATTGGTGCCGAGGCCATCCACAACGTGCTTGAGGCCGCGGGTGTGGTGCGTGCAAAGGGCATCACTGATTTGCGCATTACCTGCTCGCATTGCTCGTATGTCTATCCTGAGGATATGGCGCTGTTCGGCAAATATGACGTGTTTGCTGACACGACGGGCTTGTGGTGCTCTGACCCGAAGGAGGAAGCTACCTTCGAGCTGGTGAAAAAGCTCACGGAAGCCACGCCTTACGCTATGAAGACCATCAAAGACGGTGGCGCACGCGTGGGATTCGGTTCCGACTTCCCGACCGATCCGACGTCCTTCCCGCCAATGCAAAACATTGAGTGCTTGGTCACCCGTCGTGCGCTCGGTGACC
This sequence comes from uncultured Eggerthellaceae bacterium, assembly GCA_964579575.1. GTDB lineage: Bacteria > Actinomycetota > Coriobacteriia > Coriobacteriales > Eggerthellaceae > CAVEFW01. Next base: position 3,225 of record CAZOGL010000058.1, on the reverse strand, counting down.
CCAACGCGCTGGTGCACAACCCCGAAGAGGCGCTCACTGTTGAAGAGGTGTTGCGCGGTTACACCATCGAGAACGCGTATCAGTTGCAGCGTGAAGACGTGCTTGGCTCCCTCGAAGTGGGCAAATACGCCGACCTTACCGTGTTTGACCAAGACCTCTTCGAGATCGATCCCTATTCGATCCACGATGTGAAAATTGCCGAGACTATCAAGGACGGCCTCACCACATACAAACTGTAGTTTTTGCATGGGGGCGCCGTAGTAACCGACATGGGGGTGTCGTAGCAACCGACTAGATTTTAAAGGTGTTGGCAACCTGCACATCAACATTTGGCACACTACCGCTCACATTGCTTAAATCCAAAAAGAAGGCACCTGCATATGCGGGTGCCTTCTTGTGACTATCCAAAAGAGGTTACTTTTTCAAAAATTTCGTGAGGACCCGAGCAACTTCGGCGGGGTCTGTCGGCTTGCCAGCATGGTCGTTCATTCCCGCATCAAGGCAGGCCTGCCTGTCATCGGCGAAAGCGTTGGCCGTCATGGCAATGATGGGCACGCTCCTGGCATCTACGCGGTGCATCGCCCTGATTGTGCGTGTGGCCTCCAGGCCGTCCATGATGGGCATCATCACGTCCATGAATATGAAATCAAATTTGTAAGGTTTTGAGTCGCTGAAGACGTCGATGGCTGCTTGTCCGTTTTCTACGCACACAACAGAAAGTCCCACGTCTTCCAACATGATGCGAGCAATTTCCGTATTGATTTCGTTGTCTTCCACCAACAGCGCGCACATGCCAGACAAGTCGAGTTTTTCCGGTATCCCGCTTGTGGTCTCGGTCTGCTCGTGGTTCTTGTCGAGCGGAAACGCGATCACGATGCGTATGGTGGTACCCACGTTTTCTTGGCTATGCAACTCTATCGTGCCGCCCATCCTGGTTACGATGTCCTTCACGATAGAAAGCCCCAACCCAGAGCCCGAAAACCCCGTGGTGGTCTGTTTGCCCTCGCGAGCCAGCGGCTCGAAGGCGCGTTTTTGAAACTCCTCGCTCATACCAAGCCCGGTGTCTTCGCACACAAACTCGTACTCGGCCGTCTCGTCATCACATTGCAACTCGTTGCAATAAATTTTCATGGTGCCGCCGCGACGATTGTATTTCACGGCGTTCGATGCGATATTCATGAGCACACGGTTGAGATGCACGGGGCTTCCGATAAGGTAGCGGTGGGCGATATGGGTATCGTCACGCCCGCCCGTGAACAACACGCTGTTTTGGCTGGCGTTGGCGGCCACGATTGGCAACGTGTTGAGCAACAATTGCCCAAGGTCGAAGGGCTTGTGCTCCAACACGATGCCGCCCGACTCCATCTTGCTCACATCGAGCACGTCATTGACGATGGACAGCAGATAATCCGACGAGCGCACGATCTTATCCATGCACTCGTCGTATTTTTCCTTGTTGCCCTCGTTTCGCTTCATGATACGCAACATTCCGATGATGCCGTTTAAAGGTGTGCGAATGTCGTGGCTCATGCGGCGCAAGAAATCGGTCTTGGAACGGTTGGCGCGGTCGGCTTCCTCTGCCGCCGACTCGAGTTTGGCCAGATAGTCCAGCTCACGCTCCTTTTCCTCGGTGAATTCCCGTGCCAGGTACAAAATCCTCTCCACATGACCGGCCTCATCGCGGCTCAAAACTACGAACCTGCCCTTGATCCATTTGTTGTCGCAGGTCGCGTAGTCCATGAAGATCGACTTGGACTGTCCCATACGCTCGTCGAGGGTGTTCAGGTCGATGAACTCGCGCACGGCGTCGCTCATGTCGGGGCGTATGACGTTGTCGGCGATTACGCCCATGGCGGCATCGAAGTCGCCCTCGTTTTGACCGCCGAACGCGACCCTCATACCCTCTGAGCACTTGACCACCTTGTAGCTATGGTCACGAAGATCGCCCTTGATGATTGACGAGCAGATGGTTGCGATTCCATCCACGACCTCCATGCGTTCGTCGGCAACATGCCAGGCATAGTCGCGTTCCGCCGCGTCATCAATGCGCTTCGAAAGCAAGATGCCTTGAATCGAGTCGTCGGACAGCTCGGTGCATATGGCAAAGGTGTCCATGTAGTGCACCTTGCCGTCGATGCTGTTTTGCCAATGGCGCATCTCGATAGTGGTCTGGCCGCTGCGGAACGTCTCTATCACAGACTGACGATTGAACTTTTGCCAAAATTCCTCGGCTTCTTCCGAGTTGGGTAAGGTAGAGGCGCCGCCTCGAACCATGTCGTCGATGCTTCCGGGGGTTATGCACTCTTCGTCGAGAAAACCCTCGTATTCGACGTATTCGTAGGTGTCATTGGTGTAGTCTGCGGTGATTACGAGTGGAAAATTGATATTAAGAGCCTTGGAGTACTGCTGAATCAGCTTGTTGAGGCGATATTGTTTTTCATACGCCTCGAGAAGGGCGTCCTTTTCCGCCTGCCGCGTGCGTTCTTCGAATACATAGGTTTTGAAGTCGTATAACGCGCAGGCGCAGTACCCCTCTTTGCCCACGGGAAACACATCGATGTGTACGAACCGACCCATCTCCTCCGAGACGCTATCGAAGGAAGCTTGTTTGCCATGGTAGGCCGCCTCGTAATGCAAGGGCAACCTTGCGCGACTCCTGTCTGGGAACAACTCGGAGAAGCGATGTCCCACCATGTCTTCGGGTGTGCTGTTCTCGAGCTTGGCAAGATTCTCGTTGACATGGACAAAGGTCCAGTCCACAGGCTCGCCATCAGCATCGAGTTCTACGTGGATAACGCAGAAACCCACGGGGTTTTCATTAGGGTTTTGCTGCTTGAAAATGTTCGAATCCGACGCTTCCGGCACGGTCGTTTCGCCTTCTCTCGTTTTGAGGCGTGTTTTAAAACGCCCTACAGTTTAGCAGTTCCTCCCAAGCTTGGTTGATGTATTTGCTTACCCAGGCGCTTATTTGGTAGACATTGCGGTTGGTACCGCTCTGGTGAGCGTCGCTCTGGTAGGCGCTGCTGCGTCCCAAAATTGGTGAAAATTCTTTCGCATAACCTTTGAATTCGTGCTACGATAGCAGTCGCTTTTTTTGGACCGTTAGCTTAGTTGGTAGAGCAGGGGACTCTTAATCCCAAGGTCCGGGGTTCGAGTCCCCGACGGTCCACCAGGAATCTAAAGCCGCCGCGAGGCGGCTTTTTTGGTTTCTGGTGGCCGGAGGGG
>CAZOGL010000057.1:5507-8674 GCA_964579575.1 uncultured Eggerthellaceae bacterium | reverse complement strand
GGCAAGATGCCCGTTTCGAGCAAAGTGAGGAATCCCTGCTCGTCAAGGATGGGAACCCCGAGCTTGACCGCCTTGTCATACTTGCTGCCGGCGTTCTCTCCGCAGATGACGCAAGTTGTCTTTTTCGAGACGCTTCCCACCACTTTCGCACCCATAGCCTTCAAACGAGCTCCCGCTTCATCACGGGTCATGCCGCTCTCCACGAGGGTGCCCGTCAAGACAAAGGAGAGGCCTTCGAGGGGCTTAGGACCTGCGTCTTGCCCGTCCGCGGCCACCTTATCGGCGACGCGAACGCCACGCAACTGAAGGCGATGGAGGACTTCCTGGTTTGCAGGCGTGCGCAAGAACACCCAGATGCTGCGCGCAATCTTGGGGCCAACCCCTTCGATGGAGGCAAGCTCCTCCTCACTTGCCGCGCTCAACGCCTCAAGGTTGGGGAAGGTCGCCGCGATGGCCTCCGCCGTGGTTTTGCCCACATGGCGCATGCCGATGCCAAACAACACCCGGGCAAGGCCTCGGTCCTTGCTGGCCTCGATAGCGGCAACGAGCTTTTCTGCGACCTTAGTACCAAGACGAATCGGCTCTCCATCCTTGTTGAGGCGACCCATATCGAGTTGGGCAAGCTCAACCGAATCGAGGGTGTAGTAATCGGCAACATCGGTCACACGCCCTGTCTCCAAGAGGCGGCCGACGATCTCATCGCCCATACCGTCGATATCCATGGCTCCGCGACTCGCCCAATGCACAAGACGCTCTGCCGCTTGCGCGGGACACTCGATGGAAATGCAATGGTGCTTGGCCTCGCCCTCCTCACGCACGACAGGAGAGCCACAACTCGGGCACAGGCTTGGCATATCCCAAGGCCGCGCGTCCTTGGGGCGCAAGGACAACACAGGTCCTAAGACCTCGGGAATGACATCCCCCGCCTTGCGCACGATGACGGTATCCCCGATGCGCACGTCTTTACGACGCACCTCGTCAAGGTTGTGCAGGGTCGCGCGGGCCACGGTGGAGCCCGCCACGACAACCGGCACGAGCTCGGCCACCGGGGTCAGAGCGCCGGTACGGCCGACCTGGACGGTGATATCGCGAAGCAACGTGGTCTTCTCCTCCGGCGGGAACTTGAAGGCGATGGCCCAACGAGGTGCGCGAGCAGTAAATCCCATGGCTGCTTGGCGGGAAAACTCGTCAACCTTGACGACAACGCCGTCGATCTCGTAAGGCAGGTTGCCGCGATTTTCGAGAGCCGCCGCGCAAAAGTCGTGCACCTCCGCCGCCGTCTCACACCGCTTCACGTCAGGGTTGACGTGGAAACCCGCCTCACCGAGCCACGCAAGGAGCTCATGTTGGCTTGTCGCCGTCAGGGCATCTTGGTCGGCAATAGCGTACAAGAACGTGGAAAGGTCGCGCTTGGCGGTGACGTTGGCGTCCTTTTGGCGCAAGCTGCCTGCTGCGGCGTTGCGAGGGTTTGCAAACACCTTGCCCCCGTTGGCCTCCGCGGCCTTGTTGAGGAACTCGAAGCTGGATTTGGGCATGTACACCTCGCCGCGCAACTCGATAGCGCCCACACGGGCGATACCGCCCATGCCTTCCTCGCGCAAGCGCAGCGGGACATCCTTGACGGTACGCATATTGACCGTCACGTCCTCGCCCGTCGTGCCGTCCCCTCGCGTGGCGGCGCGCACCAACACGCCATCCTCATAGGTCAAGGCGATGGAGCTACCATCGATTTTCAGCTCGCAAACCACCGGCACCATGTGACCGAAGAACTCTTGGACGCGCCCGAGCCAGGCGTCAAGCTCGTCAAGATCCATGGCGTTGTCGAGGGAATACATACGTTGCTCATGGCGCACCGGGGCAAATTGCTCGCCCACATACCCGCCGACACGTTGGGTTGGGCTCGACGGATCGATGAGCTCGGGGTGTTGAAACTCCAATTCGCGCAGTTCACGCATAAGGGAGTCATAGGCAAAATCCGAGATCTCAGGCTCGTCCTTGGCATAGTAGAGATAGGTATGGTGCTCAATCTCGCGGCGCAATGCCTCGATACGCGCCGCCGGATCGCTTGTTGCAGCAGCCATCGCCTGTTCGTTGAAGAGTGATTGCTGTTCCTCGGCCATGACGTCCCCTGTCTTTCCTTGCGATACCCTTTTGATAATTACCCGCCAAATTGTGCGCGATGATGGCGCAAACAACTGTTCCGGTCTTCGTGTCTTTCCTTTTGACGCTTCGCCTACCGAATTGTACCGCAGCACACACGAGCGCGACCTGCAAGCAGTCGCTTCGCGCTAGACCGCCTCGGAGAGAGCCTTGATGGCAACAGGAATCGCGTCAAGGACATCTTCGGGAATCACGCATATTGAAGTCATGCGCTCAGCAGCAACAATACCCGCACGGGCATGGAGTTTGACGCCGAGTTGCGCAGCATCAAAGGGACGCAACCCCTGGGCGAGCAAACCGCCGATCATGCCAGCAAGCACATCGCCCGTTCCCGCCTTGGCAAGGGCAGACGTTCCCTCATCCACCACGGCCACGTCCTCCTCGAAGGCGATACACGTGTCGGGACCCTTCAGCACCACGACGGCGCGAAGGGCTTGAGAAAGTCGACGCGCAAGGTCCTCCTGCTCACGAACGCCACCAGGTTGGCCCGCAAAGGTCGGAACGCCCAACGCGTTCGCGAGGCGGACGGCCTCTCCCCCATGTGGGGTCAACACTGCCGGCACGCCCAATTCCGCACAAGAGCGGATGATGCCCGCCGCTTGGGAATCGGAGAACACGGAGAGCGCACCCCCGTCAACCAACAGCGGAGCAGCAAGATCAGCAGCCAATTGCATGACCGCAAGGGCGATTTGGGAACACTGCGCGTCATGGGCGTCGAACCCAGGACCCACCGCGTAAGCGACCGGCCGCCTCTCAGAAGGCTGGGAGCCCGAAGCAAGACCTTGGCTCCAAGGCGTCACGACAAGGGACGGTTGCCAAGCACGCACGACGGGAGCGGTCTCATCCGCGCATACCACCTGCACGTATCCCGCCCCGATGCGACTCGCCGCGCTGGCAGCAAGACAGGCAGCACCGGGATATTTTGCGCACCCCGCTGCCAAGACGAGCTTGCCGCGGGAATATTTGTTGGCATCTTCCGCAGGCCAAGGCAACAACGACGCACACGC
>CAZOGL010000057.1:0-5407 GCA_964579575.1 uncultured Eggerthellaceae bacterium | reverse complement strand
TGGTCGAACGCGCGGTCGAGCTCGTGTCCGGACGTGCGATCGAGCTCGTCAATCGGAACCGTGTCGAGCAAGCGCGGAGGCTCTCCGTCTGAGCCCGCCTTGTCATCGTCGCTCTTCTTGCGCGCGCGTCTGCGGCGAATCGTCACAAACAAGACGGTCAGCACCAATGCCGCCAAGCCAACAGCCGCAAGCACCGCGGAAGGGATTGCCACGTACTCAACGCCCAACCCGCACATGGCGACACGCAGACCACGAACCACATATGTCATGGGCATGAACATGCTTATGATCCCCATGGCCGAGAAGGCGGACTCGATCGGAAACGTTCCAGACGCCATGCAAAGCTGTGCGGCAAGCAACACCACCGACACGAACAAACCACCTATGCCAAACGACCCCACCAACATCTGGTTGAGAGCCGCAAACACCAAGGCGACCAAGACGCCGAACAGGTAATACACAACGGGGAATGACACGTTCATCCCGAGAGCAAACTGGACGATTGCCAAGGCGACAACCATCTGGACAATCGCGACACCAGCCAAGGGGAGATACCCGGCAAGGACGAGACGAGGGGTCGAGGCGGACGTGAGGAAACGCTTCTCGTTGATGGGCCTGAGCACCAAGGTTGCCAACAGACAACCAAGCCAAAGGCCAAGACCGAGGTAATACGGCGCGATGCTCGTACCGTAATTGGCAACGGAGGTGATGCTCTCGCCATCTTTGGCCTCTCCGTTGACCGTGACGGGGTTGGATAGGACCTCAGAACGCACCTCGCTGTTGGCAGTCTGCGTATCTTGGGAATCCACACCGCTCAACAACCCCTCGAACAACGTCCCCGAGGTGCTCGCAGCGGTATCAATCCCCTCGGTTAAGGATTGCGAGCCGCTTGCCACCGTCGCGAGGTTGAGGGTGATGGTGTTGCTGCCGTCCGCGGCCGTGTAGATGCCCTCAGCCAAAGAGGTTGCGCCCGACGCCAATTGGTTTGTCCCCTCCACAAGGCTCGTGGAGTCTCCCGAGCCCACGGCAACAGCCGTGTAGATCTGGTTGATAGCGTCAGCAAGCTTGGATGTGGACCCGCTGGCGTAGGAAGACGTTACCGCAACACCGACGAGATACCCCTCCACCTTACCTGCCGCACCTTGGGCCGCAGCGCCTGCACGCGCCTCGTTCTCGATAAGGGCCATCAGCTCGTTGATGAGTTCCTCGATATGCTCCGCGCTGCCAATCTGCTCCCAAAGCTCAGCGACGATCGAGAGCATCCTGATGAAGTCGGGAAGGTCATCGGCAAGCTTTTGGCGTGCGTCAGCTATGGCCTCCCGCGCCGCCGTGACGTTTGCGGCAGCGGTATCCACCGCCGCCTTGTATGTCGCGAGCTCCTCCTCCGTGATGGTCCCTGCAGCAAAGTCTTCAAGAGCCTGGCTATAGGCGCTCAAAGCCTCCCGATAAAGCGACACGCACTGGGTATAGTTCTCCACCGCTGCGTAAAGCGCCTCGAGGTCCGCTTTAATAACATCGCCTAAGCCCTCCATGCCCTCGATGGAATCTCCGAGCTCTTCCAAAAGCTCAAGAAGGGGTGCGAGCTCGTTTTGTTCAAAGGCGGCCAACTCGTTTTCCGCCTGCACATAGGCCGCCAAAGCGGGAATAAGACCTTGCTCGGTGCAGGTCACCGTCGTCGAGCCGGAAGCGTAGGAAAAGCTCCCTCCCGAGATATAGGCGACAAGCGGGTCGCCAATGGTGCTGTTCGCGGCCGCGGCGGCAGAGGCGGCGGCGGCAGCGCTGTCAAGATAGGCCTGTTCGAGAGCGGTATCCGGGTTCTCCTTTGCCGCCTCAACGCCGTAGGCTTGCAAGTAATAACCTACCTCCGACAAGGCTTTTGCCAACGCGACGGTCTCCGCCGAGGAGGAGGAACTCTCGATACCTTGCTTGAGCTGGCCCAATCCGTCGGCGAGTTGCATCACACCACTGGCAAGTTGGCCAGCCCCACTGGCAAGTTGGCTCGCTCCGTCACCCGCCTCATACAACCCGTCGGTCAACGTCGCATTTCCCTCCGCAAGTTGTTGGACGCCATCAGTGAGCGTAGCTGAGCCGTCGCGAGCCGTGAAAAGTCCGTCCGTCAAGTCGAGTCCAGCGTTTGCCACGGTCAACAGGTCAGAGCCCGCCTCTTTGATCGTGAGGAAGATGCTGTTGAGATAATCCCCTTGCACCTTTTCTTCGAGTTTATCGACGATACGCACGATAAGGCCCTTGCCTACCGTCTGCGCCCCGAAACTCGCCGCGGGGTTGTAATACACCTTAAGCTCAGCCTTGGTCGCGTCCTTCGTGTTCGCCGAGGCAATCGCTTGGCTAAAATCCTCAGGGATAACGATCTCCATGTAGTAGGCGCCGTCGCGCAAAGATTGCGCCGCCCGTCGCTCGCTGGTCGTAAAGTTCCAATCAAAGCCCGACACCTCGCCGTCAACCGCCAAGGAGTTGTCCTCGATAAGCGCATCGCTCAACTCTTGGCCGATGTTGCGCTGCTCGCCATCGATCTGCGCCCCTTGATCGAGATTGACCACCACAGCAGGAACTTGGTTCATGCCGCTATAGGGATCTTGCAAAGAGACGAGGAACAACGCGACGTATACGAGGGGAACCAAGATTACGGCGCACAACGCGAACAGGTGCCACGACTTCTTCTTGCTTTGGTTGAAGCGCACAAAACCGCGTGAGGAGGTGGGAACCTCTTCGGGAACGTTTGTCCCCTCCGTCCTATGTCTCTCCTCGCCGGCCATGATTTTCTATCCGATGTCATCCAACACGGAACGCACGTCCTTGTACTGACGCGCAAGCTCCTCCATGGGATCTTTGCGTTTTGCGGCGGCAGCCTGGCTGCTCTCGGTGATGGCCATGGCGCAAGCCACCGCCTCGGTATGGGTGTAGGAAAGGGAGATGGGGAGGTCGATCACACCAAGTTCGGCGGCGATCTCCTTGGCTCGACCGCTCAAGACGGCATAGGGGCGCCCCTTGGATGTGCGGCGGACCTCGATGTCTCGCACGTTGACACCCTTCGAGAAACCGGTGCCCAAAGCCTTCACCACGGCCTCCTTGGCCGCAAAACGGGTAGCGTAGTGGGCCGCAGGGACGGCCTTCCCATCGCAATACTCCTGTTCGGCTTGGGAAAAAATCTTTTTGAAGCTCGGCGTACGTCCAAGAATCTTTGCCACACGCTCAATCTCCACCACGTCAATGCCCAAGCCGACTTGGTCCAAAGCGTTGTCTTCTTTGCGGTCTTCGATCATTTTCATCCTCCCATGCCTAGCCTTTTATTGTAGAGGATTGACAAGGGTTTCAGAGCCGCACACCACAAGCCCCGAACCAAAAAACGGGTGTCTGCAATCCAATCACAGACACCCGCCATCGATCATATGCCCGACGGTTCGATGAGGCAGCAGGCCCTCCCGTGTCTGCGATCCAATCACAGACACCCGCTACTGACCCGACGCAGCAGTTACTACTCCACCGTGACGCTCTTTGCGAGGTTGCGTGGCTGGTCCACGTTGCACCCGCGCAAAATTGCGATACGGCGCGCGAGCAACTGCAACGGGACGCTGGCAGTGACCGGGCTAAAGCAATCGCGAACTTTCGGGATGTAGATGACATGGTCCGCGTTCTTGCAAATCTCCTCGTCGCCCTCCGTCGCGATGGCCACGATGAGCGCACCGCGAGCACGAGCCTCTTGAAGGTTGGAGACAACCTTGTCGTAGGTGGGACTTTGAGTCGCAATGGCGATGACAGGGAACCCGTCGTCAATCAAGGCGATAGGTCCGTGCTTCATCTCGCCCGCCGGATAGCTCTCGGCATGGAGATAGGAGATCTCCTTGAGCTTGAGCGCGCCCTCCTTGGAGATGGCACTACCCATGCCGCGCCCTATGAACAGGGCGCTCGTGGCATCGACGCACGCCTCGGCGGCCTTGTCGATGGCATACGTATCGGCGAGAATCGCCTCGACCTGACCGGCCGTGTCAGCGAGCTCGCGGAACAACATACGAATCTGGTTCATGCGCATACGTCCCTTGGCTTGGGCCAAGAGCATAGCAAGCAACGTCAAGCTCACAACCTGGCCCAAAAAGCTCTTGGTGGACGCAACCGCAATCTCCTTGTTTGCCTTCGTGTAGATCACGCCGTCAGATTCGCGGGCGACGGGGCTGCCCACCACGTTGGTGATACCAAACACGCGAGCGCCCTTGACGCGAGCATCTCGGATAGCGGCCAAGGTGTCGGCGGTCTCACCGGATTGGCTCACGGCAACACACAACGTGGTCGGGGTGATGATGGGGTTACGATAGCGAAACTCGCTGGCCGTCTCAGCCTCGCAAGGGATGCGCGCCCAACCCTCGATAAGGTTCTTGGCAATGAGGGCGGCATGATAGCTGGTGCCGCATGCGATGACGTAGACGCGATCAATGAGGTTAAGCTCCTCCGGGCTCATATCGAGCTCGTCGATCTCGAGCGCTCCGTCAACAAGACGCCCGGCGAGGGTGTCGCGGATGACGCGCGGCTGCTCGTGGATCTCCTTCATCATGAAGTCGGGGTATCCGCCCTTCTCCGCGACATCCAAGTCCCAATCCACATGGGTGATCTTCGGTTCGATTGTCTCACCGTTCGCGTCGCTAAACTCGATACCGTCGGGGGTGAGAAGAGCGCCCTCACCATCAGCCAACACAACGACGTCACGGGTGGCATCAATCATGGCGATGATGTCGCTGGCGACATAGCTGCCGTTCGCGCCGCGGCCGACAACGATAGGGCTGTCCTTGCGTGTCACAGCTATGACGCCAGGCTCATCCGCGCACGTCACGGCAAGACCAAAGGCACCGACGATATAGCTGGATGCCTCACGGAGAGCCTCCATGAGGTTGCCTTGGTAGGCGCGTTCCACAAGGTGGGCAACGACCTCGGTATCGGTCTCGCTTTTGAACACGTGACCTTCCGCGATAAGTTCTTCGCGCAACTCAGCGAAATTCTCGATAATGCCGTTATGGACGACGGCGATGCGGCCGTCACAACTGGTATGGGGGTGGGCATTCGCCTCGGAGGGCTTGCCGTGGGTCGCCCAACGGGTGTGCCCGATGCCGCAGGTACCCTCGAACTCGAAGTGCTCGACGGTATGGGCGAGCGTACTCACCTTGCCCTTGCGACAAACAACCGCAAGCTCCTCGCCTTCCTGGATCGCAATGCCTGCACTGTCATAGCCACGATATTCAAGACGCTTCAAGCCTTCGAGCAAAATCGGCGCGGCTGCAAGAGATCCGGTATAACCAACGATTCCACACATACAAAGGTCCCTTCCAACACAAGCGGTACCAACACATTCGATACCGGTGTAACCCGATATTCCGCAAAAGATAGTAATACATACCCCCAC
>CAZOGL010000056.1:1916-9429 GCA_964579575.1 uncultured Eggerthellaceae bacterium | reverse complement strand
ACTCGCTGACGAGGAAGCAACGTCTAACCTTGCCGCTTCCAACGCAAACGACAACGGTGTCTGGGACGGAAAATCTGCTGTCAAGTGGACGCACGGAACCGGCACTGCTGAGGATCCGTACCTGATTGAGAGCGCAGCGAACTTCAACTACCTCGCCAATGTCGTCAACTCCACAACTGAACATTACAGCGGCGTGTACTTCTCCCTCACCACTGACCTCGACTTGAGCGCCGGTAACTTCGCAGGCATCGGCTTCAACTCTACCAATTACTACTTCGGAGGAAACTTCAACGGCAACTACCATTCGATCACGGTCGCAATGGAAAGCACCACCTCCCCAGAAGGCTTTGGCATTTTCAGCTATGTCAAAGGCACTGAAGATGCTCCTGCAAACATCCAAAACTTCACGATCAAGGGTTCCCTCAGCTGCATAGCAGATTCCAATTGCTACGTAGGCAGCGCCGTCGGCGCACTTCTTGACGGCAACATCTCCCGCGTGCGCAACGAAGCAGACGTTCTCTATACCGGCGACTCCTACAAAAACATTTACACGGGCGGCATCATCGGTTATGCGTGGTCGGGAACGATTAATATCGACCAATGCAGCAACGTCGGCACCGTTACGGGAAGTACGAACGGATATGCGGGCGGTATCCTTGGCAAGGCGAACAGCGCATCCCGTACAACCGTTTCTAATTGTTACAACACCGCAAACGTCTCCGCGGGCAGTTTCGCCGGCGGCATCAACGGCAACGAAGCGCCTGCCAAAACTGCGGATTACCTCAAGAACTACTACAGCTGCTACAACGTCGGTACGGTTGAAGCAAAAAATACCGGCGGCATCTTCGGAGATTTTCGCTACAGTTCCTCAGTCAAGCAAAATCTGAACCGCTTGACGGATGTGTTCTGGGCTCAAGAGTCCTCCACCTCAATGTGCTACAACGGCAACGATACCGGCTCGAAGCAAATCGCGACCAAGTCAAATGTCAAGAAGATGACCCTTGAGACGATGCAGACCCGCGGGTTTGTCTCCCAACTGAACAACACCGATCCTGGCACCTGGGTTTATGACAGCAAGACCAACCCCCAAAACGGCGGCTATCCGATGCTTGCATGGGAAAGCACGGACGCCAGCAGCGCCATCACCCTCAACAACAGCGACGTTTCCTCTATCTCCGCCCAAACATGGACGGGCAAGGCCATCACGCCGAGCGTCACGGTCACCTATGATGGCGAAAACCTCCTTGAGGGTACCGACTACACCGTAGAGTACGCAAACAACACCGAGGTCGGAACCGCTACGGTAACCATTACCGGCATCAACGGTGTTGAGGGTAGCGTTACCTTGTCCTTTGACATCCTTGCTGACACCGTCGCCATTCCTGAAGCTATGACCGGTCTGACCTACAACGGAGATCAACAGACTGGCATCGTCGCTGGAACCGGCTATACGGTTTCTGGCACGACCTCCGCAACGAATGCCGGTACCTACTACGCTACGGCAACGCTTACCGACGCAAGCCATTACACGTGGAGCGACGGTACCACCGCAGCGAAGACGATCGAGTGGTCCATCGGCAAACAACTCATGGACACTCCCGCCCCGGCAAGCAACATAAGCTATGTGGGATTTGAAAAGACCGGCGTTGCACACGGCGACGGCTACACCGTTACGGGCGGGACGGCCAAGGACGCTGGCACCTACGAGGCCGTTTGCACCGTCGATGACGCCACTAACTACGCATGGGCCGAGACTGGTACAGACAAGGTGACCGTCACCTGGACGATTAACCAAGCAAAGGTCGCCATACCTACCCCCGAGTCCGGGCTTGTCTACAACGGCAATACCCAATCGGCTTTCAGCGACGCTCCTGGCTACGTCTTGACCGGCCACACCGCCGTCAACGCTGGCGAGTATACCGCAAAGGCGACGCTCGTTGACACGACCAACTACTGCTGGGCAGATGGCACGACCTCTGCCAAATACATCTCTTGGTCCATCGCACGTGCGCAGGTCACCGAGCCCAACGCAGCTTTGGAGCTCGAATACAACGGTAGCGAGCAGATTGCCATCAATGAAGGTTACGGCTATAGCCTCACCGGGACCTTCGCCGCAACGCTTCCTGGCAATTACACGGCATGCGCCATCCTCGACGATAACCATATGTGGGACAACGGTTCTATTGACAGCATCGAGTACAACTGGACCATCACCGCCAAGGCCGCAACCGCCCCCACCGTGGTTACTGGGCTGATCTACAACGGCACCGACCAGGTCGGCATTACGGGCGGCGAGGGCTTCGATCTCGAAGGTACCACCGTTGCTCAAAACGCTGGTACCTATTACGTCGTCATCACCCCGTCCGAGGGTTATACCTGGGCCGATGGCAGCACCACCTCCCAAACCTTGGCGTGGTCCATCGCACGCGCCTCCCTCGACATCCCGGCTGGTACCTCCCTTGAGTACACGGGTAAGACACTCAGCGGCATCGCCTGCGACGAGACGCTCGCTGAGGCAGGTGCTTACACCTTCAGCGGCACGTATGAGCAGATTACCCCTGGTACCTACGAGTACACTGTCGCTCCCACTGCAAACTACCAGTGGAGCGACGGAACTACGGACGCCAAGGTCATCGAGTGGAATATCTACCGAAACGTCGAGAAGAAGTTCAGCATCGGCCGAGAGTATGACAATCTTTACAAGGGACGCTATCAATACTTCTACTGCACTTACGTTGGCTATGACATCGCATCGTTCCAGTGGCAGTATTCCGAGAACGGCGGCGCGGAATGGGTAAACTGGCCAGGGCCGACCGCTAACGAGGATTACGTCTGGGAGAAGGTTCTCGATAGCTACAAGCGACTGACCATGCGCATGGTGGCCACCACCACCGATGGCGTGGAAATGGTTTCCAACGTGGTCGATTGGGGCATTGGTGGACCCACGGCAGTACTCACCAGCAAGACCATTCTTGTCAACATGTATCAGACCTTTACCGTCAACACCTACAACCTGGACACGAGCATCCGCGCTTACAAGTACCACTGGTACTACTCGGTCGACGGTGGCCAAACATGGATGACATGGTATAACGACAGGTACATCGTCAAGAACTCTTGGCGGATGCGCGCGACCTCCGCATTTGCAAACCATCTGATGAAATGCGTCGTCGAACTTAATGACGGCACGATGGTTGAGTCCAACGTCGTGTCTTGGAACATCATCCAGTAGCTTACCTTTCAAGCGCTACGCATTCGGGCCCCAACCTTCGAGGTCGGGGCCCGTTTCATGTTTCATGCTTTATGTTTCATGTTTCATATCGCCAATGTTACGCGGCTCCGACAAGGACGCCTAAGGCTCGCACCACGAACGCTGCGATATAGGCTATACCGCACTGGAGCGCGATGACGCCCAAGGCCCACTTGCCTCCAAGCTCCCTTTTGACCGATGCGATCGCCGCAACGCAGGGCGTATAGAGAAGGCAAAACACCAACAAGCTCGCACCCGCTACCGGAGTCAATGCTAAAGCAATCTCACTGACCTCGCCAAAGAGGACCCCTAAGGTGGAAACAACGCTCTCCTTTGCAATAAATCCGCTGATGAGGGCTGTGACGACACGCCAATCCCCCAGACCTATCGGTGCAAACAAAGGAGATATGACACCCGCAATCACAGAGAGAATGCTATCAGCTGAATCGGTGGTAAATGCCAGGCTCGGTGTGAAGCTTTGCAACAGCCAGATAACGATTGTCGCAACAAAGATAATCGTGAACGCGCGTTGGAGGAAGTCCTTCGCCTTGTCCCAGAGCAAGTGGGCAACATTTCTTGGACCTGGGAAGCGATAGTTCGGCAACTCCATGACAAAGGGAACCGCCTCGCCCGCAAACACCGTGTTTTTCGCAAGCAGGGCAACAAGGACGCCGATGACGATACCAAGAAAGTAAAGCCCCGTCATAACGAGAGCTGCACAATCCGGGAAGAATGCCGCCGTCAAAAATGCGTAGATTGGCAACTTTGCCGAACAGCTCATAAACGGCGTCATCATGATTGTCAACTTGCGATCTCGAGCGCTGGGCAGCGTGCGACTTGCCATGATGGAGGGGACGCTGCATCCAAAGCCGATAAGCATCGGAACGATGGATCGCCCTGAAAGCCCGATTTTTCGCAGGAGCTTATCCATGAAAAACGCAACGCGGGCCATGTATCCCGAATCTTCAAGCAGGGACAGGAAGAAAAACAGGGTCACGATGATAGGCAAAAACGACAAGACGCTTCCGACGCCACCGAAGATTCCATCGACCACCAACGATTGAATTGCCTCGTCGGCTCCAGCCCTCTCCAACGCTTGGGCGCACACCTTCCCTAACGCGGTAATCCCCATATCGAGGAGATCTTGGAAAAACGCCCCGATGACGTTAAACGTCAAGAAAAACACAACGGCCATGATGGCGACAAATACCGGTATAGCCGTGATGCGACCCGTAAGGATGCGATCAATCTTCTCGCTGCGTGCATGCTCGCGGCTCACCTGAGGCTTGACAACCGTCGCCGCGCAAACACGGTTGATAAAGCTGTAGCGCATGTTCGCCATAGCCGCGGCACGATCAAGTCCGCATTCCTGCTCTGCCTCCAAGACGAGGTGCTCTATGGTTTCAAGCTCGTTTTGGGTCAGGTCGAGCTTGTCGATAACCAACTCGTCACCCTCGATAACCTTGGAAGCGGCAAATCGACGCGGAAGCCCCGCGCGCTCAGCATGGTCCTCGATCAGATGCATAATCGCATGCATACAACGGTGCAATGCTGCAACCTCACCTTGCGAGTCGCAAAAATCTTGGCGCAGCGGTCGTTCCTGATATCGGGCAACATGGACCGCATGGGCAACCAACTCGTCTACTCCCTCGTCCTTGATGGCGCTGATAGGAACCACCGGGATGCCAAGTTGTTGCTCAAGCTCGTTGACAAGGATCGAGCCGCCATTCTCGACGACTTCATCCATCATGTTGAGCGCCAAAACCATGGGCATATCCAACTCGAGAAGCTGCATGGTGAGATAGAGGTTGCGCTCGATGTTGGTAGCATCGACTATGTTGATGATGCCACAAGGCCTATCCTCCAAAAGGAATTGACGCGTGACGATTTCCTCACTTGAGTAAGGGCTCAGAGAGTAGATGCCTGGCAAGTCCGTCACAAGGGTGTCCTCGTGCTTGCGTATGACGCCCTCTTTGCGATCGACTGTCACCCCGGGGAAATTACCGACATGCTGGTTAGAGCCGGTAAGTTGGTTGAATAACGTGGTCTTGCCGCAATTTTGGTTACCAACAAGACCGAAGGTAAGGGCCCTACCCTCAGGAAGCGGATTCTCGCTTGAGGAATCGTGAAAACGTCCGTCCTCTCCAAGCCCCGGGTGCGGACGCTCGTGGGGGTGGGGATAGGACGCGCTGATATCAACCGAGGAAGGACCGTGATGAACCTCGGGGTTAAACATGTCTGATGTGGGGCAACAAATATCGACAAGGGAGATCTTCTCCGCGTCAGCCAAGCGCAACGTCAGCTCATAGCCGTGAATACGAACCTGCATAGGATCCCCCATGGGCGCGAACTTGACTACCTCGACCCGCGCGTGAGGTATAACACCCATGTCAAGTAAGTGTTGGCGCAAAGACCCTTCGCCACCCACTGACGCAATCGTCGCCGACCAACCTATGGGCAAATCACGCAAGGTCTTCGCCTTGGCTGCCTGGGTACATTCCCAATGCTTTCCCGTGCAAGACTCACAGGCATCGCTCAACAATGTCCGTGGAGCAAATCGCCCCTCGCGAGCATCCCTCACGCCTTCGCCTTTGAGTTCATTATCGCGCTCTTCAGTCACGGTTCCCGTCTTTCATACCTTATAAGTTAGTACAGCCTAACATAAATGTTAGCCAAAGAAAGCTTCGATATCGTTTTGCGTTGTATTTTGAACTTGATTGTGGACATGCCTGGGCTTGCGCGTTTTTACAGCTGCGTCTAAACGAACCCGAACTCGCATGTTTTCACATGTACGTCTAAGCGTGCCTGGGCTCGGACTTGCGTGTTTTTACGTGTACGCATGCCTGTGGCGAAGCGTTATACTTTCAAGGCTACAAAAAAGCCAAACGTATGAGGAGCCCGAATGCTGTCTGAACGTCTGTTGTCGAAGGTGGTTGAGACCATCGCCAAGAAACGATTGGTGCTTAATCCCACGACCGACACGACCTATCCCCTGCCAAACCCGGGGCAAAAGTACATGTTGTACATGCATGTCCCGTTTTGTCAGGTGCTTTGTCCCTACTGCAGCTTCAACCGTTATCCCTACCAAGAATCCGTCGCCCGTCCATATTTCAAGAACCTCCGTCGCGAGATGGAGATGCTAAAAGGTATGGGATACGACTTTGAGAGCCTCTATATCGGCGGCGGGACGCCCACCATCATGCTTGACGAGCTTTGCGAGACCATCGATGTAGCTCGGGACATGTTCAACATCAATGAGGTCTCAAGCGAGACCAATCCCAATCACTTGACGCCTGAGTACATCGAGGCGCTCCACAACCGCGTCAATCGCCTCAGCGTAGGCGTCCAAAGCTTCAACGACGACCTTTTGAAGCAGATGCAGCGTTACGACAAATACGGCTCCGGAGAAGAGATTTTTCAACGCATCAAGGACGCTGCCCCCTATTTCCACTCTATCAACGTGGACATGATCTTCAACTTCCCCTCCCAAACCGAGGATATCCTCATCAACGACCTGGAGAAGATTGCCACGTGTGGCGCGCAGCAGACCACCTTCAGCCCCCTGTATGTGTCCAATTGCACGATGAACAAGATGGCCGAGGTTCTCGGCGCGATGGACTACAACCGCGAGTATCGCTACTACCAAATCCTCGACGGCATCCTTACCGGCGGCGACAACCCGCTGTTCGAGCGACATACCATTTGGACCTTTAACCGCCTGAACAAGGAGACCGGCAAGAAGGCAGCTACCATCGATGTCGAGGAGTACATGGTCGCCTACGACGAGTACCCCGCTATCGGCTCGGGCGCCATCACCCATCTCGACGGACACCTGTTTGTAAACGATTTCAGCCTTACCGATTACAACAAGCATATTGAAAGCGGCGAGATGTCTATCATGGGCAAGACGAAGTTGTCCAAGAAGGACCAGATGCGCTATTGCTTCCTTGTCAACCTCTACAAGCTGCGCCTCGACAAGAAGGCCTTCGAGAGGCATTTCGGATGCACCGTGGAGCAAGGTCTCTCTGTTGAGATGGCATTCATGATCGCCAACGGCGCCTTTGCCACCAACGACGAGAACGAGATCACCCTCACCACCATGGGCCGCTATTTGACGTTGGTCATGTATCGCAAGTTCTTGAGCGGCATGAACAACCTCCGCGACCAAGCCCGCGAGACCCTCGTCGGTCGCGATCGCGACCTGTTCGAGGGCAAACTCATGTTTGAGGATGAGCTTCTTGCCGCTGAGGCGGCCGTAAACGG
>CAZOGL010000056.1:0-1816 GCA_964579575.1 uncultured Eggerthellaceae bacterium | reverse complement strand
CAGCCCCTAAGCGATTAGGGCGCAAAGCTTACGACAGGAGCTCTCGTGCCGCGGCTTCAAGCTTCGAGAGGAGCTCGTCGGCCTTATCAGAGGTTGCTCCCTTGGAAAACATGTAGGACTTGATCTTGGGCTCAGTGCCGGAGGGGCGAATCATCAACTTGTTGCCACCCTCAAGTTGGAACTCGAGGACATCGGAGCCGGGCATCATCTGCTCGGCTGCATCACCGTGACCACCGATGATAGGCATAGCGACACCCGGCTTGTAATCAACGAAGCGCTCTACCTTGAGTCCGGCGATCTTTGCAGGTTGTTCGGCACGAAGACCCGCAGTGATGGCCTCCATTTTTGCCGCCCCCTCAGCGCCCGGGTAGCCAACGGAGATAAGGCTGTTTTTGTAATAGCCATACTTCTCGTAGAGGGCATTGATCGCGTCAACCAAATCCATGCCCTTGGCACGGTACCAACGAGCCATCTCGCAGATAAGCATGCTGGCAACGACGGCATCCTTGTCGCGGACATGTGCGCCCGCAAGGTAGCCGTAGCTCTCCTCGAAGCCGAAGATGTAGCGATCGACCTCTCCAGCAGCCTCAAGCATACCGATCTGTTCGCCGATGTACTTGAAGCCGGTGAGGGTACGACGCAGCTCAAAGCCACGATCGCGGCAAAGAGCATCGGCCATGGCGGAACTCACGATGGTGGTGACAACGACCTTGTCCGCAAGGTCCTCCCCACGCGCTGCACGCATAGCGCAGACATAGTCGGTGAGCAAGATGCCGACCTCGTTGCCCGTCAGCAAGACCGGCTCACCGTCCTTGACAACAGCGATGCCGACGCGGTCAGTGTCCGGGTCGGTTGCGAGCAACAGGTCGGGTTGGATCTCGGAAGCAAGCTCAAGTCCGAGTTCAAGCGCCTCACGAATCTCGGGATTGGGGTAAGGGCACGTCGGGAAGTTGCCGTCGGGAATCGCCTGGTGCGGCTCGACGGTGACGTCGGAAACGCCGATGCGCTCAAGGATGCGAGAGACGCACTCGAGGCCTGCACCGTGAAGTGGCGTGTAGACAAGCTTGAGTTCGCCCTCACCTCCACCAAGAGACGCGGCGGCACAACCGTCGATAAACCGATCAAGGGTGTCATCACCTATCCAGCTGACAAGGCCGGCCTCGATAGCCTTGTCAAAGTCCATGATCTTAACGTCATCGAAGATATCCACGTCGGCAATCTCACCCTGGATTGCCTTAGCGCCCTCAGTGGTGATTTGGCAACCGTCAGGACCGTAGACCTTGTAACCGTTGTAGGCGGAAGGATTGTGCGACGCAGTCATGCATATTCCCGCCGAGCACCCAAGGTCACGCACAGCGAAACTCAACGCCGGGGTGGGCTCGATACGAGGATAGAGATTTGCCTTGATACCGTTCGCAGCAAGCACCCCTGCTGCGACATGGCAAAACTCCTCGCCCATGTTGCGGGAGTCGCGCGCAATCGCTACCGTTGGATTCTCGAAGTTCGCGTTGAGATAGTTTGCAAGGCCTTGGGTAGCTTGGCCGACGGTGTAGACGTTCATGCAGTTGGAACCGATGCCGATGATGCCACGGAGGCCTCCAGTGCCAAACGCCAGGTCGCGATAGAACGCATCTTCAAGGGCACGCTCATCATCGCGTAAAGCCAAGAGCTCTTCCTGGTTCACCTTCTTCGCGCAAGCAAGCCAACGCTCGTACTTCTCCATCACACTCATAATCGCTTCCTTATCTCAACAGGAGTAATTAGCACAATGTTCAAATTATCAAACACACCGCGCAAAACCACAAGGTCAAAGGAG
>CAZOGL010000055.1:0-9741 GCA_964579575.1 uncultured Eggerthellaceae bacterium | reverse complement strand
GACGACTCTCCGCACCGCGGCTACCCCTCACACTGCGACGACTCTCCACACCGCGACGACTCTCCACACCGTGGCTACCCCGCACACCGTGACGACTCTCCGCACCGCGACGACTCTCCAATGTTTCCCACATCGCAGCTACCCCGCACACCGCGGCTATCACGAGGAAAGGGCCCCGAAGGGCCCTTTCGAATCTCCAATGGAGCGGGTGACGGGAGTCGAACCCGCGTCACGAGCTTGGAAGGCTCGGGTTCTAGCCGTTGAACCACACCCGCAGCTAGAAAAAATGGTCGGGACGACAGGATTCGAACCTGCGACATCCTGCTCCCAAAGCAGGCGCGCTACCAAACTGCGCCACGTCCCGACGCCGTTAGCACAGCGCTCGGTATTCTATCAACAAATGGACCTTGAGCGCAAGTCCCACCGAGAGGATTACTTATTCATCGGCGCTTATTCATCGGCGTTTCCCAATTTCGCCGCGAGCTCGCGCAGGGCACATCCTCGATGGCTCACCTTTTCCTTCTCCTCTTGGGTGATCTCGGCCATCGTGCAGCGACCTTCGAACACATCAGGCCAAAACAGCGGGTCGTAACCAAATCCGTCCGTGCCGCGACGCTCATGGCCGATGTGGCCTTCCACCGTCCCCCATGCCGTCGTCTCGCTCCCCTCCTCGTCGACAAAGCTCAAAGCGCAAGCATAACGAGCGGTACGTTTCTCGTCGGGTATGTCTTTGAGCTCCCTCAGGAGTTTGTCGTTGTTCGCCTCGTCGTCACAATCAAAACCGTCGAGACTGGCATAACGGGCAGAAAACACACCAGGGGCGCCCCCAAGCGCATCCACAATCAGTCCGGAGTCGTCCGCCAACGCAGCCATGCCTCCACTCGCCTCGTGAGCCGCCATGGCCTTGATGCGAGCATTCCCGGCAAAATCGTCAGCATCCTCGATTGGATCAGACTCGATTCCGAGCTCACACAAGGTCTTGAAATCCCACCCCGAGAAGCTGAGGGCATTGGCGATCTCGCTCACCTTGTGTTTGTTGTTCGATGCGATTACCACGGTTTTCGTCATATTGGTGCTCCTAGCTGGCCCTCGGCTCCTGTCGACTCCTTGGCCTTTGTCAGTCCTCGGCAACTATCTGGCCTGCAGCCCCTAGCCGATCCTCAGCAACTAGCAGGCTCCCGGCAACTCGAAAAGACAAAAGAAGGGCGCCTGCTCAAGCGGCAAGCGCCCCAAAAGTGAGACTAGTTGGCCTCAAGCAGCGTAATTTCGAAGTTGAGGTACTTACCAGCCATCTCGTGATTCATGTCAAAGGTGATCATACCGTCCTCGACCTTGGTGACAAGCGCCGGGAAGACACGCCCGCCAGGACCGGCGAGTTGAACCTTCATGCCCACGGTCAGATTCTCAGATCCAGGCATGTTCGCGATGGGAAGGGTCTGGACCGCTTCCGCAACGCGCTCGCCGTATGCCTCATCGGGCGCCAGACGGACGTTCACCGTGTCGCCGACCTCCATGTCGCGGACCGCCTTGTCAAAACCGCGAATCATCTGACCAGCCATGCAGGTGAATGCCAGCGGCTCATTGCGATCGTAAGAGGAATCGAACTTCGTTCCGTCATCCAACGTGCCCGTGTAGTGAACCTTGACCTTCTTGCCCTCATTACTCATGTTTGTTCTCCTGACTCTTCTGATAAAGGGCCGGGAACATACGCGCCCGACCCCTGGCTCCTAGGTGGCGCGCCCAGCAGGACTCGAACCTGCAACCGTCGGATTAGAAGTCCGATGCTCTATCCGTTGAGCCATGGGCGCATTCAAAAAGCGGTAGTAGTATAGCGCAAAAAGCCTCAGGGAAAACGCCGCGGCAGAAAGCGGCCCCCAAGCGGGCGAAGCTGCGACAATCATCCAGGCAGGGAAAACGCCGCGGCAGAAAGCGGCCCAAGGGGGGGTGGACAAGGGGCTACTCGGACAAATAAGCGGGCGAAGCCGCGACAACGAATTCAAGACGAAAAACGAAGGGCTGGTAGTGGGCTACTCGGACAGGGGAGCCGCCTGCTCGGTCACGTAGGCAAAGACACATGCACGACCGTCATTGTTGCTGTATTCGCACGTCACCAACATGAAAATCTTGCTGATAGAGGAAGCATCGGCAACAAAGTCGTTCACTTCCACGACGTTGCGGTCAACCTTGTCTTGGATATACTCCGCAAACTCCTCCGCCGTGCCAAACGACGTCTTGACAATCTCGTCAGAGCCGACCGTCAACACCACCGAGAAGGTTTCAAGACGGTAGTTCATAGTCGGAGTCAACACATATATGGTGCGATTGGACTCGAACTCGCCCTGGTTGGTCAACCGGGCAAGAAACGCGAACATGGACCCATCGTTCATATGGTGGCCGTACAAGACGTTGTTCATGTCGCTGAAATCGCCTTTGTTGCCCGCGTCAAGGAAGATGGTTCCCCCCGTGGAGAGCCAACTTGTTTCGCCGTCATAGGAACGGTGGAGATAATACTCGTTGTCAGGTCCTTGGACGATTGGGTAATTGATAACCGTGTCGGGAACGACGATCCACCCGATGGCGTCGGGAGCCTCCTCGCGCAAGGCGTCCCAATCCACCGTCATGCGCGCAAGGTCGCCGCCTAAGGCCGCTTCCTCGCCCGTGTACACCTTTCCAGACAGGTCGGAATAGCGTTGAGCCTGGAGATAGTATTGCAAGGCGATAGCGCCAATGCCAACCAGGCATACGATTACGATGCCGATAAGGATTCCCTCAACGATGCGTGCCGCGCCTTTTCTCTTTGCCTTGGCCATCTACATCCCCCTCTCTTGCCTCTTGCCTCCCGCCGCTCGCCTACAAATCCGCATGGGAGACGTTGCGCAACTGCGACCGGAAAACGCGCGTACCGAAGCTCCTGAACTCGTCAAGGTCATGCCCGGTCGTGAAGAACTCGTATTTCGCCTCATGGGAGTCCCCAGCAAGCTCACCTCGACGAGCCAAGACCTCTCGCACGTCAAGGGCGGTCTCCTTGGCCGAGCTGATCAAGGTCACCTTGTGGCCGACAACGCCTCCGATGAGCGTCTTTAACAAGGGGAAGTGGGTGCAACCGAGAACGAGTGTATCGATGTCACACCTGCGAAGCGGCTCGAGGTATTCCCGGGCAATCTCCTCAAACTCAGGGCGAATGTAGACCTTTGACGCAAGGGACGTGTAGTCCTCTATGGGACCCTCAGCCATGCGAATACCCTGTTCGGCAATTTCCACAAAGCGCGGGGTCGGGACGGAAAAGACCGTGATACCCGCATCGATGTTCCTGATGGCCTTCGAATATGCCCCGGACTCAACCGTGCCCTTGGTCGCGATGACACCGACGCGACGATTGTGGGTCGCATGCGCCGCCGCCCGAGAACCTGGCTCGACAACGCCAAGGACGGGGATGGGAAACGTCTGTTGAGCATGCGCAAGACCTGCTGAAGTGGCGGTATTGCACGCGATGACGACCATCTTCACGCCGCGCTCGATAAGCCAAGAGCCGATCTGTTGGACAAATTGGTCAACCTCCCGCGGATCGCGGGGCCCGTAGGGACATCGAGCGGAGTCACCGAGATAGATGATGCTCTCATGCGGGAGCTCCTTGGCGATCTCCCGCGCGACGGTCAATCCCCCAAAACCGGAGTCGAAAATCCCAATCGGTGCGGTGTTGACCGATTCTACGGTTTCCGCATCAGACGATGAGACGAACACCTCAACCATGGGATCTTCCAATCCTTGTGCTAGTCGTGGACGACAACGACATCGTTGGGCTCGATGATGGAATACAACGCCTGCGCATCGCCGTAGGAGATGTTGATGCAGCCATGGCTACCGTAACCCTGGGCATACATGTTACCCCCAAAGCCTGGCTGCCACGTCGCGTCATGGAAGCCAATCGCGTTGCCGATGAACGGCATCCAAAAGGATACCGTGGTCTCATAATCCTTCGCGCCGTTGTCGAGGTAGCCGACGAGCTTGCTTGGGCTTTCCTTCGTCTTGATGTAATACACACCCGTCGGAGTCGCCTTGCCCGAGGTAGGGGCTCCGGAGATGAAATCGCATTCCCAGATCAAAGACCCGTCACTGTCATAGAAGCGGGCATATTGCTCGCTGAGGTCGACGTCGACATAGCGTTTGCCCCAATCAGCACCGCCAACCTGCGTGAATCCCTCGCCCTCCCCATCAGCGGTGCAAGGAACGGCACTCGTAGCGGTCGTGCCCGCTGCAACATCACTTTGGACTTGGGCGACGAAGGCATCCACATCGACCTCCCAACCATAATCGCCACCGGAGACGGTGACGACCTTACCGTCGGCGCGCGTATAGGTACGCTCAGAGCCGCGGGTATTGAGAGGCTCGGCGGTTGCGCGGGCCCATTCGACAAGCTTGGCCTCGTCAAGACTCGCCTGGTAATTCTGATCGAGGGTAATCCAAGTCGCTATAAGGGTAGGCGAGACATGGGCGACCTCAACCCCGCCAAGAGTGTAGGCAACGTCGGCCTTGCCCATCTTTTCCGCTTGGGCAACCGCAGCGCTCATTCGGGAATCGGTGGAGAGGATGGTAGGTTGCACAAGATCCTCGTCGGTGAGTTTGACCGTCGTCGTCAACGACGAGATCGCGTTGGCTATCTTGGTGGCAACCTTCGACTCGTCAAGAGCCGTACCAGCCTTCTCGGGGACAACCTCGTAAGCCTTCTTCGTGGAGTTGTATGCAATGGTGGCGTTTGTCGGTTGCGTCGCCGTCTCGTTGTACTTGGCGACAGCAGAGGAAATCGTCGATTGGGCAATAGCAAGGTTGTAGGAAGTGGCCACGTTCTCTGAGATGTCGTGGGACATGAAAACGTCAACCGGCCACGTAAAGGGGCTGCGATTGGGAACCATCTGGCTCAACGTGACACTTCCATCGAGGGCCAGGCCGATGTCGGACGCAGAAATCCTTTGGGAGAACCCATTGGGTCCGGTCACGGTCAGAATATAGCCCTCAATGCGGTTGCTCATAGTCTGGTGCAAATCTGCCGACGTCTGCATGGAGACATCCATATCGCCGAGTCTCGTATTGGGATAGAGGCGATCAGAGAAGACCACGACACCGACAATGTACACGATGAGAAGCAGGGCGAAAAGCGAACCGAATCCGATTGCGAGACCCTTTTTGAGCTTCGTGTAGTCTTTTGGCTCCTTGGTGGTGGCTTCTATGAAACCAGTGGCGAAGTCGTCCTCGTCGGACGCACCTTCCTCGATTCCATCTCCAACAACCAGAGGTTCTGTGATATTCGAACCCTTCTTAATAACCTTCGTCGCGTCTTCGGAACACCCTTTTGCGCGCTCCAACGCGATCGCATCGGTCTCATCGCCACCTTGCGAAAAGAAGGCCCCTTCACCATCGCTGTCGTCGAATAAGACGTCGTCCTTGTCTTTGATGGAATCTTTTGCCTTTCCGTGCTTAGACGCCGACAAAGAAGTCGAAACTTTCTCGGTCTTATCGACAGACTCGTCGGTCTTTGCATGCTTTGCGTGTTTGCCACGCTTTTCGCCGTTAGAACCGAATGAAGACATTGAGTGCGCTCCTATATATACCATGAACGTGACCGCAATCGCTCGTCTGACAAATTGCAATCGCGAATGTTACCCACAAGTCTTTCATTCTAGCAATTGCCTAAATGAGTTGAACTAGACTTCATTTCTCCACCGAATATTCAGCCTTGTTTCAGAAACACGTTGATTGAAATTTTAAGCTGGACACCGCAATTGCAATCCGGACACCGCAACTGCAGCCGCAACCCGGGCACCGCATTCAAAAACAGGGCAAAACTTGACGGTCGTAGCGGTTCGATTACAATAGGGCAACGGTCCAATCGACCGGCAACTTGACAAGGTGGAGCCGCTATCCAACCAGAGGCATCGCGCCTCTTGCACTCCGTTTCGGGGGTGACTGGTTTCGACATGGTAGGTCAGAAGTGAGGAGCAGGTCGTGGTCTCCTCGCCACGTAAAACAGGGGTACTGCTAAATTTAATTGGCAAGAACACTACCGCAAATCGCGGTCTTGCTCTGGCTGCTTAATCAGCCGAGCCGCTGACTCCGGGGTTTTCCTCGCCTCGGACGACGCGTCAAACGAGAGGAATGCTCTTTGGCACGTAGCTGGTATGGCCAAGGAAAAGAGAGAACCCGCTAGATTGCGCCGTGGCCCGTCAGCGGACCGGGTTCAATCGAAACGCAATCGCTGAATAAGCTTGTAGAGCCTGACGGACGATTTAGTATGGACCGGAGTTCGATTCTCCGCACCTCCACCAACGCTTCCATAGCTGGACCAATGACGGTCCAGCTATTTTTTTGGCTATTTACTGTTTTCGCGCTTTGGCATTTTCAGTGGGTAGCGCAAGTACGGATTTCGCCCATTACCGAAACGGTAACGCTCGGAAGGCATTGTCGATATAAAAAGCCAGGTCGACCGACTTTAGGCTTCGTAGGCTTTGGGCTTTAGGGAATCAGACTTCGGGAGAAGCGGCAGCATCACTCCTGGTACCCATCTACTCGCCAGATGCGACAGCCGCCTACTCGCCAGCCGGTTCGGCCGTTGTCGCAGCAGGAGCCTCGGCAGTCGGCGCGGTCGCCGCCGGAGCCGCCGGAGCCGCCACCCCATCGCCAGCCGGCGCGGCAGCAGCCGGAGCCGCCACCTCCTCGCCAGTCGCAACCGGCGCAGCGGCAGCCGGAGCCGCCACCTCCTCGCCAGTCGCAACCGGCGCAGCGGCAGCGGAAGCAACAGGTGTCACGACAGGGGTCGCAGTTGCCGCGGCGGTTTGTTGTTGGGATGCCAAGGCTGCAGCCACAGCGGCCTCAGTGTCCTTCTTTGCCTTGCGATTTTGACGACGCTTCTTCGGGTTAATCTCGTCAAGGGAGTCGCGCACATCATCGACCTGATCCATGACGCCCGTGATGGCAGAATAACCACTGACGGCGACTTCCTTGAACGTGGAGAACATGTCAGACCAATCATCTTTGGTCATGCCTTCCTCTTCGCCTGATGTCCCACCCGATTTCGCAGGGGCTGCGCCTGAGACCTTGACGACCTCCTTGCCCGCCACCTTGTTGACAACGCCACCGACGGCATTGGTACCAGCGGAGACAAGATTGCCAGCAGCACCCTTGACCCCCGTTGCCTGACTCAGTTTCTTTTCGAGTTCCGCGAGCAGATAAAAACGCCCGACGACATCCTCCGGATACATGAACTCTTCCTTTTTGCCCTCTTCGTTCAAAGCGGCAAAACCAAGTTCGCGGCCCTTGGCGTCGACGAAGTAATACAAGATGGAATCGGGGTCGATCTCCAACTCCTCCACGTCCTCGTCGGCCTCGTCCCCATCAGCCACGTCCTCGTCGGCCTCGTCCTCTATTTGCACCTGCTCGCAATCGTCGTAATAGAGCTCGACTTCCTCGCCTTTCTCATTGACGTACAAAACTCCAACCTCGTTGTCGTCCTCGTCAACCAGATACCCGACGATGCTCTCCTCGTCGATCTCAATCTCAACGGCCTCTTCGCTCACGTCTCATCCTTTCCAACGCGATGGCGTATTACCTGCTGCGCTGCTTCAGCGCACGCTCAATTTCTCTCTTGCTGTCGCGTTCTGCCATAGAGGCCCGCTTGTCGTAGTTCTTCTTACCTCGCGCAATTGCGAGCTCAACCTTCACAAGGGAGTTCTCCTTGAAGTACATCTTCAGGGGAACCAATGCCATACCGCGTTCGCTGACAGCGCGCTCAAGTTCGCGAATCTGCTTCTTGTGCAGTAACAGTTTGCGCTTCCTATCTGGGTCAACGTTGAATATCGTCCCGTTGGAAAACGGCGCGATGTGCACATTGTGCATCCAAACCTCACCGTTGCGCACAAGGGCAAAGCAATCGGTCAGCTGGCAATTATGCTCACGTAGGGATCGAACCTCGGTCCCTGTCAGCACGATGCCCGCCTCAAACGTTTCCAAGATCTCATACTCGTGAAACGCCCTGCGATTCTTCGCGATTGTCTTCTCTTCCTTCTTTTTCACACTGTTGTCCTGTTTGTCAAACGGAGTCGTCTTACTCGTACGTCCAAGGATCGGCGCCCGGCGTGAAATCAGCACGCTCGTCCATATCGAGGACGAATCGAGTGATGAGCTTGACCGTCGCCTCGAGGTCGGACAGGCATACCACCTCGGTGGGTGTGTGCATATAGCGTAACGGGACGGAAACAAGGCCGGTAGGAATACCGCCATGCTGCATTTGGATTGCACGAGCGTCGGTGCCGGTCACCCCCGGCTCAGCTTCGATTTGATAGGGAATTCCCTCAGCCTCAGCGGCGCACACGAGACGCTCAAACACGGTCGGGTTGATATTGGGGCCACGAGCGATGACAGGACCTGCCCCACAAAGGATACGGCCATATTTGGTCTGGGGAATGCCGGGGTAGTCGGTCGCATGCGTGACGTCAAACGCAAGCCCAACATCAGGATGAACGCCAAAAGCGGAAGTCTCGCCACCGCGAACGCCAATCTCCTCTTGGACCGTGGCCGCAAACACAAAATCACCTGGCGACCCACCGGCTCCACGCAATTCCTCGAGAACACGGGTACCGATCCAAACACCACACTTGTCGTCAAAGGCACGAGAGACGGCCATATTCTTGCCAAAGCGCTCAAAGCCCACACCATAGGTGATCTCATCACCTATACGGACAAGCTTCTTTACTTTCTTGGCGGGAAGGCCAAGGTCGATGACGAGTTGGTCGATAGGGGTGACCGTCTTACGCTCGTCAGGCTTAATAAGATGGATGGGTTTGCGTCCGACAACGCCCCGAAGCACACCTGCCCCCGTGTGGACATCAACGCGCAAACCGGGAAGAATAGCCGCGTCAACACCGCCGACAGCGGAAACACTCAGGAATCCATCATCGCTGATGTAGTGAACCATGAGTCCGACCTCGTCCATATGGGCCGCCATCATGACAGAAGGGACATTACCCGTGCCAACGATACGAGCATGAACAGAACCCATGGCGTTGGTCTCGACAAAGTCAGCCACATCGGCAACTCGCTCGCGTACGAGAGACGCGACAGGAACCTCACTGCCCGTAGGCGATGGTGTTTCCAATAAACGCTTGAGGAATTTCACTTGCTGCTTCTTCATGATGGAGCTCCTTTGATAGCGAGACGGTGTTGCAAACGGCTCGCATTAGAACCAATACTCAGATAACAGGCTAATCATACCATCGACGAGATATCGAACATACGCCGCAAGCTCAAACCAAACAATTCCTCAGAACCAAGCGACTCGGCAACAAGGCGCTCTTTGGCGTCGCGCGAAAGCCGCTTGAAATGGTACTCAGCTGCCATAGCCTCAGACTTTGTACGAAACGGCGCAAAAGCGACAAGGGAAACAGGACGACGTGCACGAGTGTATTTAGCACCAAGTCGGCCATCATTGTGTTCGGCGACACGTCGTTCAACATCAGTTGTGTATCCGGTATACCAACTGCCGTCACAACACTCAACAACGTACATGTAGTAGTAACGTCCGTCGGTTTGAGCATCAATGTCAATTGGAGCGGTGGGGACCTCCGGGTTCGCGACAGAACAGCAACGTTCACTGGTTAGAGCTTCATTATCAATAGCCATAACATTCACCTGCAAACACCACGACAAAAAAATAAGGACCCCCGCGGGGTCCCAGGCGCGGGCGCAAAAAGA
>CAZOGL010000054.1:8362-9831 GCA_964579575.1 uncultured Eggerthellaceae bacterium | reverse complement strand
GTACTGTGATGAAAAATGCATAAAATGCGGAAAAAACCATAAAATAATGAAACTTTTTAAAAATAACTACACTTTATTTGGTATTTCACTATAATGTCATTCATTCGAGACGGGGCGTGTGCCCAAACCGAACACAAGAAACAACAAGGGGGCGGAAATCTTGACGCAAACAGCAAGCCAAAACATCTCAAGCAACGAGCATGCTACTCGCCGTTGCCCCTTCTACGAGGGGGTTGTCAAGACAACCGATCTTGCAGGTCGCGACCTTATGCGTCTTCTTGACCTGTCTCCTTGTGAATTCCAACTTATCTTGGACACGGCGCTCGAGCAAAAGGCTCAAATGAAGGACGGGTACGTTGTTGCTCCCTTTGCTGGAAAGTCCGTCGCCATCATCATGGAGAAGCCGAGCCTGCGTACGCGCAGCAGCTTTGAGATCGGTGTTGCCCAACTAGGTGCGCATCCCCTTGTCTTGGCGGACGATCATTCCGCATTCAGTCGTGGCGAGTCGGTCAAGGATACGACGATGGTGCTTGAGCGCTATGTCGATTGCATCGTCTTGCGTACCTTTGAGCAGTCAAAGGTCGCCGAGGTTGCCAAGTGGGCAAGCATTCCAGTCATCAATGCCTTGTCGGATGATTTCCACCCCTGCCAAGGCCTTGCTGACGCGCTGACTATCCTCGAACACAAGGGAGCGTTGAAGGGCGTCAAGGTTGCCTATCTTGGAGATGGCAGCAACAACATGGCGAACACCTATTGCGAGCTTGCGGCAATCGCGGGTATGAATCTCACCATCGGCGCCCCATCAGGTCACCACCCGAATCCGACATATCTTGAGGAATGTCTTGCCCTGTGCGAAAAAACGGGCGGCTCTATTACGGTCGTGGAGGACGCCATAGGGGCGGTGGACGGCGCGGACGTCGTCATCACGGACTCTTGGACCTCCATGGGTGCCGACAACGCTGACGAGGCATCGGGTCTGTTCGAGGCGTTCCAGGTGAACGAGGAGCTCATGGGCCATGCTGCGAAAGATGCGATGTTTATGCACTGTCTGCCGGCACATCGTGGTCACGAGGTGACCGATGAGGTCATGGACGGCCCTTGGTCGGCAATCTATGACGAGGCGGAAAACCGCCTCCATGTACAAAAGGCCCTCATCAGCTTGGTGATGGCGCAATAGTTAGGAACCATACGCACCGCGTATACGATAGAGCAAACAAAACGATTCGCAAGAATTCGAAAGGGAAGGAAATCATGGCTGAGAACAAGAAGGACATCTGCGTACTCGCATATTCCGGCGGCCTGGATACGAGCTGCTGCATCAAGTGGTTGATGGAGAACAAGAATGTCGACGTCGTTTGCGTCGTTGGCAACGTCGGTCAAGATGAGGCAGACCTCGAGTATGTGTGCAACAAGGCGCTCAAGGTTGGCGCGATCGACGCCATCGCCGTTGATATGCGTGAGGAGTTCGT
>CAZOGL010000054.1:0-8262 GCA_964579575.1 uncultured Eggerthellaceae bacterium | reverse complement strand
CGCTTCGAGGTCGCTGTTCAAAGCCTCGACCCGACGCTTGAGATTTTGGCTCCCGTCCGCGAGTGGGACCTTTTGACCCGCCCTGCCGAGATGGAGTGGGCGGCAGCACACGGCGTGCCGGTTCCGACCACCCAAGGTTCTCCGTACTCTATCGACGACAATCTGTGGGGACGCGCCATTGAGTGTGGCGTTCTTGAGGATCCCTGGAACGAGCCTCCTGAGGATATCTACACCATGACGGTCGATCCCACCCAGGCTCCTGACGAGCCCGAATATGCCGTTTTGGGTTTCAAGGCGGGCAAGCCTTGCAGCCTCAACGGTGAGGAGATGAGCTTCCTCGACATCATTCTCAAGATGAACGAGATCTCTGGACGTAACGGCTACGGCCGCGTCGACATGGTCGAGAACCGCCTCGTAGGTGTGAAGTCTCGCGAGTGTTATGAGGTGCCTGCCGCCTTGGCGATTATAAAGGCCCACCAGGCCCTCGAGGAGCTTTGCCTCGAGCGCGAGGTGCTCCATACCAAGCCCGAGCTTGAGCAAAAGTGGGCCACGCTGGTCTATAACGGATTGTGGTTCAGCCCGCTCAAGAAGGCTATTGACGCATTCTGCGCCAGCACCCAGACCTGCGTCACCGGTGAGGTTCGCCTCAAGTTCTACAAGGGCAGCTGCACGATCGTTGGTCGCAAGTCTGCATACTCCCTGTACGATTTCGGCTTGGCAACGTATGATTCTGGCGACACGTTCGATCGCGACGCCGCCAAGGGTTTCATCACGTTGCACGGATTGCCGGTTCGCACGTGGGCCCAGCATCGCGTCGATGCCGGCGTCGAGGGTGCCATCTAGCAGCGCAAGCGCATGCGACCGGCGGCACGTCTTTTATGGGCATGCCGCCGGTTTGTGTTTGAGGAAGAGGTTGTTTTAGCCATGAAGATCACCGGAACAGATGCGATGTGGGGAGGGCGCTTCGAGGAGTCACCGAGCGAGTTCACGAACGCGTTCGGCGCGAGCTTGCCCGTTGACCAACGCATGTGGAAAGCCGATATCACGGGTAGCAAGGCCCATGCGGCGATGCTTGGCCGTCAGGGCGTCATCTCAGCGCAGGACGTCGAGGAGATACGCGCGGGTCTTGATGACGTCGCCGCCAAGATCGAGGCGGGACAGTTCGAGTTTGATATCCACGACGAGGATATCCACATGAGCGTTGAACGTAACCTGACCGAGAACATCGGTGATGCGGGCGGTCGTCTCCATACGGGTCGCAGCCGCAACGACCAGGTTGCCACGGATACGCATCTGCACTGCAAGGTCCTTGCAAGCTCTCTTATGGACAGCGTCATGAACCTTCGAGGCGCCCTGCTTCAGAAAGCGCAGGACAACTTCGGCGTCGTCATGCCCGGTTATACCCACATGCAAAAGGCCCAACCGGTCCTGTTTAGTCACCACATGCTTGCCTACTATTGGATGTTTGCCCGCGACTTTGTCCGCTTGAGGGCTGCCTACGACGCTGCCGATGCGATGCCTCTCGGCTCTGCGGCCCTTGCCGGGACGACCTTTCCGCTCGATCGTGACTTTACGGCCAGCGAGCTCGGTTTCTCAACAATCTATCCCAACAGCATGGATGCGGTAAGCGATCGCGACTTTTTGCTTGACCTTATCTACGCCTGCAGCGTGACCATGATGCATCTCTCCCGTCTTTGCGAGGAGCTCATCTATTGGAGCAGCGACGAGTTCCGCTTTATCCGCATGAGCGACGCGTACTCGACGGGATCGAGCATCATGCCCCAAAAGAAGAACCCCGATTTTGCCGAGCTCATTCGTGGTAAGACGGGTCGTGTCTATGGGGACCTCGTCCAATTGTTGACCGTCATGAAGGCTTTGCCTCTTGCTTACAACAAGGATATGCAGGAGGACAAGGAAGGCGTGTTTGATGCGGTGGATACCTTGGGCGACTCTCTTGTGGTCATGACCGGCATGATCTCAACGATGACGGTCAACGCCGATCGGATGCGCGCTGGTGCGCTCGGCGGTTTCATGGCGGCAACCGACCTTGCGGACTATCTCGTTGGCAAGGGGATGCCGTTCCGTGACGCTCATGCTGTGGTTGGCAAGTTGGTTCTTGATTGCGAAAAGGCTGGCCGCACCCTCCAAGAGCTTACCGCCGAGGAGTTGGCGAAGGTCGACCCGTTGTTCGGCGGGGATGCTCCTGCAGCGGTGGATATCGACACGGTCGTGTCTCGCAGGACGACGGCGGGCGGCACCGGCCATGAGGCCGTGAAGGTCCAGTTGGAGCAGGCGAGCGCGCGCCAGGCGGCCGACGAGGAAAGCCTTGTGCATTTCAGTCTCTAGAACCAAAACGGTTTGCCCTCCAGACGAGGCGGCATGCGTCCGCCTCGTTTTTTTGCCTTTGCGCTCCTGTACGGAGTTGTAGTCATTTCTTGCTCTACCGATTCCGCAAGGAGGGAGACGGGGTGCCAGTCCTATAATCGCCTCCATGGATATTCTTAACATTCTTATCACCATAGCCTGCGCGTCCATCGTCTTGATGTTTCTCGTGTTCATCCATGAGGGTGGACATTTTCTCGCATCCAAGGCTTTTGGTGTCCGTGTATCCGAGTTTATGATCGGCTTTCCTGGACCTGGCCTGAAGTTCAAGGCGGGCGAAACACGCTTCGGCGTGACGTGTGTGCCGCTTGGTGGTTACGCCCGCGTGTGCGGCATGGAGGCGGGTGAGGAGAGCCCCGACCTCGAAAACGTTTTGGCGAGCATGTATCGTCGCGGGACTGCTGATGTGGAAGATGTTGCGCAGGATTGCGGAATCGACTTTGACGCCGCGAGGTTCGCCCTGGACGAGCTTGTTGAGTGGGGGTGTGTCACGTCTCCCCAAAAGACTGACGAGTTCAACACGTATCGCGTGGTGGAATCCGCAAAACCCTCCCGTCGAGAACTCAAGAGGCTCGAGGCGCAATATCGTGCCGACAACGCGGAGAGGGTCGAGTCCCCTGACGTCGTCGTTGCACCTCCTTTGCCTTCAGGTATGGTGCACACCTGCGTGAGTGAGCCTTGGTACCCGAAGCGTTATTGTGAGGGACAGGCCCGTCCCGAGCTGGCAACCGACCCCCATGCCCTTTACGAGGAGCAACGAAGCGTGCAATATCGCTCGTTGCCCTTTTGGAAACGCAGTGTCATTCTCGTGGCCGGCGTTGCGGTGAACCTGTTGTTTGCCATGGTGTGTTTCGTGATCATCTACAGCGTGTTGGGATTTGACTACCAATACACCGACACAGGCGAGGTCGTCCATATCACCGTCGATCCCTTGCGCGCCATCGTCGCAGGTTTTTCCTACATCGGCATGGTGACCCAAGCCGTCGTGAACCTGTTCAATCCCGCCACCGCTGCAGACGTCGTATCCGACTCCACGAGTATCGTAGGTATCGCCGTCCTCTCCAAGAGCGCCTTTGAACAAGGTTTCACCAGTGTTCTTTCCTTTATGGCCATGATCAGCGTCTCGCTCGGCATCATTAACCTTGTCCCCATTCCGCCTCTCGACGGAGGGCGTTTCGTCGTGGAGATCATCCAAAAAATCATCGGTCGCAACGTCCCTGTCAGGGTCATGAACTTTGTGACCATTGCGGGCATGGCCTTGTTCCTCTTGTTCTTTGTTGTGATGCTGAACCAAGATATTCAGCGCTTCGTGTTTGGAAACTGGTAGCGAGGCGCTCAATCGCGCTGACGGCGCGGCAGTCAATCGTGTGGCCTTGTAGCGTTCAATTAATCATACAAAAATACTAGGATTTAGAATATTCATTTCAACAAACCTCCTCTCGGCTGTTTGTTGATAATCCCCTGCTAATTAGTGGGATAATGCACAGCGACACATAAGATATGAGAGAGATGTGGTGCACATGATTGAATTGAAAGACCTCGTTTTTGAGGTCCAAGACGACGATGGGCGGCCCGCAAAGCGCATCATTGACAACTTGGACCTGACTATCGCTGATGACCAGTTCGTCGTCATTACCGGTCCTAATGGTGGGGGCAAGTCCACCCTTGCCAAACTGATCATGGGCATCGAGAAGCCCACGAGTGGCAAAATCCTGTTTAATGGGGAAGATATCACCGAGGCTTCCATCACGGAGCGCGCTCGTATGGGTATCGGTTACGGGTTCCAACAACCTGCTCGTTTCAAGGGTATGAAGGTCAAGAAGCTCCTTGATATCGCAGCGGGAAAGAAACTCCCCATGCTTTCCTGCAATGAGTACCTTTCCAAGGTGGGCCTTTGCAGTGCGAGCTATTTGACCCGCGAGGTTGACAAGAGTCTTTCCGGCGGCGAGGTCAAGCGCATCGAGATCGCGACCATGTTGGCCCGCGATCCCAAACTTGCCATCTACGATGAGCCCGAGGCGGGTATCGACCTTTGGAGCTTCGATCGTCTGACTGAGACGTTCCGCGACATCCACGCTGCTCGTGGTGGTCGCAGCATCGTCATCATCAGCCATCAGGAGCGCATCATCCAACTTGCGGACACCATCGTCCTTCTCAAGGACGGTCGCGTCGAGGATCAAGGTTCCTGCGAGGAGATCTTGCCGAAGCTTGGATTTGCCAAGCGAACGGGATCGTGCGGTCTGACCGAGCCAACCGTTTTGCATCTGACGGAGATTCCCACCACGTGCTAGCGCGCGTACGCGCCGATCTGCCTTCTTCCGCAGGTCGTTGCGCGACGACATATAAGGAGAACACTATGAGCGTAGACCTATCTCCCATCGACGAGAATTTGTTGGAGCTGCTCACCAGCATGCACGGTATGCCGAGCGGTGCGTTCAACATCCGAAAAGATGGGCAACTCGTCAGTCGTAACAGCAACGCTTTTATCGACATCGAGGGCTATACTGAGAAATCGGGTATCAAGATCACCATTAAACCAGGCACGAAGGGTGAGACGATCTACATTCCCGTCATCATCACCAAGTCGGGTATCAGCGACGTCGTCTACAACGACTTCTATGTTGGCGAAAATTGCGACGTCACCATCGTTGCGGGTTGCGGTATCCACAATGACGGCGTCCACAAGAGCCAACACGACGGCATCCATACCTTTTATATCGGCAAGAACAGCCACGTTCGCTATGTGGAGAAACACTATGGCGAGGGAGACGGCAACGGTGAGCGTGTGCTCAATCCGACCACTGTCGTCTACATGGAGGAGAACTCTCGTTGCGAGATGGATATGTCCCAACTCCGCGGCGTCGACTCCACGGTGCGTGAGACCAATTGCGAGTTGAAGGCGGGTGCCAAGCTCGTCTTGACCGAGAAGTTGTTGACGCACGGCAAACAGCTCGCCACATCTAACATGGACATCCGCTTGAAAGGCGACGATTCCAGCGTCCAAGTCATCAGTCGCTCCGTTGCCCAAGACGAATCTGTTCAGATATTCAACCCGCTTGTCGTCGGCGAGGCTGCCTGTCGCGGCCATGTCCAGTGCGATGCAATCATCATGGGCCGCGCAAAGGTCAAGGCGATTCCTGGAATCGAGGCTGCCAGCGAAGATGCCCAACTCGTCCATGAGGCCGCGATCGGCAAGATCGCCGGAGACCAGATCACCAAGCTGATGACCCTTGGTCTGTCTGAGGAGGAGGCCGAGGCAGAAATCCTTGATGACTTCCTGAGCTAGGGATCAAGGGTGTTGATTTCGGGAGGTGGACGCTAGTCTGCCTCCCTTCTTTTTTCCAAGTGGCGTTGAAGTGGCGGTTACGCATGCACAAGGTGGTGCTCTCGGGTAGAATGAAACACGTCTGTGCTTAATGCAAGGAGGTAGGTGTATGAGCGATACCGCATGGCGTCCAAACGAACATACCCGCCAGGTGATGGTGGGCGGTGTCGCGTTGGGTGGCGGCGCACCGGTTGTGGTGCAGTCCATGCTGAATGCACCGGCGAAGGATGTCGAGGCGAACCTCGCCCAAATCTACGCCCTTGCCGCTGCTGGTTGCGAGGTGGTTCGCATGGCCATCCCGCACCGCGATTGCCTCGATGCGTTTGAGGAGGTGTGTGCTCGCAGTCCCTTGCCAGTCGTTGCCGATATCCACTTCGATCGCGTCATCGCTATCGAGGCGGCTCGTTGTGGAGCGGCGAAATTGCGTATCAATCCCGGCAACATCGGCGGCCTTGAGGCTACCGATGAGGTGATCGAGGCGGCACGAGAGGCGGGCATCCCGATTCGCATCGGCGTGAACGCCGGCAGCCTCGACAAGGAATTGGCGGCGCGCGAGGATTTGACCCTGCCTGAAAAACTCGCGAAATCTGCGGCGGACTACGTGGCACACTTCGAGTCACGCAATTTTTTGGATGTTGTCGTGTCTGCGAAAGCCCACGACGTCCCGGCGACGATCGCGACGTATCGCCTGCTTGCCGAGATGATTCCGGATGTGCCTTTGCACATCGGCATAACCGAGGCGGGAACGGCGTTCCAAGGCATCATCAAGAGTGCGGCTGGTCTTGGCGTCTTGCTCGAGAGCGGTATCGGCGATACGCTGCGCATCAGCCTGACCGACGAGCCGGTCACAGAGATTCGCGCATGTTGGACATTGCTTTCGGCGCTTGGTCTGCGCGAACGAGGTCCTGAATTGGTAAGCTGTCCGACGTGTGGACGTTGTCAGGTCAATTTGATTGGTTTGGCGAAACAGGTTGAGGAGCGGCTTGCGACCATCGAGAAACCGATGAGCGTTGCCGTCATGGGGTGCGTTGTCAACGGACCCGGAGAGGCCAAGGACGCCGACATCGGTGTTGCCTGTGGCCAAGGAAGTGGAGTTATCTTTGCTCACGGAGAGACTGTGCGCAAAGTCGAGGAGAGCGAAATCGTTAACGCTTTAATGGAGGAGATTGCAAAACTATGAGTGCAATTTTACGTATGAGCAAAGTGTATGCGCCGACGCTGAAGGAGGATCCCAGCGACGCTGACATCGCGAGCGCCAAACTTTTGACGCGCGCGGGCATGATTCGCAAGGAGGCCGCTGGCCTGTTTACGTATATGCCGCTCGGCATGCGCGTGCTGCACAAGATCGAGACCATCATCCGTGAGGAGATGGACTCGCACGGCGCGCAGGAAATCCTGATGCCGTTCGTCACGTGCGGCGACCTTTGGAAGGAAAGCGGCCGTTGGGATGTGTACGGCGAGGAAATGATGCGAATGACCGATCGCCACGGCGTCGAGTTTTGCCTCGGACCTACGCATGAGGAGGTTGTGACGGACCTTGTCAAAAACGAGCTTCGTTCGTACAAGGACTTGCCGAAGAACCTGTATCACATCCAACTGAAGTTCCGCGACGAGCGTCGTCCGCGCTTTGGTCTGTTGCGTACGCGCGAGTTCATCATGAAGGACGCGTACTCCTTCGACGCGGATCAGGCGGGGCTTGACGAGAGCTACCTGCAGATGCGTGAAGCGTATAGCGCGATTTTTGACCGGTGCGGGTTCAAATACCGCATCGTGCAGGCCGACTCGGGAGAGATCGGCGGTTCGGGTTCCGAGGAGTTCATGGCGATTGCGGACACCGGCGAGTGTGAGCTCGTGTATTGCGAGTGCGGGTATGCCGCCGATACCGAAATCGGCTTGTGTAACCCGACGCCGACTGAGTTTGCTGCCGACAAGATGGAGCGTATCGAGACGCCCGGCGTCCACACGATTGCCGACTTGTCCGCGTTCCTTTCATGCGAGGAGAGCGCAACCGCGAAGGCGTTCAGCGGCATCGACCGTGATGGTGTCGTTTGGGTGTTGTTCGTTCCGGGCGATTATGAGGTCAATGAGCTCAAGGCGAGCCAAAAGCTCAACGGCTTCCGTCCTCTGACCGACGAGGAGATGGAGGAGAGAGGCCTTGTCAAGGGTTCGATGGGGCCGGTCGGTTTGCCTGCCGGTGTCAAGGTTGCCGCCGATGAGAGCCTGCGCGCTATCGATCGTTGGGTGGTCGGTGCGAATGAGGATGGTTTCCACTACGTCGGTGCCAAGCAGGGTGAGGACTTCCAGGTTGATGCCTACGGAGACTTCTGCGTTGTCAAGAAGGGCGATGCCTGCCCGCTTTGCGGCAAGAAGATGGACGGCGCACGCGGCATCGAGGTCGGGCAGATCTTCAAGCTCGGCACGAAATACTCTGAGACGATGGGTGCCTTGTTTATGGACAAGGACGGCAGCGAGAAGCCGTTCATCATGGGATGCTATGGCATCGGCGTGGGTCGCACCTTGGCCGCCGCTGTCGAGCAATGTCATGACGAGCGGGG
>CAZOGL010000053.1:4298-10229 GCA_964579575.1 uncultured Eggerthellaceae bacterium | reverse complement strand
AGCCCATATTTGTTACTTGGTCTGTTTTAAAGCCCGAAAGATTAAGATAAGTAAGCGCCGAACAACCGCTGAACAGGTAAGACATGTTTGTTACCTTGCTCGAATCGAAGTTTGAAAGGTCAAGAGAGGTAAGTCCGGAACAATACTGGAACATGTAGCCCATGTTTGTTACAGAAGATGTGTTAAGGCCAGATAAGGTGATCTCTTTCAGATTATCGCCGCAGCAATAGAACATCCCTGCCATATTTTCGACTTTTGAAGTGTCAAGACCTGTTAGATCGAGTTTGGTAAGCCCGTAGCATTCGTTGAACATGTAACTCATGTCTGTCACTTTTGAGGTATCAAAACCTGATAGGTCTAGAGATGTGAGCTTTTTGCAATTTTTAAACATATAAGCACAGGTTACTGCAGTAACGCTTTTTTCAATTTTCACCGAGGTAATTTTTTCACGATCCTTGTACCAAGGTACGCCTTCTTCAGTGGTCCAGGTGCCAAGCTCGCCTGATGTGCCATTGGCAGGGCGGACGGTAAGAAGACCATCGCCGTCAATCATCCACTCGCAAGTGCCGGATACGTTCCAAGGTGACTTAAGCGTGAAGTAGCCGGGGGTTCCTTCGGCGTCTATCTTGGCATAGGTTGCATCTGTATTTTTCGCGTTATACGGTGTACCATTGCCACCCTTCAGCGCGGTGCATCCATCAAACATCCCCATCGAACTATTTGAATCAGTTAATGCACTCGTGTCAAATGAAGTCACCTCAATTTTTGTAAGGCTTGTGCAGTCTGAAAACATATAAACCATGGCTGCTACGCTAGAAGTATTAAAGCTTGAAAGGTCAAGAGAGGTAAGTTTTTTACATTCGCAGAACATGGTTCGCATGTCCGTTACGCTAGAAGTATCGAAGCTTGAAAGGACAAGAGAAGTAAGTTTGTAACATTGTGAGAACATGGAGTTCATGCTTGTTACGCTAGAAGTATTGAAGCTTGAAAGGTCAAGGGTAGTTAAGCTTCTGCAATTGCTGAACATAGAGCCCATGTTTGTTACCGCAGAGGTATCAAAATTTTTTGAGAACGTAACCTCGTCAAGCTTTTCGCACCGATTAAACATGCAGCTCATGTTTGTTACACCAGAGGTATCAAGACCAGATAGGTCAGCCTTGGTAAGGTTTACGCAGCCAGTGAACATCACATAGCACGTTTTTGCAGAAACGCCCGATTTAATTACTACTGATGTAATTTTATCGCGATCCTCGTACCAAGGTGCGTTACTGGTGCCCCAATCTTCAAGCGCGCCGGTATCGTAGCCGTCTAACGGCTGGATAGTAAGTACGCCATCGACAATTTGCCATTCACACGTGCCACTCTGCTCCCAGTCACCTGTTGCAAGCGTGCTGAGTTGCTCTTCGGATGCAACTTCATTCGACTGAAGTGCAGTATCATCGGCACCGTTTAGCGCTTCAGCGCTTGCTGCTTCCCCGTTAGTAGATGCGGCAGATTCGCCGCCCCCCCCCGCAGCTAATGCGGGCACAGGCAAAAGCCCGGTAACTAAAACCGCCGATAAAACAGTGTTCGCGACTTTTCGCGGGAGATAAACCCTTTGTTTCATAAACCTTCCCCCTTTTAGTTCCTGCTGTACATCCGCGTGCACCACCTGGTCCCGTTTTGGTCCAAGATTTCCACCGCAGTCCTTCCTCTTTTCCCTTTCCCCTTTCATAGACGCAGCCTATATATTTCGTGCAGCATATTTGGCGCACAGTGTACCTGGCGCACAGTGTACTTGATTGCGGAGAGGTATACGGGCGCGCGAACTAAACGTTAAACTAAAGGCCCAAACAGGATATCCGCACCCCCGTACCAAGATGAAATTTGCCGCAAGGCTGTCGGTAGTACCTACGAAGCCGATGGGGATTGCGTGTCAACAATCGCAGACCTGCTAACGCAAAACGGCGGCACAGCGCTTGCTGTACCGCCAGTGTACGTAAATATTTCGTTACCGCACCTCGCCCGATGCCGCACCTCGACCGACCTAGAGACCTCGACCGTTGCCGAGAACCCGGCAACGCTGTCGAGGTGCTCTTGGTTTTAGGGGGTAGCGAATGAGACGACTAGCCGGCGAAAGGCTGGTCCGGAGTCATCTCCCACTCCTCAAGTTGGCGCGGAGCAAGGTCGTCCTCGTTCCCATTCGCCTCCTTGAGACGCTTGAAGTAGTCGCGCGTCTCCTTGGCAACAACACCAGAGAGGGCAATCAGGGCAATCATGTTCGGCAAAGCCATGAGGCCGTTGAAGATGTCGGCGATGGTCCACACGGCAGAAACGGTCATGAAGGGACCGATGAGGACGCAGAACACATACGCCCAACGATAGGTGAGCACGGCGCCGACCTTGCCGTTGGTGAGGTACTCAAGGCAACGCTCAGAGTAGTAATCCCAACCCAGGATGGTGGTAAAGCCAAACAACACGAGGCAGACCATCATGACAGCGGCCACAAGCGTTGAGGGCAAAAACGGCAAGCCCGCTTGGAAGGCGGCGGTGGTGATACCGGCGCCCTCAAGGCCGGGAACCTCGTAAACACCGGTCATGACGATAGCGAGACCGGTCATGGAGCAAACAATGATCGTATCGAGGAACGTACCGGTCATGGAGACGAGACC
The DNA here is from genome assembly GCA_964579575.1 of uncultured Eggerthellaceae bacterium. Classification (GTDB taxonomy): domain Bacteria; phylum Actinomycetota; class Coriobacteriia; order Coriobacteriales; family Eggerthellaceae; genus CAVEFW01. The sequence continues at coordinate 7,578 of CAZOGL010000053.1, read as the reverse complement.
TTGACGCACCGGTTCGCGCGTTTGGGCCGCAGCAGCAGCGATAGGAGCAGAGCCGAGACCCGCCTCGTTGGAGAAGATACCACGCGCGATACCCTTTTGCATGGCGATGATGATGGCACCAAGGGCACCACCTGCGGCAGCGCGGAGACCGAAAGCGCTCTCGATGATGGCCACAAAAGCACCGGGGAGCTTGTCGATATTGCAGATGATAAGCATAAGAGAGAGGACCACATAGATGACAACCATCGCGGGGACGATCCTCTCGGAAACCTTCGCAATGCGCTTCAGACCGCCGATGACGACAGAGCCGACGCAGATAGCGAGCACGATGCTGGTAATGATGGTGACGACGGAGTAGTCCATGCCCAAAAGGCTGACCGTCACGGCCTTATCGGGGTCAAAAAAGCCCGTGATAGCGCTGGAGATGGAGTTGACCTGGGTGAAGGTTCCGATACCCATAAGGCCTACGCACACTCCAAAGAAGGCGAACAGCTTTGCAAGCCAACGCCAGTTCTTGCCCATGCCGCGCTCGATGTAGTAGAACGGACCGCCGAGGAAATGGCCGGTCTTTTTGTCCACGGAGCGATATTTGACGGCGAGCAATCCCTCCGAGTACTTCGTGGCCATGCCAACCAGGGCGGCAATCCACATCCAGAACAGGGCGCCGGGGCCACCAGCGACAATAGCAGTAGCGACGCCGACGATGTTACCGGTACCGATGGTTGCGGAGAGAGCGGTGCACAGCGCGCCGAAGCTCGTGACCTCGCCCTCTGCACCCTTTTCGTTCTTCATCATATAGCGCAGCGCGCGGGGCAGATGGCGGAATTGAAGCACACCGAGACGAACCGTGAGCAACAATCCGCCGAACAGGATGAGCACCATAAGGGGCACACCCCAGATAAAGTCATCAATGGCGACCAAAATGCCATTGAACGCAGTGAAGAAATCTTCCACGTTCCTTCCTTTCCTTGCTTTCTTGTCTTCTTGCTTTCTTGTCGAAACGACACTACACAGACGTGTCCGGGAACAAGCAGCACAAGGAAGGAACTCTGGAGAAAACGCAACGGCGCCACATGGGCGCACATCACACACTCTGTCCTTTTGCCTGAGAGTTTCGGGTTGCGCGATTGAATTGCTTGCCCTTGCCCCTTCGGCACCCTTGCGGGATTCTCCAGAGGCCCCTTCATGTCCAGTTTCTATCGATCCAGAACACTTCAGCGGGGTGTTGTAGGTCAGCTACTATAGCATCAATATCGCCATTCGTCCATAGTTACTTCATATTTTGGAAACCAGACGAAAGTTTGGGGGGTCAGACGAAAGAGCTTGGGGGCCGGACAAACGAGTTTGGGGGCCGGACAAAGAACTTGGAACTCTGGCGAAAGCTTGGAACCCACACGAAAAAGGGAGCCGGAACAATCCGACTCCCTCATTGGCGCTCAAAGCAACCGTAGTTTACAGGGCAGCCTTTGCGACCTCGACGATAGCGGCAAACGCTGCTGCGTCGTTGACTGCCATGTCAGCAAGAACCTTGCGGTCAAGCTGGACGCCGGCCTTCTTGAGACCGTTCATGAATGTGCTGTAGGACATGCCATTGATGCGAGCAGCAGCATTGATGCGGGTGATCCAAAGACGACGGATCTCGCGCTTCTTGTTGCGACGATCGCGATACTGGTATTGCAGGGACTTCATCACCTGCTGCTTGGCATTCTTGTAGGAGCGAGACTTTGCTCCGTAGTAGCCCTTAGCTGCAGCGAGGGTAGCGCGACGCTTCTTACGTGCGGAAACAGAACGCTTAACACGTGCCATAGTTTATCAACTCCTTATTTTCTAGCGCATGCCAAGATTGCGAGCAATGACCTTGGCGTCGGACTTTGCAACCTCGGTCTCGTGACGGAAGTTGCGCTTACGCTTTTGGCTCTTCTTCGTGAGGATGTGGCTCTTGTAAGCCTTTGCACGCATGATCTTGCCGGAGCCGGTGACGCGGAAACGCTTTGCAGTACCGCGGTGGGTCTTCATCTTAGGCATTATTCGTCCTTTCCTTCCTTATCCTGCTTCTTAGTGGATTCCTTTTTCTTCTTTGCCACATTGGGCAACGGCGCAATCAGCATGTGCATGTTGCGCCCCTCCATCTTCGGCTGGTTCTCAACGACTGCTACGTCCTTCAAGTCTTCAGCCAACCTCTCGAGAATGGAGAGTCCCTGCTCGGGGTGAGCCATCTCGCGACCGCGGAACATGATGGTGATCTTCACCTTGTTGCCCGCCTCGAGGAAGCGCAAGACGTGCTTCTTCTTGGTGGTGTAGTCGCCCACATCAATCTTGGGGCGGAACTTCATCTCCTTGGTCTCGATCTTGCTCTGATTCTTTCGGGCCTGCTTGGCCTTGATGGCCTGGTCGTACTTGAACTTGCCATAATCCATGATGCGGCACACTGGCGGATCAGCTTGGGGAGCGATCTCAACCAAGTCGTAGCCCTCGCTCTCAGCGATACGAAGTGCCTGTGACGTGGGGTAGATGCCCATTTGTGTTCCGTCGTAACCGATCAGGCGGCATTCCCTGACGGTAATCTCGTCGTTGAGCCTTGGCTCTTGAGCTGCTATTGCGCCCACCTCCCCTTGAGGAATAACTAACACTTGAACCGACATGCATTTGCCAGTCTTCGCAAAAAACAAAACCCGGGCAACGCCACGGGTCTCAAGAAGTGCTATCGCTATTCAAGAAACCCATCAGCTTTCGCCGAACCAGGTGGAGACGAATATCGCCTCGCTTGTTTTCAGCCGTATCATTATAACGCGCCAGCTCGGCTTTGCAAGCATCTTTTTTCGAGATTGATGCGGCATTCCGAACCCGCTTTGCTATTATAGGGAAACCGAGTTGCGGGCGTGGCGGAATTGGCAGACGCACCAGATTTAGGTTCTGGCGGGTAACCCCCGTGAAGGTTCAAGTCCTTTCGCCCGCACCACCTCGATTACACGTAGACCCCCGACCGAGGAACGTCCTCCTTAGTTGGGGGTCTTTTATGCGAAAGGACGCAGAACCGCGAGATTGCGAGCCAAAAGCAAAGGCGCCTGTGGCGCGTTTGCGGCGAGCAACGGCACAGCGAGCGGAGCGAGCAAGCCGGGTGTGCGCGAAGCGCACGCGCAAGTCCTTTCGCCCGCACCACTTCGATTACGAAAAGACCCCCAACCGAGGAACGTCCTCCTTAGTTGGGGGTCTTTTATGCGAAAGGACGCAGAACCGCGAGATTGCGAGCCAAAAGCAAAGGCGCCTGTGGCGCGTTTGC
>CAZOGL010000053.1:0-4198 GCA_964579575.1 uncultured Eggerthellaceae bacterium | reverse complement strand
CTACAGCACGCCATCGAGGTCGATTTGCATCATTGCGACGTTTTCACGCATCCGTCGAGCATAGCTGCGGGTCATACGTTCCTCGTCAACCATTTGCTGGATGTATTTCGACTCAAGGCGCAACGCCAAGGCCTCAATCTCATCAGCCTTGTCAGACACCTTCGCGATGGTCGTAAAGGAAGGCGTGTGTTCGCTCACCGCGCGCAACAACTTCCGATAGTCCAAAAGCACCGTCGCAACATCTTCGGTCACAGCGTCGTTGTCTTCCACCAACAAGTCCTCGAGGCGCCTAACGACATACAAGTAGGCATCATACTTGAGAGCGCGCCGCTTAATGACGGTCTCGTTGGGATCCGCGATGGGCAGGTGGTTCACAGTGCGATGGAAGAATCCGCGCACCATACGAACGACCTTGTGGGCGTATTGAAGGGTCTCGGCAAAAAGTCCCTCATGCTTGATCAGGCGTTCTTGGGTACGGAGGGAATCGAGCACGTTTTCCGCGCAGTCCTTGTCGATCTTTCCGGCTTTCAACTCATCCGTCACGTATTCGCGTATCCACCCTAGGCATCGAAGTCTCAACTCGGTACAGGAAGCGGACTCGTTTACGTCGTGTTGGTTCTTCATTCGCTCAATACGATCGTTGTACGCGGCGATAACCTGCCCCGTTGCGGCCGCGGTCTCATGGGTCTGGCGATCGGTCAGCTCCTCGATCACACTGCGAAGAACGTCAAGAGCAGCCTCAAGATTATGCTCGGCTTGCTCGATCTCCGACCGGTGCTTCTTCGGCTTCGGCGCAAGCAAGGGGACGATAAACGTTGCAAACAAAAGCGTAAGCACGATGACCCCGCTTGCAAGGAAGATCAGCAAGGTTCGATCAGGAAACGCCTGCGCAACACCACTTATATCGGTAAACGTATATGGCAACGTGAACATGATTGACAACGTGATGGTGCCCTTCGCACCCGAGAAGGTCAGAACAAGGGCGTCTCGCACGTCGCGCTTCTTGAGTTTGCGTTCCCCCCGAGGCTTCTCAAGCAAAATCGCAACGACAGACCACACGAAACGTGCCGCCTCGATAAGCAACGTGACAAGAAACACGAGACCGACGGCCACAGGTACGCTCACACTGAAACCGGCATTGGCCTCCATGAACACGTTGGGCAACTGGGTTCCCAACAAGACGAACACGATACCGTTGAGGGCAAAGGACAAGACCTTCCAAACGCTGGTTGAGACAAGGCTCGTGCGCGACAGAGCCGGACCGTTGGTGCGACGGGTAGAAGAGTTGATGATTCCGCAGATCACAACAGAGATAATGCCGCTGACTCCCACCCATTCCGAAACAAGGAACACGATAAACGGCGTGAACACCTCGAACAGGACATTGAACGTCGTGTCCTCGTAACCCACGTCTCGGATCTTGGCGATTGCGTAGTTGATCAAGATACCGAACACGGCACCGAGCAACAAGCCGCCAAAGAAGGCGAAAAGGAACTCGATGCTGGCATTGACGAGGGAAAACGTCCCCGTTGCAACAGCGGCAACCGCAAATTGGAACGAAACGAGACCCGAGGCGTCGTTAAGCAGCGCCTCGCCTTTGAGGATGCTCTTCACGTTGTCGGATATGCTCGTCGTGCGGGAGACACTGGCAACCGCCACCGCGTCGGTGGGGCCAAGTGCCGCACCAAGAGCGAACAGCGCCGCCAAGGAGAAGCTCGGCACAAGCAATTTCAGCGCGAAGCCGACGCAAAGGACGATAAGCACAACAAGGCCGATCGCGTAGGCGAGGACCGACCACTTGTGGTGCCACAACGCCACGACGTCCGCCTCTCGCGCCTCCACATACAACAAAGGCGCGATGAACAGGATGAGGAACAGGTCAGGGTCGAGCGTTACCTCGATGTTGCCCGAGCCCAAAGCCGCGATCGCAAGGCCGAGGCCGATTTGAACCAAAGGCGTGGAGAGGCGCGGCAAGAACTGGTTGATGATCGAAGAGACCAACACCGCAGCCATCAAAAGCATGCAAAGCTCAAGAGCCTCCACAACCATCACCTCCAGCACATAGCCAACCAACGGTAAGACTCATTGCACCTGTGACGCGACGGTAAAACTATTTTGGCACGCTACAGTCGCAATGACGTGTAAGGCTATTGTACCTGCGGCGCGACGACAAAATGGGGCGCTTGTCGCGTCTCACCAAAATCGACAAAACATGCCAGACAAAACATGTCACCGGCCTCATGCCTGCGGCACGGAATCACATCTTTTGCGGAGCGGAGACGCCCACCAAGGACAACGTCAACGCAAGGACGAGACGCGCGCCGTCGCACAAGGCGAGACGAGCCGCAGTCAAATCCTTGTCATCGCAGATGCAGTGGCAATTCGTATAGAACTGGTGGAAAAGGCCAGCAAGCTCGGCAGCATAGTGGGTCGCGCGGAACGGAGCGCGATCGCGTGCGGCGAGTTGGACAAACTCGGGGAAGTCAGCCATCTTGCGCATAAGGGCGAGCTCGGAATCCTCTTTGAGCGGTGAGAGGTCGACGTTTGCAGGTGCGAGCTTTGCAGCAAGATCATCAAGGTCACAAGCCGCCGCTGCATCCACGTCGGCGCACACGCCACACGAGACGGCCGCCTTGCGCAAGATGGAGCAGATACGCGCATGGGCGTATTGCACGTAATAGACCGGATTCGTGGAATCCTGCTTCTTGGCAACCTCGATGTCGAAATCAATTGGCTGGTCGCTGGAACGGGAGAGCATGAGGAACCGGGTGGCATCGACGCCAACCTCCTCGATGAGCTCCTCGAAGGTAACCATCTCGCCCGTACGCTTGCTCATGCGAACCGCCTCACCGCCGCGAAGCAGGTTGACAAGCTGGCCAAGGACGACCTCGAGCTTGTCGGGGTAGCCCCATGCGGCAAGCATGGCCTCGCAACGTTTCACGTAGCCGTGGTGATCGGCGCCCCAAATGTCGATGAGGTGGTCATACCCGCGCTGAACCTTGTTGTAATGGTAGGCGCAGTCGCTCATGAAATAGGTCATCTCGCCATTTTCCTTGATGAGGACGCGATCCTTGTCGTCGCCGAAATCGGTGCTGCGAAACCACGTCGCCCCATCCTTTTCGAAGATGAAGCCCTTGGCACGAAACGCCTCAAGGGCGCGGTCCACAGCGGTCTTGCCGTCCTCATCGGGGACATAGAGGCTCCGCTCGCTGAAATAGCAATCCATATGGTTACCAAATCCGTCAAGGGTATTCTTGACGCGATCGAGCATGGCCTTGTAGCCAAACTCGCGGAACTCCACATGGCGCTCCTCCGCATCGGCATCAAGCCACTTGTCACCGTCACGATCGATGAGGCTTTGGGCGATATCCTTGATATAGGCGCCGCCGTAGCACTTCTCAGGCATCTCGACGTCGACGCCGAGAATCTGTTGATAGCGCACAACGATGGAGTTGGCAAAGACGTCCATCTGGACACCGTGGTCGTTGACGTAAAACTCCTCGGTCACATCGTAGCCAGCATGGCGCATGATGCGTGCCATGGAGTCGCCCAAGGCCGCCCAACGCCCATGGCCGACATGCATCGGCCCCGTCGGGTTCGCAGAGACATACTCAAGGTTGACCTTGCGCTGCCCCTCCGCAATTTCCCCGCGGCCATAGTCATACCCCTCGACGCGCACCTCGCGAAGGACGTCGTACAAAGCGCCGTTGGCAAGCTTGATGTTGATGAACCCGGGGCCTGCGATCTCAACGTTTGCGATTAAATCGTTGTCGGCAATGTGCTCGACGATGATGTTTGCAATCTCGCGCGGATTCTTGTGAGCTGCCTTGGCACACCTCATCGCCACGGTAGAAGCCCAGTCCCCCATCTCGGGATCCCTCGGCCTCTCCAACCCGGCGTCAGGCACGCTCTCCAAGGACAAAAACCCATCCTCGATGGCGGCCTTGATGGCCCCTTCAACAACAATCGCGAGCTTCTCACGAATCTGCATCGATACTCCTCACCATGACCTCATAATGAAAAAGACTAAAGTTTTTATATAGTACCACCCTGGATGCGCCAAGCGCGGCGCAAAGCGCAAGCAGTGGTCCCACTCACGCTGTGACCACCTCAATATTCCCCGCGTGATGTTCCCCGTGCCGAGACGACTCTCCGCACCGCGGCTACCCCTCACACTGCGACGACTCTCCACACCGCG
>CAZOGL010000052.1:0-10918 GCA_964579575.1 uncultured Eggerthellaceae bacterium | reverse complement strand
GGTGCCCCAAAAGCCTCGTCATCAGGCAACAAGTACGCACACCCGTTAGCCTCACCGATGGCAAAAAGCGCGTCGAGGGCGTTCGCTTGGCGACGAGGCGCCAAAGGCTCGGGATCGCTCAAATCAAAGCCCATCGCCTCCACAATCATGGACGTGGCCTTGTTCTGGCCTGCCTCCTGCTTGACGAACATCTTCGCAGCACGACCGAGCAAGCCCTTCGTGGACATGCCGGCCTCCTCGAACGCCGCCCTTCGAGCGACGCCGAGCTGTTCTTCGGGCTTCTTCGAAAACGTATCAGGGAACGTTCCGACGCGTTTGATGCGCACCGCACAATTTTGCGTCGCAAGCATATCGTTTGCGCCGTCTACCACGGACTTCGTCACCGGGTCGCAATCACGATACTTGCAATTGTGACACCCACCGTCAACGAGAAGCACCTCAGAGGCACCCTCGGCGACAAGGGAGAGCAACAAAGACTCATTCACGCGGGACAAGCAGGGAACCTCGGCAAAGCAATCCCCTGAAACTCCCTCACGAGCGGCAATACGCGCACACGCGATGCAGGCGACACCATCGTTGTGCTTCAACGCCGACGAAGCGCGATGCCCCAACGCCGCCTCGGTCGGATCAAGGGGGATGAGCGCCTCAGTCGGGCAAACCGTCGCACAAGCCCCGCACCCGATACACAGCGCGTTCGTCAGCGTCAGCTTCCGTCCCTCGTACTCAATCGCATCGACCGGACAAACCTCGACACATCGGCGACATGATGACCTGCGATGTTGCACGGGGACGCAACGATCCGTCGCTACATAAATCGATTGATGACCTGATGCCTGGGCAATCTCGTACAGGTTGATAAGGTCGGCCACGGCACTACACCTCTACCGCACGCTCCAAGGCATGCAACTCATCAGGCGTGTTGCAATTGGCAAAGCAGCCGCCATACGGAACGACGCGAGCGACTTCTTTTTGCGTGAACTCGTAGATATCGACAAGCGGGAAGAATGATTGAGCTCGGCGCTCACCCGCGTCGAGGGCCTCGCGGACCTTCGGAATACAAGCCTCGCGACGATACATCGCATGGAACGGCTCGAATCCGTGGCTGTTCACCGGGACGACAACCTCGCAATCATGCTCGTTCATCGCAATAGACTCCGCGACCACAAGCGCCGCACTGGCGTTAACCATGTCACATGCAACCACGGCGACATAAGGATGACTCGCGGCGGTCAAAGCGGTCCAAAGTCCCGGCAACGCACCACGATAGTCATAGACATCACGCACAAGCTTGATATCAACCTCGGGGAACTCGTCATGGAGGAACTCGAGGTTTTCGGGCTCGTTGGTGGTGATGATGAGTTCGTCAGCCGCGGGATAGAGGCGACCCACAAGACGACAGATGAGAGGGCGGCCGTTGAAAGGCACCGTTGCCTTGCTGCGTCCCATACGACGACTCTCGCCGCCCGCTTGGATGACAACAGAGATCTTCGGACGAACGTAGTGCTCGACGACGAAGTCAGCAACTCCCGTAATGTCGTTAATGTCAATAGCAGGAATACCATACGTAGCCGCGGCTTCGATAGCCTCCGGGATATCAGTCACGATTGCAACCGTATGGCCCTTGGGCATCTTCTCTCTGACGTCCTTCTCGATATGCTGGCTAATGGTAGGAACCGGCTTCAGTGCGTTTGCATGGGCGGCGTCAATCTCGCTCTTGCGCTCACCTTGTGCCCGAAGGGATTCGGCAATCATTTCATCGCCGCACTCCGCCAAGACGCGCTCCCGCTCCTCATCGCTCTCGCAATCACGAAGCTCGCGCACAATCTGGGTGAAGTCAGTGCCCAGAGGCCACCCTCGACGAGCACCTTCGGCAAGGACACGGGCAACGATCACGTCAGCGTCATTGCCCGCACGCATGATCTCAATGGTTGGCAAACCGCTCTTACGATACCCCTCCACCAACACGATATCGTGGTTAGGCATAGAGCGGACGATGTCGTCACACTCCGCCTCTCCTTCGATGGTTGCGATACGAGCAATCTGGCCAGGAGCGGAGATAACCGTCTCGGAAGCGCCCGCCTGGCGTTGTCGATAGGAGTCCTTTCCTGGGATATCGATATCAAAACCGATATGGTGGTGGTGCTTGACACTCCCGACATCATAGCCACGCTTCACCAACTCAGCGATGAGTTGGACCAAAAGCGTCGTCTTGCCAGAATTATGGCGTCCAACAACTGCCAATGCAGGACTCGGAACATTAACCATGGGTTCGCTTTCTAGTCTCGTCTGTGAGATTTGAAGTATACACTAACTACGGTTGACAACAACAAGGCCGTCCGTGGAGCCATAGGCAACATCCACTCTCGACGCTGCCCAGGCCCCAACATCCGACTCAGCGCACAAAAAAGCCCGGATTGCTCCGGGCTTCGCTCTTTCAAGGGGAAAGCGCAAGGCTCTGTCCCCTCCAAAAACAGGGCCTTTAGCTTTTCGCGCTCCTTGAAAAAGCCTTTATTAACTATAGCCCACTTTCTACGACTTAACAACACTAAATTTGTAAGATTATCGATCTAAATGAATCGAGTTTCGCAGGTCGTTTCAACAACCCATAATTACGCACGCTTGAGCGCCACCTCTTGGAGATAATGACCTTCCTCGTCCTTCTCCATCAGACAAATTGCGATCATCGGTTCAACGTTCGCGTCCTTCAAAACAGGCAGGTATCTACGAGGGAACGCGAGGGATTCCTCCTCTTCATCCTCAACCATGTCCACACACCCAGCAACACCCAGCAACGCCTTGGCTACCTCACGATCGGGGCCAAACACCTTCGCGGTCTTGATATAGAAATCGCCCTCGTCGTAATCAAAGATCGGATGGACCTTGTCTCCACCATAATTGACCTGGCACATTTCGCTGCGATGCTTGTTCTCAAGACTGCAGTAGTGCATGCCAAAGTTCAAGCCCTCGTCCAACGCCCACAACATCAGTTCGAGGCACAACTCCTCGCTCCCCGCCACCGCAAGACCGCCGGAATAGCTGTAGTCGTACATGACCGGATAGGGCGGATTCTTCAGTTTGTAGCCGCGCGCCTCGAACTCTTCCCAATTATGGAAGGGAAAGCAAAATTCCAAGAGGTTCATGCCCTTGATGCCAATCTCGTCAAATCGACGCATCCATCCCTGCATGACCTCTTTCGTTCCCGGGATAATCGGCATCTCGACCACGACATCTTCGATGTACTCCGTGGCTATCTTCATGTTCGCAAGAACCCGCTCGCGCCGATCCGCGGGATCATCTTGCTTGATGCTGAAACGGATTTCGCGCAAACCCGCATCGTTGAGCCTCTTGGCGCTATCCACGGTCAAAAGATCCCCCGAAGTGTACATGCGGGTGTGGACACCGGGAAACATCTCTCGCGCACGCTCAAGCAGAGTGATTGAATCATCGAGCACCAACAACGGCTCGCCACCGCTGATGCCCATGGCTGCCAGCTTCCCCCCGGTCGCCTTGTATGCGTCGGAAAGCTCCTTTTCCCATGGACATCCTTCCATCACGAACTTATCATACTCGGCGAGGTTGTGATTGAAGCAAAAATAACAATCCCTGTGGCACTTCAAAGTCGTGGTGAAGGTTTCGGAGCCGCCCGTTCCAGAACACTCAATGCAAGCCTTGGACAACCAACCTGTTACGATGCTCGCGCCCGCGTTGCGAAACAACGCCCCACGAGACTTGAGCTCGTCGAGCAACTCCTTGGTATGGGCCTCATGCGATCCACGAGGAGCAAATTTGAGCCCCTTGTCTTCAAGCGCCTTGACATACTTGAGTTCGATTTGATCAAACGAGTCGATTGCCTTTTGAAGCGCTGCGTTCCCCATTTTTGAACCTCTCCAACTCCTAATGAGCAAAATCCCGAAATAAAGACACGCCCATCTAGACAGAAGAAGGCCCACCGCCAGGCAGTGGGCCCCCAAAAGCTAACTCCCTACGCGCCCCGATGGTTTGCATGCGCTGCAAGCCTGCAAAGACACGTGGAGCCCAAAAGCTAACTCCCTACGCGCCCCAAGGAGCACCTGCAGGATTGAGCTTACGACGGCGAGACAGCTCCTCGCCATAAATAATGCAATACCGCGTACCCTTGTACGTAACATACAAACTCGCAATAGCATGCGCGCCTTCTCCGCCATTATTGAAAAGCTCATATGTCAAGAACTCACGCTTGAACATCTCGGTATAGGTAGGATCATCCTTGATTTTGCTCCACATGACATTGGTCGAAGTACGACCGAGCTCGTCTTGACGAAGCGTGATGTTGTATAAGATATCCTCCTGCCGTTCGTTCAGACGACCTAACTCGGCAACCTCGTCGAGAATCTTTTGTTCGTCTGGACCGATTTTAAAATAGCCCATTGTTCTCTCCTCTAATTCTTTGGCGTCTTTATCCGCCCTTGTATACACGTCTGGTTTTGCGCAATCTGCAGCTTTACCCCTAAAGACGCAGGTTGCGCAAATTCAGACTTTCCTATTATATAAAACTCTTCCACAAAACAAAACGAAGGCATGTTCATTTCTGCGATGCATAGAAGATGCGTCTTAGTCGTATCCGCAATAATTAATTAGCGACGCAAAGAGGTCCACAGCAAAAACTGCGGAGGCTCAGGTTCAGCACGATGAGATGATTTCCAACGACGCAAAAGGTCCACAGCCGAAGCCAACACCTTGGACGCGCCTATCTCGACCTTAATTCCATCAACGCAAAAAGGCCCACCGCCGAAACGGTGGGCCCAAGGCTAGGTATAAGACTTAGCGATTAAACGCCAGCAAAACCCTTGGAAGGATCGGAGCCACCGACACCCTGAGCGGTGTCGCCGAGCTCGTTGCCGGAACGCTTCGTGGAGGTGTAGCCACCCCAAGCACGAGCCATCCACTTATCCTTAACCCAGAAGACATTGGCGATGCGGATGTCCTCAGCGGACAGACCGAACTCGTCCATGCACTCCTGCTTGTTCTTACCTTGTGCAGCGACCTCGTTCAGGGCAGCAGCAATGTCCTTGCCCTCGAGATCAAGAAGCTCTTCACGAGTCATGATAATGTACCTCCCTTAATAGTACTTCGTCAGAGGGTGGCCACCCTCTCGGATAGCCACCCAGAGTTAAAAGCTGTTAAGAGGCCCTTACAGCTGGAACAAAACCATCGGACGGTCAAACTCAGCCATCTTAGCGATCATGTCCTCCAACGTACCGTAGTACATAGAAGCAGACTCATCGACCTGGCAAGCCAGAGGCTTCTGGCCGGCCTTCTCACCATCGGTTCCCCAATACTTGGAGAAGATGGAAGTCGGAACTGGGATGTAGTTCCACTCCCAGTTGTCACCATCGGTGCCATCAGCAAGGCGGAAAGGTCCAACCTGAACTTCCTTGATGCCGAACTGCTCGAGAGGCAGACCGAGTTCTTCCTTGCACGCAATCTCAGCGGCATGGTTGCCAGAATAGAAGGTGTAATCCACCAACAATGCATACTTCTGTGCCATTATCAGTCACTTCCTTTCGATTAGTCCTCAAGACCGTTTACACGATGCATATTAACCATAACGCCCTTGTAAGGAGCACCGAAGCCGAGCCTACTGATGCTCATATGAGGAACAAGTTCGTTGAAGTTTGACTTGAATACACCGAACAGGTTGGGCTCTTCGCCGTCCTGCTCAGGGAACCACCAACCATGAGCGCAGTTGATGATACCGGGCTTGATGATCGGAGTGACCTCAGCCTTCCAACGACCAACGCCGAACATGTTGTAAACCTCGACCCAGTCGCCATCGGTGATGTCGTACTCCTCGGCAGTCTGAGGATTGATCTGGACCCACGGCCACGGATCAATCTGACGCAGAGAAGGAACATGACGATGCTCAGAGTGGAAGGAGCTGTAACGACGAGAACCAGAGGTGGAGATCAGCGGATACTGCTTGGACAGAACGTCGTTTGCATGGCGCACCGGGCTCCAGTCGGGCTCGTAGTAGTAAGGCAGCGGATCCTCGCCCCAGGATTCGTAAAGAATCGAGTAAGCCTCGATCTGACCAGTAATGGTGTTGAAGCCAGGCTCGCCGTCGAAGCGGAGCATGCCCTTCTCATACTTCTCATACTCGAAGCCATGAGCACCAGGCTGGTAAAGACCGAGCTCCTGGAAGGACTCCCAGTCAAAGCCGAGCTCCTTGAGCTGGTCAGACATGAACTGCTGGTTTGCAGCATGCAAAGCATCCCAGTCAAGGTGACGCTTGTTGGTGTCACCATTGTTGTACTGCGGCTTGTACCACGGATACCACTCGGGGTTCAAGAAAGCACCGAAAAGGATGCAGATCTCGGAGTCGCAGATGCACTCGCCCACATCAAGAGCACGGTTCATGGGGCCCATGAACACGGTGTTGCGGCCGTAGTGAGTCAGGACGATGGAGTCATGCTCGCACCAGGTTGCCATGGGCAGGAAGTAGTCGCCTACTGCCATGGAGGTCGGGGTCTGAGTGATGTCCTGAATGACGCAGAACTCGATGGATTCGCAAAGTGCGTCATGCCAACGACGAGGCTGTGCGGAGCACGTTGCAACCAAGAAGTTGGAGGAGTTGAACCATGCCATACGCAGACGGTAAGGCTGGCCGGACTCCATAACGTTCAGGGTCTCGTCAGGAGACGTGGTGGACATACCGGTGGACAGACCAGGCCACTCGGCAGCACCAATACGAAGGTTCCAGACCTCGTCGGTCATAGCGCCACGCTGCTCCATACGCCACTTACCAAGAAGTGCGGAAGGAGGACCGAGGGTCAGGCCGCCGGGACGGTCGATAGAACCAGCCATAGCGGCAAGGATGATGAATGCCTGAGACAGCTGAACGCCGTTCTTGTTCTGGTCAAATGCCAGACCCCAAGCCCAGCCGATCGGGCGCTCAGTACCGATGATGTGTGCAACGCGCTCAATATCCTCGGCAGGAACGTCGCAGATCTCTGCAACCTTCTCGACCGGATACTCAGCTGCGCGCTCCTTGAGCTCGTCAACACCATAAATCCAGTTCTCGACGAAGTCATGATCGTACTCGTCGTTCTGGAACATGAGGTTGATGAGGCCCAAAGCGATTGCGGCGTCCGTCTGAGGACGGACCTGCAGGTTGATGTTGCCGTTACGTGCACCAACCCAAGTGATACGCGGGTCAATGGAGATGATGTGAGAGCCAAGCTTCATCATGTCGACGAGGCAGTGGCCGAAGAAACCGTCACCATTGGAGGGCAGGGGCTCCTTGCCCCAAACCACTACGTACTTGGACAGGGTGTAACGAGGATCATGATAAGATCCCGGCAGGTGACCAGCGTAGTCGAGCTCAGGATAGCCTGCGCCGAGAACGTAGTCAGCAACGGAGCAACGGGGGCCGTAGCAGGACCAACCAGACTGCGTGTAGCAGCAGTTGGGGGACTGCAAAACGGAGAAGGTCAGTGCATAGTAGTAAATGCAAGCCTCACGACCAGTACCACCGAAGCAAACGATGGACTCGGGGCCGTAAGTGTTCTGGAAGTAACGAACCTTCTCGCAAATGGTGTCGAGGGCTTCGTCCCAAGTGGTGCGCTCCCACTTGTCAAGGCCACGATCCTCGTAAGCACGCTTCATCGGGTAGATGACGCGGCTCGGAGCATAGGTGTACTCACGAAGTGCGAGGTTCATTGCGTTAACACGACCGGTGGTGATGGGGTTATCCTCGTCACCCTCGATACGCAGGAGGACGCCGTCCTTGGTGATGACCTTAACGCCGTATCCTACGGGGTGGGATCCCGGAGGAGACCAGGTGTTGCTACGAGTGGCAATCGTACCGTCCGGACGCTCGACACGCCACTGCTTTCCATATGCCATAGTATTACTCTCCCTTTCTCAATTTTCGGTAGGATAGCCATCCGGCCTATTGAGTTCTGTCTTGGGATTTTGCCTTAGCGGATTGGCATAGCCCCTCAACAACACCGACTGATAAACAACTTATCTTGGTTAAACTCGACCGAATCTTTCTCTTCGGCTTCCTACCACTACAAATTGACTCATCAGGTTCACGTGACAATCGAAGGTGTCTGGGGCAACGAAAGCCATATGGACTTGACAGTCAAATGATACAGCATCTCGATTCGCTTTTTTGAAAATTTTAAAAATCTTCATTGTCTTTGTCTTGGATAATTACTTTTATAGACATTTACGTGCGCTTTCAAGCTCATTGGCTTTATCTATGGTTCCATAAATTAGGCTGAATCGATACTCTTTATCTCTAACTTTGTTAAAATTGGAACATCGTATGTGAGCGAGTATTTGTTTTGTCTTTTCAAAAAAGGAGAGAGAATGGCTGAGCAACATTACACTCTCACTTCCTACGAACCCGTATATGCGGTTTGCCCTGAGGTGAGGATTCCTGAAAGTGAAGTTGAGAGCATGGCCATACGCTGGCTTGAGCTCAATATTTGCAAGGACGGCGAAAAGCCGAAGATGAACGACCAGTGGATTAAGCAACACGTTGACGGGCTTAACAGCGTCAACGATCTCATGATCTTTATTCGTTACAACATGTACAAAGACAACCGCGAGGCACAACAGCTTTCCGACCAAAACTATGTCTGCGCTGAGCTCGCAAAGCGCTTGGTTGAAGAAATCCCCGAGGACTTCGTCGATGAGTGCATTTACGCCTCTCGTATGCGTCTCGACGATATGCTTCGTCGCTCCGGCCAAACCCCCGAGTCTTATTGCGAGCAGCGCGGCATTACCCAAGAGCAACTCATTGCTGATGTTGATGCTCGTGCGATTCAGAGCCTTCGCGAGGACTCCGCGCTTGCCGCTTATGCAGACTACCGCCACTACACCCTCGACGCAGAGGACTTCTATGCGATCATCCCTGGAAACACGGTCGAGGAGAAGGCCTACAAGCGTCGCCAAATTGAGGCCGACGGGCGTCTTGCTGGCATGGAAGAATACGCACGCAAGACCAAGGCGCTCAAGGAAATCATGGAAAACGCCATGGTAAAGCGCGATGACGACCCGAACCTCGAGTATGTCCGCTATGGCGATGTCAGCGCTGACGTGTTGAACGCAAACAAGCAATTCCCCGACGCATTCGTAACGGTTTAATCTCGACGCTTAATCGCAACGCTTGTAATTTATCCTAGAGCCCCAATAGGGGCTCTTTCTTTTTGCAGTTCTTTCTCTACTACGGAAAATGCAGCAAAAAAAGAAGGACCTGACCGGTCCTTCTTTTTTTCATGGACAAAAGAGACGCTAGTCGAAATACTCCGCGCCGTCAGGATTGGCACCGCCACCGCCGATCATGCGATTCATGCGCTGTTGTTCTGCCTTACGTTCCGCAGCGGAAACGAAATTCTCTGGCGGCTCCTCAAGAGCAAGTATCTCCACTTCAAAAGTGAGATCTTTGCCGGAGAGAGGATGGTTCATGTCCACGATAACCTCACCGTTCTCAATATCGATAATCGTAGCAGGCGTCTTGCCAATCTCTTCGTCATTAATCCAGATACGACGACCAGGCTTCACGCTAAAGGGAATGAGTTCCTTCTTGATGCGCTTCGTGAAGTTGTCGAGATATTCGCCGTAAGCGTCATACATTCCGACCGTGAACGTCTTTTTCTCGCCGACCTCATTCATCTCGAGAATCTCGCGCTCAAGACCGTCAATCACAAGATCCATGCCGGTCTGGAACACCATGGGCTTCTCAGCATCGGCGTAACCGAACATGGTTCCATCATCGAGCGTGCCCCTATAGGCAAGCGTAACTGTAGTTCCGAGTTCCATTCAATTTCCTCTCTCAATATTCGTAAACCCACGAAAAAATTTCACCTATAGATGATACCCGACCTCGTTCAGGATTGCCTCTGAAACTAGGAATATTAATAAGGCTTCACAGTCGCATGGGATATAATTATCTGACTGTTGTTTAGAGGAGTTTTCATGTCTGTCAAAGATGTATACAAGCTTTATGCCCCCATCGATGGCGTGCATAATCGCACTGATTTCGAAATTTGGTATGAGGACAATTTGCCATTTTGCACCGTACACGGCGAAAGTGGTTGGAAAGGCGAGAGGGATCGCGTACAACTTCTTGGTCCCACCGGCGGTCAAATCGCCCGAATCAAGCCAGACTTTAAAGCACTGACCTATGACGTTCGCGTTGATAAATGGACCTATGTCTTGAAGACCTATACGATTTACGAGCACTACTTCTTCGAGGGTATGATGTGGAAGATGTATGGCTCGCTCAAGGATGCGAAGCAGTGTTTCTACAATCAGGAATCCCGCAAGAAAGACGTTATCATCTATCGCCTCGACAATTGGAAAGATCGCGGACCATGTTTTGAGATCCGTATTCGCGACCGCAGCAAGCTTCGTCCAGCTGCGGCGGCCGTGGTCGCCATTATGATTAAAGAGGATTTTGAGGGTCTAAGCCTCGGCGAAGGCGATCCCAAGAGGAATCTCCTGGTAAAGGTTAAGGATTACTTTTTCGAAAAAGGTTACACCAAGGAGGAACTCGACAAACTGACCGCCGAGGGAAGAAACGAGATTATCCGTACCGAAAAGATTAGAAAGTCGCAGCTTCCCGACCCCAAAAAGAAATAGAGAGCAAAACTTTTTCATAGTTACAAAAGAGACCCTGCGCAAGATGATGTGCAGGGTCTCTTCTTTTGTCTTGTAGCAAGCAAGGCTTATGTTTCCCGATTCCCTCTTACACAACAAAAAGACCCCATCCCCGGACCTCGATAGCTAGAGAAGTTATCGAGGTCCTTTTGGGACGGGGTCCGAAGCTAGCTCACTAACTTCTTACTTCACAACGAAAGCAAAACAGCAAATTACTTGCCGAAGTTCTGCTTGACGGCCTGCGGGCCGGCGAAGATGAAGAAGAACA
>CAZOGL010000051.1:6329-11036 GCA_964579575.1 uncultured Eggerthellaceae bacterium | reverse complement strand
GCACAGCGGGCAAAGCTTGGGCCAAGGGGCAAAGCTGAGCACAGCGGGCAAAGCTTGGGCCAAGGGGCAAAGCTGAGCACAGCGGGCAAAGCTGAGTTCAGCGGGCAAAACGGCCAAAAGATAAGCGTGCAGGTTGGATTTTGGGTTATAGGGCGGCAAAGGGGGCGGCTGAGACCCCCGGCAAAACGACCAAAAGAAAAGCCGCCCCGGAAGGGACGGCTGAACAATTGTGGTAGCTCCGACCGGATTCGAACCGGCGACCTCCGCCTTGAGAGGGCGGCGTCCTAAACCGCTAGACGACGGAGCCATATGATTTAGCGCGCAAGAAGAATACCATAACTTCCCATGCGCATCCCGAGAATTCTTCGCTCGCGCAACGATTTCCTCGAAATCCCACGCGCGACTATAGGTACAACTCCGTCAGGCGGGCGATAATCGCATCGTTGCCTTGGATGAGGTTGTCCCCCTCCACGAGGTAGGGTATGAGGTTCGCATCTCCCCCCAAAGCAAGCAGCTCGTAGTAAGGATCCTCCTGTTCAACATCGCGCTTGTCGAGCTCGATACCATGCTCGTTGGCAAAATTGACCACCACCGAACACGTCGCGCAAGGCGCCCAATAATATAGAATCGGCTGTGCCATAGTACTCTCCTATCGATTGTTACGCATATTCCAAAAATGGTCGAGGGGGCCACTTCCCGCCCCGAGGTTAAGCTGTGCCTGCAACGCGCCAGTCAGATACGCTTTCGCCGCACCGACGCATTGCGCGACGTCATGGCCGATAGCCAAACGCGAGGCAATGGCGCTTGACAAGGTGCAACCCGTCCCGTGAGTGTTGGGGTTGTCGATGCGGTCGCCATAGAACCAAATCACCTCACCAGTTGGCATGAGCAACAAGTCGTCGGCGGCCTTGTCTTGTTCGCTGGCGGGCCGCTCAGGACCGCAAAGCCCATGTCCGCCCTTGATAAGCACGGCACCGAGGCAATCACGAGCTATGACCCGCGCCGCGGCCTCCGCATCAGCAGCCGTAGCGATGGATATCCCAGACAACGCCTCGGCCTCCGCGAGATTGGGCGTCACAATGGTCGCAAGAGGAAAAAGCTCACTTTTCAACGAGGCGACCACGCCGTCGCTGGCAAGGGCAGAGCCGCTCGTCGCGACCAAGACGGGATCCACCACGACATTTCGGGCCCCGTTGCGCTTGAGCGCACAGGCGATGGCACCCACAATCTCGGGGGACGACACCATGCCAACCTTCACCGCGTCGGGGCGAATATCCTCGAACACGGCATCAATCTGGGCCTGCACGACCTCGGCATCGACGTTTTGGACCGCGCGCACCCCCCTCGTGTTTTGTGCCGTGATAGCCGTGATAGCCGTTTGGGCAAACAAGCCCAAAGCCTGGATCGTCTTGATGTCGGCTTGTATTCCGGCACCACCACTTGAGTCCGAGCCGGCAATACTCAAGACGCTGGGCAAGGTGAAATCGACGCGGGTGCCCTCCGTTGCCTCCCGTTCGGCCTTCTCACGCAATTGTTGCAGAAAACGCGACATCTCTACCCTACGATCTTGTCGACCAAGGCCCTCAACTCCAGGGAGGCTGCCTTGGGATCCTCGGCTCCGAACAGTGCCGACACGACGGCGACACCATCGATGCCGGTCCCTTCAAGCAT
Source organism: uncultured Eggerthellaceae bacterium (assembly GCA_964579575.1). GTDB lineage: Bacteria > Actinomycetota > Coriobacteriia > Coriobacteriales > Eggerthellaceae > CAVEFW01. Next base: position 9,365 of record CAZOGL010000051.1, on the reverse strand, counting down.
GCCGATCGTCTCAGCGTTGATGCCGCCGATGGCAACCACGGGGATGTCAACCGCCTCGACAATGGCGCGAAGCGTGTCGACGGAGACAATCGTGGCATCAGGCTTGGTGGGGGTTGCGATTATGGCACCCACTCCGAGGTAGTCCGCTCCGGCGGCCTGCGCCTCGAGGGCCTGCTCCACCGTCTGGACCGACACGCCGATGATGAAGTCCTCGCCCAAGAACGCACGGGCCTTCTCGCAAGGCATGTCATTCTGGCCGAGATGGACGCCGTCGGCCCCCACAAGCTTGGCAATCTCCACGTTATCGTTGACGACAAACAACGCCTTGTTGGCGCGGCAGGACAAAAGCAGCGCACGGGCGCGCATGGAGACAAACCCGCGATCGGGATCTTTGTCTCGCAATTGGACCATCGTGGTTCCATTGGCGCAAATCTCCTCGACAACAGCGGGAAGGCTGCGCCCGTGGAGGTTGCTGCTGTCGCTCACGCCATACAGGCGCAATGCCGCACGCAGTTCCTCCTTCGTCGGTTTACCCATATCTCTCTCCTAACTTTTTGCGCGTGCTCTTAGGTGTGTTGCATTTTTCTCGCGCGGCGACAAGGCTTCGCTAGGAAATCTTTTCAACCTTGGCACGCGTCTCCAATGTCTCTCCATCAAGATTGTACAACGCATCAAGGAAGTACGTACGGAAAGAGCCGTTACCGCAACCCGGCTTCATGCGCTCCTGGGCGATCTCGCCGGCAACGCCGTGACCGGCAACCGCAGCGAGAACCGCCTCCAATGTGTTCTCGGGGTTGGCCACCGCATAAGCTGCGGTGGTGCAGGAAAGCATGCATCCCGTTCCCGTGACACGCCCCATGATGGGCTTGCCGTTGTAGATCGCAAACGCCCGCTCCCCGTCGGCTACGATGTCGATGGCACCGGTGATGGCAACGATGGCGCCACATGTCTTGGCAAGCGTTCGAGCATAGTCGGCAGAGGCAACGAGATTGTCCGGTGTCACCATATCGTCAGGATTCACATCCACGCCACGGGTGGTGGCGCTGGCGCCGACAAGGGCCTTAACCTCGCTCATGTTTGCGCGGATGATGCCGATTTTGCAAGAGTCCAACAACATGGCGGCGGTTTGGGTGCGCAACGTGCTCGCCCCCGCACCCACCGGATCGAGCAGGATGGGGTGGCCAAGTTGGGTTGCTGTCGTACCCGCAAGTTGCATACCGTTGATGGTGCGCAGGTTGAGGGTGCCGATATTGAGGACAAGGCCGCCGCAAATGGTCGTGATATCAACCACGTCTTGGGGCTCGTCGCTCATGATGGGACTGCCTCCGCAAGCCAAGAGCGCATTTGCACAGTCATTGACCGTCACATAGTTCGTGATGCAATGAACAAGGGGGGTTTTGGCGCGGACATTCTCGAGGGCTGCCTTCAATGCGAATGATTCCATTAGTACTCATCTCCCAAATCAATCGTCAAGTCATCCATAATCTGGTTCACGGTGCGCACGGCACACATCTTGCCGCACATGGTGCAGGTTCCTTCCGTGGAAGGGGGCGCACTCTCAAAATATTCTCGCGGTTTCACCGGGTCGATGGCGAGGCTGAACATCTCCTCCCAATCCATGCGACGCCGGGCATCGCTCATGCGGTTGTCACGATCGCGCGCACCTGGAACGCCTTTGGCAAGATCGGCGGCATGGGCAGCAATCTTGGTGGCTACCAATCCCTCTCGAACATCCGCTGCGTCAGGAAGGCGCAGATGCTCGGCGGGGGTCACATAGCAAAGGAAGTCCGCACCGGAGGCACCCGCGATGGCGCCTCCGATGGCGCTGGTGATGTGGTCATAGCCCGGAGCGATGTCGGTGACAAGGGGGCCCAAGACGTAGAAGGGTGCGTCATGGCAAAGACGTTTCTCCATTTTCATGTTTGCCGCAATCTCGTCCATGGCCATGTGTCCCGGACCCTCTACCATGACTTGGACGCCGGCAGCCCACGCACGTTTTGTCAGCTTGCCAATCTCGATCAGTTCTGCAATCTGGCCGGCGTCGGAGGCATCGTAGTTGGAACCGGGGCGCATCGCGTCACCGATGCTGATGGTCACATCATGCTCATGCAGGATCTCCAAGACCTCGTCGTAGTACTCGTAGAAGGGATTCTCGTTGCCCGTCGCCTCCATCCAAGCAAAGATAAGACTGCCTCCGCGACTCACGATGTTCATGAGGCGACCGGTCTCTTTGAACGACTCGATGACGCGGCGGTTCATGCCTGCATGGATCGTGACGAAATCGACACCGTCCTCAGCGTGACGGCGCACGACATCCAAGAAGTCTTGGGGCGTGATAGTGATGAGCGCCTTCTCGAGGTAGCCGATGGCATCATACATGGGGACGGTCCCGATCATAGCTGGGCTCTTCTCGATGAGCGCGGTTCGAAATGCCTGCGTCTTGCCATGGTTGGAGAGGTCCATGATGGCCTCGGCACCCAACTCGAGGGCCACCTCTACCTTGCGCCACTCCTCCTCCTCGTTCATGAGGTCCCCAGAGATTCCGAGGTTGACGTTGACCTTGGTACGCAAACCGCCGCCGACGCCCTCGGGGCTCAAGCTCTTGTGGTGGATGTTGGCTGGAATGGCGATGCGGCCGCAAGCCACCCCGTCGCGAACCCACTCCGGGTCGTGCCCCTCCTTCTCAGCAACGATGCACATGGCGTCGGTAATCTCACCGGCGCGAGCAAAGTCGATCTGGGTGATGGGGTTGTTGGATATAGTCGCATCAACGGCGGTATGTGCCATAATCTTCTCCCTTCGTTGGCATTACCCACATCAGGTTCCTATAGGGTCGAGGCGATTCGTCGCCTCCTCTCAGCCCGCCGTCTTCGCGAGCTCCCCTGTTATGCGATTGTGAAACCGGGACAAGTATACCCCGCCCGCGACTAAGGCGGGAAATCTTCAGGAATAAGGCGCAAAATGAGTGAGCTTCGTACCGTTAGAGACGAACAAGGTCGGCATCCACATCGGCGGGGTACAACACGAACAACGTGC
>CAZOGL010000051.1:0-6229 GCA_964579575.1 uncultured Eggerthellaceae bacterium | reverse complement strand
TAGAGACGAACAAGGTCGGCATCCACATCGGCGGGGTACAACACGAACAACGTGCCATCCTCAACCTCGACGTGACCGCTCCGCTCAACCAACTCATTGGAGAGGCCAAGACTTGTACGATTGGTCAACGTCACGCCCGAAAGAGGGTAATACATGCCTTGCTCCCTCACACCATGCGCGCAATCCGTCGCAGCAAACACAGAAACAGACCCGTAGGTGGGAGCACCAAGGTCAGGCACGATCTCAGGCGCGAGGTCTTTGCCAACCCCAAGCGAAAGCCGGCAAGGACCACTCATGGGCTCAAGGATGACGGCGCGGGGACGGCGCTCGTTTGCGCTTCCCTTGTCCCCCGACGTCACGTCTACCGCACGCACGCGCACGCCACGCTCCGCCACGAACGCGAGGTTTTGCAACGCCGCCAAGGTGTGGTCCATGCGTCCCCCGAGACAGCCATACACGATGATGTCGGTCGCCCCCTGCTCCAAGGCGTAGTCCAAGGCAAGCTCGAGGTCGCTCTTGTCCTTGATGGCGGGGTGCACAAGGGCGCCCTCGGGAACAAACCCCAAAGAATCGAAGTCGCCGAGGATGACATCGGGTATGACCCCGGCTTCTTGCACATAGACAAGTCCCGAGTCTACCGCGATGACGCGCTCGAAGGCGCCTGTTGCGACACGGGTCGCAAAATCCTCCGCCGCAAACGCCGAAGCACATACCACCGCGTAGGACGCCATGCTTACCTCCCTTGCTCGCTCATCACGCAATCTCAAAAGCGCCAATCTCCATTGCGTGGCGCCTCCGACTTCCTTTGCGTGGCGCCACCAACTTCCTTTGTGCGGCGCCACCAATCGTCACTCGTGCTAGAATATCACGCGCGAGCGGGCCAGACGGTCGCGTGCAGCGATGCACGAGGAAAGTCCGGGCTCCTCAGGGCAGGATGCCAGCTAACGGCTGGGCGGGGTGACCCGACGGAATAGTGCCACAGAAAAGAAAACTCCCGTACGGCAACGTACGAGAAAAGCTGAAACGGTGCGGTAAGAGCGCACCAGCACGCTGGCAACAGCGCGGCTTGGTAAACCCCATCCGGAGCAAACGCAAATAGGAGCGCCATGGATTTCGCCCTGATCCGCGTTCGGGTTGCGCGCTAGAGGCGTGTGGCGACACACGCAGTAGATAAATGGCCGTCCCACGACAGAACCCGGCTTATCGGCCCGCTCGCTTGTCAACCTCCCAGGTTAGTACCCCCCACACCAACGTAAGAGATGTCACACCCCACCACACCCCTCGCAAAACAAAAAAGCGCTCCCGAGATGCCGGGAGCGCGTGGTTACAAAGGTCCGCCGAGGCGGGGTCTTATCTAGTCGAGGTCGTCGAACTCCAAATCGTTGACGGCTGCGTCACCATAACCGGACAGGTCGCGATCGTTGGCGTACGCAGTCGGAGTAGCGGGCGCAGCAACCGTGTTGTCAGCGGAGAACACAGGGGTGACATAGTTGCTCGCAGCCTGGTAGGCGGGAGCATCGCCACGAGATTGGGACTTGTTGGAACGAGCGTGGGCACTTGCCATGATGGAAGCATCGGAGATGTCTGCCAACTTCGTGGTGGCGTCGGAGATGAAGTCCTTGAGGACGGTCTGGAAACGACCGCGCATCTCCTCACAATCCTCATCGAGCTTGCGCATCTCGTCGAGAATCTCCTGCTTGTCAGCATTCGCGTCAGCAATGATGCGGGAAGCCTCCGCACGGGCATCGGCAACGATGGCATCCGCCTCGTCGTCGGCCTTGGCGATGGTCTCGTCGGCGGTACGCTGGGCAATAACGAGCGCCTGGGCGATAGCCTTGTCGTTTGCCTTCTTCTCGGAGAGTTGGCGCTCAAGGTCGGCAATGCGAGCAGAGGTTTCGAAGTCTTCCTCCTCGGCCGACTCAAGACCATCTTCCTCAGCTGCAAGATCGACCGGGTCCATAGCGATGGTCTCAAAGCCGGCGTAGGAGTCGTCGGTGTCGCCAGCGCCGTCAAGTTGGGCCTCGAGCTCGGCGATGCGAGCATTCAAAGCGTCAATCTCATCCGCGACATGCTCGAGGAAAACGTCAACCTCGTCGACGTCATAGCCCTTACGGTCGATGTTGAAACTCTGGTTTTGGATATCCTCGGAAGTGATTGCCATTTGAAGTTCCTCCAATGTCTTGTCAGCAAAAACGGTTGCTAGATACCAAATACTACTTTCAAAAGCGGAACGCCTACAAGAAGCGCGCCACCAATTGCAAAACGATCAGCGCAAAGATCGGGGAGATATCTACCATCCCGATCGGCGGGATGATGCGCTTGAAGATGTTCAGGTAGGGATCGCAGACCTTGCCGAGGACCTCGTTGATATCACGAAGAATCCCCTGGTTGGTCGGGAACCAACTCATGAGCACGTACACGACGATGAGAAGGCTGTACAAATCGACCAGTCTTCCCAAAACCGCCAGCAACGTCGTCAGCATCGAACCATCCCCGCCTATTCCGCATCATCCAACCCGCAGGCTAGATGATGCCTTGCCCCTTCAGCGAAGCCTTCTCGGACTCGCTCAGAGACGCACCCGTACAAATCGCGAACACCTTGTTGCCAACACAATCGACACGGGCATCAAGGGCACTCGCAACGCCGAACGAAAAGTCGAGGACGCGGTTGAACAGGTTATCCGGAGTCGCTCTCAGGGAAAGAACCGCAACGTCGCCGGAACGGACAATCCTCGCGACGCGCTCGACGTCGTTATAGGCCATGGGCCTGAGGACGGAGAGGTTGCGACTCGTGCTCAAGGTCGACGTGAAGCGTCCCTCTGTTTGGAGCTGGGAGGAAACGGGGCTTGTGGGAGCCGGCGTCCTGCTGTCGATGACAACACGATCCCTTGTGTCAGTCCCCCGGGCGCTCCCGTAGCTTTGACGCTCGGAGGCGTTGGCCTTGACATCGCCAATCGTCACCAGACGCGGCGTGGAAGAATAGGAGCGACTCGTGGAGCGCGTGGTCACCGGAGCGTAAGGCTCGTAGTTGGAAGACTCATAGGAGCCGCCATACTCGGCCTCGTCGAAGCCTTCCTCGCCGAAATCGAAGCCATCTTCGAAGTCGTCGTCGTAATCGCCGTAGCCATCATCGTACTCGTCATAGCCCTCGTCGTAGCCGTTCTTGTCCTCGTTGGAAGAAAGGCCCAGGCGGGACTTGATGTTGTCGAGCACGCCATTGGCGCCGCCGGCATTGATCTTGGGAAGTTCCATTGGGTTCACCTATCTAAGTCTTTCAGAGTCGAAAAAACCTACAGCTGTCTATTAAACCAGATTTCTACAAGAAAAGTCCCGTTCATGGCGGATAAAGTATGATTACAACACAAAGGATTCGCTGAAAACGGCTCGACCGATGCGCACCATGGTGGCTCCCTCCCGCACCGCGACGCGCCAATCCTCGCTCATGCCCATGGAAAGCTCGTTGAATTCCGCCGCATGTTCCGACGACAAGGTCTCCTTGATCGAATCGCGCAAGCATCTCAGACCGGCGAAGGTCTCGCGCGCGACCTCCAAATCCCCTTGGGGAGCCATCGTCATGAGCCCGATGACACGCACATTATCGAGGGCGGCGATCTTTGCCACAAGTTTAGGAGCCTCATCGGGGGTCACCCCGCCTTTGGAGTCCTCCCCCGATACGTTCACCTCGACAAGAACGTCTTGGACCTTGCCAAGGCTCTTTGCAGCGGCATCGATCTTTTGGGCATGGCCGAGTTGGTACAGGGAGTGGATGAGCGAGGCATGGGCAACGATATCAGGGATGCGACGAGATTGGATGTTGCCAATGAAGTGCCACGTTGCCTCAGGGAGGGCCACAGCCTTCTCGATGAGGCAATCGGGGCGGTTCTCGCCGAAGTCCCGTGCGCCTTGGTCCATGGCACGAACAACCGCGTCAACATCCACCGTCTTGGAAACGGCGATAAGCTTCACGTCCGCCTTGTCACGACCAGATGCGATGGCCTCGCGGGCCACATCCTCCGCAATCGCTCGATAGTTTTCACCAGGAAGCATAGACAACCTCTCTCTAGAGACGAACCGCAAGGGCGCCGTGACGTCCACAGACGCCACCAGATGCGCGATACGAAAAATAGGTTTGCGCGTCACATCGCGTACAGAAAGGCGCGACCACGATGCGGGTAGGATCGACACCGGCGCGAACCATGTCCGTCGACACCGCGCGCGCAAGGTTGACGCAAGAGCCCTCCACACACTCCGCGCCGAAAGTCTCGGCGAATCGTGCACGGACATCCTCGCCCGTCTCGAAACACTCGACATGGATGTGGGGGCCGATATAGACATTCATTCCGCTTGCCGTGCCAAACACCCCCGCAGCCTCGTCTCGGGCCACAAGTTCGCGCACCGACTTGCCGGCGATGCCCGCCACCGCTCCGCGCCATCCCGCATGGGCCACCGCGAAACGTCCTGTAGGCGACACGATGATGACCGGCGTGCAATCCGCGAAGCAAAGCAGGGCCGTGACACTGGAGGTTTCCACCACGAGGGCATCCGCCCCCGCGTCCGCCTCCCTGCGGGCGCAATCCAGGGCCGCGTCATCGCTCTCGGATATGACGACGAGATCGGTTCCGTGCACCTGATTGGGCACGACAAGTCCCCACTCGGGGGCACCAAGCGCCTCCATGAGCGCTCGACGGTTCCTCAACACCGTCTCGCGATCATCCTTGACATGGGTTCCAAGGTTGAGCGAACCAAACGGTCCCTCGCTGAACCCTCCCGCACGTTGCGTGAATGCAACCCGAACGCCAACCGACGACGCCAAGGCGTCGTCGGTCAGTATCGGTATGCTGTTAATTGTCGTGAGGTTCAACCGAGGCTCTGACAAGGTGTCGGCCATCGCTGCGTACCTCCTAATGTTGGCGCTTCAGGAAGTCGGGGATGTAATCCTCGTCGGCAAAACGGTTGCTCGAGGCAGAAGACGTGTAGGTAGGAGCCGTGTAAGTCGTGGGCGTGGAAGCCGGCGGAATGATGGAGCCCGCCGTGTTACTCGGCTCGGCAAAACGCGTGTTGCGATCGAAATTCATGGAGTCCTGCGTACCTGTAATCTTGAAGCCAGTGGCGATGACGGTGATACGAACGGAGTCGCCCATGTTCTCGTCAACGATTTGACCATAGATGATGTTGGCGTTCTCGTCGGCGCAAGCCTCGACGGTATGGGCCGCCTCGGCGACCTCCTGCAACGTCAGATCCGGACCACCGGCGATGGAGAACAGGACACGCGTCGCGCCAGCGATGGAGGACTCGAGCAGGCTGGAATTGGTAGCCTGGCTTGCGGCCTCGAGGGCGCGGTTCTCACCAGCGGAGACGCCGATGCCCATCATGGCGGTACCGGCATCTTGCATGACAGACTTGATGTCGGCAAAGTCGAGGTTGATGAGACCGGGGATGGTGATCAGGTCAGTGACGCCCTGGATACCTTGGCGCAACGTATCATCAGCGATGCGGAATGCGTCGATCATGCTCGTCTTCTTGTCGACGATCTCGAGCAGACGGTCATTGGGGATGACGATGAGGGTATCGACCTTTTGGCTCAAGAGTTCGACGCCCTGCTCAGCTTGGTTGCGACGGACGCGACCCTCGAAGGAGAAGGGCTTGGTGACGATACCGACGGTCAACGCGCCGATCTCCTCGCGGGCAATCTCGGCGATAATCGGTGCGGCGCCCGTACCGGTGCCGCCACCCTCGCCCGCGGTAACGAAGACCATGTCGGCCTCGCTCAACGCCTCGCGAATCTCTGCGCGGCTCTCCTCGGCAGCCTGGCAACCAACCTCAGGGTTCGCGCCAGCGCCTAGGCCACGAGTCAGCTCCTCGCCGATATGGATGGTCTTGTCCGCATCGGACATGAGCAGCGCCTGTCGGTCCGTATTGACAGCGATAAACTCAACGCCCTGAACACCGGCTTCGACCATGCGGTTAACGGCATTGGTACCGCCGCCGCCGACGCCGACGACCTTGATGACTGCCAAATGTTCGGAACCACTTTTAATTGGCATTGTATCCACCCACACCTTCTGTGTTGTGATATCTCTTCTTATATACATGCATGCAAATGCAAATTCGTGCAGTTACACATATTCAAACATTGTACACGATGGGCACTCCGATGCAAGAAATTAGGTTTCCTATCCCATTTGAACATTCATAATTTTCCCAAACGGGCAGGTAATTTGCACAAGCT
>CAZOGL010000050.1:0-11282 GCA_964579575.1 uncultured Eggerthellaceae bacterium | reverse complement strand
ACATGGCGACCCCTTTGCTAGCCCGCAAGATTCGGGATCTGCAGCAAGAACTTCCGCTACGCAAGCGCTGATTGTGAGAGTTCGGAATCAGCCCGCAAGATTCGGGATCTGCAGCAAGAATTTCCAGGCAGGCAGCACCTCTATGCAAACGCCCTCCTCCATGATCTCGTCCTCGTCTTCTTTGGTGACAACCACAAAGCGCTGCGCCGCCTTGTCGACCTTCGCAAGCTTGACAAGGCTTGACAGCTCGCGTGACCTCGCGCTTTCAGAGAGTGCATAGGCCACTTGAACCGCAAGACCCTGCTCCCGGGCGTAGAAGTCGACATCGATGCCGTTTTTGGGCGACTTAAGATAATGGAGCCCGTCGCCAAACGTGTCGCGCATCGCCACAGCAACCTCGTTTTCAAGAAGAGCGGGTTCTCTGCCCACCAAGAACAGGTTGAGCAGGCCGTTATCGGTGAAGTAGCGCTTGGGGTTGCCCTCGCGCTCCACAAACTTTGCCACCGTGTTCTTGACGTCAAACAGCAGATACGCCTCCCGCGCCATGCCCAGATAGTCAAGAAGCGTGCTTTTGCTGACGTCGTAACCGATGGCGCGCAGCATGCCGTGCAGGCTCGTCGCCGAGGTCTCGTTACAGACGGCCTCTGCGACTTTCTTCATGAGTACGCGCAGGGCGTCCGGGTTTCTCACCCCGTTGCGCGCGGCGAGGTCGCCGAGCAACACCTTCTGGTAGACGCTCTCGACATACTCGCGCGCGGAGAGGTAGCGCAGCGACTCCGGGAAGCCGCCGTTGCGGTAAAACGCATCGAACGCACCGGCGATGGCCCCCGCCCCTTTCGTGGAGTAAAGCGCCTCCTGCCCGTGGGGAACACCGGATGCGTCCAGGTACTCGTCGAAGCGATACGGTGTCACGTACTTTGTAAGAAAACGGCCGCCGAGCGTTGTGGCAATCTGGTTTGCGAGCATCTTCGCGTTGCTGCCGGTTACCCAGACGCGCTCCCCAGCGTCTGCAAGGCGACGAACGAACTTCTCCCAGCCGCCGATGTTCTGGATCTCGTCGAAGAAGAAATAGCCGGGCTCGCTGCTCAGCTCGCTTTGTACGGTGAGGATGTCGTTGAAGTCATCGACGCCGAACTCCGCTAGGCGCTCGTCTTCGAAGTTCAGATAGATAATCTGGCTCCACGACGCCCCCTTTGCGACCAGGTCGCGAGCTATTTTATACAACAGCGTCGACTTGCCCGCGCGGCGCAAGCCAGTAAGCACGTAGTTTGCCTGCGGATCGAACACGTAGCGACGCGGGACGATATTGGCGTTGCGAATTACCTCGTGCTGATCGAAGATGATTGTTTTGAGCGTCTCGTGGTTCATGCGCTTCCCCCCATCTGTCCAATATACTGAACAAATTATAACGCTTTTTGTTTAGTATACAAGACAAACTAGCGTTATAGAGGCGACAATCCCAAAGAGATACAGCCCGAGAATTCGGTGTCAAAACCCAAGGCAAACTACACAGGCCATATGGAGTTCCATCTCGCCGAGGGGGCCTTTGACGTCTTGGTGATATATATGCCCCACAAGACCAACCCCGTCGTCAGATTTGTGCGCATGGACTCGCATGACGAGCTCTTCCATGATAATTTGCATTAAGGAGTCGCAGCGTCGGTTGTAGGTACGGAGCCGCAGCGTCGGTTGCATGTAGGGGGGCGTGAGCTCAAAAGACTTCTGCTGGCTTTACTTGCACAAACGGATAATCAGCCGACAGACAGCCGTCACAAGGAGGCAAATCTGAGCCGTTGTGACAGGAGGGCCTTCTATGCTAAACTTAAAAGTTGGTTTGTACCGTGTGCTGCAAACCAAATTTAGTAAGACATGTTCGTAAAGCAATTTGAGGAGAGGTTCCTCAAGAATTAGAAAGGAAGTTTAATGTCTGGCAATCGTAAGGCTTTGAAAGTCATCTCTATTATCAGTCTCGTACTCGACGTAATCGTCGTGGTGTGTGGCGCACTTCTGTTGTCCGCATGCGCTCTTGATCCCGCTACTGCTCTCGACGTTGCTAGCAAAAATCCCATCGCTAACTTCTCTGGCAGCGAGACCGTAGAAATCCTGCTTGGATTCTCCGTTGCCGCCACAGTCGTAGGCCTTTGGGACGTCTTCGTTTCCATCATGGGCATCCGCGGCGCCAAAGATCCTTCCAAGATGGGCTTTGTGACCGTGTGTGCCGGCATTAGCTTCGCACTTGCAATCATCGGCGTAATTGGCGACATCGCAAATGCGGTGTTTAGCCTCTCCGACCTCTTCGAGCTGGCCTTCATGGGTATCTTCTTCGGCGTGTGCTGGGACGTCCGCAAGGAGGGCAAGGCGCTCAAGGCTGAGAAGGCAGTGTCTGAAAATCCTGAGGCCTAAGGTTCAAGGCACACTCTAATTTACGCCACACATTTATTAGGTGGTTGGAGATCTAATGTTTATTACTAAACTCACGCGCATACTCAAAACGCTTTTCAAAATGATGAAGAAGCAGCGTATCATCCTCAAGGAAGTTGAGGCGCTGGCCGCTGAGGGCAAGATTCCCGAGGAGATGCTCAAGCATTACGAGATAGTCAAGAAGGACGGAAAAGGTCAGCCGGCCGTAACTGGCGATTCTGGCAAGAAGACAAATCTCGAGCAAACGCAGTTTATTTACGATTTTGCTGCCGACGTGTTGGAAAACGTCGATTTGTTCCCAGAAAGCATGCATGATGACATCGCTGTCTATCTGGCGCACGTTGAAGTGCTTCACGAGATAGTGCTCGAGATGGACGAGAAGGATGCCGCCAAGAAGGCTGCAAAAGAAGCTGCTGAGGAATCTGAGGAAGAGGATTCTGCACAGGCTACGGAGGAAGCCGCAGAAGAAACCTCGAAAGAAGACTAAAGACTGCTAGCTCGCATTGTTAGCCTTTAGCTAGCTAGTTAGCGACATAAAACTCGCACACAAGTAAAAGGGCGACCCGCCGTGATGCAGGTGGTGAGGGGGCGCGAACATCCTCCCTGGACCAAATTAGGTTCAGGGAGGATGTTCGCATGGCAAAGTAGTTACAGAGGAAGACCTGACCAGCAAGTATCCGCGTGGTCACGCCGACTCGCACGGTCACTAGATAATGCGAGTTATATGAAGGCGCAAACTGATGCCCTAACTTTTCTCACAACGTCTATACGACGTAGAACGCCCGTGCCCCAATTTCTCTAGGTACCCTTCTTTAACTAGAGCGGCAAGGGAGTTCTCGATGGTCGAAATCGATACGTCAGGGAGCGCCTGCATGACCTGTCGTTTGGTGTTTTTGCCTGTTTGAAGAGCAAAGAAGTCTTTGACTTTTTGTGTTTTAGAGGTAATTCTGTTCGGATTTGCGCCGATAAGCCTGAAGATCGTCTCGTATGCCTCTTGGACACACGAGAGCCAAAAGCTCACATAGGCGGAGTAGTTACATTTTGCACTACTCCAAGACTCTAGACACTGATTCAACGCGTCGTAGTACTCATTGGCGCGGTGCTCGCACAAACGGTCAATGCTCACATAACGGTATATGTCTATCCCAGCCTTTTCCATCAGAAGAGAAGAGAAGGCACGGCAAAGCCTTGCTGTGCCTTCGTCGAACGGTTTGATACACATCACGTCTACAGTAAAGGTTGGAATCAAAAGAAGGCGCTTGACGGGGTTCGCGTCAAAAGTGCTAGCTAAATTATCGCAGACAGACCCAAGGTACAAAGGGGTTTCAAACGCTAAGACGGGACTGGCAGGAACTCGTTGAACGCGCCCGTCTATCATCATATCAAGGTAATCCTTCTGCCTATACGAGCTTCCTCCTTTTGCGGGGGCTCCTCCCAACAGTACTGTGTGCATAGCCAAAAACGTAGAAGCGTCGATGGCGAATTTCTCGGGTTCACGCCTGAAGGCGCGCAAGATGCGTCCATAGCCTGCGGCTTGTCTTTCGCGGTCTGTCAAAGGCTTGGCGCCTTCAATCACTTCGGCTATTCGCTGTTTGTCCATGTAGATGCCGTCTATGCGCAAAGAGGCATCTACGCTATCTACAAGCGCAGAGCATTCCAACGAATCGAGCAAAGCGCAATAAGGCTGGCGCAGCGCATCGAAACGCCCTCTGTATTCATGAAGCTTGCTTTGGGCTTGAATACATGCTTCGGAATAGGCAGAAAGCGGAATGTTATCGTACCTGAAAGACCTCATAGTTTCCCTCCAGCGATGTTTTCTGCCCAATCTTTTGAATGTTGTTTGGGCAGAATGGGAAAATTAGAAGAACAAGGCCATTCTAGAGCAGCTTTTCTGCACAATCCTATGATTAGATACTGTTAGGTCGAAAATCACAGGCTAAAGGAGGGAACACCTTATGGCATTACAACTAGTTGTCGACCCAAAGAAATGCAAGGCTTGCCGCTCGTGTGAACTAGCATGTTCTTTTGGGCATAACGGAGAATTCAACCCGCGCCTATCCAACGTCACCGTTTTCCACTACGAACAGCAGTGCGTATCGGTGCCCATAATGTGCCTCCAATGCGACGATGCGGCGTGCGTGGGTGTGTGCCCCACGCACGCTTTGAAGCGCAACGCCGAGGGGGTGGTGCTGCACGATCCCACCAAGTGCATAGTTTGCAAGATGTGCGTTGCGGCTTGCCCGCTGGGTAACATTTCATACTCGCCTCTTAAAAGTAAGGTATTTAAGTGCGATTTGTGTGGCGGGGATCCCATGTGTGTGCAATTTTGCCCAACGGGAGCTATTGAGATGGTAGACCCCACGGAAACATCTGATAAGAAGCGGCAAGCGGCCGATAAGCTCGTGGCACTTATTGAGGAGGCTTAAATCATGGCTGTAGGAAATGCTTGGACCGGCACGCTGTTGCGCGTGAACCTGACAAAGGGAACCATCTCTCGCGAGCCCCTCAACATGCAAGACGCCAATGATTATGTAGGCGCCCGCGGCTTGGGTACCAAATACTACTGCAACGAGGTAGACCCAAAAATCGATCCGCTTTCCCCTGAGAATAAGCTCATTTTCATGACGGGTGCATTGACAGGCACCTTCGCTCCTTCAGCAGGGCGCTATGAAGTGGTATCTAAGTCACCTCTAACGGGCACCATTGGCGCCGCAAACTCTGGTGGACATTTTGGACCGGAGTTGAAATATGCCGGCTATGACGGCATTATCTTTGAGGGTAAATCCCAAACGCCGGTGTATTTATACATCAATGATGAGGTGGTGGAATTGCGTGATGCGTCCCATCTTTGGGGCAAGAACGTACACGAGACCACCGACATATTAGAGAGTGAAGTAGGCAAGTTCCGCATTGCCACCATTGCCCCTTCAGGTGAGTCCGGCGTACTCTTTGCCGGCATCATGAACGACAAGAACCGCGCTGCCGGACGTGGCGGCATGGGCGCCGTGATGGGCTCCAAAAACCTCAAGGCCGTGGTGGTACGTGGTACGGGCAGCGTCAAAGTGGCGCGCAACGAGGGTTTCTTAGCAGAAAGCCTACGAACCCGCAAAATACTGCGTGAACACCCCGTATGCGGCACGGGGTTGGCTGCATACGGTACCGAGATCTTGGTAAACATCATCAATGAGGTGGGCGGCTTGCCTAAAAACAATGGCCGTGATGGCGCAGTGTTCGAGAACGCCTATGAGATCTCAGGCGAGAAGTTGGCCGAAGGTGCGCTAGTCAAGAATCAAGGATGCTTTGGTTGCACCATAGCCTGCGGACGCGTAACGAAGATTGAGCCTGATGAAAGCGAGTTTTACGGCTTTGGAGAAGGCCCCGAATACGAAGCGGGATGGAGTTTTGGCGCGGATTGCGGCATAGATGACATAGCTGCCGTTTTGAAAGCGAACTGGATTTGCAACGAAGAAGGAATGGATCCTATCACGCTTGGCGCTACCGTAGCGTGTGCTATGGAGCTTTACGAAATGGGTGCAATCCCTGAAGCAGAGATAGGCTTTCCGCTTCGTTTTGGGGATGCTGCAGCAATGGTGAAATGCGTGCGCATGACCGCAAACGGCGAAGGGTTTGGCAAAATGCTTGGCCAAGGTTCATACAGACTGGCGCAGCATTATGGTCATCCGGAGCTTTCCATGTCGGTGAAAAAGCAAGAAATGCCTGCATATGACGGGCGCGCAATTCAGGGCATCGCGCTTGAATATGCCACCTCTAATCGTGGAGGTTGCCATGTGCGCGGCTATATGATCTCCCCTGAGGTTTTAGGCTTGCCGATAAAAACGGACCCGTTGGTCACCGAAGGCAAAGGCGCACTCCTTAAGACATTCCAAGATCTGACGGCCCTGTGCGACTCCACCGGCATCTGCCTCTTTACAACCTTTGCTTTGGGCCTTCCAGAGATAGCGGGGCTTTATCGCGAGGCGGTAGGCAGCGACGAATCCGACGAGGACATTTTGCTCAAGGGCGAGCGCATCTGGAACCTAGAGAAACGCTTCAACATGGCTGCAGGCGTAGAGAAAGACACGTTGCCGCCGCGCTTGCTGCGCGAAGAACTTCCTAGCGGTCCTGCGAAAGGTAAAGTGGCTGAACTGCAGGTTATGCTTGCAGACTACTATGAGGCACGCGGCTGGACAACAGATGGTGAGCCAACCGAGGCCAAGTATCAGGAGCTTTCCTTATAGAGGTTCCGGTGAACGTTAAATTCTTCGCCACATATCGCGCAATAGTGGGGCAGGGAAGTATTAACATCCCTGCTCCTTGCGATGTCTTAGGATTATTGGAGCTCATGGAGGATAGATACCCAGCATTCGGGGGCCTCTTGCTCAACAAGGAACACACCGACAAGGGACCTGATGTGATTGTTTTGGTGAACGGGCGCCACATAGAACACTTGGACGGCGTGCATACTAAACTTTCCGAGCAGGACTATGTGGCTTTAACTCCGCTGGTAGCTGGTGGTTAGCCTCTGTAATAGACAGGAGACGTTAATGGTTTCCGAAGAAGAAATCGCACGTATCGTGCAGTCGTATCCGCCGGAACGCCGCTATGCTTTGGCGGCTTTGCAGGATATGCAGCACGCGTTCAATTACATTCCTGAGCAGGGATTGTCTGCTCTGTCAAAGCATTTAGGATGCGGCGTGGCGCAACTCTATTCCATGGCCACATTCTACAAAGCGCTCTCTTTGAAGCCAAAGGGACGGCATATCATCAAAGTATGCAACGGCACCGCGTGCCATATTCGCGGCGCTGTCAATTTGGTTACGGGTCTTCAGCGCGAGCTTGGCATTAACCCAGGTGAAACCACTGATGACGGCGCCTTTTCTGTTGAAATGGTGAACTGCCTGGGGTCTTGCGCCCTGGCCCCAGTCATGTTGGTGGATGGGACCTACCACAACAAGCTTAAGCTCGAAGATTTAGCAGACATCTTAGAACAGTATAGGGACGCTGACGTCGCGGAAAGCGAGAACAACCATGGCTAGGACCACTTCCATTTTAGTATGCTGCGGCACTGGTTGTATAGCAAATGGAGCATACGAGGTGGCAGACGCGCTTGAGGCACAAATTGCCGCACAGGGCGCCGATGCCTCGGTAGAGCTTAAGGTTTGCCGCACGGGTTGCTCGGGCGAGTGCGAGCAGGGCCCCATTGTACGGCTGATGCCGCGAGATACTATGTATTACAAGGTGAGGCCCGCAGACGCACCCGCCATTGTTGCCAGCCTTGAGAAAGACCCAGTTCAAAAGCTGCTCTACCGCGATGCGGAAGGACATCGCCACGAGAGTCAAGCTGACAACCCGTTTTACGGGCTCCAACATAAGATCGTATTGAAAGATGTGGGCGTTATCGACCCGCTGAGTTTGGAAGATTACAAGGCTGCTGGAGGATATAAGGGCTTGGAGAGAGCCCTTGGCATGTCCCCTGATGAGATCATCTCCGAGGTAGAGATTAGCGGGTTGAGAGGAAAAGGCGGCGCAGGCTTTCCCACCGGGCGCAAATGGCGCAGCGCTGCAAACTACGATGTCTGGCCCAAATATATCGTTTGCAATGGCGACGAAGGTGACCCTGGGGCCTTTATGGACGGTTCCACGATGGAAGGTAGCCCCCATGCCGTCATAGAGGGCATGATCATAGGCGCTTTGGCCATAGGGGCGCAAACCGGCGTACTCTACATTCGTGATGAATACGCTTTGGCGCGTGACCACATTCAGCATGCCATAGATGATGCTTATGCTGCAGGTATTTTGGGCCAATCTATCATGGGCACAGAGCACAAGTTGGATTTAAGTATCGTGCGCGGCGGCGGCGCTTTCGTTTGTGGTGAATCAACGGCTCTAATGAACTCCATTGAGGGCAAAGTTGGAGAGCCAAGACCTAAATACATTCGTAGCGTGCAAAGTGGCCTATTCGAAAAACCAACTGTGTTGAATAACGTTGAGACCTTAGCCTCCATCCCCACCATTTTGGCACACGGTGGCGATGAATACGCTAAGCTAGGCACAGAGAAATCTAAGGGCACCAAAGTTTTTGCCATGGTTGGAAAGGTGAAGCACACGGGCCTTGTGGAAGTGCCAATGGGCACAACTTTGCGTGAGCTTGTCTACGACATAGGCGGCGGCATCATTAAAGACCGTCCCTTCAAGGCAGTTCAGACAGGCGGGCCATCGGGTGGATGCATACCTGAAAGCCTGTTGGATTTGCCTGTGGATTTTGACACGCTTAAAGATTACGGCGCCATGATGGGCTCCGGCGGCATGATAGTCATGGACGATCGCAGCTGCATGGTGGAGGTGGCGCGCTACTACATCGACTTTTTGTGCGAGGAAAGTTGCGGGAAATGCACGCCTTGCCGTGAGGGTTTGCGCCAGATGCGCTCCATCCTCACCGATATTTGCGAAGGACGTGGGTGCGAGGGTGACCTGGAGCTTTTAGAGGAGCTGGGACACATGATGGAGGATGCTTCCCTTTGCGCACTTGGTCGCACCGCCCCTAACCCCGTGATGACCACGCTCAAATTTTTCCGGGAAGAGTACGAGGCGCACATTAAAGAGCACCGCTGTCCTGCGGGTGTATGCCCGGACCTGACGCGCTTCACTATCAACGCAAATACATGCACAGGATGCGGTAGGTGTGCACTCGCCTGCCCCGTAGACGCCATAACGGGCTCTCGCAAAGAACCGCACGTAATCGACACGAAAAAGTGCATCGCTTGCGGCAGTTGCCGCGAGGCATGCAACTTTGACGCGGTGTTGACAGAGGGGAGGTAGTCATGGCTGAGGTGTACGAAATCGTGATAGACGGCAAACCTTGCGAGGCTCAACACGGGGAGTATCTTTGGGACGTAGCCATGCGTAACGGCATACAAATTCCCGCGCTTTGCCGCCATGATGCTTTTGCTGAACATCGTGCGTGTTGCCGTATGTGCATAGTGGAAGTGATTACCCGCGGGCGCGCTAAAGTGGTCGCTTCTTGCGTATATCCCATAGAGGGGCCATGCGAGGTGTTTACGAACTCTCCCAAGATCGCAGACGAACGGCGCGTTTTGATGGCTTTGTTGGCAGCACGCGCTCCCGAGTCCAAGGCGATACAAGACAAGGCCGCCGAGCTTGGCGTCAACGATAGATATGAGCGCCTAAAGCCACTTGATACCGGGAAATGCATTCTTTGCGGCCTTTGCGTACAGGCGTGTGAAAGCATGGGAGCAGGCGCCATATCTACGATAAACCGCGGTACCGAAAAAGAGGTTAACACGCCGTATGGCATTGCAAGCGACGTGTGTATAGGCTGTTTGAGCTGCGCTTCTGTATGTCCTACGGGAGCCATTGAGTTTACCGAAGACGAACATACACGTGTTATATGGAACCGCGTTTTTGAATTGACTCACTGCCGCATATGCGGAGCAATTTTGGGAACCAAAGAGATGGGCGTTTCTGACACGTGTGATACTTG
This sequence comes from uncultured Eggerthellaceae bacterium, assembly GCA_964579575.1. Lineage (GTDB taxonomy): Bacteria > Actinomycetota > Coriobacteriia > Coriobacteriales > Eggerthellaceae > CAVEFW01. The sequence goes on along the minus strand of CAZOGL010000050.1, from coordinate 1,360 downwards.
CCGCAAGCATGCTGTGGCAGATTCGCTTGCGCAAACATATCGTCTTTCTTAGGTAGTGCGAGAATAGAGTAGAGCCATGGCTTTAGAGCACCGTTATGACCGCAATTTTTTGGCGCTTACAAACGATGAGTGCGAGGTGCTCCGTACTGCGCGTGTTGTTGTCGTGGGCTGTGGCGGCCTGGGGGGATACGTCGCCGAACAACTGGCCAGAATAGGAGTCGGGCACCTACGCCTGATAGATTCCGATATATTTGAAGAGTCGAACCTGAATCGCCAGCTGTTTTGCACGGAGACCTCGCTTGGTATGTCAAAAGTTCAAGTTGCTGCAAAGCGGCTTGCCGAAGTGAACTCCGAGATATGTGTGGACACTTGCAAAGAGGCCTTAACCTGCGATAACGCCTCTGAGCTCATAGCGGAAAGCCAATGCGTAATAGATTGTTTGGACAATGTTCAGGCACGTTTTCAATTGGCGCTAGCCTGTCAAAATTCCGAAATTCCCTTGGTGTATGGGGCAATATCTGGCTGGTTCGGGCAGGTATGTACAATCATGCCGAAAGACACATCATTTGTTTCCATATATGGTGCTGTTGAGGACAAAAAGGCCGATGATTCCCAGGGTAATTTGCCCTTCTCTGCTGGCGTGGTCGCGTCTTTTCAAGTTGCAGAAGCCATCAAGGTACTTCTCGGAAAGCCAGATATTCTTCGCAACAGATTACTGATGATTGACCTACTTTTCGGGTCGGTTGAGAACTTGCCGTTGCTTTAGCGCCCTTGCTTTAGCGCCGTTGCTTTAGCACGAGTCGTTCCGTCGGCAGATCCTGCCGTCTAAAATACAACTGCCACCCTGGCCAGCGGTAATGGCAGCCCCTGTCGCTTTGCCCTATAGGATGTTCCCCCGGGTCGAGCTTGGCCACCGCCTCATCCAGCATGGAGTTCGCCAGCTCCGCGTTCGAGGACGTCGACATCGTCCACGGGGCCGTTGGTGTCAAAGTCCATTTTGCAGGGCGCCTCCTTGCCCAGGATGGAATTCTTCCATTTATACAGGACCGCCCTGGTCACGCCAAAAAAGGAGGCGGCTCCCTGCTTTAACGCAAGGGGCCGCCTCTTGTTTCCCTTGCGACTTCCCCCAGAGACGGGACGAGCTGCCGGGTCTTCGGCAGCTCGTCCTGTTAGAGAAAGAAGAGAGAAACTAACTGAGTCTTTTATACTTCGTTCTGATTATATAGTCAAGAAAAAATAATCATTTTTTCGGATTATTCTTAGATGTGACAATCACCGCCCAAATGCTACCGCTCGCCGCCGCCAAGCCACACGCTTACTGTTCGCCGTCGACGCTCGCGCGATCCAGCACCTTTGCCGC
>CAZOGL010000049.1:3377-11308 GCA_964579575.1 uncultured Eggerthellaceae bacterium | reverse complement strand
GAGGGGGACTTGAACCCTCGGCACGCGGATTTTCAGTCCGCTGCTCTACCAACTGAGCTACCTGACCATAGGCGTTATCGAATAACGCGGATTGTTAGTTTATATGGTTGCCAAGATTCGGTCAATACCTTTTTGTCAAGTTTTAGAACTCGAGAGCCTCGAGACGCTTGAACACCTCATCCTTACGAGTGAGGAAAGCCCACGGGTCGAAGATGGTATCAAGCTGCTCCTTCGAGAGGTTGACCTCGGGATCCGCCTCAAGACGCTCGCGATACGTCGGACCATCGACAGCCTGTTGAATGTCACCCCATACCGCCATGGCGTTGCGTTGAACGATGACATACGCATCCTCACGCGTGATGCCGGTCTGAACAAGCGCAAGCAAGACCTTGCTGGAAAAGATCAGGCCCTTGGTGCGCCAAAGATTGTGTTCCATCTTGTTCGGATAGGTCTGGAGACCGTCAAGCATCCATTGCATCTTGCCAAACATATAGTCAAGCGCGGTGAAGCTGTCGGCAAGGGCCACGCGCTCGGTGCCGCTGTGGGAGATGTCGCGCTCATACCAAAGGGCAACGTTGTCAAGAGCAACCTGGGAGTTTGCCTTGACAACGCGGGCAAGACCGCAAACACGCTCAGCGGTGATGGGATTGCGCTTGTGAGGCATGGCTGATGATCCCTTTTGACCCTTCGTAAAAGGCTCCTCCGCCTCGATGACGTCAGACTGCTGGAGCAAGCGCACCTGCATTGCGATGCTTTCAAGCGTCGCCGCAGTAACGGCAAGGGCGGTCATGACCTGCGCGTGGCGGTCACGTGCCAAAACCTGCGTGGACAGAGGGTCGGGCGTAAGGCCCATCTTCTCGCACACATACCTCTCGACAAAGGGGTCGATGCTGCTGTAGGTTCCAACCGCGCCGGAGATTGCGCCACAGGCAGCAACGCGGCGAGCGTCGAGCATGCGCTCCTCGGCGCGCTTGAGCGCCCAAGCCCAGCTACCGAACTTCATACCGAACGTCATGGGCTCGGCATGGATGCCATGGGTGCGACCCACGCAAAGCGTATCTTGGAACTCAAACGCGCGCTTCTTGCACGTTGCGCCGAGTTGGCGGATGTCGCGCAAGATGATGTCGATAGCCTGGGTGATCTGGTAGGAAAGGGCGGTGTCGCCCAAATCGCTGGACGTCATACCGTAGTGGACCCAGCGGCTCGGCTTCTCCTCACCTTCAGGAACCTCGGCGTCGATGTATTTCGCCATGCAGGTCGTGAACGCGATGACGTCATGATTTGTGACTTTCTCGATCTCGTCGATCTCCTCGACGGTAAAGTCCGCATATTTGCGAATCCAAGCCGCCTCCTCGCGCGTGATACCCGAAGCACCGAGCTCTGCTTGGGCCTCGCACGCCAATACCTCGATTTCCTTCCATACTGAGAACTTGTTCTGCAGCGTAAAGATGTTGCCCATCTCAGGACGCGTGTATCGATTAATCATCCAGATAGCTCCCTCTCTATTTTCTACCCTACGTGCTCTTATTCTATCAGCCGCCCAAAAACTTGGGGGCGGGGTCTACATGGAACGCAGAATCGCACGGACCTCAGGCATAACCTCGGTATCCGCTGCGACAATCGCCTTATCTCCCGGCATCAGCATGGTCTCGTCGCCAACAACCTCGACCTCCTCGCGAGACGAGGACACCGCGACAATGAGACTCCCTTCCGGAAGGGCGACCTCTTGGGCTAACACGCCTTCGGGATAGCGCTTGAGTCGCACATTGACCTCGGACAACGCAACATTGCCATGCGCAAGGGACGTAGCGACGCTCACGCCGCCAAGCAACGCCTCCTCTTCGATGAGGTTCGCGATGAGCGGCGTACTCGAGATCGCCTCGATGCCCAACGCGCGAAAGATACGCTGGTTTTTCGGATTGTTGACACGGGCGATAACGCGGTTGGCTTGGAAGATGCGCATTGCGATCTCGCACGCGACAAGATTTACATCATCTTGTCCGGTGACGGCAACCAAAACGTCGGCGCGACGCACACCTGCATCCTCTTGGAAACGCGAGTCACACCCGTCGCCTTGGATAACGAGATAGTCACCTTCGAGCTCCGCAGACAAATTGTCCGCCGTCTCAGTATCCTGTTCGATGATGGCAACCTCGTTGCCGGACTTGAGCATGGTCTGGGCGAGATACATACCGACCATACCGCCGCCCACAATGACTACATACACAGGAATTCACGTCCTCTCGAAAGACTTTTCTCGCTAGTCTTGAATGTACTTCGCAAAGGCTTTGATCAAGTCGCGACGGACACACGCCAAGACCAAGTCGCCATGATGGAGAACCGAGTCCCTGGTCGGAATTGACGAAGCGGAGCCATCGCTGCGCTCAAACGCGACGATGCGGATGTCGTGCTCCTTCTCCATCTCCTTGACGGCGATACTCGTACGGTCAAGGCCGTTGAGATTGAGGGAAAAACGCAAAACCTCAAAGTCACCGAACGTATCCAAGTGCGACCCGTGCCCGGAAACGATCTTGGAGAAGATGTCCTCCGCGACAAGGGAGGTCCCGCACACGTAATCCAAGCCGAGCTGCATATAGGCGCGCTCGTGATCGGGGTTGTAGAGACGGGCGATCACATGGGGAACATCGAACAGTTTACTCCCCACCTCAGCTGTCATCAGGTTGGCGTTGTCGTATTGAGTCACCGCCGCCAAGACGTCACATTCCTCGATGCCAGCACGAATCAGAACAGACTCATCAAAACCGATACCCTGGATTGTTGTGCCGTTGAACCCGCGTCCTAGGTTGGAAAACGATTCCGCAGAGCGGTCGATGACGCAGACATTGTCTCCGTTGTTCGAAAGAAGACTCGCCAACTGCGAACCGACACGACCGCATCCGACGACGATGACGTTGCTCATGTAATCCTCCCGACGACATTCAAGTCACCAAGACACAAGCCCTGGGGGCTTTCTTTTGATTCATACAGGATACTGCAACAAAGGCGTCTGGATGCCTCAGAGGAGTCTAGATGAGCTTGATTTGGGACTGGACCGTTGAATACCAGTAAGCAGTGTTGGGAGGACAATACGTAGCGGCGCCGCTCGTTGTCAGGCAGTAACCATATCCCTTCGCAAGACCGGCAACATGGTCAGCAATCGCCTCTTCCCAACTGCCCCAAGACGAAGACCCCCAACCCCAAGCGTTGTGGGGAAGGAAACATATCGCTCCGCAACCACTCTCCGTCATAGAGATTGCGGGGGAGAATCGGGGATCCACCCCATTCTCCCAAGCGGCGGTGGCAAAGGTCTCGCCTTGCCCCTCGAGTTGCGTTCCTTTGAGGAATGCGTCAATGCGAGATGTCCAAGTCGAGATAAACTCCTCGCGGCTCACGCTCCAATCAACCGACTCGAGATCGTTGGGGCGATCGCTGCGAGCAAGCCACGCCTCCTCGGCCGCCAAAGCCTGTTCACGACAAGCAGTCTCGGCTTCGCGCGCAGCGCGCTCCTGCTCGGCGATTTGGGCTGCACGATCAGCCTCAGCTTGCGTAGCGGCGGCGGAAACATCAAAACTCACAGGAGCAGTATGGTTGTTCTCAAGCGCGCTTGTGTTGGAAAGTTGCCCAACGGGGGCGACAGCGGAAGAATATTGGATCAAGCCGAAGTCTTCGATCGCGCCGAGACCGTTGTCCGCAGATGCGAGACCGAACCCACCTATTGTCAAAGCAACAGCCACCGTCACACCGGCGACCAGCGCAACCGAAGGTCTTCCCGCCTTCACGCGCCTAGGCGTAGCTTTGGTTTTACCCCTCTTTACCACTCTCTATCCTTCTCGCGACACACGCGAAAAAGACCGCTCTCCAACGGCCTCAGCAGGTGGTCAATTTAAGCTGTTTTAGGTGGTAGGTTTAAAGTTCGTTTGTTGCTGCGCGATGCGTGTATTCAGTTAAAGTGTCGTTATTATACTAAAACTGCAGTTGAGACACAATCTCAACACATACGACCCAGTTCAGGCGTAAAAAAGTCCCGCTCGCCGGCGCGCAATACCCGTTAAACTTCGGCAATTAGACGTCGCTTTCCTCCTGAGAGGGCGCCTCGAGCTCCGTCCTTTTGACTCTGACAAGCTGAATCCTGCGTCGCCTCATGCCCTCAATCTTGAACGTGTAGGCACCAGACGTGATGACTGTTCCCGCTTGGGGAACTGAATCCACTTCGCACATAAGCCATCCCGCAAGAGTCTCGTAATCGTCGGACTCCTCGACCGGCCATCCCATCTTGAGGGCGTCCTCGATGGGAAGGCGGCCGTCCGCCACCCACTCCCCCTCGCGCACAACGCGCAAATAGGTGCCTTCACGGTCCGACTCATCCGTGATCTCGCCAACAATCTCCTCAACGATGTCCTCAACGGTGATAAGACCGCCCGTTCCACCGTACTCGTCAACAACAAGCGCCATCTGCTGGTGTTTGCCCTGCATCTCGGAGAGCAGCGGAATGAGGCTCTTTGTCTCAGGGACATACAACGCCTCGTACGCATATTTTCCGACAGGGTCATCGAGGCGGTGATCAAGCAACGCGGGAACGAGGTCCTTGTAGTGAACGAGACCGGTAATCTGGTCGATATCGTCATGGTAGAGGGGGAGACGGGAAAAGCCCGTACCCTGCATCCGCTCAAGCGCCGCAAGAACCGTCTCGGTGTCCTCAACTGCGATGATATCGACACGGGGCTGCATAGCCTCGCTTGCCTTCATGTCGCCAAGGTCAATGATCTCGTGAATCATACGCTTCTCGTCGTCGGCAAGCTCCTCATTTTCCGCCACAAGTTCGCGGATCTCCTCTTCAGAGGTCGTCTGGCTTTCTTGCTTGATACGACGTAAACGGGTAAATAGTCCGCAGATGACTGCAGTCACAACCGCAGTGACGACAATGGCAACGATGATTTTAAGGTCAATCACGACATATGCCTCCAGTGGCAATGCTAGTAGTAACGATAGTAGGCCGCACAGCTTCCCTCACTGGAAACCATGCAAGGTCCAACGGGGTTCTCAGGCGTACAGACGCGGCGGAACAAAGGACACTCGTTGGGCGCCATATGGGCACGAAGCACGTCCCCGCAACGACACCCCTTGGGGTCTTGGGTCGGCTCAACATCGGGAGAGAACTTGCGCACCGCATCGAAAGCGGCAAACTCCTCGCGGATACGATACCCCGATCCAGGAATCTCACCGAGTCCGCGCCAGGTGCTGGAACAGGTCTCGAAGACCTCGTCGATAGCGGCGCGGGCAACAGGGTTTCCCTCCGGCATGACTCCGCGGGCATACGCAATCTCGATATCCGCGCGTCCCTCATGAAGCTGGCGCATGATCATGGCGATACCCTGCAGGATGTCAACAGGCTCAAAGCCCGTGATAACACCAGGGATTCCATATTTTTCCGCGAGGAAAACATACGGCTCGACACCGATGATGGTGCTGACGTGGCCAGGAAGAATAAGCGCATCAACGTTAAGTTCGGGATCGTTGATGATTTGCTCCAACGCGCCCGGCATGTTCTTGTGCGCGCCGAAGACGCTGAAGTTCTTGAGACCCATGGCAGCGGCACGCTTTATCGCAACCGCGACAAGGGGGGTTGTCGTCTCGAAGCCAACACCCACAAACACGACCTCGGTCTCGGGATGGGCGCTTGCAAGAGTCAGGGCGTCCAATGGCGAATAGACGATACGCACATCACGTCCGTCCGCCTGTTCCGCCAAGAGGCTCGAGGTCGAACCCGGGACGCGTGTCATGTCTCCAAAGGTCGCAATGGTGACCCCGGGGACCCTCGACAAAGCGATGACCGTGTCAATATCCTTGTTCGAGGTTACACACACCGGACACCCCGGTCCGCTCGCAAGCTTGACACCCGCAGGCATAAGGTCGCGAATACCGTTGCGCGCGATGGAGACGGTGTGTGTGCCGCACACCTCCATGAGCGTACAGCTCTCTGGCGCCAATTTTTCAATAGACTGAATCAGACCTTGGGCAAGAGCCGGGTCTTTGAAAGCATTGAGGTCCATCATGACGCCGCCGCAATAAGTTCGTCGCCCACCAAATCAGGAAACTCCTTGATAAGGTCAATCGTCTCCTGCGCATATTGGGCGTCAACCACCTCTATCGCGAAACCGGCGTGAACAAGAACGTAGTCGCCGACCTTCGCTTGCGGGGTCAAATCGATGCTGGCGGTGCGGGTCACACCCATGATGTCAATCGTGGCAAGCCTGTCTTCGTCGATGGAAACGATCAACGCGGGAATTGCTAGACACATACCTCTCTCACACTCCTTGTATCTCTCGTCTCCATACTACTACAGCTTGCCCAAAGGACACCGAGCCGTCGTTAGGCGGCAACTCGCGGCTCACGGCAACGATGAACCCGCGCTCGTATAACTCCTCCACGGCGTGCTCCATGAGGAATCGGTTCATGAACACACCGCCGGAAAGCGCCACCGTCTTGATTCCGTAGACCGCATCTACCAAGACGGCGGATTGGACAACCACGCCCACCATCGCCTCGTGGAAACGATAGGCGATCTCATTCACAGGGACCCCGTCGACCATGTCGTCAAGAATCGCCCGAACGGTGGGAGCTGCGTCAAACAACACCACGGATGTATCGTGGGCAGTGCTTTTCCCGGAGGCGGTGTTCTTTATGACGTCGACCGCATAGCGTTGTTGCGCGGCCTCCCGCTCTCCCAGATCACCCTCTGCCGTCGCGGCGGCCGCCTCGAGCAGCACCGCGCCTTCCCCTTGGTAGCTCGGGGAGACGCACACGTCGAGAAGAGCCGAAACCGCGTCAAACAGACGACCAACCGATGAGGTCTGCGGCGTGTTGACCCCTTTCTCGATCATTTGGTCAAGCATGTCTGCCGTATCACCTAAACGCTCGAGAACGCCGCGAGCGCCCTCATGCTCCAACAGGTCAAACGCCCAAAGCATGCCGTAAGCCATGCGTAAAGGATTTTTGATGGCCGCAGCTCCGCCAGGCATGGGCAGGTAGACGAAGTTGGCAAAACGCTCATAGTCTGTCTGGTTGCTCAGCAGGACCTCACCACCCCAAACCGCTCCGTCAACACCAAAACCCGTCCCGTCGAAGGAGATACCACAAGCAGCGTCCTCGATGCCGTTTTCGGCAAGGACGGCAACAACGTGGGCATGGTGGTGTTGGACCTTGGTAACAGGGAGGTCTTGTCCGTCCGCCCACTGGGTGGAGAGATAACTTGGGTGCATATCGGCAGCAACCACAGCAGGCTTTGCGCCAAACAGGCTTTCGGTGCGACTTTTTGCCTCAAGCCAAGCATCATAGGTATCCGCATCCTCCAAATCGCCGATATGTTGCGACACGAACGCACGGCGACCCTCCAACAACGTCAGGGTGCTTTTTTGCTCCGGGCCCGTCGCAAGAACGACCGGTCCCGCAGGTCCCTCTTTTCCAGGAATGACGATGGGGGACGGAGCGAAGCCTCGAGCACGGCGGATGACCTGCAAGAACTCTCCTGCCTTGCCCGCATGGATCAAACGGACGACCGAGTCGTCGAAACGACTCAAGATGGGGCGGTTGTTGCCCACCATGGCATCAGCTATGGAACCAAGCTTTGCGACGGCGGCCTCATCGTCGATGACGATCGGCTCATCATGGAGGTTACCCGAAGTCATGACAAGCATGCGACCACCCGCTTTTGCAAAGTCATGCATTATCAGCAACTGAAGGGGCGTTGAGGGCAACATGATGCCAAGCTCGGTAAGTCCGTCCGCCACCCCTGCGCCAATTGCCGCATTCTTTTTTTTGCGAAGCAGGACGATCGGGCGTCGAGCGCTTTCCAAATGGTTTTGTTCCTCATCGCTCACGAGACATACACTCTTTGCATCGTCCGCACTTGCCACCATCACCGCAAAAGCCTT
>CAZOGL010000049.1:0-3277 GCA_964579575.1 uncultured Eggerthellaceae bacterium | reverse complement strand
CCATCGCAAACAACGCCGTCACACGTGGCACGATCGCACGAAATGCCATCACAAGCGCCTTCTCTCAACACGCGAAACGACAGGGAGGGACCACACTCGAAACAAGCGTCTGGTTGGGCATGAAAACGCCTGTCGGCGGGATTGGCGTACTCAGCAGCACACTCCGGACACATCTCGAAGGTGGCCATGGAGGTCGCCTTTCGGTCATAGGGAAGGTGGTCGACGATCGTAAACCGAGGGCCACAATTCGTGCAGTTGATAAACGGGTAGCGATAACGGCGATTTTCGGGGTCGAACAGCTCTGCCTCGCACTCCGCGCACGTAGCGATATCGGGGGAGACCAGCGTCGATTGCTCAGACTCGCTGGCATCAGAGAAGCGAATCTCGAAATCCTCGAACCCCTCCACGCAACACTCCTCGATATTCACCTCGCTGACATGAGCGGCGACCGGTGCCTCGTCGGCGACAGCGAGCGTGAAACGATCGAGCTCGTCACCGTCACCTTCCGCATGGATATGAACACCGTCAATGGCGTTCAAAACCCATCCGGTTATGCGACGTTTTTTTGCCTCACGATAGACAAAGGGGCGGAATCCCACCCCTTGTACCAAACCTTTGACATGCAGGTTAAGCGCTTCTATGGAAATCACTCCCCCATCAAAATCTTGACAACAAGCTGGGAAAGCGCGCGAAGCGTAACGCCGGAATTGTCCGGAAGGTGCAAATGGAGTGCCCGTCGATCGCGCGAGGCGAGAACGCGCCAATCGCCAACCGCTTGGGACTTCGCAAGATTGCCAAGGCTTTTGCAATCCTCGTCAAGCGGCACGTCCTTCAACTCGTCAGCGGACAAGATTAAAAACACTCCCTTATTCGGACCTCCCTTGTGAAGTTGGCCCGTGGAGTGGAGATAGCGGGGACCGACTTCGAGACAAGAGACAACACCCTTGCTCTCAACGACAACGTGGCGAATCGATTCGAGCGCCTCGCGTCGACCCTCTCCCGTAAACGGCAAGAACGCGTTTAGGGCAAAGAAGTCGCCTGGTTGTATGCTTCCAAACAGGGCGCGCAACGCACCGTCGATTGTCTCGCACTCGCCCAGACAGGGGGAGACGCGCACCTCCGCCATGCCCATGTCGACCCCGCCAAGAAAGGTCTCTTGGAATGTCGGCTCCGGCATACCCTCTTTGAGGATATCGAGCACTTCGGTCTTTGCCGATTGGACATCAGGCTGGTCGAAGGGACAAACCTTCATCAGATACGCGCACATGGCGACGGCGTACTCCCACATGACAAAATGGTCCGCGCATTCTTCCACAGACTCTATGCGGTAATTGAGACGCGGAATTCGCTGATCGACATAAGCAAGACTCATCTCAAAGTTCTTGCGCTCGTCCCACAGGTCGTTCTTCGTCTGATACATGATGACGCTGCGATCGCCCGGGTCGTCTGCCAAGACAAGGGTATCGACCTCGATGTTGGGAAGGATACCTTCGCCTCCCTTTCCCAAAGACTCAGCAACCAACTGCTCGATCCAAAGGCCGAGAACGCGGCCACGTTTCGGGGTAAGGAAGCTGAACTTATCGCGCCCGAGCACGTAGTTGTCGTACAGGAAGGCGGCAAGGGTGATGGCAGGGTTATCGATGGAATCCTCGCTACATGCACGCTCCGCCTCTGCAGCTTGAGCGATGAAGCTCTCGAGGTTGATGCCTACCAACGCCGCGGGGAGAAGACCGAACACGGACAGAGCGCTAAAACGGCCGCCGACCGTAGGCTCGCCGTTAAACACCGCACGCCATCCCTCCCTCTTGGCCTGCGCCTCGAGGTTGGAACCAGGATCGGTGATGGCAACGAGGTGGCGGACGATCTCCTCCTCGGACATCGATTGCCTCATCACGTCGCGCACGGCACTAAACATCATGCGTGGCTCGAGGGTGCCTCCGCTCTTTGACGAAACGAGGATTAGGGCATTTTCGAAGGTCTCTCCCACAAGCGTTCCGCGTAGACGGACCGGGGAGTCGGAGTCAAGGGTCTTGAAGTCGACACGATTGCGGTCGATCTTGTTGTACTTTGTCAAAGTCATCGGAGCCTGGGTGCTTCCACCTTGGCCGATCAAAAATACGGTCTCGATTCCCCCCTCGACCGCCTCATCTGCGAATTTTTGGATTTCGGCAATGGGGTAAGGAGGGTTTTCGGCAAGGTCGACCCAACCCATGAAATTCTTGGCAAACTCCTGCGCGTTCTCGTCGAACGAGTACAGCGTATCATCCTTGGCATTCAGCCTGCTAGCGACACGATCACGGACAAGAACCTTGGCTGAGGGATAGAGCTTTTCCATGTTTGCAACAATCATCAAAATTCCTTTTCAAGCGTTGAACGTTGAGGCGAAAGAAAAGGGGCGCTCGCGTGCGCCCCTCCCTCTCTTGTTATTCAAGCTAGATTCCCAGGGCCCTCTTCAATGACGAAACCCTGCGGCGGGAGACTGGAATCTTCTCTTCCACCGAGTTGAGTGTAAGAAGAAGCGTTCCGCCTGAAACAGGCTCAACCTCTTCGACCATGGAGAGGTTGACAAGATACCCGCGATGAACGCGGAAAAAGCCGTGGCCTTCGAGACGCTTTTCGAGTTGGGCCAGGCTTACCGTGCTGAAGTAGCGATCAGTATCGGTTTGGAGATAGGCATAGTCATCACGAGCCATGACAAAGCGGATCTTGTCGATACCGACGAGAATCTTCTTCCCGCCCTTCTCAACCGGAATACGCTCGGAACGTTGAGCCTTTGCATGAAGGGCAACATGCTCAGCCACGCGACTGATAGCTTGGGAAAGACGATCGGACTCGACCGGTTTCACAAGGTAGTCCACAGCGTTGACCTTGAAGGCATCGAGAGCAAACTCGCTGTATGCGGTAACAAAGACAACCGCGGGAGGGCACTTCAGGTGGCAAAGAGCATCCGCCAATTGCAAACCTGTCGCCTCGGGCATGTTCACATCGAGAAACATGACATCGCACGGATATTCCTTCAACTTCTCAACTGCCTCGCGTACGCTGGCGGCTTCTGCCACCACGTCCACTTTGCCAAGTTCCTCAAGCAAAAATTTCAACTCAGATCGCGCAGGTGCCTCATCGTCAACGATGATGGCTTTAAGCATCGCTGCGTCTAAACCCATTCTTCTCTCCTCTAGCGTTCATAGCGTATATCTAGTCATGCGTACTAGAATTATAGTTCAGTTCCGCAAGGTTTATTCCATCAATTCTTCGGTGAATGCTTAATTTCACGAAC
>CAZOGL010000048.1:5796-11602 GCA_964579575.1 uncultured Eggerthellaceae bacterium | reverse complement strand
ATGGGTCCATTCTATCCTATGGCGCAATAGATTTGCGGCAAGAGAGGGGGCTAGTGTGTCGTCGCCCCAATGGACTCCCAGCAGGAGGGGGCTAGCAAGAGAGGGGGCTAGTGTGTCATCACCTTGGCTAGTACGTCGTCACCTTGAAGTTCAGGCCCGTGTGGACAAGGTCGACGCCGGCTGAGGCATAGATGCGGCTCATGAGCTTCGCGATGCTGTGTGGCCATGTCAGGCTCGTGGCATATTGGTTGCCGCCGCTGGGAAGGTTGAATCGCATCCGATAGATCGTGTCTTGGGCGCTTTCGGCATGGATGTAGTGCTCGGCAATCCAAGCAGCTCCGCCTTTGATGCCATCCTCGGGCGTATACCAACCTTGGTTTGCCGCGTAGGAGGCGGCGGCGTTGGGGTTGCTGTCGAACGCGGCGATGCCGAAGAAGTTGTTGGCGCCGGTGATCGTTCCCCGGGAGAGAGGAGAGGTACCGTAGGCGCTCTCGATGATGGCGTGGGCAAGGAGGTAGACCTCGTTGACTCCGCTTTCCTTCGCCGCGTCGATGAATGCCTGTCCTTGGCCGCGCAAGAGGCTTGTCGTTCCTGCGCTCGCCTCGGAGGGGCCGCAGTTCGCGTCGATGAACGCGTCGAGCTGTTCGGCGGTGATGGCGCCGGAATACCCATCGCTCAAGACGGCGAACTGATAGTACGTGTCGGTGCCGTACGACCCTTGACTGGGGTCCATACTCTCAAGGATGTCGTCCTTGGACTTGGTGGGGTTCCCCTCGCTGTCCATGGCGTAATCCACCTCGCGATTGGCGGCATCGTCGATGGAGATTCCGGCGGCCACCGTCGAAACCTCAATGATGCCCGAGCGGGCGCGGATCGTGTTGACGACCCAGTCTTTGAGCACGGTGCCCTCGCCGGAGACGGTGAGGTTGGTGGCACCTACCGTGGAGGGGATGAGCGCCGAGGCGGAGACATCCTCTTCGGGACAGGCAAGGTGGGCAACACCTAGCTTGGCGGCTAGGACGCCCGCGGTGGCACAAGAGGTTTGTGCGGGGTTTGCGATAATCGAGCCGCTCCAATCCACGTCTTTGCGCTTGGCGGCGTACCAGTTTTGCGCATGCTCGTTGACGGCGTAGACGTCGTCGCCTTCGAGGGAGATGATCTTGCAGACCGTACGCGCATCGGCGTTGAGGACGCGCAGGCTGTCCGCGGCGGAGTCCACGCGCCCGTTGGTCGCAAGCAGGTACAGGGTGGTCTTCGTCGTGGAGGCAAGGGATTCCTTGGCACGGGAGAAGTAGAGGTTTTCTGGGGCGGAGAGCTTGCCGTCGGCGGCGGTAAGCAAGACCGGTTGGGCCATGCGGAACGCAAAATCCGTGGTCGCGCGGGCAACTTCCAAGTCGGCGCCGTTGGCCAAGGTCATGCTCGTTGATTTCCAAAGGCCGATGTCGTCGCCGTAGCGTGCGACGGACAAAGAGACCGCGGTGGCGTCATAGCCTTGGATGACGGTGATGTCTTGCAGGGGGGCGACGTCGGAGTCCTCCTCGGCCCCGATACCTTCCAAAGCGACCTTGGTCTCATCGATTGAGCTTTCCTTGGTCGTGATGAGGACCACCCGAGAGGCGCCGAGGTTTTTGATCGCATCTGTCGTTGCCTCGTCAAGCCCGTTGTCGTCAAAGCACAGGATGGGGCAATCGAATGCTCCGGCCAATGCGGCAGCACACAAGATCTCGGTTCCGGCGCTCGTGGATACAAGGATGACCGTGTCTGCATGGTCCCATCCAGCCATCGCTTGGTTGACTGCTGCTTGGGCGGTCGTGTCGCCAGTTATGTAGGTGATCGACCCAGTGCTTTCGCCTGCGTCGGCGTTGCTGGCGGAATAGGTCGAGGCGTAGGGGTCGTCTTCGGTGGCCTCCTCGTCTGCGGAGCTTGCCGGGGTGGTCCCGGTTGAGGAGTTGTCGGTCGTGGGACTGGTCTGGTTGGTCGGGTTGGTGGTCCCCGCGTCCCCCGCGTTCCCCGTGCCAGAGGAGGATGATCCCCCGGTGGTGTTCGTTGTGGCGTCGGTCGCCGATCCGTTGGTCGTCGACCCGTTGGTGGTTGCCGACCCGTTGGTGGTTGAAGATTGGGCAGGGTCGAGTGCGCAAGCCGTCATGGGCGACAAGCCTGTGACGAGGGAGAGCGCCACGACGGACGCAAACGCGCGTTGGGTAAAGGACCCGAAATGATGTGCCATGGTGGAAAAACCTTACGAGCGTGTCGATACGGTACTTGTTTAACCCGCAAAGTATAGCACGTCTTCGTGTTGGCAGGTCGAATCTATCCTTTGCTGAGAAGCGATATGAGTTCCTCGCTGCTGAGGGAGCCCAAGGAGGTGTTGTCGGCGGCAAGGACGGCGTCGGCAAGTTCGGCCTTGGAGGCTTGGAGCTTGAGGATGCGCTCCTCGATAGTGCCGCCTGCGATGATTTGGTATACCGTGACCGTACGTTGTTGGCCGATGCGGTGGGCACGATCGGTGGCTTGCGATTGGGCCGATTTGTTCCACCAAGGATCGGCGTGGATGACCACGCTGGCGCCGGTGAGATTGAGCCCGGTGCCGCCGGCTTTCAACGAGATGAGGAAGGCGGGGGTGTCGTCGAGGTTGAACTGGTTGACCATGTCGAGACGGCGACGTTTCGGTGTCGAGCCTGTAATCGTGTAGAAGCGGATGTCGGCGCGGGACAGGCGCGCGGCAATAAGGTCGAGAAACGACGTGAACTGCGAGAACACCAAGGTCTTCTCCCCAGCTTCCCAAGCTGAGGTGACGAGATCGACGATGGCGTCAAGTTTCGCTCCCTCGTGACGGTAGTTCTCGTAGAGCAGGCGGGGGTCGCAACAAAGCTGGCGCAACTTCGTGAGCTCGGCCAAGACGGCGATCTTGTCCTGAGAGATGATAAGGTCGCCTTCTCCGTCGAGTTGCATCCGGAGACGTTGCTCATGGGCGTTGTAGAGGTTGAGTTGCTCATCAGGCATCTGCACGGTGATGACCTGCTCGAGCTTGTCGGGCAAATCGGTGAGGACGTCTGCTTTGCGACGGCGCAGGATGAAGGGACCCACGAGCGCGCGCAAACGAGCGCTGGCGTCCTCGTCTCCTCCCACGATAGGCAGCTCGTAGCGCTCTTTGAAGCGGGTGTATCTTCCGAGCATACCCGGCATGAGGAAGTCGAAGATGCTCCAAAGCTCGCTGAGGCGGTTTTCGATGGGGGTGCCGGTGAGGGCAAGGCGGTGGGCCGCTTTGACCCCCTTCACGCCACGGGCCACCTTGGTCGTGTGGTTTTTGATGTATTGGGCCTCGTCAAGCACGCAAGCGAACAGGTCCATCGCACTCCACGCATCAGCGTCGACGCGCAAGGAGTCGTAGCTGGTAACAAGCACCTCCGAGCGGATGTCGGCGCGGGCAGAGGCGCGTTCGTCCTTGGTGCCCGAAACAGCGCGGACGCGCATGTCAGGAGCGAACTTGGCAAACTCAGCGCACCAGTTGTAGACGAGGCTCGCAGGGCACACGATGAGGGCGGGGGTTGGGGTAAGTGCTTTACGGTCGTGCAAAAGCCATGCGATGACCTGGAGGCTTTTTCCGAGTCCCATCTCGTCGGCGAGGATGCCGGAGAGTCCCGTATCGGCCAAGAGGTTAAGCCATTGGTATCCTTCCCGTTGGTAGGGGCGTAACGTCTTGGAGAGGCTTCGCGGAACAGGGTGTTTCTTCGTGGGCATCTCTTTGAAGTTTTGTATGAATTGGGAAAACGTCTCGTCTTTGCGGTCGTCCTCGATTTCCTCGTCCAAGAGGAAGGCGGTTGCGAGAGGCAGCTTAATTCCTTCTGCGCCAAGTTGGCGATCGGTCAAATCGAGGCTGCGATAGATGCGATCCATGGCGTCAAGTCCCATGTCCTCGGCGGCGGTGCCGAGCAGGCTGAGGTAGCTGCCATCGCTGAGGCGGTGGTAGTGTCGCCTTTGGCGATAGCTCGCGAGGAGCGCCCCAAGCTCAGCGGGGTCGAGCTCGGTGGTCTTGACCTTCAGGTTGATGAGGTTGCCCTCCAAAGACACGCCGACGTTGACCGTGGGTTTCGTGGCGGTTGCCAAGCGATCGAAGGCGGGGGTGGTAAACACCTCTCCAAGCAGGCGCAACTCTGCGACACCTCCAAATAGGAGGCGGCCTGCGTCCTCGACGGTTTCGGTGCGGGCGTTGCCCTCTGGTGTGATCAGGGGGAGGAAACGCAAGACCGCGTCCCTGGCGTTTGCCTCAGCCACGAGGTCCCGGGCGATGATTTTGTCGTTGGTGCTCGGGTCCAAGACGTTCATCTTGTCAGACCCGTAGAGCGCCACGAGTTTGCACTCGCAATCCTGGCCGACCTTGTCCAAGTAGAACTGCAAGATACAGGGTTCGGGTTTGAGCGCATGCATCTCGGGGGGTGCCTCCAACATGAGGTGTTCCTCGAGGAGGGGGAGGACGGTGGCGCAAAACGCCGGTATGTCCTCGTTGCTCACGGTGAGCTTCACGTCCCAGCTGCAGTACACGTTCTCGAGGAAGTCGGCGGCGGGGGCAAACGCGGGGGTGCATTTGTAGAAGGTCTGTCCGATGACGACATAGGCGCGGTCGTCGAAGCGGATGACGCGGATGTCCTTGGAGCGCTCAATCTCGTAGCCGCCGCCCTCAAGGGGCTTGATAGCCAAAGGCAGCGGGGGGTCGGCTTCAATGATGGAGGCAGGTTTTGCCTTTTTGGAACTGGTGTAGCCGTCATCGTAGAGGAAGGGCTTACCCACGTAGAGGTCGAGCAGGTCGATGGCATCGGCGCGGCTCAGGTAAAGGTCGCGACCGGTGGACAGGGAGCTGTAGCCAAAGCCGTAGCTGCGGCGATTGTGGGGGTTCTCGTCGCCGGCAAGTCGCCTCATAAGGCGGATGACCTGAACCGATTGGGGCGTGAACAGCGTCGGCGTGTGAATGAAAGCCATCTTTTTGCCATAGGCGTAGTACTCGTGCGTCTCAAGGCGGTGGAGGAACTCGCTGATGTTTTTGAGGACGTAGCTGGCGGTGGGGCTCACGATCTTGAAGCGAGCGCACATGCCGTAATAGTCGTCCCCCAAGGTCATCTCCAGCTCAAGGGAGCCGGGGGCCTCTTTGAGTTTCGGGTCGTAGGAACGCAAGTTCGCGGTGGGGGTGTGTTGCGCGAGCAACGCGCGGATTGCGGGACTGCTCTCCGTGTCAGCCTTGAGGTCGTGGTGTCCGGCAAAACGCCAAGGCGATTCCAAGAAGGTGAGGGCTAGGGCCGCGACATGCTTGCAAAGACCGGGATAATTTCTGTGGGCGGCGCAGGAACAATCGTGGTCGATGATGTAGTCATCCGCCTCGGACACGGTCAGGCTCGCGTCGTATCCTTCGTAAAAACCCGACTCGCTCTCGACAAAGCCCATGATGGTGGTATAGCGACCATACTCGCATCGGCAATCGTAGAGGCCATAAGAGTTTTTAGCAAGCTTCTTTGCGCGGTTGAACGTGGTCGCATAGCACTCGCTTTGTATGGTGCGCATTGTGAGCACGTCTTCCCCCTCTCGGCTTTGGTCGATGGTGTAGGGAACAGGATACACCCACCTTGCGTGGTGGCGGAGGTTTGGGAATAGGATACCCCCACCTTGCGATAACCCACCTTGCGTGGTGGCGGGGGTTTGGCCGGCAGAGGCATCAAAGGGTGGCGAGGGTTTGGGCGGCAGAGGCATCAAAGGGTGGCGGGGGGTTTGGCCGGCGGACGCATCAAACGGGCCTCGAGATGGTAAAATCAACGGG
>CAZOGL010000048.1:1681-5696 GCA_964579575.1 uncultured Eggerthellaceae bacterium | reverse complement strand
GGGGGTTTGGCCGGCGGACGCATCAAACGGGCCTCGAGATGGTAAAATCAACGGGGATGTCGCACCGAGAGGGCCCTTGTGAACCATGTCGCGAAATTCATAGTCAAATACCGCATCGCCATCGCTGCGATCTTTGTCGTCATTGCCGCGGTGTGTGCCATTGCGACCATGCAGGTCAAGATCAATAAGGACATGACCCAATATCTCCCCTCCGACATGCAGGTCAAGATTGGCATGGATGTTATGGCGGAGGAGTTTGGCGAGAGCTCCCAATTGCGTCTCATGACCAAGGGGGTCTCCCATGAGGATTGCAAGCAGCTCGCTGATGACCTTGCCGCCTTTGAGCTTGTCTCGAGTGTGAGCTACGAGGCGGACTCGCCTGACTACAACCAAGACGACTACTCACTTTTGTCCATCACGGTTGAGGGGAACTCCTTTTCCGAAGAGGCACAACGCGCCTTTGAGGCGGTGGAAAAGGTATGCGAATCCCGTGGCTATGAGTATTGGGTTGCCGCCGATCTCGGTAATTCCGCCAACGATTTGGGGCCGGTGTATGTGGCAGCGGTTTTCTTGGCAATGATCATCCTGTTCACCCTTGCCAGCAGTTGGATAGAGCCGGTGTTGTTGCTCATTACGATTGTCATCGCGGTGCTCATCAACATGGGTACCAATATTTTCTTGCCAAGCATCTCGGATACCACCTTCTCCATCGCTGCCGTGCTCCAGATGGCCCTTTCCATGGATTACCTCATCATGTTGATGAACCGCTACCGCGCCGAGCGCGAGAACCATGGGCCCGAGGTGGCAATGGAAAACGCCCTGACCCAAGGCGTGACGGCTATCGCGTCGAGCTCGGCCACCACAGTGGTGGGTCTTTTGTGCCTCGTGTTCATGAGCTTCACCATCGGCGCGGATATGGGCATCGTTCTTGCCAAGGGCGTGTTTTTGAGCCTCGTCTGCGTTTTTGGCGTCCAGCCCGCCATAGCGATCGCCGCGGATCGCCTCCTGTTCTCCACCGCGAAACCCTACCCCCAACCTCAGATGCGCTTTTTGTCCAAGGTCTCCTATGCCTTGCGCGTGCCCATGGTGGTTTTGTTCATCGTCTTGTTCGCCATTGGCTACTCCATGCGTGACGTCACCCAAATCGATTTTGTGGCGAGCAATGCCAACGCCGAGACCGCCATCGTCAACGAGGTGTTCCCCGCAAAGCAACAGGTGGTGGTTTTGTACGAGAACGACAAGACCGCGGATGCTGTGAAACTTGCGGACAAGGTGGCCGACGACCGGGATGTCTCCAGCGTCAGCAGCTACGAGAACACGGTGGGCAAACGCTACACCACAGCCGAGATGGCTGACCAGATGGGAATGGGCGAGCCTCTTGTGGGGATGTTGTACTACTACAAGTTCAACGACGGCAACGTTGGCCTGCTCTCAAAGGGCGAGCTTGTCTCCTACCTCAGAGGTGGCATTGCCGAGGACTTGGGAGGCATGCTCGACGATACGACGCTCTCAAGCATCTCGTCCCTTGCCGATATGGTGGAGGCTGGTTTGGAGGAGGGAGCGTGGACTCCTGAGCAGATGGCGGCCCAGATCGGTAAGCACAGCGTCGACGCCAACACGCTCAGACTCATGTTCTTGGCCTATCGCGGTTCCCATGATACCGAACGGTCTTGGACCCTGTCCCTTGACGAGTTGACGGCGTTTCTTGTGGACGACGTCATGAATGACGCGGCTTTCGACTCCTTCTTCGACAACAAGACGCGCGATGCGCTCAAGGGCGCGCGTGAGCAGGTGGAAAGTGGCGCAAGTCAGCTGAAGGGCGAGCATTACAGCCGCTTTATCGTGTTGGTCCCTTATGAGTCGAACGCCAACGAGATGGACGCGTTCTGCACGCGGCTTTCTAATGAGGCCCAGGAGCTTCTCGGCGATAGTGGCTGGTATCTCGTGGGTGAGGGACCCATGGTCCAAGAGATGACTGCGAGCTTCGGCGACGAGTTTGGCTTCATCTCGTTGCTTACCATCGGGGCGATTTTGCTCATCGTGCTTATCACCTTCCGCTCCTTGGCGATTCCCCTCATCTTGGTCGCCCTCATCCAAAGCGCGTTTTGTTGGGACATGATGTTGAGTTATGCCCTCGGAAACAGCATCTACTATCTCGCCCTTATCGTGGTGCAGTCGATCCTCATGGGCGCCACCATCGACTATGCAATCTTGTATACGACCAACTACCGCGAATCTCGCGAGAGTATGTCAGTGAGGGAGGCGGTCGGAGACGCGTATCGCCGTTCGATACGCACGATATCGATGTCCGGAGGGATTCTCGTGGTCGTCACTGGTGTCCTCGGTGTGGCGACAGGCGGCTTGACGGGCAAGATTTGTCTCATTATCAGCGAAGGCTCCGCCATCGCCGTCGTCCTTGTTCTTCTTGTGTTGCCCGGGGTGATTGCGGCGCTCGACCGCTTGGTGGTTCCGCGCAAGAGGCGGTTTGAGAACCGGTCGCAGCCGACGGGTGCAGTGGGCGATGAGGATGCGGGGACGCCCGCGAGCGCGGCAGTGGCGCCGACGAGCGCAGAGTCACAGCCGATGAGCTCGGTTGCATCGTTGACGAGCGCGGACGCGTGGGCCACGAACGCGCAGCCGACGGACACGGATGTGCGGTCCGCGCAGGGGACGGACTAGGAGTGCTTGAGGAGGTCGCCGCCTGCGATGATGGTGCCGATACCGACCGTGACGCCGACGGTCAGCGTGATGATGCCCAAGGTGATGCACCAACCACCTACGCGACGCATTGTCCTTCTCTGATCCATGGGTCACTCCTCTCCCTTGTGTAAATTATTGGGCCTATCATACCCCATGTGGGTTCCTTTGAGACTTTCCTTTTCCGCTCTTGTCGTCCATGTAAAGCGTCCATGTAAAAAAGGTGTCTTGCGGGGCCCTTCGCCCAAAAAAACAAGCGAACGATGGGAGAGTGTGTTACCCTAGCAAAGTTATCGTTCCGCACAGGGCTCACTTGTTGTGCGCTCTGAGTCTGTTCACACGGAAGAAAGAGAGAACAATGGGTTCCATCGGACTTTTGAACATCGGCCCCATCCCTGGCATCGGCGTTCCTGAGCTTGTCATCATTTTGATCGTTGTCCTGATTATCTTTGGCCCCAAGAACCTTCCGAAGCTTGGTTCTGCCTTGGGTAAGGCGACCAAAAACCTCAAGGAGGGCATGGGCGCTGGCAAGAAAAAGAAGGCCGAAGAGGCCGAGCAGCCTGCTGCAGAGACTCCCGTCGAGACCGAGACCGAGGAGGTCGAGGAGATCGCCGTGGAGGCCGAGGAGCTTCCTGCTGGTGACGAGGAGACGCCCAAGAAGCGCGTCGTCAAGGTTGTCAAGAAATCCGAGTAGTCTCATACGCAGTTTGAAGAGAGCGCTTGTGCGCTAGAGCATGAAGGTAGGTGCCATGGCAGGCAACGAATATGTCCTTACCGAAGAGGGTAAGGCAAAGCTGGAGGAGGAACTTCATTTCCTCGAGACTGATAAGCGTGCCGAGATCGGAGAGCGCATCAAGGTAGCTCGTGAGTTTGGTGATATCTCCGAGAATTCCGAGTACGATGACGCCAAGAACGAGCAGGGCATGATGGAGGCTCGTATTGCCGAGATCAATCGAATCCTGTCCGAGGCGACCATAGTCTCGTCTTCCAAGAGCTCCACCAAGGTTAATATCGGTAGCACCGTCTACGTCCAGATGAACGGCGCCGAGCGCGTCTTCACCATCGTGGGTGCTGCGGAATCTAATGTCGCCGAGGGTAAGATTTCCAACGAGTCCCCGGTGGGCGCGGCGCTTTTGGGCCACAAGAAGGGCGATACCATCCAAGCCCAGGGTCCCACTGGTCGCGAGATCAACCTCGTCATCGAGAAGATCAAGCGCTAGGTCGCCTACCTCCGAGCGACGTCGACGGGGTGTTTCGTACACCTTGTTTTGTGGAATGGGCTGCAAGCAGTCAAGCCGTGCAAAGGCGCGGGTTTGAG
>CAZOGL010000048.1:0-1581 GCA_964579575.1 uncultured Eggerthellaceae bacterium | reverse complement strand
TACGACAGCAACGACAGTAACTACATTTACGCACACGACAGCAAACCTTTTGAGAGGTAACCGAATGGCAGAGAACACCGAAAACACACCGGTCATCGAAGACGACCCTATCGAGGTTCGCAAGGCGAAGCGCGCCGCGTTGATCGCCGCGGGCAAGGATCCCTATGGCCACGCGTTCAACTACTCCCACCACGTCGACGAGCTCGACGCGAAGTATGCCGAGCTTGAAGATGGCGCCACGACCGAGGATCGCGTCGACATCGCCGGCCGCGTCATGGCAAAGCGCGTCCAGGGCAAGATTTGCTTTTTGGAGTTGCGCGACACCACCGGTCAGATACAGCTGTTCTGCCGCATCAACGCCTTGGGCGAAGAGCGCTTCGAAGAGCTCAAGGACCTTGACGTCGGCGACTGGATCGGCGTCCACGGCGTGATGATGCGCACCCGACGAGGCCAACTCTCCGTCGCCGTCGACGCTTTCGAGCTTTTGTCCAAATCTCTGCGTCCCTTGCCTGAGAAGTTCCACGGCCTTGCCGACAAGGAGCTGCGATATCGTCAACGCTACGTCGACCTCATCGCGAATCCGGAGGTCAAGGAGACCTTCACGAAGCGCTCCCGGATCGTCTCCGCTGTGCGCCGCTATATGGAGAGCCAACAGTTCTTCGAGGTTGAGACCCCGTTTTTGCACTCCATCATGGGAGGCGCGAACGCCAAGCCCTTCACGACCCACTTCAACGCGCTCAACCGCGACTACTTCCTGCGCATCGCAACCGAGTTGCCTCTGAAGCGCCTGCTCGTTGGTGGTTTCGAGCGTGTGTTTGAGATCGGCCGCCAGTTCCGCAACGAGGGCATGGATCTTACTCACAACCCTGAGTTCACCACGATGGAGGCCTACCAGGCCTTTGGTGACATCAACTCCATGATGGATCTCACCCAGGGTTGCTTCCAAGCCGCTGCTGAGGCAGCATGCGGCACGCTGCAGATCACCTACCAGGGCAATGAGATTGACCTGTCCGGGGATTGGCCTCGCCGCCCCATGGCCGAGATGGCCTCCGAGGGCGCCGGCGAGGAGGTCTCCTTCGAGCGCACCCGCGAGGATTTGGTCCGCATTCTCGAGGCAAACGGCGGTCACGCCGAGGATGGATGGGGCAAGGGCAAGTTGATCTCCGAGATTTTCGAGGCCGTCGCCGAGGAGAAGATCATCAACCCCACCTTCGTCATCGACCATCCCGTCGAAATCTCCCCGCTCGCCAAGAAAAAGCCTTCCGACCCGAACTTCACGGACCGCTTCGAGTTGTTTATCTGCGGCCATGAGTATGCCAACGCCTTCACCGAGCTCAACGACCCTATCGACCAGGCCGAGCGCTTCCGTGCCCAGCTTGCGGCCAAGGACATGGGTGATGATGAGGCCATGGGATATGATGCTGACTACATCCGCGCTCTCGAGTATGGCATGCCGCCGGCAGGTGGCGTGGGTATCGGCATCGACCGCATGGTCATGCTGCTCACCGACTCCGTGTCGATTCGTGACGTGCTGCTGTTCCCGCATATGCGCGAGGAAGCGTAAAGTCTTTGCCTGTGAGT
>CAZOGL010000047.1:0-11941 GCA_964579575.1 uncultured Eggerthellaceae bacterium | reverse complement strand
CCGGTCAATGTAACGCGAGCGGATAGAGCCTGGTTCCGGACCCGCCGGCGAGAATGATGCCTTTCATTGAAGGCTTTCGATTTACCAATAAAAATCTAAATCAAAACGACAACAATGATACTCAAAGCATCCCTGACCATCTATGACTTTGTTCATGATGGGTACCGCCGCAACGTTAAGCGCGGCGACCCCGAGCTCGCTTAGTGCGCAGAAGATAAAGCAGCGGCAACGCGATAAGCATGGCGGGAACCACAGGACCGCTTTGAAACAGGGAGAGCAGCGGAGGCGAAACTGTGTCGCCGGCTTTCTGCGACAGCTTCAGCGCGACGAGTCTGTCAGATTCGGGCATTTCTTCAAGGTCGGGAAGTTCGCGGAACGCCTGGACGACCGCATAGCTTCCTGCGCCGTCAAGCAAACCTAGAAGCGCAATCGCCACGCCGATGACCACTAGCGATTCACCAGCAAACATATAGACCATAATAACCACGCCGTTCAGCACGACAAACATGGCGGCGTGCAACATAGGACCAAGGCGCTTGTTCACTACGTTGAACAGCGGACGCGAGAAAATGTCGACGACATCTTGCATCGTTTTGACGAATGAGAGCACTACCGCCGAAAATCCCAGTGCCGCGATGTCGAGAGGCAGCTTGTATTGCACCAGCATAAAGGCAACGGAACCCATCATGGCAATACACACCATGTACAGCAAAACGCTCGGATGTTTCGCTGCCACGACGAAGCTCTTCAAACTTTCCTTGATACCGCCCTTGTCAACGGTTAAGCTGTGCGCACCGAAGCCTTCGCCCTTCAAACGCAGCACGTACACTGCCGTGAATAGGAAAATCACGCCGACGGCCACTTGCACGAATGCGTAGCTCACCACGACGCTTACGATGCCGCCTGCGATGGTACCCACCACTTCACCAACGGCTTTGCCGCTGTCAAGCTCGATGTAGCAGCGATCTTTGCGGCCTTTGTCGCTAATGGTGGTGGTGTAGAAATCGCCGCACATGCGCGTGGTGGTGTGCGCGACGTTGTATATCAGCAAACCCAGTATGAAAACCACGACGTTGTTGGAGATGCCACATACCATCGAGCCCACAACGCCCAAGCCACACACCGTTACGGCATACGATTTCACGCTGCCGCAACGCTTCAAAATGGTTGTCGACGCAAGTGACCCGAAAATAGTTGCCAGCAATGTGGCGGTGAAGATGGTGCCAATGATGGCGCTTACATCGCCAGTCCAATTCATCATCACGACTTGGCGCAGGCGCAACACGTTGATAATGCCGAAGCTTGACGTAGCTATGCCCACCATGAGCGCGATAGTGCGGAAGCGGCGGTCGTCGACGGTGAGGCTTGCGGCGCCTGTGGCCTCGGCTTGAGATGTGGCCTTATCGCGTTTGCGCGCTTCGTTGGCCAAGACGAAGGCCAAAAGCATAAGCAGCGCGGCTTGGATGTAGAAACCCGCCCGTTCGTTCTTGACCTTATCTTCGTCCTGCGTAATCTGAATGTCTTCGCGTGTGAATGGGAGATTTTCCTGCGAAGTGCCGCCCAAATGAGATTCGGGTCCGACATATGTTACGTCCTTCAACGTTGTGCTGGCTTTGGCTAGGGAATTGCCTATCTCTTCGATGGTTTCTCTGGTCATTTGCTGGGCCACCAAGCTGTCGTTGCATAGGTACTCAAGGTCAAGCTGTACAGTGGTTTGCTCAGCGGCGGCGATGGAGTCGAGCTGGCTTAGCTCTGCCTGCATAGCCTCAAGGGCGAAGGCGCCAACGACCAGCAAGGTGATGACGATGGTACATCCCGTGCGCAACATCCTGCGATCACCTGCCAGTTTTTGGGCTACCGCGACAAGCGCAAGCGCGATCAGCAGCGTTACCAGCGCGATGGGTACATAGCCCATGATGCTGTCTACGAACTGGTTGTATTCGGCCAGTGTGTTCACTTTCACCAGCAGTTTATAGTGGTCAAAGTCTATTACCTTGCAGCTTTGCCCATCGATGATGATCATCTTTTCGTTTACCCGGGCGTTTAACTCGTTGCACACCGCTTCGCCCGCATCGGCGTTCGAAATAATCTGCCCGTCGCTTTTGTCAAGAATGAAGAACTGCCTTTGGAAATGGGCCGCGGAGTCAGCTTCGAGTTCAGCGGCAATTTGCTTAAGCTCGACATCCCAAGCATCGTCCGCCTCGTCATATCGGGCGTCGTATAAGCCGACGTAGCCCGCCATTTCCATCGATGCCGCAGAGGTGACTTGGTCATTTGTCTTGGCTAGCAAGTTTATGGTGGCCAACAGGAACACAAAAAGAGCAATAAGCGCTATTGTCTTCGCTTGTTTCAGAAATTCCTTTTTGTCGAACATAGTGCCACCCTCTCGCAAAAGTGTGCGACATGAGCCTCTTCGGTATTGGCTGTTGGCCGCACGTCTTGTGACCTCGCAATGGCCCAATTATAACGACGAAAAAGAGATATTATCCCAATCCATAACAAAGAAGACAGCAAACCTCAGGAATTGGAGAACGACATGACCATCAAACAGACTGCAGGTCGAGACGAACTTGGCAGCTTCGCACCTGAGTTCGCGCATTTCAACGACGACGTGCTCTTCGGTGAGAATTGGAACAACGGCGGCATCGACCTCAAGACCCGCTGCCTTCTTACCGTCATGACCCTTATGGCGCAGGGTATTACCGATAGCTCGCTTGCATATCACATCCAGAACGCCAAGGCGCACGGCGTGACCCGCGAGGAATTCGCAGCTGCCGTAACCCATGTGGCCTTCTACGCCGGCTGGCCCAAGGCGTGGGCGACCTTCAATTTGGCCAAGGAAGTCTATGCAGATGGCGAGACGAGCGACGCAACCAGCAGCACCAATGCAGACATCGAGAATGCCGCACGCCTCGTTACCTCACAGTGTCCCAATGATTCAACAACAAGGGACGGGGGCAAGGTCGCGGAGCCTACTGTGTCTCGGGAAGCACCCTATCGATGGTCTTGACAATCTCGTCGATGCTGAACGGCTTGGCTATATGGCCGTTCATCCCGGCTTCGAGAGCGGCCCGCCTATCTTCCTCGAAGGCGTTGGCGGTTATCGCAATCACTGGGATATTGGCTTTTTGCGGATCGCTAAGGTTGCGAATGCGACGAGTAGCATCGTGTCCGTTGAGGTTCGGCATCTGGACATCCATGAGAATCAGGTCGTAGGTTCGACTCGGTGCGCTCGTGAGCATGTCGACGCAGACGATGCCGTCCTCCGCACGATCCACCTTCGCTCCCGCGTCTTCCAAAATCGCGATGGCGATCTCGGCATTCAAGTCGTTGTCTTCTGCCAGCAAAATCCTCAGACCCGACAAATCCAACGAAGCGTTCTCTTTGCCAGCAACTTCCTGCGGCACGTTCGCCGCGCTATCGGCAAAGCGCAGCTGTAGAGTCACCGTAAAGGTGCTCCCACATCCCGGAGCGCTCTCCACCTCCACGCTTCCGCCCATGAGGTCCACCAATTTCTTGACGATGAACATTCCAAGACCCGTGCCTGCGACCTTACCCTCCGTCGTGTTTCGCTCCCTGCTAAAGGATTCAAAGATTTGCTTCTGAAAATCCTTCTCCATGCCAATACCCGTGTCCGACACCTCGTACACATAGGTGGCGTATCCGGGCCTATTGCATAGCTCTTCGCGCAAGCTTATGGAAACCTTGCCGCCCTCCGGGGTGTACTTCACGGCGTTGGACAAGAGGTTCGAAAGTATTTCCTGCAGCTTGTGGCCGTCGGCATAAACATATCTGTGCGCGACATCCAAATTGCTGCTAAACGACAGCCGCTTTTTCTGGATGTCGTTCTCGAACAGCACGAGAGTCTTCTCGTCCGACAAGTCCGTGATGTTCTCGTCGAGGGTCTCTTCACCGCTGTCGATTCTGGCCACTTCCAGCACGTTGTTGATCAGGTTCAGCAAGTACTGCCCCGAGATCTTGATCTTGCCCAGATGGGTCTTCAGCCGATCGGGCTGGTCAAGCTCCTTCTCCATTAAGGTGGTAAACCCAAGTATCGCGTTCATGGGCGTGCGGATATCATGGGACATGTTGAAGAGGAACACGGATTTGGCGCGGTCGGCCGACTCGGCCCGTTTTCTGAGCTGTTCCTTCTCCAGGACCTCTTTCTCCTTCTTGTGCACATTGTGTACCAGCAGCGCGATGATCAGCGCAACGCAAATGCCCGCGCCGATGAACACTTCCATCAAATGCGCTTTGATGAAATCCTCTAATCCGTATGAATAGAAGCTGGCGATGTAGCGGTACGAATAGTCGACGCCGTAGGAGGTTCCCAAAACCTTGATGGCGCGGTTGAGGGTTAGTAACAGGTCGTTGTTTCCGCGCTTTACGCCAAAGCACTTGCCCGTGCTTTCACTCAATTGCACATAGGTCAGCCCGTTATATTCCTCGTTGGCCGTGACATACTGCACCCTCATGGTGTCCATAATCGTGCCGTCGGTCTCATCGTTCAAGACGGATTTGAGGCACTCGTCGATGCTGGAGTAGTAGACAAGCTCCGCATCTGGGTAGACGCTCTTCGAATAGCCGATCTGCAGCGAGTTGTTCTTGTTTACGGCGATTCTTTGGATGTCCGCCTTCTGGTTGGCTGCTTTATAGAACAACGACCCAGTGTCGGATACCACGCGCGAGCTGGCGTGTATCCCGACATTTTCAAGCAGCCAAAGGTCATCCGCTACCGGAAAGGCAACGTCGATCTGCTCTCCGTTGAGAGCTTCGACCATCTCTTCGTAGCTGGAAAAGGCGACATACTGCAGTTGCGGAGGGTCGCTCAAGCCCAACGCCTCGAAGGCACGGGGCAGGGCATCCGTCACCAACCCCTGGACATTGCCCTGGTCATCCTTGTCCGAATAGGGCAGGTAGTCGTCCAGGTATCCCACCACGAGTGTGCCGTGATCTTTGAGCCACTGCTTCTCTGAATCGGTAAGCTCCTTGCCCGAAAGCGCGGTTCCGTAGTTTTTGTATTTCAGGCTCTGCAGCACATAGGGGTCGATGGACATCATGGTCGACAGAGCGTTGTTGAACTCTTGCAGCAGGTCAGGTCTCGAGGCGTTTATCGCCACGTAATAGGGCTCTTCGCCGACCTTGGCCACTTCCCTGATCTGGTCTGCCGCAAGGGCGTCATCCATGGTCGTGGTCTTGAGGTCGATCTCGCCATTGTCTAGCGCCGCATCTCTCTCTTCGAAGCTGTTGAAGTAGACCGGCGTGACGTCCAGCCCCTGCTCCTCGATCCACTGCTCGGTGTAGTAAGACATCAGATTGTTATAGATGAGGCCGACCTTCTTGCCGTTCAGGGTGGTCAAATCAGATGACGACATCGAGTTGTCGGATGTCTTCCTGCACAGGCAGTACTCCTCGGTGCCCATCGAGGAGTCGGGAAAGAGCATGAGCCCCTTGCGCTCGTCGGTGATGGACACGCCGCCCAAAAAGTCGATCTCGCCGTTTTCGAGCTTTTCATAAAGCTCCGCCCAGCTTCCATACACGTACTCGTATTCCCAAGACGTATAGTCTGCGACCTTTTGGAGATAGTCGTAGCAGTACCCGCTCTTGGGCTCCGACTCAGACGTGCCTTCCTGGAACATGTCGCTTTGGTACCAGCCGACTCGCACCTGCTTTACGTCGGAATCTGCAGCCTGATTTACGTCGGAATCAACGGCTTGCGCCGGTATGGGACACAGCATCGAAGCCAAGATCAATACAGCCAGGACAAGGCTCATCAGTTTCTTGCCCGTTGTGCCGAGCAGGCATAGCCATCGATTGTCTCGCGTCATTTTCCCGTTGCAGCTTTCTCGTACAAGTGCGGCAGTGTGTCTAAAAGCCAGCGTAATCGCCGGAGTAACTCCGACTAGATCGCCGAATCAACAAACGCTTGAAAGCCATTATAAGTCATGTTCTGCGAACGCGTGCTTTGATGCTATTTCATGTTTCGCGCCCCGTACTCTGATGATATTTCATGTTTCGCGCCCCGTCCTCTGATGCGTTGCCCGCATTTTGTCCCTGACGGCATACGACACAGACAGGCGGCACAACGTGGAGCGACATCCCTCTGCTCATGAACCTGCACATGCACGCCAATAAACAGCAATCAACGCCAGATAAGGAACGTCATGTTACGACGCAAATCGCTATGAACAGAAATGTGCAAAGGGTATTTAGCGCCCGCCCGGAATACCTGCGACGCAAGCGCGCACTTCGCTATCCGACACGCCAGACGAGAAACGCTGGCCCGCCTGCCAATCGCCGGTGTCAGCCGCGACCGCCAAAAGCTCGCCGCTTTGCCCAATCCCCGAAGACGCGGATGTGCAAAAAAATGGGACGAGGTTCTGCGAAAAAAACCACAACGAAGTCAGTGTGCTCACCTATATCGAGGTCAAATTCACCGTCACGCAGATGATCACAACAGCCAAGAACATCAGTCCAACGCTGATAAGCAATCGTAGCCAGAACTTCGTCTTCGCAAAACGCGGCAAGAGGCGCCCCAACGGACGCGGATCACACAGGAATAGCGCGGGGCTTGCAAGCAACATCCACACGGCAAGGTAGGATACCATGATCAGCCACCCCGGCGTTTGCGGCAACTCGCCGCATCGCGTCATGCCGCCCACAGCGACGCCCGCAAGCATCAACAACATCGCCACGCCTAACAGCACATCCCACGCAATGCCGACAACCCGAAGCGCCCTCGGTCCGTTAGATTTCATTTGCGCATCTTGCACGGAATTGGGCAAAGACGCCTTCCCCATCGCCGCGAGCACAGCAGCATCGAACCCCTCACGCAATTCGGCCACACTGCTATAGCGCGCCGCAGGATCAAACGCCCCCGCCCGCGCGATCACGTCGCGAAGCGCTTTGTGCACGCACGCGCGTCGCAACGGCTCGTCCACATCACTCGATTCGGCAACCTTGCCGGTCAACAACGTGAACAAAAGCATTCCCAGCGCGAACACATCGCTGCGCACGTCGGTTTGTCCGTACCCGAACTGCTCGGGCGGCGCAAACCCGCGCGATCCATAGCGCGTGGTATCGCACGAGGAACTTTGACTATACGAACGCGCAATACCCAAGTCGATAAGGATAACGTTGCTGCCACACAACATGAAATTGCTCGGCTTGATGTCGCGATGGATAATGGCCGGCACGAAGCGCGTATGCAACTCGGACACCGCATCGCAACAACCCGGGAACACCTCTCGCACAAGTTCAAGCGAGGGACCGCGCGTTTTAAGCACCTTATCGAGCGAGCTCCCCGCGAGGTGCTCCATCACAACGACCTGGCGATCTCCCACCTCATAGCAATCGTGAATGCGCGGAAGGTGCCTAAAGCGCTCCCCCGCCGCATAGGAGCTCATTATGCGCTCATACACGGAGCCGATACCACAATCGATCGGGAACGACTTGCGCACGAACGGCCCCACCTCGGCACCATTTTCACCGACGAAGAACACGCGCTCGGTCAGCTCGACTTGGCCATCCTTGAGCACCTCGTCAACGCGATAGCACGCATCTCGTTTCAGCGACGCCAAATTCCGCTCAAGACTTTCCATCATGTTTGTCGTCCACACCCGTAACCATCGCGCCTAAGCTATGGTCGGCTCGTCGAATTTGTATAGCTGCTCGTCTGTCTCATGCAACCCGGCGCCATGAACCAAGCAAAAAATGATGATGGCATCGCGGCGATCCTTGCAATACAACTGATTATGGCCTCCTGCACACAAAACGCGGTTGGCCTCGCGCAACGTACATTCCATCGCAAAGATGATCTGCAACAATTTGTCGCGCGAAGCCTTCCGCGTTCCCTTGAATATTTGATAGCCAAACGTGGCATCCAGCCCGGCGGCGTGAACCACGTCCACGCGCTTCAAGCCCTTTTCCTCGAGGAGCTGATTCAGGTATTCCGACAAAGTCCTGCCGCCGATGCCATGCTGCTCACAAAACCCAACCGGATCAGGACTGTCAAGCAGCTGATCGAGCAATTCCTCTGTCAAAGGCTCCACCATGTTTTTCATCCTTCAGTCCGGCTTACGCGTTGGAGCCATCTTATCTCTTTTGCCCTGTAGTTTTTGTCCTATCGAATGGAAAATTAGGCAAGCACCTCCGTAGCTATACGAGCACCCACACAATTAGGCAAGTACCCACGTAACGTTGTTCTGGCTACTGAACAAGGACGGGCTGTAAACTGCCTTTGTAATGGCTCCCTCGAACTCAAGCACACCGCTGGCAGTACCGCCCGCAGTAAGGGTGCCGCTAGCCAGACGAGCGGAACTATCAGCAGAATCGCCGCCGACAATATAAGTTGAACTGCGCTGGGCGCCCTGGGCATCCTGGCCTTTCCAATCATACATGTTGAATGTGGCGTCCTTGCTGCCATTATTCGTGTAGCTAACGGTTATGCGAGTGAATTCATCGCCGCTGTAATCTTGCAGACCTGTCTCAACTGCCGTGACGGTAACGGCAAGACCATCGCTCATGTTCACCGTCGTACCAACCGCCAAGTTGTCGGTCTGCTGTGAAGTATTGGAATCGGAGGATTTCGAATCTCCCTTGGATGAGTCGGCAGTTGTGGTGCTGGTTGCCTTCGCGCCGCTGGCCGCCTCATTGACGGCATTGCTCGCCTCATTGAGGGCAGTGCTGTATATGCTTTGCGTCGCGAGCACGGCGGCAAAAGCGATGACGCAGATGACAAGCCCGGCAATGGCCAATCCTTTGCCACCCTTCGTCCCACGAACCGTAACGATCACGCCAACGAGCGCGAACACAAAGCCGATAACGGCAAGGAACGCAGAGAAGTTGTTGATGATCGGCAAGAACGAAGTGGCGAGCGCAATGATACCGATGACGAAGCCCGTAATACCGAGCGCCGACATCGACTTCTTCGCGGGTGTCGCGGCTTGGGGTTGCTGATTGTTTTGTTCCATGGGTCTTCCTTTCCCTATCAACAGGTTGACATGAACCAACGCAATTTATGGTAGGAAAAGGAGCTGTTTCGTTCATTAGCTGCGAGCTAATCCCCTGCTCTTTGCGATCGCACCCCAAGCGCGACAATACCTAAACCTCCAAACGCTAACTCCCCCAACCGTAGTGAAGGACATATTGGATACGGAAGGCATCTTGTGCTTCCACATATCCATCAGATCTGCCATTTTCGCCTGTCACATCCGCTGCTGCACAGTACGCGTCATAAGCATCAAGACCCACATAGCTATTATGAGCTGCGATGTCATAGGCAATTTGAGCATCCACAATGTCAATGCTTCCGTTGCCGTTCACATCTCCCAAATGGGTCTCACAATCAGCGCAGATCAAGCCATTGAAGTTATGGCCTATGGCAGGAATTTCTTCAGACACTGTTTCCAGGGCAAACGCAGTTGTACCGCTAATAAAGGCAGTAGCTGCGTATACGTTTTCCCCATGTTCAAAACAAGTGGCTGCTTTCTTCTCTTGCTTTTCAACGGTGCATGTTTCTGTATGTTTGTGAGCCGGATCTGTCGAGCACGTCCAAGTTGCTGTGGCGGATGTTTTGTCGGTCGCAAACACGATAGTCGGGTTGCCCCACGCGTGTCCTTTAGCGCTAGCGGTTGTGCGCGTTGCGGTGGCGGTGCCGTCCGGCATGCCAACTTTTTTGGCAGTAGCCGTATAGGTTGTGACTTCCGCGGTTTCGCACGTCGCAGCCGCAACAGTTGAAGCAACCTCAAAAGTTGCAACACTGATGTGAGAAGCGTTGTTTTTGCATGTCCAAATGGCGGTTGCAGATGTGTAATCTGAGCTAAACAAGATTACCGGTGCCAACCAATCATGCGCAAGCTGCGCAATCGCTTGCGTTTCTACATGCGTAGGATCATTGGCGCAAACGCGCTTCTCAAGACCGGCGTTACCACACGTTGCCTCTGTTACCGTCTCCCACTCACCCCAGCTGTGTTCTTTAGCAGAGTCTTTGATGGTACGCGTATCTGTGGTACCGCAACCGTTTGCGCAGGTAGCAGTTTCGGTGCCATCTTCTTCGCATGTTGCGTTGTTATCAGACTTGTATTCCTTGAATGCGTGCCCAAGCGCGTCAATAACAACGCCTTCTTGAACCTCGCCGCAAAGCGTACAGGTAAGCGTTTTTTCGCCAGGCTCTGTGCACGTTGCCGCCTTGATAGTTACGCCCTCATCCCATGTGTGCTCACCTTTGCATGCAATAACAAGCGTCCTGTTGTCGTCCGCCCAACCGTAGTTGGTGATGGCAGGATCGTCGCCGTCGTAACGTGTTGCAATTGCCGTTTCAGAATTCACGTAGAAAAGATCATCGACGACAGCGCCAGAAGCAATGACAAGCCCCGTTGGAACACCTGTTAACGCTGGGCAGTTAGCAAACATGGAGCTCATGTCCGTAACGGCGGAGACATCCAAGCCGGTGAGGTCTGCCGCGCCAAGGTTCGTGCACCCTTCAAACATGCTTGCGCACGTCTGCGCGGATACACCAGATGCCACCTTAACTGCCGTGATGGTTTCGCGCTGGTAATACCAAGGAACCTCTTCCGCCTCTGCCCAGGCCTTAAGCGTGCCTGTGCCGCTGCTGCCCAAAGGTCTGACCGTAAGCAGTCCGCTATCGTCAATTCTCCATTCGCAGCTTCCCGCTTGCGACCAGCCAGGCGATACCGATATCGTCCGATACGTCATAGCGTCCGTATCTCTACCTGCGTTAGCGGCAATCATTTCGGCGGTTGTCTCATAGTTTTCGCCAGATGACGCCCTCCAAGAGGAGCTGAGCAATTCGGATCCCTGCAAATCCATCCCTGCAGGTAAAACAAGTTTTGTGATTGAAGTGCAACCCAAAAACATGGATTTCGTATCTGGATTCGCAGAGGCGTCAAGACCAGCAATGTTCACGGATTCAAGGTTTTCGCACCTAGCAAACATACCTCTCATGTCCGTAACGGCGGAGGTATCTAAACCAGAAAGGTCTGCCTGTTTA
This sequence comes from uncultured Eggerthellaceae bacterium, assembly GCA_964579575.1. Classification (GTDB taxonomy): domain Bacteria; phylum Actinomycetota; class Coriobacteriia; order Coriobacteriales; family Eggerthellaceae; genus CAVEFW01. Next base: position 930 of record CAZOGL010000047.1, on the reverse strand, counting down.
AGATTTTCACACGCTACGAACATCGCCGTGCACGTTAGAGCTTTCACACCTTTTTCAACAACTACCGACTTAATGTTGTCATTGGCATACCAAGGGAAACCATCATAACTATAGGTCCAATCTGCAAGCGTACCAGTGCTTCTGCCATCTAAGGGGCGAATGGTAAGCTTACCAGCGCTGTCAATTTTCCATTCGCAGGTGCCGCATTTATCCCAGCCCGTGGTGAAATAGCCGGGATCTTCTTGCCCGCCATCAATTTTTGCCATGGTGGCGTCTGCAATTCTTGTGGCACACGTAGTGCCACATTCGCCTTTAAGGGAGAAACAATTCCAGAACATGTCGCTTGAAATGGCACCTTCTGCAACTTTGAAAGCAGATGTGGCATAGATTGTTGTAAGGCTTTGGCAATTCCAGAACATGTAACTCATAGTTGACACAGAAGAGGTATCAACGTCAGTCAAATCAACGGTGACAAGGTTTGTGCAACCGTGGAACATGTATGCCGTATAAATAAGTTTAGCGGTATCGATACCCGCCAAATATGCATGCTCTAAACTGGTGCAACCATTAAACATGCCCCACATACTTATCACAGAAGAAGTGTCAAGGCTCATTAAGTCGATAGAGGTCAAACTCGTGCAGCCGTAAAACATGGAAGACATATCTGTAACTGCAGAAGTATCAAGACCAGTTAGATCTACACTTACAAGGTTCGTGCATCCTTCAAACATACATACGCACGTTTGGGCAGAAGCGCCCTGTTCAATTACAACTGACTTAATGGATTCGCGCGAAGGATACCAGGGTACCTCTTCGCGCTTGCTCCACGTATCAAGCGTGCCCGTAATTGCACCATTAGCAGGACGCACGATGAGTTTGCCAGCAGAATCAATCCTCCATTCGCAAGTACCACATTCGGTCCAACCATTA
>CAZOGL010000046.1:10835-12379 GCA_964579575.1 uncultured Eggerthellaceae bacterium | reverse complement strand
CTTGCTCTGTTGTGGGGGATGTGTGCTCGTGCCCAGAATTGCCCGTAATTGAGGTATCCTGTTATCCAGCTATACGCTATGCGGTTCTCTGTGCCCAAAATCAGGGATTTGTGCCGCATGAGCACCATTTGAAGCCAACGAAAGGGTTCGGTTTGATTAACATAGTTCTTCTTTCCGGAGGGTCGGGTTCCCGCCTTTGGCCTCTGTCCAACGAGGCCCGTTCCAAGCAGTTCCTGAAGGTGCTGCGCGACGAGGAAGGCCGTGGCCAGTCCATGGTTCAGCGAACCTTCCAGATGATTGACCGCACGGGGGCGGACGCGAATGTCGTCATTGCCACGTGCGCTTCCCAAAAAGCCTCCATCGAGGCGCAGGTTGAGGGCTCCTATAAGATGGTCATCGAGCCCGAGCGCCGCGACACCGCTCCCGCCATCATGCTTTCCAGCGCGTTCCTCGCCTTGGAGGAGGGTGTCGACCCGCAAAGCACCGTCGTAGTCATGCCTATCGACACGTTTGCCGAGCAAAAGTATTACGACCAACTCTCCGCCATCGACGAGGCGGTCCAATCCAGCGTTGCCGATCTCGTTCTCCTCGGAGTCGAGCCCACCTACCCTTCCGAGAAGTTCGGCTATATCCTCAACGAGGAGGTCGACGGCTACCGCAGGGTCACCCGCTTCGTGGAGAAGCCGAAGATGGCCGCTGCTGCCGAGATGGTCTCTGCCGGCGCCCTTTGGAACTGCGGTGTGTTCGGGTTCAAGCTCCAATACCTTATGGACATCGTGAAGAACTACCACGAGCTTGACTCCTTTGAGCAGATTCGCGCCGACTATGACATGTTCCCGAAGATCAGCTTCGATTACGAGGTCGTCGAGAAGGCCAAGAGCGTCGCCGTTGTGCCCTACTCCGGAACGTGGAAGGACCTCGGCACGTGGAATACCCTCACCGAGGAGATGGAGGATGTGACCTCGGGTCGTGTCGTCATTGACTCCACCTGCCAAAACACCCATGTCGTCAATGAGACCGGTTTGCCCATGGTGGTCGCTGGCCTCATGAACACCGTCGTTGTGGCGACACCAGACGGCATCCTTGTCAGCGAGAAGCAACGCAGCGCCAACATCAAGCCCCTCGTTGCCCAAGCCGCTGAGACCCGTCCGATGTACGAGAGCCGCCAATGGGGCGAGTACAGCGTGCTTGGCCAGGATTCCTACGAGTCCGGTCAATCTAGCTTGGAGAAGATTCTCGTGGTCAACCCGGGCCGCCAATTGTCCTACCAGATGCACCACCACCGCACCGAGGTGTGGACCATCGTGGACGGCGAGGGCGAGGTCGTCCTTGACGACAGGGTCATCCCCGTGAAACCCGGCAGCGTCGTGACGATCGAGATCGGCCAAAAGCATGCCGTCCGCGCCATCACGAAGTTGCGCATCTTCGAGGTCCAGATGGGCACCGAGCTCGTTGAGGAGGACATCGAACGCTTCGGGTTCTTCTGGGACGCCGAGAGCTATAAGTAGGAGAGCTATAAGTAGGAGAGCTATAAGTAAGAGAGC
>CAZOGL010000046.1:8774-10735 GCA_964579575.1 uncultured Eggerthellaceae bacterium | reverse complement strand
CGCCGAGAGCTATAAGTAGGAGAGCTATAAGTAGGAGAGCTATAAGTAAGAGAGCTATAAGTAAGAGAGCTATAAGTAGGAGAGCTATAAGTAAGATTTTGCGGAAAACCGCGACAGCGGCAGACCATGACAACGGGAAACCGCGACAGCGGCAGACCATGACAGTGGGAAGTTACGACCGTGGCAGACCATGAAAGCGGGAGACCGCGACATTCGATAGATACACCCTCGCACCGCAGGAAATAGAAGAAGGGAACACCAACCATGAAAAAGGCACTCATCACCGGCATCACTGGCCAAGACGGCTCCTACCTCGCAGAGCTTTTGCTGGACAAGGGCTATGAGGTCCACGGCATCATCCGCCGCTCCTCCTTGCCCACCACGAGCCGCATCGACCACATCCGCGACCAGATCACCCTCCATGACGGCGACCTTGCCGACTCCAGCTCCATCGTGAAGATTGTCAACGAGGTCAAGCCCGACGAGATTTACAACCTCGCCGCGCAATCCCACGTCGGCGTCTCCTTCGACGCTGCGGAGTACACCGGAGATGTCGACGCGATCGGCGTCTTGCGCGTGCTCGAGGCGGTCCGCATCGCCGGTCTGACGAAGACCTGCCGCGTCTACCAGGCCTCCACCTCCGAGCTCTACGGCCAGGTCGAGGAGGTCCCGCAAAACGAGAAGACCCCGTTCCATCCCTTCAGCCCCTACGCTGTCGCCAAGCAATACGGCTTTTGGATGATGAAGGAGTACCGCGACGCCTACGGCATGTTCGCCGTCAACGGCATCCTGTTCAACCATGAGTCCGAGCGCCGCGGCGAGACCTTCGTCACCCGCAAGATCACCCGCGCCGCCGGTCGCATCGCGTGCGGTCTGCAGGACCACCTGGAGTTGGGCAACCTCGACTCCCTGCGCGATTGGGGCTATGCCAAGGACTACGTCGAGTGCATGTGGCTCATCATGCAGCAGGACACCCCCGACGACTTCGTCATCGCCACCGGTGTGCAGCACAGCGTACGCGAGTTCACCGAGTGGTCCTTCAAGCACGTCGGTATCGAGCTGCGCTGGGAGGGTGAAGGCATCGACGAGAAGGGCTACGACAAGGCCAGTGGCAAGATGCTCGTGTGCGTCAACCCCGAGTTCTACCGCCCGACCGATGTCGTCAACCTTTGGGGCGACCCCACGAAGGCCCGCACGGTACTTGGTTGGGACCCGTTGAAGACCCCGGTCGAGGAGCTTTGCCGCATCATGGCCGAACACGACCTCAAGCTCGCAAAGGCCGAGGCCGCACAGGCCGCCGCGATCGCGGAGTAGGTTTAAGATGCCCAAGGTATTCATATTCGGGGTCAACGGGTTCGTCGGCGGCTACCTTGCCGACGAGTTCGCCTCCCATGGCTACGAGGTCGCGGGCACGGATCGCGGCGAGACGAGCCGCTATCCCGCGGTGTCCCGCTACACGCCCGGTGACCTATCCGATGCCCCTGGCGTCTCCGCGATGATCGAGGCCGCGCGTCCCGACGTCATCGTCAACCTCGCCGCCATCTCCAGCGTGGGGCAAAGCTGGTCCATTCCCGCCGTCACCTTCCAGGTCAACGTCGTGGGCACCATCAACATCCTCGAGGCCGTGCGCGCGCATTGCCCTGAGGCCAAGGTCCTGCTCATCGGCTCCTCCGAGGAGTACGCCGTGTCCATGGAGCCCCTCTCCGAGGAGAGCCCGGTCGTGGCGAACAACCCCTACGGCGCGTCCAAGGCCGCCCAGGGAAACGTTGCCGAGATGTATGCCGACCGCTTCGGCCTCAAGGTGTACCGCACTCGCAGCTTCAACCACATCGGCGCTGGCCAGGCTCCCAATTTCGTGGTCGCGAGCTGGTGTAAGCAGGCCGCCGAGATCTCGGAGTCAGGGCGCCCCGGCACCATGCGCGTCGGCAACACCTCCGTCAGCCGCGACTTCTCCGACGTCC
>CAZOGL010000046.1:0-8674 GCA_964579575.1 uncultured Eggerthellaceae bacterium | reverse complement strand
CCCGGCACCATGCGCGTCGGCAACACCTCCGTCAGCCGCGACTTCTCCGACGTCCGCGACGTCGTCCGCGCCTACCGCCTCCTTGTCGAGAGCGACTATGCGGGCGAGGTGTTCAACGTCGGCGCGGGGCAAAGCTACCCGCTCTCGTCGATACTCGAGACCATCACGGGGTTCAGTGACCAGCCGATCACCGTCGAGGTCGACCCGGCCCTGTTGCGCCCGGCCGACAACCCCGTGATCTGTTCTGATTGCACAAAGGCGGAGCGCCTGCTTGGATGGAAGCCGGAATATTCCATCGAGCAGAGCCTGCGGGCGGTGTTCGATTCGTTTTGCACGCAGAATTCCGCACATTCCGCGCAAAGTAAAAGCCGCTAGAAAACCACTAGAAAACCGCTAGAAGAGGTTTTATGACCCAGATTATCCAAATCAGTCCCTCGCTTCTCTTCGGCGATGCGGTGGGCAATCTCATGTGTGCCATCGATTCGATGGTGAAGGAGGAGGGTTTTGACGCTTCCATTTGCGCAGACCTCGTCCATCCTCGCATCGATCGCGAGAAACACAACGTGGTGAACACGTTCGCTGATGCGACAGAGGAAGACATCCTGATCCTTCATATGGCTTCGGCATACGATCGCTTGGACGAGTTCGTAGAGTCTCCTGCCAAAAAGATCATGGTGTACCACAACGTCACACCACCACGCTTCTTCAACAAGTACAACCTCATGGGCGCCCGTGCGTGTCGAGAGGGCCTGCAACAGACGAAGTCCTTGGCGGGCGAGGTCGACTTCTGCATCGCCGACAGCGCTTGGAACAAGCAGGACCTGATTGATATGGGCTACACCTGCCCCATCGAGGTGTGTCCGGTATACATCCCATGGGAGGACTACGAGACGCCGCCAAACGCCTCTGTCCTTGAGCGTTATCGTGACGTTGCTGGAACGAACGTCATGTTTTGCGGTCGCGTGGTTCCGAACAAGTGCCACCAAGACATCGTGAAGGCGTTTTGGGCGTACAAGAATCACTATGATCCCGATGCTCGTCTGTTCTTGGTCGGGGTGATGAGTGAGGTCGACCCGTTCTGCGTGAAATTGAACGCCTACATCCACGACCTCGGTCTTGATGGCAGCGTCATCTTCCCTGGCCATATCGGGTTCGACGAGATCTTGGCGTACTACACGCTTGCGGATGTCTTCCTGTGCCAAAGCGAGCATGAGGGCTTTTGTGTGCCGCTTTTGGAGGCCGCAGTGTTCGATACGCCGGTTGTAGCCTATGACGCGGCAGCCATCAGTTGGACCCTCGGGGGAAGTGGCATCCTCCTTGACGAGAAGGACCCTTTCGTGACAGCGGGCGTCATGGATCGTGTGGTGAGAGACGAGAAGTTGCGTGCGGAGGTCATTGCTGGTCAACGCCAACGCCTCGAGTATTTCAGTGCTGAGAATGTGCGCCGTATGTATTTGGACCAACTTTACGGCTTCTTGAAAGGACAACAGTAATGGTAGAGATTCAACCCGTCGATGTGGCCAAGATCGTGGCCGAGGTCAAGGACGAGATCGCGCGTTCGTATGAGCCCGAAGAGCTCAAATCCTTCGAGGATGTGGATCTCAACGAGGTGATGCGCAGCGTCGATCCGGGTTTGGTATTCAGCCACCAGTATTTCCAAAAGGCCGCCGAGGGTGCACGCAAGGCGGCGACGCTTGTGTACTATCACGGCCTGCAGGGCAGCACACCTGCCCAATTGGTGAAGAAGGTCGTACGAAAGCTCGCTCGCGGTGTCGTCGAGCCTCTTTGCGACCAGCAAAACGACGAGAACTCAAACCTCAACACGATGATTCAACAGCTGTACCTGCGCACCAACGACCAACAGCGCGAGATCGATTGTCTGCGCAGCGAGGTTGATCGCTTGAAGGCCCAATTCGCTGTAAGGACCGTCATCGACGCCGACAAGGCCGTCAACGGCGAGGGCGACAAGGCCGTCAGCAGCAGGGACGAGCAGTGCGTCAACGACAAGGCCGTCAACGGCGAGGACGAGCAGTAATGAGGGTCGTTCAACTTTTGTCGGTCCTGTCTCGCGGCGACGCCGTGAGCAACGACTGCCTCGCCATCCACAAGATGTTGCTTGCGCAGGGCTTAGATGCCCGCCTGTGCGTGGAGAAGGTGTTGCGCAAGCCCGATGAGGAGATCGCGGTTGAACCCATAGCGTTTTGTGATGAATTGACGGACGAGGATGTCGCGATTCTCCACCTCTCTACGGGCTGTTTCATGAACAAGCGTTTCTCGCTTTTGACGTGCAAGAAGGCAATTATCTACCACAACATCACCCCTTCAAGGTGGTTCAGGGATTACGACGAGCAAGCATACGCTTCCTGCCTTGACGGCTTTTTGCAGACGAGGGCTTTGTCCAAGCGCGTCGACTATGTGATTGCGGATTCTGAGTTCAACCGTATGAATCTCATGGCGAAGGGGTTCAGGTGTCCCATCGACGTGGCGCCCATCCTCATTCCCTTCGAGGACTACAAGGCAGAGCCGAACCAGGAGATCGTCAACCGCTATCAGGGAAAGCCTGGAGCGAATATCCTGTTTACCGGGCGTGTTGCCCCAAATAAGTGCCATGAGGACGTCATCAAGGCGTTTTGGGCATACAAGAAACACTACGACCCGAATGCGCGCCTGTTCTTGGTTGGCGCTTTCAACAAGACTGATCGCTATGGTGCCCGCCTTCTTGGTTATGTCGAGGATCTCGACTTGGATGACGTGTACTTCCCGGGCCATATCGGGTTCGATGAGATTTTGGCGTACTACAAGATCGCCGACGTCTTTTTGTGCCAAAGCGAACATGAGGGATTTTGTATCCCCCTTGTCGAGGCCATGATGTTCGATACGCCGATTGTCGCTTACGACAGCACTGCGGTGGGCGAGACCCTTGGAGGTGCGGGTATCCTCCTTGACGAGAAGGACCCCTTTGTGACGGCGGGCGTTATGGATCGTGTTGTCCGCGACGAGGGGTTGCGCGCCAACATCCTCGAGGGGCAAAGGCGGCGTTTGGAGGATTTCTCGTATGAGAAGACGTCTGAGCGGTTGTCCACATTGATAAGAGGATTTGTTGGGGCGTAAGGGTTATACGGTTTGGGAGCCTGATCGATGAGGAAGATTTGTGTTGTCGTTCAACGTTACGGTGATAACATCCTGGGCGGATCCGAGAGCGCGTGCCGCTCGTTTGTGCAACGTCTCAAGGAGCATTTCGAGGTCGAGGTGCTTACTACTAAGTGCACTGACTATGTGACTTGGGAAAATGATATCGACGCCGATGAAGAGTATGTTGACGGGATCTTGGTGCGCCGTTGGGCCGCTGAGAAGAGACGCAACTTGAGCGACGAATTGAATATAAGGGCGCTCTCTCCTTTGGCTACGGTCGAGACCGGCAAGGAATGGGTCAGCGAGCAAGGGCCTCTTTGTCCCGGTCTTATCGACTACGTACGCGAGCATCGCGATGATTATGACGCGTTCATGCTGATGACGTACATGTTCTATCCCACCGTCTTCAGCATCCCCCTCGTTGGCGACAAGGCAATCATCGTTCCCACCGCGCATGACGAGGCATGGATCCACCAGCCGGTGTATAAAGGGGTCCTCGAGGGCGCGGCGGGTTGGTTCGCCATCACCCCTGAGGAGCTCGCGTTCCTCCAAAGGACCTTCGATTCCGAGGGCATCCTTGTGGATGTGGGAGGCGTGGGGTGCGTTGTCGCTCCCCATGGGTCCGCGGAGGAGTTTCGTGAGAAGTTCGGGCTTGGGGATGCGCCCTACCTCGTATATGCGGGCCGTATTACTTTGGCCAAGGGGTGTGATGAGCTGTTCCACTACTTCCTCAACTACAAGCTTCGACATCCCGCCAGTCCGTTGAAGCTTGTGTTGATGGGCAAGGCGGACATCCCCATACCCGACCATAAGGACATCGTCAGTTTGGGTTTTGTGGACGAGGCCGACAAGTACGCAGGCATGGAGGGTGCGGTGGCCTTGGTCCAATCGTCACCGTTTGAGAGCCTTTCTATGGTTGTCCTCGAGGCGCTCCGCGTCAACACACCCGTACTTGTCAATGGTCGTTGCGACGTCTTGAAGGGTCATTGTCTGCGCAGCAACGCCGGTCTGTTCTACACCAACTTTGCCGAGTTTGAGCGCATGGTCGATTTCTATATGACCCACGAGGAGGAACGTGTCGCCATGGGGCAAGCGGGTCCTGGGTATGTCGATACGTATTATTGCTGGTCAACGATTATGGACAAGCTCGAGAGAATGCTTAACGCGGTGGCTGATCGCAGCGCCGCTCAATAGGTGGCCGGTCGCCAATAGGTGGCATGCGACGCGCAATAGATGGTAAGCGCCATACGGCGGCTTGTGCGACGCGCAATAACAGGTGTCAATCGCCAATAGGCGCTGTTCGCCGTGCAATCGCGAAAGGTCGGATATCCAACCCTCTAATTATCCGGCAACGTTACGTTGGTAAGCGCTATTTACCTTCGTAGTAGGCGGTATTGAGAAGGTCGTAGTCGCTTTCCGTGAAAGAGGAGGTACTTCCCGTAAACGTCACGTCAGAGATGGCGGCGGCATTGTCGTGAAGGAAGTCGATACAGGTGTTGATGCCGTCAAGGTCAAGAGAGTCCTCCATCATGACGACGCCGTTGGTAGGGGCAAGGTAGCCGGAGCAGCTGAAGACATACGACCATTGCGTGGAGTCCAGCGACGCGATGCATATCTCGCATGTCTCGCTCCCGCGGTGCTCAAAGGCCCATTTCGTGATCTCGAAGCTGCGGGCAAACTGCGTTCCCTCGCGACCGAGGACGATGGTCTCGATCTTTTCGCGTGCGGTATCGATAAGAGCTTGGTCCAAAGAGGGTCCAATTGCCAAGACCCGCTTGAAGCCGAGGGTGTCGACACGGTTCAGGATGTCGTCGAGTTCCGCTTTTCCGAGACCCTCCGAGGCCAAGGTCATAAGCACCGGAGCATGCAACGAGGACAGCAGCGGCATGGTTGGTACGCTCTCGGCGACATCGGTGAACTCCATAAGAACGAAGGTGTCACCCCACCACCCCTGCTCGGCGCCACGGTTGATAAGCTCGAGCGAGAATCCAGGAAAGAAACCGTCACCAGACAGGTCTACGATTTCCGGTTTCCAATCCAAAGATCGCATGCGGTCGAGCACGACAGGGGCTGCCTTGCCGCAATCCACGAACAAGACGCGTTGGGGATGGTTGAGCGCGAGATAGTGCTCAACCGGTGCGGAGGTGTAGTCGCTGCGCGTTTGGATGACCGGTGCGTCGAATACCTGGGCAAGGCTTGCGGCAAACACGGAGTTGATGTGGGTCGAGTTCGGGACGAGAATCGCCGTCTTGTTGTCGACGGAACCTCCTTTGGGATTGCAACGGGCGAGTGCAAGGTTGACTGAGGACTCAACTGGGTCTCCGCCGAAGACGGAGTTAACGGGATACTCGTCGTGCTCATCGCGATTGGTCAGAAGGTCGAATATGCGCGTTTCGCTTTCGGAGGAGCCTTTACGCCCGCCGAGCGCGCCGTAGACGCGACATACGTCTTGAGCTTTGCCGCACATGCGCATGTGACCCTTCTCGATCCATGCGGCCTTGTTGCAAAGACGTGCAATCTGCTCGTTGGAGTGGGAGACGATAAGGACGGTGACGCCGTGTTGGTCGATGAGCTCCTTGATGCGGTTCTCGCACTTCTTTTGGAACATGAAGTCTCCGACGGAAAGCACCTCGTCAACAAGGAGGATCTCGGGAACGATGACGGTGGCGATCGCGAAGGCGATACGGCTGACCATGCCGGAGGAGTAGTTCTTGAGGGGCATGTCGAGGAAGTCCTCAACCTCGGCGAACTCGATGATGGCATCGAAGTTCTCGTCGATGAACTTCTTGGAGTAGCCGAGGAGCGCTCCGTTGAGGTACACGTTCTCACGTGCTGTGAGGTCCATGTCGAAACCGGCGCCCAACTCGATGAGGGGGGCGATGTTTCCGTTGACGGTGCAGGTGCCCTCAGTGGGGTCAAGCACGCCGGCGATGACCTTCATGAGGGTGGACTTGCCGGAGCCGTTCGTGCCGAGGATGCCGAACACGTCACCCCGCTTCACATCGATGCTGATGTGCTGCAACGCTTTGAACTCCTTGAACATAAGCTCGTGGCGGGCGATGGCGATGGCATATTCTTTCAGGTTGTTCAACTGCTCGCTTGCGATGTTGAACACCATGGTCACGTCGTCGACCTTGATCATGGACTCGCGGTCGTCGGTCTCGTCGATGACCTCTTCGGTGAGCTTGCTGTATTCAGCCATGGGTACCTCGAAAGCGTTGTTACACGTACAGGATGAATTTCTTCTCGAGCTTCTTGAACACGAGAAGTCCGACGATGAACGTCACGACGGCGAAACCGAGGCATTGCAGGTTCATCATCAAGCTGGGGGTTTGGGCATAAAGCATGATGTCGCGGAAGTAGGTGACGTAGTAATACATCGGGTTGAAGTTTTCCGCCACGATCATCCAATCAGGAAGGATGTCGAGAGGATAGAATAACGGCGTCGCGTAGGTCCAAGCGGTCAAAAGGACGCTCCAAAGGTGGATGATGTCGCGGAAGAAGACCGCGAGGCTCGAGAGCAACAGGCTCAAGCCCATGCTGAACATGAGGACGAAGAATGTGAGCGGGATGATGAGGATGATGCGCCACGTGGGGAAGATTTGGAAGTAGGCCATCACGAAGGCGACGGCGATGAGAGAGAAGCCGAAGTTGATGCATTGGAACAGGCACTTCTCGGCGGGGAATATGATCTTCTTGATGCGGATCTTTTTGATGAGCGATGCGGAGTCGATGATGGATTGTACGCTTGCGCTCGTGGAGTCCGCCATGAGGTTGAAGACGGTTTGCGCCAAGATCAGGTATAGCGGGAAGTTCTCGATGTTGAACTTGAAGAATTGGCTGAACACCGCCGTTAGGACGCACATCATGAGCAACGGGTTCAAGACGCTCCAAAGGACGCCTAGAACGCTGCGACGGTATTTGAGTTTGAAGTCTCTGGAGACGAGGCTAGATACGGTGAACCAGCTGCGTTTCAGCTCGCTGTTTGTTAAGAGGTCTGATGCCACGACTTCCCCTCGGAGTGGTTTTGGTTGTAATGCTAACGTCACATTATAACAGGTGGGGGAGGGGCGCGCTTGTAGGCGTAAGGTGGAGATACCGAGGAGGGTCGGCGGGCGCACCTATCAGTTTTTAGGGGATTGGGAGCGCACCTGCCCGCCCGGAAGACGTCGAGAATAAGAAGCGGACGAGGAACCTGATGGTGGCTCCTCGTCCGCTTTCGGGAAAGATATTGTTGGCAATATGGTTTATGTGTCCGCTCTTACCTATAAGCTTTGGCAAGCCCCGTAGGGGGGCGGTTCCGCTAGGCTGCGTATCCCACAGGGCTTGCTCGCGAAGAGGGACCTACTGGACTTCGATACGACGTGCGGTCGGAACACTTGCCTGCTTCTTGGGCAGATCCAAGGTCAAGACCCCGTCCTCGAGTTTTGCCGTGATCTCTTCGGTGTTGACCTCGGAGACGTCGAAGCTACGTGAGTAGGATCCGAAGGAGCGCTCGCTGCAAACGAGATTGCCCTTGTCGTCCTTCTCTTCGTGCTCGGAGTGGCGCTCTGCCTTGATTGTCAACTTGTCACCGTCGAGGTCAAGGCTGACGTCCTCCTTCTTGAACCCGGGGAGGTCTGCCTCAAGCAGATACTTGTCACCTTGGTCGGAGATGTCGGTCTTGAATGCGAGCGGTTCCGTGTTGCGCATGAACCCGACGAACGGCTCGCCGAAGAACCTCTTTTCGAAATCTGCCATGGTCTTGAAGGGGTTGTACTCAAGCTCGTGGTTGACCGGTCGATACTGTGCTAATCCATACATGATGTGCCTCCTGCTATTCGGTTTTCTTTCTTACAGGGCTTACTTTATCACCGATTAGCACTCTCGAGTTGAGAGTGCTAACGTCTTCACAAAGTCTTGACATTATCGATTTAAAAAATTCCGCTCGTCTCGATAAGACCAAAACGAAAGGGGACAAGACCAAAACAAAAGTGATGTGGCGACCACTCCTGCGTCAGAGTCAAGCCACCCGTTGGGCGGTCGTAACGCGGGATGCCGCCTGTAAAGGTGTACTCTGTGGCTGTAAATTGTTTGTTTAGCGTGTAGGGAGAAGAATATGCTTGTAGCGATACCCGCCGAGACCCCTGATGGCCTTGCCGCAACCCGTAGCGGACATTTCGGCCACGCCCCCTGGTTTACCCTGGTCACCATCGAGGGCGACAAGTGCACCAAGGTAGAGGCGCTCAAAAATGTCGACCATGACGTTGCTGGATGCGGCGGCGTCATCGATTTTGCCATATCCCAGGGCATAGATGCCATCATCGTCGTCGGCATGGGCGTGCCGCCCTTCACCCGTTTTACCGACGCTGGTATCAAAGTCTATGTGGAGCAAAACCAGCCCTATGTGGGCGGTGCGGTCACGCTGCTCATGCGCGGTGCCCTGCCTGAGATGCAACTCGATCAGGCCTGCAAGCACTGAGGAGTCTGCAAACACTGAGGAAAAGGTTCCATGAGAGGACCTCTCTTTCTTGCCGCCATTATAGGGTAATAGGGCAGCAAA
>CAZOGL010000045.1:3801-12583 GCA_964579575.1 uncultured Eggerthellaceae bacterium | reverse complement strand
TGATCTGGGCGGCACCGGAGGTCTTCATGCCCTCGATCTGGACAGCCTTGCCCTCGGCGTCGGCGACGCGTCCCAGGACGTTGTTGTAGAGGCGATCGACGAAGCCCTCGACGCCGGAGCGGACCGCGGCAACGTCGATGCCAGTAACGTTGGTGACGAAGCGTCTGCCGGCGTAGTCGCCCTTGGCGAAGTCCTCGGCGGTGGCGCCCATGAGGATGCGAATCACGACGGAGTCGTTAGAGGTATCCTCGAGCAGGGCGTTAGCGGTGGACAAGGACGTGCCACTCGTGAGGGAGGCGCTGTCCCACTGCAGGGCCAGGATGGCCGGGGTGGAAATCGCGCCCTCGGCGTTCAGGACGTTGTCGGTGGTCTGGGCCGGGTAGAACTGGCCTTTCTCGACGGTGTCCTTGGAGACCGTGGTGGAGAAGCCGTCGGAGGCGCTGGCCTTGACGGAGGTGTAGTCGGTGATGCCAAGCTCCTTGAGCAGCGCGTTGATCGTCACGTACTGCTTTTTAGGCACCGCGAAGACCGTGGCGGAGGTGGAGCTGCCGTACTGGTAGTAGGCGGGCTCGGTGTTGTCCTCGGACTTCTCGGCGATGGCCGCGAGCTCGTCGCGGGTGATGATCTTGACGCTGGAGCCGTCGATGTTCAGGGTCAGCGTGTACTGGGTGATGTCGAAGGTGATCTCGACGGTGCCCTTGTACTTGCCGATGCCGGTGACGATGGCCGTTGCCGTCGTGGTCTCGCCCTTCTTGCCGACGTTGTCCTTGTACTCGACGGTGTAGTCGACGCCCTCGGTGATCCTGCCAGCGTTCTTGGTCTTAGTGGAGCCAGCCAGCGGCTGGATCTCCTTGCCGGTGTAGAACTGCGTGCCTGGGTCGTTGATGCCAACGGTGGAGATGTCGGTCTTTGCGACTCCTTCAGTGAAGTCGAGTCCAGTCACGTTGGAGACGAAGCGCCTGCCGGCGTAGTCGCCCTTGGCGAAGTCCTCGGCGGTGGCGCCCATGAGGATGCGAATCACGACGGAGTCGTTAGAGGTATCCTCGAGCAGGGCGTTAGCGGTGGACAAGGACGTGCCACTCGTGAGGGAGGCGCTGTCCCACTGCAGGGCCAGGATGGCCGGGGTGGAAATCGCGCCCTCGGCGTTCAGGACGTTGTCGGTGGTCTGGGCCGGGTAGAACTGGCCTTTCTCGACGGTGTCCTTGGAGACCGTGGTGGAGAAGCCGTCGGAGGCGCTGGCCTTGACGGAGGTGTAGTCGGTGATGCCAAGCTCCTTGAGCAGCGCGTTGATCGTCACGTACTGCTTTTTAGGCACCGCGAAGACCGTGGCGGAGGTGGAGCTGCCGTACTGGTAGTAGGCGGGCTCGGTGTTGTCCTCGGACTTCTCGGCGATGGCCTCGAGTTCGTCGCGGGTGATGGTCTTGACGCTGGAGCCGTCGACGTTCAAGGTCAGCTTGTACTGGGTGATGCCGAAGGTGATTTCAACAGTGCCCTTGTACTTGCCGATGCCGGTGACGACAGCCGTGGCCGTCGTGTCCTCGTCCTTCTTGCCGATGTTGTCCTTGTACACGACGGTGTAGTCGACGCCCTCGGTGATCCTGCCAGCGCTCTTGGTCTTAGTGGAGCCAGCCAGCGGCTGGATCTCCTTGCCGGTGTAGAACTGCGTGCCTGGGTCGTTGATGCCAACGGTGGAGATGTCGGTAGCATTATTAATCGTGATGCCAGCGCTCGCACTGTAAGATGCGTTCTCCAAGTCAGTCTTTTGGCTCGCAGCAGCGCCAGCGCTCGTGATCGCGATACCAGCATCACCTTCAACGTTGTCAAGCGCCTTGAAGGTGATGGTGCATGCCTCGAGGGACTCCGTATCGTTGCCATAGAAGGTGATCAGGCCAGTCCCCTTCTCGTTGTCGTACGAAACCTCGCCATTAACTTTATCGGCAACGACGTACTTGTCAATCTGGCACTTCGTCGTGTCGAACTTGAAGTTTACCTGGGCGCAGGCAATCTTGGTTCCCGTGACAGTGGAAGCGCCTTTAAACACCAAATTAAATGTCTCGCCAGCCTGAACGGTGGAAGACCCGCCAGTTGGGATGGCGAAGTCAACCGCGTACGTAGCGTCAGCGACGACACTCAGCTGGTCATCAGGCGCATCAATTTGGACCTGGGCCAACGCTGCTGCGGGGCACATGCTCGTCACTAAGACAACCGAGCATACGGTGCTTATCGCGGCCTTGCGCATCCTTCCTTTTGGTGTTTCATTACACTTTGGATTCTTCATCGGACTGTTCCTCCTTTTCTTTCAGCCAGACGGTAGGTATCCATCCTCAGCTTATTGTAGTGCATGAGGAATAATACTTAATGAGGAATTTTATCAAACAACCCACCTTTCTTCTTGGACGCACAACGCGTCCGTCCTTGGTCAGGGCAACTTGGTAAAAGTGAAGCGAGTTGGATATCATTGCTCCACGTAATCGGAAACCTTTCTCGTCGAACCCTTCGCAAATACCGTCGTATCGCCATAGAGGGATAAGGTGAGCTTACCGTCCTCATAGGTGCAATCAGACATCGTAACGGATGTGTCTTCAGGAGCCATCTCGATGGATTTTCCGTCCTTGGTGCTCCACGACCCCTTGAAATCGGTGCCGAGGTACACGAAGTTGAACGTCCCGTCTTCGTTGAGGTTGATAAACAAGGCAAAACCAGCTTTCTCAAGCTGAGCTATCTCCTCGTGGGTCGTCCCGTTATCGCCTTGGATCTCGTATAGATCATAGGTTCCGGCGAGGCTCTTTTGGTAGTTGGCCCCGCACGATGTCAGGGCAACTACGAGCACGACCAGCGCGGAAGCCAAAACAACCGCAACAAATTTGGCGGCGTTTTTCATTGTTCCTCCTCTTTCGAAGCGTGTCCCTTGCGACGTACAAGTATGATTCCGACACAAGCGGCAACAATGACAATCACCGCGACAGCGATTACGGGGACCAAGGGGAAATCGCCCGTCTTGGAGGAATTGGCAACCTCGGCGAATTGTTGTTTGACGGTCTCACCCTGTTCGGGAGTAAGCTCGCCGCTGTCCACGGCTTCCGTGACCAAAGCGTCGATGTCGTACCCCAAGTCGATGAGTTCCCGCGCCTCCTCCGGGGTCATATCAAGCAAAGAGGCGCCCGATATGGCGGAGGCACCCGACTTGCCAGAACCGGACGTATTAGTGTTGGTGGTCGCCTTCGATTCACTCGCCGTACCCTCGGAGGTACCCGATGACTCCTCCCCGGAGGGCGTGACCGCCGATTCTTCCTCGGGAGTCCCAGGAGTACCCACGACGACGGTGGCGTCAGTGCACACACAGGTATACTTGCTCATTCCCGTCTCGTTGGACACGTTCACGCGCTGGAACGAAACCGAAGACGTCCCCGCGACCTTCGCCTCAAAAGTCATGGTGAGGATAGAGACGGGGCTTTCCCAAGTCGTGCCTGAGAGAGACCGCGAGAGGTAGTTGAGGACGATGTCGCCATGCCCGTCCTCGTAGGTGGTGTACGCGTCAAGATTGCCGCTGTCATAGTTGACAAGGGACAACATGTCGGAATTCCATCGAATCGTGGCAGACAGCGCATACATCGGATACTCGGACGCGCCGTCGCGCGCAAGGTTGACAGAGACAGTGAACTGGTCACCGGGAACGAGCGCCTCAACATCCGAGGTTATGGTCGCAGTGTAGGTCGGAGAGTCTGCAAACGCCTTCTCGCCCGTCCCCACGAAAGGGGCCCCCGCAATCACGACAAGCAAACAAGCAAGCAACACGGCAACGCGGATACAAAGTCGTTTTGTAACCTCTAGCATGCGATTTCCTTTCAGATTGTGACGTCAAACGAGTATGTTATCTCATTTTTATTCGCGAGCGAGACTAAACCGCATCATCTTGCAACTCCCTCGCACGCCATCTCACACACCCCATCGACATGCATACAGGTCATTCTACCCAAAAAGCGCCCCAACAACAGCCGGGGCGCTCGCAATCCGAAACGGGGTCTCGGAAATGGACTTTGGTTTGAGTAACAACAAAGTCGACACTTCCCTGTCACGCTCGCGATGCGACACGCGGTCTCGATGACGGGCTTAGGCTTGCGCGACACGGTCGACACTTCCCTGTCACGCTCGCGATGCGACACGCGGTCTCGGCGCCGCCTTCTCGCTCGGCGCCGCCTACCCGTCTACTCGCCCTTCTCGCGAAGGTCGATGACGCGCTTCGCCTTGCCCGTGGAACGCGCAATGGTCTTGGGTTCCACAAGCTTGACCTTGATACCAACAGAAAGGTCGGACTTCATCTTGGCCTCCATGGCCTTTTGGAGCGCCTCGATAGCCGCAATCTGGTCGAAGTCGAAATCGGGGTTCAGCTCAGCCTTGAGGATGACGCGGTCGAGGTGCTCAACGGTGGTGAGCTCGATTTGGTACCAAGAAGAGACGTCCGGGAAGGTCTTCATGACATCCTCAATCTGGGAGGGGAAGACGTTCACGCCGCGAATGATGAGCATGTCGTCGGTGCGACCATGGAGACGGTCGATGCGGCGATGGGTGCGGCCGCACTTGCACTCGCCCGGCAAGATACGCGTGATGTCGCGGGTGCGATAGCGGACGACCGGGGAAGCCTCACGGTCGACGGTGGTGATCACGAGTTCGCCCCACTCGCCGTCGGGCAAGGTCTCGCCCGTGTTCGGATCGATGATCTCGGCAATGAAGTGGTCCTCAGCGAGATGGAGGCCATTTTGCTCCAAGCACTCGATCGCGACGCCAGGGCCCATGGTCTCGGTAAGGCCGTACACGTCAAGTACCTTGTAGTTCAGTTTCTTTTCGAGGTCGGCACGGAAGTTGTCGCTAAAGGGCTCGGCACCATGAATACCGGCGCGAAGCGTGAACTCTTTGGCAGGGTCGATGCCCATCTCGATAGCGGTATCAGCGATATGCATAGCGTAGGACGGAGTGCAGCAAAGGATGGTGGACCCCATGTCGCGCAACACGCGAATTTGGCGCTCGGTGTTGCCGGCGCTCATGGGAATGGTCGTGCATCCCTTGTGGAGGCCACCATAATGGGCGCCAAGACCGCCAGTAAACAACCCATAGCCGTAGCAAACGTGGCAGACATCCTTCTCGGAGCCGCCAGCGTAGGTGATGCCGCGGGAAAAACACTCGCCCCAGATATCGAGGTCGTGTTTGGTATAGGCGCCGACTGTGGCAACACCGCAGGTACCGCTTGACATGTGGATCTCGCTGACGTCATCCAAAGGAACAGCAAGCAGACCGTACGGATAGTTATCGCGAAGGTCTTGCTTGCAGGTGAAGGGGGCCTTTTGGAGATCCTCGAGAGTTTCAACAGCGTAGGGGTCAAAACCGGCCTCGTCAAAGAGGTTCTTATAGAAAGGGATGTTCTCGTAGCAGGTTACTACGGTCTTCTTCATGCCCTCGAGTTGAATCTTTTTGATTTCATCCTGAGACGCATACAAAATGTCTTGCTGGCTCATGAATCTGCCTTTCGAATATCCGGCCTAGAACAATAATCGGCCATAAAAAATTTAGCGCTGTTTCGCGCGTGGCACTATCCTAAATCAAAGTGCGACGCGCTGTCGTATGAAAGTGAGATTTATCGGCCGATACGACGCTTTACGGCAGCGATTGCGCCATCGAGCTCCTCAACATGTAACACTCTCGAAACAATCAGGATGACGGATAGGGCAATGCACCCCGTAATGATTAACCCGACAAAGGCGCCGAGGACGTTTCCCATGTCCAAGAAAAGACCCAGACCGACATTCATCAGGCCACCGACAACGCCTCCCGCGATGCTTGCAAGACAGATCTTGACCGTCGACCCCATGATGAGGTGAAGCCGAAGCTCGCTGGAACGGCGACGCAAGACGACAAGCAACACGATGTCGAGCAAGATATATTTGATGACGTCGGCGATGGCCAAACCCGTAAGACCCAGCGTGAAATCAGACACGAACACGCCGGAGAACAACATGTACAACGTGATTTGAATCGCCGTCATGACGACATTGGCGATAGCGACGGTCTTCATGTCCTTGAGGGCACTGTAAGCTTGGCTGATGTACATGAAGGCGGCATACAGCGGCAGGTTCACAGACCAAGCGCGCAACAAGTTCGCAATAGGCTCAATGTCGGCAGCGGTGAACTTGCCCGCAGCATACAGACCAATAAGTTGGCTGGAACAACAAAACACAAGGGCCGCCATGGGGATGATGAGGATCCATGTGCTCTTGAGGCCGTCACGAACACTCTTGGCAAATCCCTCCCAATCCCTCTTGGAGGCACTCTCGCTCATCTCGGTGAAAAACGCGGTCGACAACGCCACGCCCAAGACGCCGTAGGGGAATTGGTACCACATCCACGCGTAGCTGACCGACGCGGGACCGTTGTCCGCGACAGCCAAGGCACAAGAATTGAGGAAGCTCAAGGCAACCAGATTGATCGCAGTGCTTGCGATGGCGGGCAAGGCAAGATCCATGGTCTCCCGCAACGCGTGCCCTCGAAGCTGGACGCGGAAGGAGAAGCGGAAGCCCAACTTGGCCAAGGCGGGAATCTGCACCACAGCCATGACCGCGATGGAGAGGGTCACGCCGATGGCGAGCCATACCATGGCGATCGTGGGGTCAGCGTCGGCGATAAAGGGATACCCCAAGAACGTGATGATGCTGATGACGTTCATGAACACGCTGCTGATCGCCGGCCAGAAAAACTCGCGCTCCGCATTGAGCAAGCCGCTGAAGATTGCGCTGATGCCGTAGAAGATAATCTGGAACGCAAAGAAGCGGAAGAACCAGACCGCATATTCGACCGTCGCGTCCGACGCGTTGGAGAACAGGCTTTGGGTGACCATGACCTGGGGCGCAAAAACGCTTGCGAGGATTGAGACCACACCGAGTGCAATAATCGCCAAGGACAAGAGGTTGCGAGCGTATTCGGTCGCCGCCTCCTTGTTGATGGTATTGCGCTGCATGTGGTAAATCGGGACGAACGCCGCAGCCAAGGCGCCGCCCGCAAAAAGCTCATAGATCATATTGGGCATGTTGTTGGCAAGGCTAAATCCTGCCGCCATGACCGTGTTACCAAGGGCGAATGCCATGGCCCACGTGCGAATGAAGCCCGTAGCGCGGGAAATCAACGTACACGCGCTCATGAGCGCCGCCGATTTTAGGACCGACTTATTATCGTCGTCCTGTTCCTCCCGAGGCTCGGCCTCGCGCATATCCTTCTCAGTATCCATAGCTACTTATAGTACAACAGACACCGCATTCTTTCGCGGGGCGAGGTGGCTGAGACGTACGTCGCTACAACGTTGCCACAACGTTGCCACAACAGCGCCACAACGTCGCCACAACAGCGCCACAGCGTCGCCACAGCCTTGCCCGCTGCATGTCCGCTGCATGTCCGCCGCATGACCCGCTAGCGGTTGCTCATGAGCTCCTTGATGCGCTCCATGGCCTCCACGGTAGCGTCAGCGTCACCGAAGGCGGTGAGACGGATGTAGCCCTCGCCGCTGGGACCAAAGCCGGCACCCGGCGTCGTGATGATGTTGGCCTCCTTGAGCAAAAGGTCGAAAAACTCCCAACTGCCCATGCCCTCCGGCGTCTGGCACCAAACGTAAGGGCTGTTCACGGCTCCAAAGACCGTGAATCCCGCCTCCTCGAGACCGGCCTTGATCACGCGCGCATTGTTGCGGTAGTAATCCAAGGTCTCCTCGATTTGGCGTGCACCCTCCTTTGTGTAGACAGCGGCAGCACCGCGTTGGATGACATAGGAGGCGCCGTTGAACTTCGTGCATTGGCGGCGGTTCCACATAGCATTGAGGCTTTGACCTTGGCGGACGAGCTCCTTGGGCACAACGGTGTAGCCGCAACGGGCGCCCGTGAAACCCGCGGTCTTGGAGAAGCTGCGGAACTCGATGGCGCACTTCTTGGCACCAGGAATCTCGTAGATGGTATGGGGAACGTTCTCCTCGGTGATGAATCGCTCATAAGCGGCGTCAAACATGATGATGGCGTCATGGGCACAAGCCCAATCCACCCATGCGGTCAACTGTTCGGTATTGAGGACGGTGCCGGTGGGATTGTTCGGGCTGCAAAGGTAGATGACGTCGACGTCCTCCTCGGGCAATGCTGGGCAAAAGCCGTTCTCAGCCGTGGTCGGCATGTAGTAGATGTTCGTCCACCCCTGGGCCTTTTCGTCATACTCGCCAGCTCGACCTGCCATGGCATTCGTGTCGACATACACGGGGTACACGGGATCGCAAACCGCGACCTTGTTGTCAATATCGAGAATGTCGCCGATGTTGCCGCAATCGCTCTTCGCGCCATCGGAGATAAAGATTTCATCTGCCGCGATATCAACGCCACGCGCCACGAAATCAGCCTCGCGGATTGCGTCTCTGAGGAAGTCATACCCTTGCTCGGGGCCATAACCATAGAAGGTATCGACACTGGCAAGATCGTCGACGGCGGCATGCATGGCCTCGATGACAGCAGGGGCAAGGGGACGCGTCACGTCGCCGATTCCCATCTTGATCAGCTTCGCCTCGGGATGCTCCTCGGCATAGGCCGCCGTGCGGCGGGCGATTTCGGAGAACAGGTAGCTGCCGGGCAGCTTTTGGTAGTTAGGATTGACTTTCGCCATGATGTGCTCCCTTCCCGTTGGGGGTACGCTGGATTGCCTTTTGTGGTGTCTGGTGGTTGGTTTCTGGTTTCCGGTATCGAGCGTTTGGTATCTAGTGTTTGGT
>CAZOGL010000045.1:2498-3701 GCA_964579575.1 uncultured Eggerthellaceae bacterium | reverse complement strand
GTGTCCGTTGCTTTGTATCGAAAGTATCCTACGTCCTGCCATAAAAAGGAACAGAAAAGTTTACAGACTTGAAAACACTCGGGAGGTTTGAGAGCGCTCGGGAGATTCGAGAGCGCTCGGAAGACTTGAAAACACTCCGGCACGCACCATCCATGGGAGGATTTGAAGGTCGCTATAATAGGACCATCACAAGCAAGACCATCACGAGTCGACAGGGTTCACCTAACAACCGCAAGGAGAGACGCATGCCCCACCGGGCAAGATAGGTCAAAGCCCTAGGCTCTCCACGAAACGACAACAAGGAGAGATGCATGCCCCACAAGCACCGCAACGTTGCCCCCACCACCACCAACCTGCCTGCGTTCTTCTCCCCTATCATAGAGGAGCAATACGGGAGCGCGTATGCCCGCCTCATCGAGCAAGGCAGCGACGTGCGTCGCGCGACGACGTTACGGGCAAACACCCTCCTCTCAACCCGCAAGGAGGTCGCTTCAATCCTTGACGACGCCGGCATCGAATACGAGTGTCCCGTTTGGTACCAAGATGCGTTCGTCCTTGACCCGAAAGACGCCCAAGCGGTGTGGGAGCTCCCTGCCCTAGAAGAAGGAAAGATCTACCTGCAAAGCCTCTCCTCCATGCTTCCTCCCCTGCTCATGGGACCTTGTAGCGACCTCGACATACTCGACATGTGTGCCGCCCCCGGCGGAAAGACGACCCAATTGTCGGCCCTCAACAATGGTCGTGCCCGCATCACCGCTTGCGAGATGAACGCACCCCGCGCCGAACGCCTCGAGTACAACCTCAAACGACAAGGCACCCGAAACGTCGTCGTCATGCGCACCGACGCCCGACGCCTCGACAGCTTCTTTAGCTTCGATCGCATCATGTTGGACGCACCCTGCAGCGGCAGCGGTACCCTGCGCGCCTCAAGCGCCAAGACCCTCAAACACTTCACACCCGCTTTGATTCAAAAATGCACCAAGTCCCAATCCGCCCTGTTACCCAAGGCTCTTGAGCTTCTCAAACCTGGTGGCACCATGGTTTACAGCACGTGTTCCATCCTCAAGGAGGAGAACGAGGAGATGGTCCGATCCTCTCTCAAGAAGGCATCCAAGCACGGAGCGTATGAGTTGGTTCCCATAAGCCTGCCGGGGGCGACCCTTGTCCCCGCGACTGATATGAACCTTGCCACCGCGACGGACA
>CAZOGL010000045.1:0-2398 GCA_964579575.1 uncultured Eggerthellaceae bacterium | reverse complement strand
CGTCAACCAGCCAAGCTCCCGTAGGTACGCAGCCGTCCACAAACCAACAGGTCTAGGTAGCGCGATATCGACCCGCCAGCCAACGACCGCCTCATGCGAAACCGCCCGACACAAAAGGAAGGGGGCTTGCGCCCCCTTCCCGTGCATTACCGCATACGCCCCGTGTTACACAGGTTGTAAGTGCTCAACAGATATTACGCTTCCACGCTCCATCCGTTATGTATCACGTACTGAATGCGGAAGGCGTCAATGGCATCTACTCTGCCATCGGGCTTGCCGTCATTGGTGCCAGTAACATCCGCTGCACTGCAGTAAGCAGCATACGCGTCAAGGTCCTTATACGCACCCTTCGTTGCAATGTCGTATGCCATCTGAGCATCCACAATGTTCACGGTTCCGTTGCCATTTACATCACCCAATTGAACTTTGCAATCAGTGCAGGTCAAACCATCGAAATGATGTCCAGTTGCAGGCATCTTCTCGGTTTTGAGCTCCTTCGAAAGCAACGTTTTGTTGTCGATCATTGCAGTTGCCGTGTAAATATACTCACCGGGAGCAGTGCAGGTAGCTGCCTTCTTTACCGTCTTTAAAACAGGGCACAACACAACACGTTTGTGGTTTTTGTCGTTCTCGCAAGTCCACGTTGCTGTTGCAGAAGACATATCTGCATCTGGAACAACTTCAGCTTCGCCCCACTTGTGACCCAAGGCTTCAATTTCTTCTCCGCCTGTTGCGTAATCACAACGTGAGCAGTGGGTGCCCGCCTTCTTTCCAGGAGTTTCGCATGTTGCAGGAACAGCAGCGTCTTCTACGATGTCGTGCTTAAGAGCAGGAATGTCAGCAACTGTCTTTGTGCTGGTGCCGTTTGCAAGGCCAAGCGTCACGTCTGCATCAATAGTCGCCGTATAGGTGGTTTCACCGGCTTCCGTGCAGGTTGCCTCTTTAGTAACCGCAAAGGTGACGGTGCAATCCTTGGTTACCGCGTGAGTGCAATTTGCATTGGTGCATGCCCAGGTTGCTGTAGCTGTTTTGCCATCCTCGGCGAATTTGATGGCAGGCTTGCCATAAGCGTGACCAGTAGCAGGAATCGCTTGCTCTTCTACATGGTTTGTATCGTTTTCGCAAACACGCTTCTCCAAACCAGCAGCTTCACAGGTAGCAGTTTGAGCTATTGTCCACTCGCCCCACTTGTGACCCAAAGCCTCTTTAGTGGTGCGCGTCGTGGTGGCGCTGCCTTCTGGCATGCCATCAACCTTAGCAACCGCCGTATAAGTGGTAACTTCTGCGGTGGTGCAAGTTGCCTTGGTAGTGACCTCAGACTTTACCGTGCAATCGACGGCAACTACATGGGAGTCGTCGCGACCGCAGACCCAAATGGCCTTAGCGGAAGTGCCGTTCTCTGCAAACAGAATAACGGGGTTGCTCCACTCATGACCCAAAGCTTTAATCTCTACGGTTTGCGTTGCACCACAAACGGTGCAGGTTTGCGTCGTCTCGCCTACTTCAGTGCAGGTGGGTTGCTTGGTAATTTCATCTTTCCATGTGTGCACTACCTGAAGCGTTCTGTTGTCTTCTGCCCACTTGTAGCCCGTGATAGCTTCATTTATGCCATCGTACTTAATAACAACGGGCTCTTCGGAGTCAATGTAGAACACATTCGTTGCTGTCGCACCATCAGGAATGGTGAAGCCAGTGGGGACAGCGGTAAGTGCCGTGCAGCCGCTGAACATTTCGCTGATGTTGGTGACTTTGCCTACATTAAGTTTAGACAAGTCAACAGTCTCAAGCTTGGTGCAATCTTTAAACATGTTAACCGTGCTTGTTACATCAGATGTATCAAGCTTCGCTATGTCAACAGAGGCAAGGTTGGTGCAGCCTTCAAACATACCAGCGCAGGTCTGAGCTTTAACACCTTCTTTAACTTCAACAGATTTAATGGAGGTGTTGCCCTTCCAAGGGGAGAACGTTGCAACGTTGTCCCAGGTAGCAAGCGTACCTTCGGTTTCGCCGGTCAGCGGGCTGATGATAAGTTTTCCGCTTTCGTCAACGTACCACTGGCAAGAACCGCAAAGCTTCCAACCTTCGCTCAAGCCTTCCTTGAGCGTGAAGTAGCTTGCGCCCTCATAGCCGTCGACGCTCGCCATCTCTACATCTGTGGCTTCGGCGTTGTATGCGGTGCCGTTGCCACCAACAAGCTTGGTGCAGCCATTAAACATAAGACCCGAGTACTCAACCGCGCTGGTGTCAAAGTCTAAGGAAGCATAAATGGTTTCCAAGTTCTCACAAGCGCTAAACATAGAAGTCATGTTTGTAACTTTAGAGGTATCAATACCTGTTAGGTCGACAGACTCCAAGTTTTTGCAACCATAGAACATGTTGCTTGCGCTTGATAGGTTAG
>CAZOGL010000044.1:3545-13169 GCA_964579575.1 uncultured Eggerthellaceae bacterium | reverse complement strand
TAGCACAATGTTCAAATTATCAAACACACCGCGCAAAACCACAAGGTCAAAGGAGCCAAAACCTTGGGGGAAATTGGGCGGGAGCCTACGCGGACTATCGTAACTAACCGCGTGGCCTCAAAGACTTGCCCCTTAGAGGAATCGAACAAGACCGCGATGTGTAAGGCGAAGCTCGACTTTCCGGAAAGCTAAGACAAAACTTTGGAGGGACCGGGGCAAGGCCCTAGCGCATGCCGCTCGTCATGCCACAGGACTGGCAAATGGCCTCGAACTCGTCGGACTGGCAAAATCCCTTCACGACGTCGACGCGGGTCATGCCCTCCTTGGTCATGCGGTCGACCCATGCGGCGATCTCGTCGGAGGAGCCCTCGCGGTTCATCATGGCCTTGTAGCAGTCGGCCACGAAGTCGGTGTCAGACTTGCCGAAGTTGATGTACTCCTGGCTGTTGAAGAACCTGGTGGCCATATCCCAACATGCCGTGCCGTCGATCAGCGCCTGGCACTGGGTGTTCAGTCCTGCGACGTCGGCCGCGCGGTTGAGCACGATAGTGTACAGGCGGTAGACGAAAGAGGTCACTCCGGGCACCTTGTCGCGGGACTCGAGCTTGTTGGCGCGCAGCCAGTCGGCCGAACCCGCATCGACGCCGTAGTCGGCGCACATAGCGCGGAACTCGTCGGACTCGGCGAAGCCGGCCACAAGCGCGCACGCACTCATGCCGTTTTCAAGGTAGCCGACCCACATGGCTTTGCCAGTCTCGTCGGCAGCGCGCCCGAGCAGGGTCTGGTAGACGTTCTCGACGATCTCGGCGTTGCTCATGCCACAGGCCTTGGCCTTGAACTCGTCAGAGTTATAGAAGTTGAAAGTGATCTGGGCGGCGCCGGAGGTCTTCATACCCTCGATCTGGGCGGTCATGCCGTCCTCGTCAGCAGTACGGCCGAGGACGTTTTCATACAGGCGCTCGACGAAGCGCTCGATTTCTGACTCGAGACGGACTTTCTCTGTCTCATCACAACGGCTACACGTGCGCTCTTTCAAACCCTCCTCAGTCGCCGTCGGCTCTAAGACGGTCTCCCATTCAGACCAATCATGGCCCAATGCTTCTACTGGCTCTTGCTCTGTGAGAACCTTTTTGCACCTTTGGCAAGAGATCTCCTCCGTCAAACCCTCTTCAGTGCAGGTCGGCTCCACCGCCTTCTTGCTCACCACGGAATCGTGGCCCAACGCCTGGTGGGTTATTCTTTGGTAGGTCGTCCCGTCTATCTCAAAGGCGTAATACCCATCCTCGGTACAGGTCGCCTGAACGATTGTGGGCTCATATCCAAGCATCTCATAGGCAGCTAAAACCATATCCACGGCGCCATAACCATAAAGGTCGTCCTTGCCTTCCGTACCCAGATCGAAAGCGCTCTCCTCAAGGACCGTCTCAACAAAGTCGGGCGTGGCATCCATGTTGATCGAGAATAGCAACGCGGCCGCTCCTGCAACCATCGGTGATGCAAAGGACGTGCCGCTCCGATAACCGTATGTGCTGTTGTACTTCGTGGTATAGACCTGCGCGCCGGGAGCACAAAGGTCTATCTCGGGACCGATGTTTGATGTGGGCGCAATGACGACCCCAGCAGCGTCGGAGTTCTCCTTAAGGGAGGAGACCCCTACCACAACATCATACGCGGCGGGGTATTTCACCGAACCACCATTGCCGTTGCCCGCAGCGGCGACAACAAGAATGCCAGCGTCGGTTGCCTGCTCGACAGCACGCTTGTAGGACTCCGATGTGTAATTGCTTTCGCAACTTATGTTGATGACGCGAATGTTTTTCATGTCCTTGTCGGAGGAGTTCTGCTTAAGGTCGGTGATATAGGTCAACCCTTCGATGATATCGGAGTTATAGAGCTTGCCCGAATCCGATACAGCCTTGACAGGGAGCACCTTCGCGTTATACGACACACCAGCGACTCCGATTTCGTTGTTGGCAGAAGCGGCTACCACACCTATGACAGAGGTGCCATGGCCCATTGTGTCCTCGACAGCGGACGCACCAATCGCATCGGTGGTCGTATTCTTTGCATGATCGAGCAAGAGGTTGTCAACGAGGTCAGGATGGTCGGTGTCCACGCCTGAATCTATCACCGCGACCGTGACAGAACCTTGCGCCTTAGCGATATCCCATGCGTCGAAGGCTTGAGAGAAAGAGAGTTGCCATTGCAAAGAGGCGTCCTCGTCATTGATAGAGGTTTTCGCCAAATGCGAGATGTCCTGTTCAGCACTATCAACACGAGAGGCAAAATCGTCAGATAGGTTAAGATCATCTGACGAAAGCTCGGAGACATAGTTTGGCTCGACGGCAGACGCTATGCCCACAGAGCACAACAAAGACCCTGCTTGTTCAGCAGAATCGTTATCGTTGTAGGTAATCAGGTAGGTTGTCTCATTATCATATAAATTTGATGCAATGGGTTCTACGGCGCAAACAACGAGGCCGGCCTCATCAACGGACTTTGCGACTGAAGTTGCATCTGGGTTAGGAATCGAAGCGATGACCTGGTGGGAGGCACGTTGGGACCCGTCTTCGCCGACTTCTACCTCGACATCAGGCAAACAATCTCCTGAATAATACGTTGTATGAGAAAAGGAAGTACCAGAGCAGTCATTCGTTTGCCGATCAACGACACAAACGTCTTGCGACGCCTCCAGATCTGACTCCCCTATCAACACGCAAGACAGCGGGTCGGAAGTGGATATGCCAAAGCTCCCAAGGCCAACGATCAAGAAAAGAGAGAGAAGCGCAATGACGGTACGTCCGTATTTCCCACGTCCAATCATTGCGCTCTCTCAACCTGTGATTATCGGCTAAACCCTAGCGCATGCCGCTCGTCATGCCGCAGGACTGGCAGATGGCCTCGAACTCGTCGGACTGGCAGAATCCCTTCACGACGTCGACGCGGGTCAGGCCCTCCTTGGCCATGCGGGCGACCCAGGCATCAATCTCGGCCTCCGTGCCCTCGCGGTCCATCATGGCCTTGTAGCAGTCGGCCACGAAGTCGGTGTCAGACTTGCCGAAGTTGATGTACTCCTGGCTGTTGAAGAACCTGGTGGCCAGCTCCCAACAGGCCGTGCCGTCAATCAGCGCCTGGCACTGGACGTTGAGTCCTGCTACCTCGGCTTCGCGGTTGAGCACGATGGTGTACAGGCGGTAGACGAAGGAGGTCACGCCGGGCACCTTGTCGCGGGACTCGAGCTTGTTGGCGCGCAGCCAGTCGGCCGAGCCCGCGTCGACGCCGTAACCGGTGCAGACGTTTACGAACTCCGGGGACTCGGCGAAGCCGGCCGCGAGCGCGCACGCGCTCATGCCGTTGTCGAGGTAGCCCTTCCACATGGCAAGACCGCCCTCGTCGGCGCTGCGCCCGAGCATGGTCTGGTAGACGTTCTCGACAATCTCGGCGTTGGTCATCGTCGCGGCCTTGGCCTTGAACTCGTCGGAGTTGTAGAAGTTGAAGGTGATCTGTGCGGCGCCGGAGGTCTTAATGCCCTGGACCTGGGCGGCCATGCCAGCCTCGTCGGCGGTACGGCCGAGGACGTTCTCGTAGAGACGGTCGACGAAACCGTACACACCAGAAAGATACTCAGCCTCGACAGTATAATCCGTGCCCTTCACAAGAGTCATACCGTTATACGTAAGCACGGGAGAGGCAGGGGCTTCGCTCACATAGAGCACCTTCGTCCCCTCGTAGTTGCCAGTTCCCGTGATCGTGATCTTTGTCGTTGCCTGCTCCTCAGACACCTCAGTCACACCCGAGACGGTCACGTCGTCAGCGACGCTCGCTGGCACGATCTCATAGAAGACGTTCGAGAAGTTCTCAAAGTTTCCACCAGCAGTAAAGCGAAGCGTCATGCAACCCAGGTTATCCGAGCCGGTCACGTTCGTGAAATCATCACCGCTCTTGTCGTTGGTTTCCTCAGGATTCGGGTTGCCGTAGACGTACTTGTAATCGTAGTCCAACGGGTGAGCATACAGATCAAGGCCTGCATCGGTACCATCGCGCAGCTCGCGGCCAAGATAGGTCACCTTGTTCACCTTGGGTTTAATCTCGGAACCCGTATATTTGATCTTGATGAGATGGGTGTTCTTTGATGCCTCGCTGAAATCCCATTCCTGGTCCCCAAACACGACCTTGTCCATCTTGGCACCTTCCATACGGGTACCACCCATAGAGGTGTCAGAGTACATCATGGATGCCCAACCGATGCGGAAGACCGCCTGGGTTGTGGAACCAGTGTAGTTACTCGTATCGGTCGCCGTGACGGTGACATCATACTTGTACGTCGAGCTGTGTGAGTTGACGTAATCGTAGTATTTACCGTCCTCATGCGCTTTATTGTCATCAGGGGTGCTCATCGGATAGCTCACTGTGTACTCCGAGGAGTCAAGCACGTTCCCTGCCGCATCAACGACCTTGACCCAAGACGGCGTCTGCTGCTCCCAATTGTACGTGGTTGCGGCGGCTTGGATGACGCAGGTCGAAATATCACCCTTGTCGATGCCATAGGCGACCGTCTCAGAAAGCGTGCCCTCGTAACGACCCATACCGACGATAGTAGCGTGATAGGGCGTAGACCCAGAGGTGACCGCACGCGCTCCCGTCTCAGGAACGACACGAAAATCGGAGTTCTGGTACAAGACGGTACCGTCGCTCAGGGTTATCGAGATCTCAGGGACCGGGTCGTTGGAAGCGGAATATTTCGCATTACCCGTCAACCTCGCCTTGGCGCCGAGCGTGTTGATGTCGGTCTTTTTAAGCGACTCCTGCCAATTGAGCTGCGGGAACGCGCCGTCTTCGCCCACGGTGAAGTACACGCTCCAATCGCTCGTGGTCAACAAGGAATTGAGCTTTGCTACCGCGCTGGAAGACTTGAGTTCGTTTGCCTCCACCATCTTGTTGTTGTATCCCGTGCCCTCGCTCTTATCATCGAAAGCATTGTTGCCCACGCATATGCCCTTAAGATACAGGTTGTCATGGACAACGGCATTGTTCTCTCCCACCAATGCCGCAGAACGATATCCCTGGTCTGAAACGACGTTGCCGGTGGAGTAACAAGAGTAGATCTCGGGAAGGTCGTAAACAAGGTTGTCTGGAGTTGCCGCGTTGTTGTAGGTGTTCAAGAATCCCGCAATACCGGCAGCGTAATATCCCGCACGAGTGATCGTCTCGATGGTTCCGTGGTTATAGCACACGCCGACAGAGCCATAGGTGTTGCCGACGATGCCCGCAGGTGCAGGCTTGTTCCAACGGCACCCCTTGATGTAGCCTTCGTTGCCGCAACCGAGGATCTCAGTCCAACAACCCGCGCTTCCCGAGATGCCACCCACCGAACCCAGGCCGATGACCATGCCCTCGTTATAGCAATTGGTAATCGAAATGGTCCTAGGTTCGGTCCCACCTTCGGAGTTTTTCCAGACATAGTAACCAGGCTCATAGACTTCTTGGGAATCGAGGCTGCATGCCGCCTCGTACAAGCTCGTCCCGCGCAAGGCGCCGACGATGCCGCCGACGCAGTTACCGCCGTGTTGTTTCTCAGGCGCATCAGCGGTGCCAAGGCCTGTGTGGATAAGACCCTTGTTGGTGCACCCCGAGACATTGCCCGAGCAATAACCGACGATGCCGCCGACGCAACGGGTGATCGAGTAGGTCTGCTCGCCGAAGCGGTCTTTGTCGCTACTGCCGGTGATGTTGAAGCTCAACGTTCCGGCGTTGGTGCAATCCTCGATGGATTGCGCGCCATCGATGCCCTCTACGGTCTCGGAGCCGAAACGTCCGACCAAGCCGCCGATGTTGCCGGCGATATAGCGCATAAACTCTTCAGTCGCAGTGTTGCTGATAACACCTTGGGCGGAGGTGATGGAAAGGGTGCCGGAGAAGGAGCAACCGCTCATTGCGGTGCCGAGATAGCCAACAAGTCCGCCGATTTCGGACATGGTGCCTGCCGTCCCGAGCTTGGCTGCGACGTCGCTGGATACCGAGACGTTCATGCTGCTTGTGCAGTTGGTGACAGTACCCAGACACTCACCGGCGATGGCTCCCACATATTGGATCTTCTCACCGCCGGATGCTTGAGTGACTTCCAACGTGCCACCTTGGATGGTGATGCCGTCGATGGTGGCTTTCTCCCCCGCGTAACCGAACAATCCGATGTCGGTTGCGCCCTCGTAGACGATAACCGGGTTCAAAAGGCGCGAACCGTTCGCTTGGAAGGTACCTTGGAAGGGATGGTCAGCCGTGCCGATCGAGGTGAACTCGCACGCCGTCGGAAAGGTTGTCTTGTTCAAGGTGATGGTCTTGCCCTCAAAGGTATCCACACCCGTGTTCACAAGTTGGGCCAAGCCGTTCATCTCTCCCAACGTGGAGATAGTAAACTCGGTCTTGGACGCGTCATACCACGTAGTGACGGGGGTGGGATCCGCCGCGGCAAGCAGGGAGATGTCCTCCTGCGTCGCCATCTCCAATGCGGATGTTACGCCCCCATTGACCTCCGCGGCAATGTCGCCATCCTCGGTCGCGAGCGCCGCAGTGGAAAAGGTGCCCACCACGGCCAAACTCACAGCGCATGCGACAGAAGCTCCCGCAATCAAACGCTTGACGGCCAAAGTCTTAGGTGTTGCAACTGTTGCTACCTTACTCATTCTTTGCCTCCGTGTTCTCACTCGAGCTATCTCCTGACAAATCCTCTTGAAGCATGTACATCTTGCCGGTACGCGGATCTTGGTACACCATGCCAAGCTGGTTGTAGCCGGTACCGGAACCGTCCACGTTGGTAAAATCCTCGATGTCGGAAACCTCGGTGTAGTCAGCATCCCTGGCAACTTCGGTCAACTTTGAAACATCCAAGTTCCATGCGGCGACAAGAGCAAGCATGAGGCCGCAGGCAAACACCAACATGACGTCTGCGAGGTTCACCAAACCGACACGGGGATCGGCATCTTCCGCGTCGACATAGCTGTTGTTGGTAAACGACCCGCTATTGAAGTCCCTGCGCGCCATGACTACTCACCACGCTTATGTGAGAACGGAGAGGGCTTTGCAGGGTTCTCGATGACCCCCGCCGGCAAGGCAACGCTGCCTTGAGTCGGCAGGTCCGCACCCTCTGCACGTCCCTCCTCCGCCTTCTCGAGGATGGTGCTCATGAGGCTCTCGACCGCGACGAGGTACTCGTTGTACCAACGCTTGCGCAACGTCGAGCAGCACATGGCGACGACAGCGCCGACAAGGCCTGCGACCGTGCCGTCAAAGGCAACGAGCAGGCTGCTGGAAAGGATTTCCACATTGCCCTCGCCCATGGCGACGATGCCAGGGCCAAGAGGGATCAAGGTGCACATGAGGCCCATCATGGGAGCGATCTTAGTCACCAGGTCGGTGTGGGACACGATACGGCGATAGCGGGAATCGACCTTGGACGTCTCGCTCTTGGCAAGTGCGAAAAGATCCTCATCGGGCAGACCCATGTTGTTCGCGACCGTGGTAAGTGCGTGCTTTTGAGGAACGAGAAGGTCGGTGTCATTGATGACGTCCACAATCTTGTCGTAGTGGGCGTCATGGATGGCGTTGATGCTGTCCGCCATGGTCACACGGAAATGGCGCCGCTCGGTACAGTACTCGACGATCACCGAGCCGACGCAGAACAACGCGTAGGCGATGAGCAACAGCAATATGATCATGACGGGGATCTGCAGCGCTGCCGCCACGTTACGCATGATCTCCTGGATGTAAAGGGACATGTTTTCCATTATGACAATCTCCTCCTAAAGCTGACATATGCAGCAATTCCACCGATAATCAACGACGCCAGGGCGCCAGGTATCGCAAAGGGCGACAAGGGGTTGTCGAAATCCCATTCGCCGATATCGCTTTCGTTCTTGCTCATCATTTGGTAAATGCGCCACTGTTTTGCTTGGGACTCGCCTGTGTCGCCTGCGGCGCTTGAGGCCTGGCCACCGCTGGCGATGGTGGTATCGGGGGATTTGCCCTCGTTGTCACCTTGGGCTACCCCTGCGGTGCCATCTCCACCGACGCCGCCCGAGTCTCCGTCGCCGCCGCCTGCGCCACCATGCCCGTCACCATCCCCGCCAGAGGGGTCGATGGTGGGAGCACCCTCGAGCGTAATCATGATTGTGTTGATGTAGTAGATTTGGTACGCGGAGTTCATGGTAAGGTCGGACAGACACCCAAACACAAGGCGGAAGCGCGTGCTCTCGTCCAGCTCCTTCGTGGGATTTGCCTCCGACTCTCCCCAGGTCTGGTTGGACCTGAAGGCCAACATCGGCGGCACGATCACTCCCCCAGCCTTACTTCCAGCAAGGTCGTAATTGGGATAATACCAACGATCCACGTCGAAAAGCATGCTCCAAGAGACCGGGTTGTCATACCCGTCGTTGGTACCAAAGGAGAAACGCACGATGTCGTCGTCATCGATCACATTGTTGCCACCCGAATCGTTGGAGTCACGCTCAAGCAGGTGGACGAGGTCCTTGAACAGCCATCCTTCGGCGGAAATGACGCCGTATCGGGTACCCGCCATCAACGTATAGTTATAGGTACATGATGCCAGGCGCGACTTAAGCTCGTCGTAGGTATAGGTCTTCTCGTACATGACCTCGTCAGGACGCTCCTCGTAGGCGACCTTGATCGTTAGGGTTTCGCTGGGGTTGTAGTGGTATTGGCCGGTATCCAATTGGATGTTCGCAGTATCTGATATCTCCACGCCGCCGACGCCGCCAACCGCCTTGCAAACGACATACGCATTGCCGGAGTATTGAGAGGTCCTGAGACGACCCGTTTCCTCGTTTATCGTGAACGGCTCGGTAGAGCCACCGACATTCCAAGTGACCGTCGTAGTGATCCGATCCCCATTGAACGTGTTCTCCTCGCGGATGACGTTGCCGTCGGCATCCACCCACGTGACCTTGACATACAACTGGGAATAGGATTCCTGATCCGTAAAGACGGTAACGCCTCCCCAACGCTCGCCGATGACGTTTCCGTCCTCGTCAAGGATATCGACCTGGCTCACATACTCGCCGTCTTGGCCATCAAACACGATAGTGACGTCCTTATAGGGAGCGCTTCCTTGGTACTTCGACGCGTCTGCGATGGTGCAGCGAACCACGACGCTGCCATTGGACATGGGTGTCACCTTGCCGGTAGGGTCAACCTTGGCAACCACACCGCCCGCAACGGACGCATCGTCAGGATTTTGCTCGACGATGGTCCAGTTTAAGAGCACCTCGCCCAACTGACTTGTGGAGTCCGCTGCCTCGACTTGGTTGCCATGGTTGTCCTCATACCAACCGTTGAGTTGGACGGTCTCACCCTTCTTCAAGATGGTGAGGGGGCGATAGGCCGCATCCTCCCAATCCTCGTCAAGGAAGTGCCACACGCCAAAATCATCCGGCTCGTCATATTCGACCATGACCGTTTCGACATAGTAGGTATCCTGGGAAGGCGTGGTTGAGCCGGAACCACCCGAGCCGCCCGAACCCGAGCCGCCCGAGCCCGAGCCGGAGCCGGAACCGCCCGAGCCCGAGTCCGTGTTGGTCGCAGTACCGGTGTTCGTGCCCGTTTTACCCGTAT
>CAZOGL010000044.1:0-3445 GCA_964579575.1 uncultured Eggerthellaceae bacterium | reverse complement strand
GAGCCCGAGTCCGTGTTGGTCGCAGTACCGGTGTTCGTGCCCGTTTTACCCGTATTGCCAACGCTCTCCGTTGCATATGCGACAGACCCAGTGAAATAGCTGGCCAAACCTTGGCTGAACCCGCAAGACAGCAAAAGCAGCAAAGCTAGGATTACCGCCAAGACCCTTCCGGTGATTGTCTTTATCATCAAGCGCATCGAGAATCCCTACGCGCGCTTCGTATACGAGTTGCCAAGCATTTTCTCGACCGTCTCACGCTCGACATCCACCTGGTACATGGCTTTGAAGTACTCTTGGGTCACCTCGACCATGTCCACATCGTAATATTGGGGATACAAAAGGTTCGCCACCCAATGGATGCCGATGAGACGGTTGACTCCAGGCGGGCGGTCGCACCACGCCCAAGGCTCGTTGGGCATCGCATAGACGCGACCGTTCTTGACCGCGGTGATATTGGACCAGTTCTTGTTCGTACGGATATCGTCCACCGCGCCTCCACGCGTGTCCACGTCCCATCCGATGATGACCTCAGGGTCCCACTTGATAACCTGCTCAAGGGACACATCGGTCATGCCGCCGCCATAGGTCTCCTTGCAAACCGCGACGTCCTTGGCACCGCCCTCGAGAAAGCCAAGCATGTGTTGACTGCTCTCTGGCTCGGTCTGCAAGCCCTCGGGTCCCTCGGCATAATAGACGCCGATCTTCTCGCTTTCAGGGATTGTAAGGACAACCTTGTGGACGCGCTGGTAGAACTCGTCACAAAAATTCGCAAGCTCCTCGGCGCGGCTCTCGCGACCAAGGATATCGCCAAGAAAACGAAACGCTGCGGGAATCTTGTCGAAGCTGCCATCCACCAACAGGCACGGGATGCGGGTCTGATCTTGGATCTCGATTGCCTCGGAAATGTTTTGTTGGGTCAACTCGATGCCTGAGATCGAGAACATGATGTCAATCTTTTGGGTCAAAAGTTGCTCGCGATCGATCTCGCCGTTGTTGTGCAGCGTTCCAAGGTAGGGCAAGTCCGTGATGCCTTCGGGCAGATAGGGCAAGCTGCGTTCCTCGAACTTCGCCGCCGTGCCACCGAGCAGGTCGGGGCAAAGACAGGTGATATAGACCTGGGCTAGAGAGCTGGTGAAGAAAACGCTCTTGATATTGGACGGCGTAGGTATCTCCACCTCGCGTCCAGCATGGTCGGTGACGGTTCGAACGCCGAGGATGGCGCTGTCGGCCACCTCCTTGGCGCCGCTGCAACCGGTGGCGCCGGCGGCAAACGTGACGAGCAGGCCGCCCGCAAACGCCTTCATGAACACTCTGCGTGAAATGTTGTTACTCATGACTCTCTTCCATTCCCGCGTATTTGTCCTCTTCCATTCCCGCGTTTTGATTCTCTTGCGCAAGACGCTCCTCGCGTCCCTTCATGAGAGAGATGCAGACGCGCACCGAGCGCCCCTGCTCAACCTCCACGTCGGCGACGCGGACGTTGGTGTGATAGATACGTTGCAAGTTCTCTGTGGTGATGGTCTCGGTAGGCGTCCCGTCGTCGATGATGGTGCCATCCTCCATGACCACGACGCGATCCGCGCAAAACAGCGCATGATCAGGGTCGTGGGTAACCATGATGACCGCAAGGCCCGCGCGGGAAAGCTCGTGCATACGGGACAGGACAAGCTGTTGGTTGCCGAAGTCAAGCGCCGCCGTTGGCTCGTCCATGACCAGCAACTTTGGTTGTTGCACCAATGCGCGAGCGATGAGTACAAGCTGTTGTTGGCCTCCGGAAAGCTCCGTATAGACGCAATCAGCCAGATTCTCTATGGACAATTGTTGCAACGCGCGATACGCGATAGCGCGGTCCTTCTTGGACGTACCTGCGGAGATACCGGTCTTGTAGGGGGTGCGCCCAAGAATAACCACGTCAGATACCTTGAAAGGGAAAGGAGGTGTATGAGCTTGCGGGATGTAGGCAAAACGTTGGGCCCTCCAACGCTCGTTCATCTCGTGGACCGCCTTGCCATCGATGGTTACCTCACCTGCGAAGGGTTTGACAAGACCAAGGAGGTTTTTCAACAACGTCGACTTGCCGCAACCGTTCGGGCCGATAATGCAGACAAACTCACCGGGATAGACGTCTAAGGACACGCCATGGACGATCTCCTTCTTGTCGTATCCCGCCTTAAGATCCCTGACGCTGAGCAATGCTTGTTCCATGGCTTACCACCCCTTCATGTTCTTGGCGTAGATGAACACGAAGAACGGGATGCCAAGGATGCTTGTAAGCAACCCGATAGGAATCTCCGCAGCGAACAGCAAACGGCAGAAGTTGTCAACGACCAGCAGGAACACCGAGCCGATGAGCATGGTTGCAGGGATGAGCACCTTGTAGTTGGGGCCCACGACCGCGCGAGCGAGATGGGGCACGACCAAGCCGATCCACCCGATGACACCCGCAACGGACACCGAGCAACTCGTGATAAGCGTTGCTCCGAGGATGACGATAAAGCGCGTGGAAGCCGTGTTGATACCAAGGCTTTTCGCCTCTTCCTCGCCAAAGGAAAGCACATTGAGCTTCCAACGCTGGGAAAGTATGAGGACAAACCCGATCGCCATGGGCAAGAGCGCCAAAAGCAAATCGGAAATGGTAATTCCCGCAAAGCTACCCATGAGCCAAAACGTGATCGAGGGCAACTTGTCATCGGCGTCCGCCACAAGCTTGATGATGCTGCTGCCGCTTTGGAACAGGCTGCTGACAAGGATTCCACCGAGCACGAGACCCAACAGGGCGTCAGAGCGAATCGCCTTGTTGAGCAACATGACAAGACCGACCGCGGTAAGTCCGCCCACAAACGCGAAGAGTTGGATGTAGATGTTGCTCAAATTGAGAAGCAAGGCAAGGCACGCGCCAAAGCTCGCACCGGTGCTTGCACCAAGAAGATCCGGGCTCACAAGCGGATTTTTGAACATACCTTGATAGCTTGCTCCCGCAGCAGAAAGAGCTGCGCCCACAAGAAGCACCATGATGATACGAGGAAAACGGATATTGAAAAGCGCTGTATCCATGTTCACGTCATTGAGAAGCAAGGTAGCAGCGTTCTCGCTCAACCCCACAATATATATGTTGTAAAGATACTGGAAATGGTCAGGAATAGCGGCAAGGATGTCAGGTACGCTGAAAGAGTAGCGGCCCATCATAAATGAGATACAAAAGGCAGCTACCAACAACAAGATAAGGCCTAGGGTCTTCTTCCAACCAAGCTTTGCATTGAACGCCTTTTCCGCAGCAGCGAGGTCTTCTTCGCTGAGTTGAAGATCATCTTGTATTGTTGCGGCATCAGAAGTAGTCACTATTCTCATTCCAAGTTATAGCGGACAGCATACGGTCTTTCATTATAACGAGTTCTTATACTAATTTCAGCATTATTCGGGTGGTTATATATCTAAATGTGCATAT
>CAZOGL010000043.1:0-14261 GCA_964579575.1 uncultured Eggerthellaceae bacterium | reverse complement strand
GCTGAATGGCGAAATCCACGATCACGCTCTACAATGGTCTGTGTTCAAAGACTTTCTCGACTAGGAGCTCGTACATCTTATGAAACTCAACGTAGGTCTTGCCCAATGCCGCCACACCCCAGACAACGACCCTCTCTCTTTGGTCAGGAGCTTCGCCGAAAAGGCTAAAGCCTCAGGTGTTGACCTGTTGGTGTTCCCCGAGTCCCTCATGACCCCTTATGAAAAAGATCGCGGAGCCTTTTTGAACGAGGCCCAGCCAATAACCGGCAGTTTCGTTTCCAGCGTCAATGACATCGCACGGGAACACTCCCTTGCCCTTGTCTACACCTTTAACGAGAAAAACCCGGACGGAAACCCTTTTAACACGGCGGTCCTAACCACCCCTGACGGCACTACCCTCTCCTCTTATCGAAAAGTACATTTGTTCGATTCAGATACCACCCAAGAATCTGACCGTATGGCCGCCGGGTCAAAGCTCTTTGAGCCTGTCTGGGTCCAAGGAGCGATAGTCGGTATCGGAATATGCTATGACCTACGCTTTCCCGAGGTTGCTCGCTATGCTGCCCTGCATGGCGCTCAACTGATGCTCTATCCCGCCGCCTGGGTCGCCGGAGAGCGCAAAATCGAACAGTGGCAAACGCTCCTGCGCGCGCGAGCGATCGAGAACGAAATGTATGTGGCGGGCCTATCCCGTTGCGACGAGGGCTACATAGGCCATAGCTGCATATTTGACCCGAGAGGCGACCTTCTTGCATCAGCAGACGACTCCGAGCAGCTTATAATGGCGACGATCGACTCGGAACTTATCGACCAGACGCGTCGAACGCTTCCTGTGTTTGACCACCGCAGACCAGAACTGTATAAAGACTAGCGACTAACAAACACGAGCGACTGACACAAAAGGAACACCATGGTTATCTTGGAATACCCCATCGAGTTCGGGCTTCTCCCCTCTTGGCTTGCCTCAAGCCACCACCCCATCCTCGAGAACGATTGCGCACGCGAGCTCGCACGCACCGGCCTCAAGCTCAATCTCATCCCTGAGGTTGAGGCGATCGCACGCATCAACGAGGGAGAGCGTGTATACACATGCTCAGAAACCGCGCTTGAGCTGATTGTGACCAAGGTCGACAACCCCGAACTCACCCGCGCAATTGAGACATGCAAGGACAAGGCCGCACTTCGCCGTGCCGTCCAATCCACCGACCCCGATTTCTTCTTCTTGGAAGCCACCGCCTCTGAGTTGCGATCCCTTGACTACCACAGTCTCCCAACGCGGTTCATCCTGAAGCCTAACCGCGGCTTTTGCAGTGTCGGCGTGTTCGTCATCGAGTGCGAGAAAGATTGGAATGACGCCCTTACGGCCATCGAAGACGGCAAGGTCACAAGCAGTTACCCCCAAAACGTCATTGATGAAACCACCTACATTCTCGAGCAATTCATCGACGGAACCGAATACGCTTTGGATATGTACTACGACGATGAGGGCAAACCCCACATCCTCAACGTGTTACGCCACGATTTCGCATCTCCCGAGGACACATCAGACCGACTGTATATAACAAGCCCTTCCATCATTTCAAGCATGGTTCCTCGATTTTCATCATGGTTCGCTCGCCTCAACGAGGAGCTGCGATTCTCGAATTTCTGCATTCATGTCGAAACGCGTGTCGATGGCGACACCATCCGCGCCATTGAGTTCAATCCGCTACGTTTCGCAGGCATTGGCGGCACCGACATTTCCCACTACGCTTATGACTACTACACCTATGAGGCCTACCTCGACAACCGCGATGTGGATTTCGAGGAAATAGCGCAAAAGCATGCTGGGAAAGTGTTTGCCATGTCGCTTATCGTGCCCGAGCCCGACACTCCCCCCTCCAGCGATTTCGACATGGAGGCGTTTTGCGCTCCCCTCCCCAACGTACTTGAAGCACGCAGGCTTGACACCGAAAAGACCGGCGCGTGGGCCTTCATCTTTGCCGAGGCGGACGAAGCAAACGAAGATCGCCTCACTCACCTCATGAATGCAGATTTGCACGATTATGTGATCTAGCGGATCTGCGCGATTATGCGCTCTCGCGGCTGTCACCGGTTAGTCTCGCGGCTGCCTCCGTTTGGTGCGGGTGCCTCCATTTGGTCGAGCGACTGTCTCCGCTCAGTTAAGCGGTAGCCTCCGCTCAGCGCGGACAAGCACACCCAAACGGTATAATGGACGCAAGAAATCGCCCGTGAGACGCCCTCAAGGCACAAAGAACGTTTAACAGAAAGGCTTTTCGAATGAAGAAAGATTACCTGATCGTCGGTGCAGGTCTGACCGGCGCCGTATTGGCACGCGAGCTCACCGACGCTGGGAAGAATTGCCTGGTCATCGACCGTCGCGACCACATCGCCGGCAACTGCTACACAAAAAACGTCAACGGGATCAACGTGCATCAGTATGGCGCCCATATCTTCCACACCTCCGACAAGCGCGTTTGGGAATATGTAAACCGCTTCGCAGAGTTCAACAACTACATCAACAGCCCTGTTGCGAAGTTCCACGACGAGCTATACAACCTCCCCTTCAACATGAACACCTTCTCCAAAATGTGGAATATCTCAACCCCTGATGAGGCCAAGAAGATCATCGAGGACCAAAAGGCCCAGGCCGCGCTCACGGGTGAGCCGAAAAACCTCGAGGAGCAAGCTATGAGCCTGGTCGGTAAAGACATCTTCACCAAGCTCATCAAGGAGTACACCGAAAAGCAGTGGGGTCGCAGCTGCACCGAGTTACCCGCCAGCATCATCAAGCGGCTGCCTGTGCGCTTCACCTACGACAACAACTACTTCAACCACCGTTTCCAAGGCATCCCCATGGGCGGTTATACCAAGATGGTCGCTAATATGTTGGATGGCAT
Source organism: uncultured Eggerthellaceae bacterium (assembly GCA_964579575.1). Taxonomy (GTDB): domain Bacteria; phylum Actinomycetota; class Coriobacteriia; order Coriobacteriales; family Eggerthellaceae; genus CAVEFW01. The sequence goes on along the minus strand of CAZOGL010000043.1, from coordinate 11,361 downwards.
CGAGGTTCGCACCGGCGTCGCTTATACCGACATGGACCGCAAGGATTTCGAGCATGTGATCTATACCGGCCCCATTGACGAATACTTCGACTTCAAGCTCGGCCAGCTCGAGTGGCGTACCGTGCGATTTGAGACGGAGCTCCTCGAGGGTGTCGACAACTGGCAAGGCAATGCCGTCGTCAACTACACCTCCCATGACGTGCCCTTCACCCGCATCATCGAGCACAAGCATTTCGAGTTCGGTCTTGATGAGAACGGCAACCCGTTGCCTGACACCGTCATTTCCAAGGAATACTCCAGCGCGTGGAAGCCAGGCGACGAGCCGTACTATCCCGTGAACGACGAGAAGAACAACGCCTTGTATGCTGAGTATGCCAAGCTCGGAGAAGCCGAGGAAGGCGTCACGTTCGCTGGTCGTCTTGGCGCATACAAGTACTACGACATGGCGCCTTGCATCGCCGCTGCGCTCGATCTTGCTGAGGACCTTTTGAAATAGCCACGTGGAGTTGCCACGCGTGGAGTTGCCTCACTAGCCGATCTAGCTGCCCCAGTTGTCGCTCAAAACCGCCTAGCTGCTCCAAAGACGCGCAAGCCAAAAAATGCTCCGTACCCAACTGTTACGGAGCATTTCTCGTTTAGGGGAAAAGGGTCGTCACTACCGTCGGGAATCAGAGTTTCCGTCAGACGCCTGTGCTTCCGAAGCCTTCCGCCCCGCGATCGCTCTCCTCGAGGGATTCGACGACCTGAAAGTCGATATGGGGCATGGCAACGATTGAGAGTTGGGCGATACGGTCACCACGCTTGATCACAAACGACTCGGCCTTATCCGTGTTCAAAAGGATTACTTGTATTTCACCCCGATAACCACTGTCGATAAGGCCAGGCGCGTTTACAACGCTGATACCATGCTTTATCGCAAGACCGCTTCGCGGGATGACAAGCCCTCCGTACCCAAAAGGAATCTCAACCGCGATGCCCGTAGGAACAAGACATCTCTCACCAGGAGCGATCACCATATCGACCGTCGATCGGAGATCGACCGCGGCGTCACTGGCATGGGCATATACGGGAGCAGGCATGTCCTTATCAAGGATTTTGATTGCGACAGGAAGCGTCTCCATCATCATAGCTCCTCAAGCAAAGCAGCAAATTCGCCAACGTTTTGGAAGTCCTTATAGACACTGGCGAAACGAACGTAGGCGACTTCATCAAGATCGACGAGCTTGTTCATAGCGAGTTCCCCGAGGTCTTTCGACTTGATCTCGGTAAGCATGCTGTTACGAATCTCAAGCTCGATATTATCGACGAGCGCGGAGAGGTCATCTGAGGAGACCGGACGCTTTGCGCAAGCAATCAACAAACCCCTAAAGAGCTTCTCTCGGTCATACGCCTCCGAAGATCCGTCGCTTTTGACGACGATGAGCGGATTCTCGCCCAATCGCTCATAAGTGGTAAAACGATAGCCGCAACTTATGCACTTCCTACGACGACGGATGGATGTTCCGTCCTCCGTAGGCCTCGAGTCAACGACCTTTGATTCATCATATCCGCAAGATGGGCAACGCACAGAGCCACTCTCCCTTTATAGTGTGTTTATGGCATGTTTTAGGTAGGCTCTTGTATCTTACCCAAAATAGCGCCGTTTCCTGACATCAATTCCAGAACACCGACAAAATAAAAACGCTCCCGAGGCAACGGCGGGAGCGTTTTCGCAGCAGCCCCGAAGTTCGCAGCAAACGGGGCGGAAGGGAACAAAAATCCTAGAAAAGGGCAGTAACGAGGCAAATCGCCGAAACGAGTGTGCCAGCAATCGCAGACTCGACTTTGGAGGTGATAGGGCCAGGGGTTCCGAGGAAGGACCCGTCACGCACGGTTGTTGCCACCGTGTTCAAGACTTCGGAGAAATACTCAGCATACGCACGAAGGCCACATTCCGATTCCCTCGACCGAACTCCGTAGCGCACCTCGTTCACGATCTCATCCATCGTCTCCTGCGACATGTCCGACCGATACCAATCGGCATACTCGCGCGCTGCAAGACGTGCGGCTGCCCGAGCCTTCATATCGTTGTTCGAACGGGCGGTGACGCTAGAGGCGACGTTCTTATTGCGGCAACCAGGAAACTGAATGACGTTATTGAGGTTAGCGGATTGACGGTACGTTCCATCCACGCTGGCGAAACGATCAATGGCAGCCGTTCCCTCTACAAAGTTACGATTGGAAAAATCCCTCATAATTTGCCTCCACGCTCTTGCATAGAACCTTTGTTCGTATGTATAATAAAGCGAACAAAAGTTCACGTCAACAATTTTTTAAAACATTTGTTCGATTTATGGAGGAACGCTTATGAAGAGCGAAAAGCTCACCAAGAAGCAGCAAGCCGTGCTCGATTGCATCAAGCAATGCATCAACGAGAGGGGTTATGCGCCGACCGTGCGCGACATCTGCCACGCGCTGAACCTGTCCTCCCCCTCCACGGTCCACGTCCACCTCAAGTCTTTGGAGGAGAAAGGGTATATCAAACGCGATGCGCTGAAGTCCCGCTCCATCACTGTCGTAGATGACGAGGGAGCCGATACGGAAGTCGAGAGCCATGGCGCAGGACTGGGAAACGTCGTGCCCTTCAGCAAGATCGTCGACATCCCGCTCGTGGGTAACGTCGCTGCTGGTGTTCCGATCCTGGCAGAGCAAAACATCGAGGACACGATCTCTCTTCCTGTGGATATCGTCGGGGACTCCGCGTCATTCATGCTTTCCGTCCATGGTGATTCCATGGTTGAATGCGGTATCAACGATGGGGACTTCGTGGTTGTCCGCGAGCAACCGTCCGCAAACAACGGGGATATCGTTGTCGCGATCATCGACGACGGAGCGACGGTCAAGCGCTTCTATCGCGAGGACGACCATATCCGATTGCAGCCAGAGAACTCGAGCATGGAACCTATTCTGACCCGCGATTGCTCCATTGCCGGCAAGGTTGTAGCTGTCTTCCGTCGTATCCACTAGCCGCCCTCCCCTTTTGTGCGACCAGCCTTTTGTACAACTTACGCAAAAACAACTTACGCAAAATTGCAAAGCGCTCCTTTCCTGAAACGTTAGGAGCGCTTGCTTGTCATGAGAGGCCCGTCGCGCAAGCCGATTGTTCGCAAGGAAAAATGCCTACGACGCCGCGAACTCCTCGAAGCGCGAACAACGAAAACAACACCGCTGTCACGATCAAGGCCGTGTTTAGACCGTCACAAACTCCTCGAAGCGCGAGCAAAGGGCATCGCTTGCGTATAACACGAGGTGCGTACCGCTTTCGGTGAATTCCTCGGTGACGATACGACAACGTTCATGAGCTATCGAAGTCAAATCGCCCCTGCTATACGGAATCACGACATCAAGCAATCTATCCGCAGATGAAGCGATACGGGAAATGCATGCAAGCAGCTCGTCAAAGCCATATTTTGTGTAAGCGGACACGAACAGTGCATCAGCGTAGCGGTTCTTCAGGCCCACCAATTGGTCCGCATCGAGCAAATCGCACTTGTTAAAGACGAGTTTGCGCCGAATGGATTGGGCGTCAATCTGTTGCAAGACTTCGTCGACGGATTTGACCTGATCCTCAAACTCCGAAGAAGATGCATCGACGACATGCAAAATCAGGTCCGATCCGTTGATCTCATCGAGCGTGGATTTGAACGCCTCGACCAACGTGGTGGGAAGCTTTTGTATGAACCCGACTGTGTCAGTTAGCGTTATCTCGCGCCCCTCAGGAAGGACGAGCTTGCGTGTAGTGGAGTCCAAGGTCGCAAAGAGCTTGTCGTAGCTGAGAACGTCCGAGCTTGCCAAGGAGTTAAGCAAGCAGGACTTCCCTGCGTTGGTGTAACCAGCTATAGAGACCTTGAACATGCCGCTGGAATAGCGCGTCTCGCGTTGGACCGCACGAATTTGCGCAAGTTTGCCGAGCTCGCGCTTGATGCTGGTGATGCGTTTGCGCACCATGCGCCTGTCGACCTCAAGCTGGCTTTCGCCCTCACCGAAACGTGAACCGACGCCACCACCCATACGATTTGAGGCAAGATGGGCCCACATACCGCGCAGACGAGGCAAGAGATATTGGTTTTGCGCGAGACGGACCTGGAGACGACCTTCCTTGCTTGTGGCATGAAGCGCGAAGATGTCAAGAATGAGGGCGGTCCGGTCGATGACCTTCACATCCTTCGGAACAACTCGCTCCAAATTGGATTGTTGGGAGGGGGTGAGCTCGTCATCAAACACAACGAGGTCCGCAGAGAACGACCGGCACATGTCCGCAATCTCCTCAGCCTTGCCCGACCCTACAAAGGTTCGCGGGTTCGGAGAATCAAGCCTTTGGGAGGTCGATGCGACAACATCAGCACCAGCCGTATCCACAAGACGCTCAAGCTCGGCCAGAGACGAATCCAAGGGCCATGCGATTCCGGGCCTGTCGACACCCACAAGAATGGCGCGCTCGCGTCTTTGCTCGCAAAGAGTCGCAGGTCCCTTGGTTATTACCGATTCATACTCCGACATGGGTTCCTTTACAACGCGATGGTCCCGCTGAAGCTTGTCGCGGCCGCCCCGGTCATCATGACATGGTTATCGGCCTCCCAAGAAATATGCAGCAACCCCCCACGCAACATCACGTCGTTCTCGCGACCGGCCCGACCAGTGAGAGAGGCGGCAACGCTGGTGGCGCAGGTACCGGTTCCGCAAGCCAACGTCTCGCCACAACCGCGCTCGAACACCCGCATAGCAATCCCCTCATCAGTGAGGCAGGCAAACTCGATATTGGCCTTTTCCGGGAACGCGGGGTGTTTTTCGTAGTAGGCGCCGACAAGATCGACGTCAAAGGTATCGAGCGACTTGACCGGCGCTCCCTTGAACAACTCGTCAGGCAACGCGTCAAAGTCGTCGATGAACGTCACCGCGTGAGGGTTGCCCATGGAAATGCAAGTAAAGGAGAACGGGGCCCATGGAGAGTCGATGGCATACTCCCGGACATAGGCGACCCCTTGCTTGGTCTCCGCGTTTGCCTTAAGAGAGACAGGCACGGCCTCAGGTTCCAAAATGGGCTCACCCATATCCACGGTCGCTTTCGTCATGAGGCCGTCCGCGTCGACCTCGAACTGGATGGGTTTTGGCCCCGCAAGCGTATCGGCAATAAGAGTTCCCTCTTGCGCATCCACATACCCGTGGTCCACGAGAAACTTGGCAAAGCAGCGAACACCGTTTCCACACATCTGGGCGAGCGTCCCGTCGGAATTGATGTAGTGCATATAACCAGCACATTCAGGGCGTTTTGAGGGGCGGACAAGAATGACGCCGTCGCCTCCGATACCAAAATGGCGATCGCAGAGGAATGCCACCTGCTCGCGGGTGAGCTCAATGGTGCGCCGCATATCGTCAATGAAGACAAAATCGTTCCCGAGGCCGTGCATCTTGTAAAACGTAAACTCCATAGCTATTGCCTTTCACGCTCGATAGCGACGTCCGCAAGCCACGTTGCCCACGTCTCTTGGGCTAGGCGGTCTAATTCAAAGGACGTCGCGTCAATCCACGTCACGCGTGGGTCGTTGTTAAACCAGGATATTTGGCGCTTCGCATAGCGCCGCGTCGATTGCTTGATACTTTCGATGGCCTCGTCCAAGGACGACTTGCCCTCGAGATACAAAACAATCTCCTTGTATCCTATAGCCTGTTGAGCGGTGACGCCCTCGTAATAGCCTTTGTTTAACAGCGAGGAAACCTCCGCCACCAAACCCTCGTTGACCATCTTGTCGACGCGCTTATTGATGCGATCATACAATACCGGTCGCTCGACTTTGAGTCCGACCATCACGGCCGGAATCGCTTGGGGAAGGTTTTTGAGATTTTTGACCTGATCCGCATATGACACGCCTTCGAAATGCATCTCAAGAGCGCGAATGACGCGTTTGACGTTGTTGGGATGGACGACCTGGGCGCTTTCATGGTCGAGTCTATCAAGCTCCTCCCAAACCGCTTGGGCACCCTCCTCCTCAGCCATCTCGAGATATCGTTGTCTCACAGGGTTCTCAACCTGCTCGCCCTTGGGAAACTGGTAGTCGTCGATGGCTGCACGGACATAGAACCCGGTACCGCCGCAAAGAATCGCAAGCTTTCCGCGCGAGGCGATATCTCCCAAGCAGGTCCGAGCATAGGTTTGGAACAAGGAGGCGGAGTAGGGCTCCCCAGGATTCACGATATCGAGCCCGTAGTGCGGAACACGTCGCTCACCTGGAACAACCTTCCCGGTGCCAATATCCATTCCGACATAGATCTGCATCGAGTCCGCGCTGACGATCTCGCCGTCATGTTGGCATGCCACGACCTGCGCCAACTCAGACTTGCCAGAACCGGTCGGACCGACAATGCAGAGGACGGGACGCCGGGATAAGGAAGTGTCCGACATGGCAACCATCAGCGAATGGAGCCGTCAAGAATGGTGCCTGAAAGATACCAGGTACGCGCTTCGTCAACATGGACGGTGCATATCTTGCCACAAAGCTCCGCAGCGGTCATACCGGAGGGGATGGGGGCATGAACCGTCTGGTTTTTAGGGGAATGGCCTGAGACCAAGGAGGGATTACGCTTGGATGCGCCCTCGATGAGAATCTCGACATCGGTACCGTTGTCAACCTGGTTCAGCTCGTACGCTTGCTTTTGCACAAGTTCCACAAGCCGGTCAAAGCGCTCTTGGATGACCTCACGAGGAGTATCGTCGACCATCTCCGCAGCAGGAGTGCCCTCGCGTTTGGAGTAGATGAAGGTGAAGACTTGGTGGTAGCCAACCTCCTCGACAAGGCGGTAGGTATCCATGAAGTCCTCCTCCGTCTCTCCCGGAAACCCGACGATGATGTCAGTAGAAAGGGCGATGTCGGGCCTCACGGCGCGGATCTTCTCGATAAGGGAGAGGTAATGCTCGCGGGTATATCGGCGGTTCATGGCTTTAAGGATGCGGTTGGAGCCTGATTGTGCCGGCAGGTGAAGGGCAGGTTGGAGGCAATCGAGTGTGCCGAACTTGGCAATCACCTCGTCACTGAGGTCCTTGGGGTGGCTCGTGGCGAAACGAAGGCGTTCGATACCGGTGGCCGCTACCTGCTCAAGGATCGTCGCAAACGCAGGCTCACCGTACAGGTCGCGTCCGTAGGAGTTGACGTTTTGCCCCAAAAGGGTGATCTCGCGAACGCCTGCGTCAACGTAACCCTTGGCCTCCTCGGTGATAGCCTCCATCAAGCGAGACTTCTCGCGACCGCGTACATAGGGAACGATGCAATAGGAGCAAAAGTTGTTGCACCCGATAGTGATCGGCAACCATGCAGCCCAATCATGTTCGCGATCGGTGGGAAGCTCGGTTGGAAAATCAGACGACTCCTCGAGAATCTCCACGTGTTGGCCGCCGCGATTGATGGAATCCGCCAAAAGCAGCGGCAGCGAACCAAGATTGTGGGTACCGAATACGACGTCAAGGTGTTTTTGGCTCTTGAGAAGCTTCTCTCCGTCTCTTTGCCCGATGCAACCGCCGACGGCAATATAGCGCTTAGGCAACGGGGTGCCTTCTCGCAACGGGATGTTCTTCATCGATGCGACCTGGCCATACAAGCGCGTGTCGGCCGCTTCGCGAACGCAACAGGTCATAAATACGACGATGTCGGCCTCCTCGATGGATTCCACCGGGTAGGCACCGAGCATCTCAAGCATGCCACCGACCCTCTCGGAGTCATGCTTGTTCATTTGGCAACCGAAGGTAATGGTGTGGAAACGCAGCCCCAAGAAGGTGCTGGTCAACGAGGCGGTGTTCATAGGCGCCTACGGTTGATCTGTCTTGGGGGCGGGGTTGACTACTCCGTGGAGGTAGCGGGGCTCAACCGTGAAACGGATAGCCGTACGATACTCGCCGTCGATGACGATATCGGCAAAAGAGGGAATACACACAACCTCGATGCCAACTGGCGAGAGAAAACCGCGGGAAATCGCAATAGCCTTGACCGCCTGGTTCACAGCACCTGCTCCGACCGCTTGGATTTCGACAAAGACGCCGTCCTTAATCATACCGGCAATAGCACCGGCGACGGAGGCCGGAGAGGATTTAGAAGACACCTTGAGGCATCCGATAGACGGGGTTTCCTGAGATTGCATTGTCACGATTGCGTTCCTTCTGCGAATTAGCTTCGTTTGGTAGTGTAATTAAGTCTTCGTAATTTTATAAGGTAACCTGCGCCTTCGCAAGCCATTTCACTCGTCCAAGTTCACAAGCGGTATCGAAATGCGCAACGAGCCGTTGACGACCTTCGTCTCAATGGGGACATCGGGTACCAGATAGTATGCCTCGGCAAGCCCCGAAAAGGAGTCCCGAACTGCCCGCTCGACAGAAGCCATGTCCGACTGACAAATCTTTGGCGAGCGCGCCGAGTGTTTTAAGGAAGAGGTGCGGGATTTGTCTTTTGCCTGCTCATCAGCGTTGTTTGCACCGGTTTGGTTTGCACCGGCTTGGGCCAAAACCATGCGTTCTACGAGATCCGTCAAGGACAACAGGGGGCAAATCTGGCCGTCCATGATACGTCGAGCTGTGCGCGAGGACATCTCGAGACCGAGGTCCGCACAAAGAGCTGCGAACTCGTGATCGTTACGCGCAAAACGAAGACGCTCGATAAGCGGAACTTCCTCAAGATTCGGCCGCTCCTCATATCTTGCCCTGGGATGCGAAGCTAGACTGTTGGCATACATCGTCGCCGCGATTTCTGCCGGACTCCCCAAGAACACCTCGGTCGTCCGCCGATGCTCAAGGGCGAACTCGACCGCGGTACGGTTGATGTTATGGGGTCCCTTGATATGCGCCCTCCCCTTCTCGGCGAGGACGACCAAAGGAAATGTCGACTGATCAACCTTTTCCTTGAGGACATCGGTATCGGTTTGGACCGCGATTGCCGCCCCCAAACCTGGGGCGGAAGAGGCAACGCTTGCGCGCTCACTGTTCACAGAGATTGAGTACAAGGCCATACCGCGGCCATGGACGCCCCATTTGTCCATGTGGATGGTATCGAGCTTAGATGTGACACGCGGCTCGAAGATGAGTTCTTGGTGGGTCTCAGGGATACCGACCCCGTCATCGATAACGACAATGGTCCGCTTCGAGGCCGCCTTGGTAGTCGCAAGGTAGATAGTCCGACACTCGGCATCGCGAGAGTTGCGCAACATCTCAATGACGATGTCCTCGCTCGAGCGGATGTCTTGGGCAGCCTGCCTGCGCTCCGCCTCGTCGCTACGTAAACGGACGAAGCCATCCCCGAGGTCAGCTTCGACCCGGAGATGGCTCGTTTGACAGACTTCATCTATAAAGGCGGAAAGAATCTCGCTTGATTTCTCGTTACTTCGCATAGTCGACGGCGCGGCTTTCGCGAATGACGACAACCTTTACCTGGCCAGGATACTGCATCTCGCTCTCAATCTGCTTAGCGATGTCGTGCGCAAGGACCGTGGTGGAGTACTCGTCGACAACCTCAGGCTCAACCATAACGCGAAGCTCGCGACCGGCTTGGATAGCGTAGGTACGCTCAACACCCTCATGGGCGTTTGCAATCTCCTCGAGCTTCTCCAGACGCTTGATGTAGGCCTCAAGGGATTCCTTACGAGCACCAGGACGGGCAGCGGAGACGGCGTCAGCGGCTTGTACGAGAACATCAAGGACGCTATTGGGCTCGACATCGTTGTGGTGGGCCTCGATTGCGTGGACGATCTCAGGTCTCTCACCGCATCGACGTGCAAGATCGGCGCCGATAACGGCGTGGCTACCCTCAATCTCGTGGTCAACAGCCTTGCCGAGGTCGTGAAGAAGACCGGCACGCTTGGCGCGAACAGGATCAAGACCAAGCTCGGAAGCCATGACACCGGCGAGATAGGCGACCTCAAGGGAGTGGTTCAAAACGTTTTGGCCATAGGATGTACGATAGCGGAGACGACCGAGGGTCTTGACCAACTCAGGGTGGAGATCGTGGATGCCGGTATCGAAGGTAGCTTGCTCGCCAGCCTCTTGGACTCGTTGGCTGACGTAAGCCGTGGCCTTTTCAAACATCTCCTCGATACGAGCCGGGTGAATACGTCCGTCAGAGATCAGGTTCTCCATCGTAACGCGACCGATCTCGCGACGAACGGGGTCGAAGCAAGAAATCGTCACACATTCAGGCGTATCGTCAATGATGAGGTTGGTGCCAGTAATCTGCTCAAAGGAGCGGATGTTACGGCCTTCGCGACCGATGATACGACCCTTGAGCTCGTCGTTTGCGATATGGATGGTGGAAACGGTAACCTCAGCAGAGTGGTCTGCGGCGACACGCTGGATAGCAAGGGAGAGAATCTCGCGAGAGGTCTTATCGGCCTCAGCCTTGGTACGCTGCTCAGCCTCACGGATGATCTCAGCCGACTCATGGGTGACCTCAGAGCGGAGGTTGTCGAGGAGTTCCTCCTTTGCCTCCTCAGCAGACATGCCTGCAACCTGCTCAAGACGTTCATTGATCTCGTCCTCGGCAGCATCAAGATCACGCTCGCGATCATCGAGTTTGGATTGGAGCGAGGAAAGCTGGGACTCGCGGGCATCAAGGGACTCGACACGACGGTCCAAGGACTCCTCGCGCTGGGCGATGCGGCCCTCAGCGGCACGCACCTCACTCATGCGTTCCTTCTTCTCGTCCTCCGCCTGCTTCTTCATGCGGGAAATCTCATTTTTCGTCTCAGCAAGCGAAGCCTTGTTCTCAGCCTCGGCGTCCTGCTTCATCTTGAAGACCTCATCCTTAGCCTCGACGAGGGCCTCCTTGCGAAGCGTGTCGGCAACACGCTCAGCATCCTTGAGACGACTCTCCGCCTCTGCAAGTTTTTGATCTGCTTCTTCTTGGGCCTTCTTCGCAGAGGAACCGCCCATATTACGTGCGACGAGATAGGCAGCAACTGCTCCAACAGCAAGGCCAACAACCAAGAAAACGATTGCCATGATATCCATGGATGCCTCCAAATAGTTCAAACAACAACAAAAAATGCCGCCAAAATGGCAGGCATGAGCAAACGAATGCACTTTTAAGTGAAACCCAAAAGATCTTAAATTGTTTTATATAAAAACAATATCCCGAGGGATACGTATACTCAGCAACTGCTATTCTACGTCATTTCACAAAGAATAATCACCAAATGAACGAAATAAACGGTGAGGAATTATTAAGACATGTTTATTGGCCGTGAAATGGACGAATACAACATGTCAAACACCGCACTCACGAAACATTCACAAACATCGAACACTATAAGCACAATAAAACGATAGCGACCGACCCCCTTGGCACCATT
>CAZOGL010000042.1:10856-14312 GCA_964579575.1 uncultured Eggerthellaceae bacterium | reverse complement strand
TTACGCCCAGTTTGCCCCGTTTGCACGGTTTTGGGCGTAATTGATACCTCTCGCCATTCGCATTTACGCCCAGTTGGGTGATGTTTGGTTTGATTGGGCGTAAACAGCCCCTCCCGTCGCGCGCATTTACGCCCAATCGGGCCGGATTGCCGCGTTCTGGGCGTAATGGTTGCTTCAGGTCGCCGCGGATTACGCCCAAGTTGCCCCGCGTTCGCAGTTCTGGGCGTAATGGCTGCGCCAGGTCGCCGAGGATTACGCCTGATCGCCGTGTCGGCGGTTCCAATCGTCGTAGGCGCGGGTCACTTGAATCTGGTAGCTCTTGCGGGCGTTTTGGACCGAGGTGTCCAAGACGAGGCCGCACACGAGACTCAACGCCGAGAGGAAGATGAAGCCCATGGCGAGGACCGCGCTGGGGAGGCGAGGCACCAAGCCGGTGGCGGCATACTCGACGATGATGGGAATGCCGATGATGAGGCCGATGATGAGCAACAGCAATGCGCACAAGCCGAAAAACGCGAGCGGCTTGCAATCCTTAAACAGATTGGCGATAGCCATGAGGACCTTGGCGCCGTCGCCGAACGTCGATAGTTTGCTCTCGGAGCCCTCGGGGCGGTCGCGATAGGCGATGGGAACATCCACCACGCGCCAGCGGTGGTCGACCGCAAAGATCGATATCTCGGTCTCGATCTGGAAGCCGGCGGACATGACAGGCATGGTCTTGACGAAGACGCGGTTGAACGCGCGATAGCCGGTCATGACGTCTTCGAAGGCGAAGCCATAGATGACCTTGATAAGCCAACGCACCAAGTTATTGCCGAACCCATGGAACGCGCGGTCGTTCTCCTCGCCATAGGAGCCGTTGGAGAGGCGGTCGCCCACCGTCATGTCGGCCAAGTTGTCTTGGAGCGGCTTGAGTAGCTCACGGGCAAACTCTGCGGGATAGGTGTCGTCGCCGTCGACCAAGATGTAGTAGTCGGCGTCGATGTCGCGGAACATCTGGCGCACGACGTTGCCCTTGCCCTGGCGGCTTTCGACACGCACAATCGCGCCGTGCTCGCGTGCGATGTCGCCCGTGCCGTCCTTGGAGTTGTTGTCGTACACGTAGATATCTGCCTCGGGCAACTCGCGCTTGAAGTCATCGACAACCTTGGCGATGGTGATTGCCTCGTTATAGCAAGGGATAAGCACTGCGATGCGGTCTGACATGGTTTGGTTCCCTCTCGTCTTGTCTGAAACACACGGTAAGAAGTGTAGCGTAAAACCTCCCGCGCAACCTGCGAATTTGGTGTCTGGTTAGCTGTTGCTTGAACGAAAAGCGCTCGATGGTGGGGCGCAATGGCGACGCATCAAGCCCTACCCCCCTGCCCCGAACGAAATAGCGCACGACGACGGAACTTGCGACCTAGGACCGGCACCGCGCTAGGTCAGCGGGACGTAGGGCGCGCAACAACGAGACGCTAGGTCAGCGGGACGTAGGGTATAAAATCAATGGCGCGCAAGGATTCCCGCTCGAGGGTGCGGTGGGGTGACAGGTAGAAATCGGTGAACCCGGCAAGCTTGGGATCGAGGCATTGGGAGATATCATCGACGCCTCCTGGATGGAAGAGAATCTCGGTCGCGGTGTCACGTTTGGCGGCCTCACCCTCGAATGCCTTAATCATGGCGGGGGTCGCCGCGTACTCCATGCGCCCCGACAACATCAAGCCGTAGAACGTGGCGGACCTCTCCCTCACAAAGACGTCGGCATCACACCCCAGGCGCTTCCTCACGATTGCGCGATCTTGGGACCACAAGGCGTTGAGCAGGCGATTCTTGACATAGTTGATAGGCGGATAGTTCTTGCGGTTCTCCTTGATTGCGCGATAGGGAGCAACAGGCTCGGCGGGGATACGCAAATACTCCAGAGCACACCCCCGCTCTTCGAGAGCGCAAAGAAGTGCGTCGAACACGGCGGGGATAAGGTGGAAGTGTTGGTGACTGTCAACGCGCAGGTGGTCCCGTTCCTCGGGGAACAGCTCCAAAAAGCGGTCAAGTTGTGCCCCGATCTCTTGGGCAATGTCCCTCTTGAGGGGGGCAGCACCAGGGATGTGCGTCTTGGCCAACATGCCTGCAAATCCCAGGCTCAACATGCCCCGATCGTCAACGAGAGTCGGGATCTCGGCGGCGGGGGCGCAACAGGGTCCCTCGACGAGGTTGAGGTGGAGACCGATGCGGATACGTCCCGCCTTGACAAAGGGGGCGATCATCTCGGCACATTCCTTTGCGGCGGGAGAGCCCACCAACATGCTTGTGCTGTTGAGGGGGCCACTACCCCCACACCCTTCACTGCAAGACAGGATGAGGAGGGATTGCTCTGCGTTGATCCCAAAGTCATCTGCGTGGAATATGAACTTCATACGCGCCTTTCGAGTTGTTTCTTTCGATACCAGAATGCTTGCGCTAAACTTTAACGGTTTATTGACGGAACAGAGAGACGGGAACACATGGATTTCTCCCTTATCGTGCCATGCTACAACGAGGAGGGCAATATCGAGGCCTTTCTGCGTGAGGCTACCCGGGTATTCGATGCCCAGGAGTTTTCATACGAGATCGTCATGGTGGATGACGGTAGCTCCGACAAGACCATGCAGGTTCTGCACGGCTTGAGGGATGGTTGGCTCAAGGAGACGCGCGCCGAGGTGCAGGTGATCAGCTTCAGCCGCAATTTCGGCAAGGAAGCGGCGATGTATGCAGGTCTTGAGGCCGCTCGCGGTGATTGCATGGGCTTTATCGACGCCGACTTACAACAACACCCCGAGACCTCCCTTGAGATGTATCGTCACCTGTTGGAGGATCCCGACTGCGACTGCGTTGCAGCCATCCAACGCCAGCGCAAGGAAGGGGCGATCCTCAAGTTCTTCAAGGGATGCTTCTACCGCGTGTTCAACATGATGAGCGAGACCGACCTTGTCGCCAACGCCAGCGACTTCCGCGTGTTCCGTCGTATGGTGGCGGAGGCCCTGCTTTCCATGAAGGAGAGCTATCGCTTCTCCAAGGGATTGTTCTCCTGGGTTGGTTTCCACCTCTACACCATCGAGTACGAGCCGGATGCTCGCTTGACGGGTTCGAGCTCCTGGTCCTTCAAGAAGCTCATGAGCTACGGCCTCGGCGGGATCTTGTCCTTTTCCACCATGCCGTTGCGAATCGTATTCTTTTTGGGCATCATCGCCTCCCTTGCGGCAATCGTGTACCTCGTCGTGGTGTTGATCGAGACCCTTGTCGTGGGTGACGCGCCCTCGGGATATCCGACCTTGGTGTGCCTGATGTTGCTGTTTGGCGGCATCATCCTTTTGGCGCTCGGCATCTTTGGCGACTATTTGGGCCGCATCTATGTCGAAGGCAAGAACCGCCCGGTCTATATCGCCCGCGAGTCCTTCGAGATGGGCCGTTCCGAGTGCGCAAACCCGGGGTGCACAG
>CAZOGL010000042.1:8519-10756 GCA_964579575.1 uncultured Eggerthellaceae bacterium | reverse complement strand
ATTACGCCCAAACGCGGCGCGTCGCTTACGGTTGGGCCGCCTACGGTTGGGGATGTATTTTCTTGGGGATGTCATCAGTCCCCCAAAGCTTCTCGGTGACATATGCGGACACCGCGTCAGCGGGAGAACCCTCAAACCCTGAAACGACCTCTACGCCCGCATTGCGAAGCTGATTCTCGGCATCCTTCTTGATTGCGCCTACGATAAGCACCTCGACTCCGAGGGATTTCAGAGTCTTCGCCAGGTCGTTGGTTGACATTTTAGGGAAAGGCATGTTCTGGCATCCGACAATGACGCCACGATTGATGTTATAGCACGTAAGATCTTGCGCAAGTTCGTAGCGAGCAGCGATAGGTAAACCGCTACATGCAACCGCAATACGCACTCGAGTGCCTCCGTTCCATTTACCTTCCTCCGATATAAAAGCATAGTCCCCCTCCCTGTCGGCGCGATATCCGTTTCGTTAAAGGGCGTGTGCTTGGCGGCGAGTGACGAACGAGCGAGTGTCAAGCGGCGTTTTGTGGTACCATGAGTTGTTCGCAAAGGCATTTCGAATAGTTCCAAGGAGTATGCCATGCAAAACAAGATGACCGTACCGTTTGGTGCGAAGATCGCGCTTGGCGCTGCGGGGTGCATCCTCGCCGCCTCTTGCACGCTTATCGCACCGCCGGCCTACGCGGAGAGCGCCGAGGAGGCCCAAGCGGCAGCCAACGCCGCCTTCGCCCAGCTCACCGAGCTCCAAGCCGTCCAAGACGAAAAGTCAGCTGCTTACTTTGAGCACCTCACCGAATACCAGACTGCCGTAACCAACCGCGCTGCCGCGCAACAACGTATAGACGAGATCCAATCCAAGATCACCGAGATCCAAGGCAATCTCGGCAATCGCGCCCGCACGATGTATCGCGACGGACTCACGTCCTTCCTTGACGTAATCTTTGGCTCTTCTTCCTTCGAGGAGTTTACCCAGACCTTGGCCATGCTTGACCGCATCAACCAAAACGACGCGAACAACATCCAAGAGTCTAAAAATCTGAAGGCGGAAGCCCAGGTCCAACATGCAGCCTACGAAAAGGCGGCCCAGGAAGCCGAGATTGCCGCCAATGACGCTGCTGCCGCCTATGAGGAGGCCGCTGCAGCAACCGCCGAGATGGAGGCGACCTACAACAGCCTGAGCGCCTATGCGCAAGAGCTCTACGCCGCACAAGCCAACGCCGCAAGCGCCGCCTCCCAAAACGCGCTCGCGCAGGCCGCTGCCGAGTATGGCGCGACCTACAACGCCGACGGCTCAATCACCGATGCTAACGGCAATACCTATTCCAACGCCGCCGCCTACGCAAGCGCCACCGGCAATTCCATCGTTGATCGCGCCCGCTCGATGATTGGCTCCAACTACGTTTGGGGCGGCGTCGGCGGATCTTGGGGCGGCTTCGACTGCTCCGGTCTTGTCAGCTACGCGCTCACCGGCGAGAACTCTCGCCTTGGCAACACCACAACCTTTATGACGTGGAACCAAGTCAGCACCCCACAAGCTGGTGACGTCGTCGTCAACGACGGCCATACGGGTATCGTCTCCGGCGTCAACGCGGACGGCTCCATCTCCGTCATCCACGCTATGGACGAGGACAACGGCGTCGTCGAGAGTACCTGGAGCTATGACTACTGGTCTTCCCGCGGCTATATCTTCGTGTCTGGCAACTAATCTTCCAATCGCCAGATTGAATGCTAATGTGAGAGGGGCGCTGCTGCAGCGCCCCTCTTGTTGTGTTGCCTAACGCTCTTGTTGAGCTACTTGTGTTTGCGCGTCCCTGAGCTCTTGTAGCCGGGGCGCTTTATGCCTTCACTTTGACGCTTCGCGCCTCCGCCCCTGGAATCGGTGCCCTTCTTGGAGTTGGTTCCTTTCTTGGAATATGATCCCTTGGCGGTTGAATACTTTGCCTTCATCCTGCGCCGGTGTTGGGCGTGATCCTCCTCCACAGCCGCAAGACGAGCCTCATAGCGCTCCGCAGAGATCTTTGCCGCCTTGCCGGTAGCCTTCACGGGGGGACGTCCGGCGCTGACGCGCTTCACATACCTGTCGTCCTCTGCCATCCTCGCAGCACGATCACGCTTGCGCTTGATACCCGACTGCTTCTCACCAAACGCAACGATGTCGTTTTGGGCTGCACGTGCTTGCTTTCGTGACTGCTTCGCGGATCCCTTGGCGGCATGAGAACTGGTCGTCGCCTTCCCGGCCTTGG
>CAZOGL010000042.1:6782-8419 GCA_964579575.1 uncultured Eggerthellaceae bacterium | reverse complement strand
GCCTTCCCGGCCTTGGACGGCTTCTCGGCCTTGGACACCTTCCCAGCCTTGGTCGACTTCCCGTTGGGACGTGCCTTTCCCTCAGCGGCGTTGCTGCCCTTCTTGGCACGCTCGTCCTTCTTGGCGCTCTCCCCCTTCTTGCTATCGTTCTTCTTACCCCGCTCGGCATGGTCATTCCTGCGAGACTTCTCCTTCTCGCGAGACTCCTGCGCACGCTTTTGCTTCTTCCGTTTCGCCTTGTCGGCTGCCGCCATCTCCTTCATGACTTGCGCCACCTCCGGATCCTTCTCACGCCTCAGTGAGTTTTGCAGCGCACGATCCGCTGCCTCCTCCTCGGCTTTTTCCTTGTCATAGTCAGCTATCTCGATCTCACGCAAGCGCTGTTTGGTCAATTTCTGAATCTCTTCCAAAGCTTCCTTGTTCTCGGGACTCACAAAAGAGATGGCCATGCCCTCTTGACCGGCACGACCAGTTCGTCCAATGCGATGGATATAATCCTCGGGAGTCTCGGGCAAGTCGTAGTTGACAACGTAGCTGACCCGATCGACATCGATACCACGAGCGAGCACGTCAGTGGCGATAAGCACCCCGATCTTGGACTCGGCAAATTGCTCCAAGGCTTTCTTCCTCTGGTTTTGCGACCGACCAGAATGGATGACATCCGCCTTGAACCCCGCCTTCCTGATGCGCCGACATGCAGCGTCTGCGCGATATCGCGTACGGGCAAACACGATGACACGGTCTCCCCCGTACTCCTTGAGCACAGCCGTGAGGCAGGAAGGCTTTGCCGCATGCGAGATATGGACGACATATTGCTTGACGGTGTCCGCCGTTTCTCCCTCTCGGGCCACCTCCACAAGCTCAGGTTCCCGCATCATGCGCTTGGAGATGCGGCGAACTTCCTTGTCGATGGTGGCGGAGAACAACAAGGTCTGACGTTCGGAGTTCGTCGCCGCGACGATTCGGTTGACCGAGGGCAAAAACCCCATGTCAAGCATACGGTCCGCCTCATCGAGCACCAACGTGGTGACAAGCGAGAGGTCCGCGACATCTTGGCCGATGAGATCCTCAAGGCGGCCCGGTGTCGCGATGAGCACGTCGCAACCGCGCCTCAACCCTTCAATCTGGGGGCGGTAGGAAATGCCACCGACCACCGTCAACACCGAGTGCTTCGTGCGTTTTGCCACGGCTTGGCAAACCCCACCGATCTGTTCCGCGAGCTCACGGGTGGGAGTGATGATGAGCATCGCAGGGCCAGCACCCTTGCCCGCGGGCTCCAACTTGTCAAGGCAAGGCAGCGCGAACGCGGCCGTCTTGCCCGTACCGGTCTGCGCCGCCACAATGACGTCGCGCCCCTCCAACACCAGGGGAATGGCCTTCTCCTGGACAGGGGTAGGTTGTTCATAGCCCAAGTCGCCCACCGCTTGCAATGCGGCGCTACCAAGGCCTAAATCAGCAAAGGAACTCAAAAGGTGAATCCGTTTCTCTCGTCGTTGTTCTCTCTTCGATAAAGGCGGACAGGTCGTTACCGGTCCGCGGTGTTGGCGCGTGCGTCAGTCCGTGTGTCGACCTAGGCGTCAGTCCGCGCGTCGGCGGCATCGTCAACCCGCGCGTCAACTCGTGCGTCCGTCGTCAGC
>CAZOGL010000042.1:2573-6682 GCA_964579575.1 uncultured Eggerthellaceae bacterium | reverse complement strand
CGTCAACTCGTGCGTCCGTCGTCAGCCCGCCCGTCAACTCGTGCCGCATCCGTCGCCTCAGGCTTGGCTTCCCCCGCAGGTGAAGAACCGGGGTCGGAATCTTGCGCGGATTTGATAACCCTCGTTGCCATGGTCTCGTTCGGATCGCCGTAGTCGAAATGGTTGACAACGATCGTCGTGATCATGCCGGTGACGATAGGCAGGTAGAACGTAAGGAAACGCCAGATGAACGTGGACAGCGCCACCGTGGCAGCCGTCGGATAGATCATGCCGAGAAACGCCGCGTAGCTTCCCTCTGCCGCGCCCATGGCGCCCGGCGTCGGAACGAAGGAGGAGATCATGTACACGAACGCCTGGCACGCGACAACCGTCAGGATATCCGCGTCACCCACGCCAAGACCGCGGGCGATGACGTAGGAGATGGAGAAATACTCAAACAGCTGGACAAAGGTGATGCCCATACTTTTGGCGAACAGCTTCGGCTTGCGGAACAGGTAGTGCATCTCGGTATAGGAGTCGTCGATGGTCTTGATCGTGTTGGCGATCTTCTCCTCGGGGTTCTTCACGACACGAAGCTTGCCGGCGAGGTTGAACAGAACCGTCACGATCTTGACGATGCCGGAACGCCAAAACGCGATGGCAAGCAGACACGCAAGCAGACCGAGACCGCCGACAAAGCCGATGATGACAAGAACCATGAGCTGCGGGTAGTCCTCGAAGAAAAAGCTTATGCGCAAGATGAGAACCACCGCACAAAATGTGGTGGTCGCAATCTGGTAGGTCACGAAGCGACACAGCAACATCGGCATGGACTTTGACAGGGGCATGCCAAAACGGCTGTAGTAGTAGGCTTGGAACGGCTGACCGCCGCTGGAAAGCGGGGTGATGCAGTTGAAGTATTGGCCGATGACGGTGCACAGGAAGGTCTTTTTGAACGGGAACCCCGGAAACATGTCATGGGAGAACACCTGCAAGCAGCAGGATTCCAACACCCAATACAGCACAACCATGAAAACGCTGAGGAGCAACCAGTGCCACTCCATCTTCGACATGGCGTTGGCAAGGTCCTCACCCTCGCCCGCGAAGACGAGGTATCCAATCAGCATGCCGAAAGCGAATACGCACAAGATGATGTTGAGGAGGCGGCCCTTGAGGTGGGGACGCTCCATCTTCGCTTCCGGATCGATCTTGTCAAGCAGGTTGGGCTCGAGCAACACGGACTCGGCTACGCTCGCTTGGGGTTTTTGTTCAGGGGCCATGATGGCTCAACTCTCGAATTAGGCAAACTTGAAAAGCTTGGCGCCGATGTTATAGCCGAGCAACGCCGCCGCGCGTCCAAGCGCGGTCCTTCTGTGGACAAGTCCGGCGAAGGAGGCATGAAGACGACGGTAAAGCACCTCGTCCTTGCTCTTCAAATAATCCCAAAGCTCCCTGTCTTGGGCGATCGATTCAGGGGTGTTGATCTGGTATAAATGGATCGAGGACACCGTCATCATCGCCGAGAGGTAGCGCAGACTGCAACTTGCCAAGCGCGGGCTGATTGATTGGAGCTCGTCGTAGTCGAACCCGTCAATGGCCGTTTTCGTGGCGAACAACTGCTCGTTGATGTGCTTCTTCAAGACATCGGTGTCAATGGATTGACCCTCGCGCCCGATGGTGTACCAATACAGGTTGCAATCGTGGTAGTACAGCTTCCTCACCCCGCGCAACGGCACGAGCATCATGAGGCTGTCCATGTACGACATGCCCTCGGGAAGCACAAGCCCGCTGTCGCGGATGATCTGGGTACGGTAGATCATGCTGTGGATCATGAGGTACTGGTCGATCTTTGGGATGTTGAGATCGTCCCAACCGACGACACAATCGGTCGGGATGAGCTTGCGGCAATGGATAACGTGGGAGGACCCGTCTACAACATGGTTGTATATGTAGTTCACGACGAACAGATCGATACCGCAATAGATCTGGTCGATGGTGCGCAACTTGTTGACGACTTCCTTGAGGACCTTCGGATCAAGCCAATCGTCCGAGTCGACAATGTAGAAATACTTACCCGTGGCGAGCTCGATGGCGTGGTTGACCGCCCCGCCCCAATTGCGATTCTCCTGATCGACCGGGACGATGATGTCCGGGTAACGTTGTTGGTACTCACAAGCCACCCGCAGCGTGCCATCCTTCGAGCCGTCGTTGATGACAAGCACCTCTACCTCAGGGCCTCCCGCCACAAGCGTATCCAGGCACTTGTGCATGAAAGCCTCTGAGTTGTATGCAGGCACGGCAAGCGTGAGAAGTTTGCTAGTTGGCATGTAAGCCCGTCTCTTCGTGATGGTCCTCCCCAATCGGGACGACCGATGAGGCTGACCCGACTATTAACTTGGCAATTATACCCTAAGTCTTCTGCGCGCCCGTGTCGGTGTCGGTAGAAGACCTCCATTGCCGCCTAAACAACTCAACCTTTGACGGTTTTCTTGGAGGTTTTGCCACATGAGATGTCGCCCCGTCCCGTTTTTTGAGTGGGCAATCATCCTCACGCAAAGGCCGCAAGTACACGATTCTTCCTGTATACTGAGGGGTTGACACTGCAAGATTAGTTTCAAACGGCATAGTCAACCAAAAGGAAGATCCATGGACGAAAAGCAGACCGACATGCAGACCGAGACCGAGATCGACACGCAGACAGAGACCGCGACCGACACGCAGGCCGACACGCAGGCCGAGACCGAGATCGACACGCAGGCCGACACGCAGGCCGACACTCAAACCGACACGCAGGCCAAGACCGGGAAGGTCGGCAGCGAGATCAAGAACATCAAGGGAAAGATCTCTGACAAGAGAGCGGACCTCAAAGGGCGCACCAAGATTCCGCGCTTCATGAAGTTCCTCATGGTCATATTCACCTTGAACTTCGTCCTCACAGCGATCTGTTTGATCATCACGTCCCGCGACCTGATTGACTACAACAATACGACGCTCTTCGATTTCGCAAACATCGTATTTGAGATGGTGTTGCTTTGGATGTTGTGGTGCCGTTTCAAGTGCGCACGTACCTGGGCGCTCATCTTTACCGCCGGCAACATCATCGTCGGGTGGTCGCTCAACTTCTTCGTGTTCAACAACTTCAATCTCGTCACCGAGCTAGCATCCTCCTCCTTCGATATCGTGATGTTTCTCTACTTCCTCACGTCCAAAAAGGCGCGAGCCGCGCTCAACCAACCTTTCGGCATCGACAAGCAAAGCGCAGCACCGGTGTCCAAGGAGCTTGTTATCAACCGCCGCAGCTGGCCGTTTTGGCGCAACCTCGGTATCTACTTTTGCGTGTTCTCCCTTGTCGGTCACTGGATGGAGGCAGGCCTGTCCCAACTCATGGCACTTGGCATCATCCAAGGAGAGGTGGACTACACCAACACGATGTTGTGGCGCGACTGGTTCTACCCCTTCCCCATGGAGGGCGCGGCAGTCGTGTTCATCGCCTTGTTCCTGTACCCGCTCTGGCGTTGGCTTATGGGTAAGTTCAAGGTTCCTGGGTTCGCCTATCTCCTCAGCTTTATAGCCAACATGCTTTTGTGCGTATGCATCGAGTTCGGGATGGGCATGTTTGTCAACGCCGATCTGCAACTTTGGGACTACACAGACATGCCTTTCAACTTCATGGGCCAGGTCTGTGCACAAAACGCCTTCGGCTTCGGTCTTGTCGCCTCCATCATCACATGGATCGTCTACCCCGCCCTTGAACGCCTTTTCGCAAAGATTCCGCTCAACGTCATGAACCTCGTGTTCGTGGTCGTTTGCGCCGCCTACATGATTCCCCAGACGCTCTACCTCATCGATCCCCCGCTCACTACCGAGGAGCAAATCGAGTTCGCCCTCGAAAGCGGTACCCTCGACGAGCAGACCGCGGAGGAATACCAAAACATCCTCGACGAGATGCACCAACGTCAGGCCGCGCAGGCTGCGAAGCGAAATCAGTAGGTTCCCATGAAGCAATCGGCTCCTATGAAACAATCGAGTTCCCCTGCCACGCAGCGCGCTGACAGTGCTTGCTCCGACGTTTCGCGCTCCGACAGTGGTCGCCCTGACAGTGCTTGCTCCGACGTTTCGCGCTCCGACAG
>CAZOGL010000042.1:0-2473 GCA_964579575.1 uncultured Eggerthellaceae bacterium | reverse complement strand
GCTCCGACAGTGGTCGCCCTGACAGTGCTTGCTCCGACGTTTCGCGCTCCGACAGTGGTCGCCCTGACAGTGCTTGCTCCGACGTTTCGCGCTCCGACAGCCCTTTCAAGCACGAGCCCTATGCCCCGCTGCCCATAGGCTTGAGATTGGTCCAAGCGTACTTCGCCACGATGTTGTTGGTGGCGTTGGCGAACGGCGCCATGTTCGACCCCGACAACTACGACTACGACCTGAGCATGCTCGTCTCCCTGTTCTTGACCGGCACCGCCACCGTTTCCGTTTGGGTCATTCAAATCCGCTCGAGCCGTGCGCGCATCCTGGCGACCATGAACATCGTCATCGCCTCGGTGCTCATCGGCATCGACATGGCACTTGGCACTTTCAAAGACATGGCAAGTCAAACCGGCGAGCCCCTTGCCATCGCCATACTCGTTGTCGGCGCCATCCTCGCCCTCACGGTCATCATCTACCTGCTCTTCTCGGAGAAGGTACGCAGCGTTTTGACCCGCGTGTACACCTACGATGACGCCCCGGGCGGCCAGACGTGGGAGCTGCCTTTGCTCAAGCGTTTGCGCACGTGGGAGTTTTGGCGCGACCTCGGCATCTACTTCGTGGCGTTCTCCTTCTTGGGACACTGGGCGGAAATGGCGTTTTGCCAACTCATCCGCCTCGGTCTCGTCATGGGCGAATACGATCCCTCCAATGCCATGTTGTGGGACCAGTGGCTCTACCCCTTCTCTGCGGAGGGCATCGCCGTCGCGCTCATCGTCTTGTTGCTCCACCCCTTGAGCCGGTGGCTTTTACGCAAGACCAACGGACACATGGTCCCCGCGGTCATCCTGAGTTTCTTCGCGAACGCACTCGTTTGCACGTGCATCGACTTCACCACCGGCATCACGGCCAACTACGACTACCACCTTTGGGACTACTCGAACATGCCGTTCAACTTCATGGGCCAGATCTGCCTGCAAAACTCCATGGTGTACTCCCTTGCCGCGACCCTTATCGTATGGGTCGTGTACCCGCTCATGGACAAGGGGATGCGCAAGTTGCCGAAGCTGTTGGTGGACGGGTTCTTCTGGTTTTTGGCCGGCGTATACGGCTTTCTCGCCCTCTTGCACTTCATGTATTACAGCCCCGCGGGCTTCATCTTCGGCTAGCCTTCCTCAAGGCTTCATCTTCGGCTAGCCTTCCTCAAGGCTTCATCTTCAGCTAGCCTCCCCCGCATGCCCTTCCTCAAGGCTTCATCTTCAGCTAGCCTCCCCCGCATGCCCTTCCCCACATGCGATAGAATAGGGGGAACACCTAAACGATTGGGGAGTACTTAAACGAACCTGATACATGGGGAGTCTTATTTCATGGAAAAGCTCAGCATCGTTGTCGTTACCTACAAGCGTCAACAGCTTTTGTCGGTATTGTTCGATTCCTTACTCGAGCTGACGACACCGCCTTGGCGCATTGTCTTGGTAGACAACGAGAACTCCGAGGAGACGAAAGCGATGACCGAGGAGTTCAACGTCCACGCCCGTAAGCTTTGGGGACCTGCGGACATTGACGAGCTCGGCGGCTCCGACTATCTCCACTACGCTCCCCAAGAGATCAATGGTGGCGGGTCGGGTGGCTTCTCCGCCGGAGTCAAACGCGCCTACGAGTTGGGCACAGAGTGGTTTTGGCTCATGGACGACGATGTCGCTGTACTGCCGGATTCCATCGACAAGCTCTCGAAATGGACCGATCGCTTCGACGTCATCCAAGGTCGGCGCTACGACTATGACGGCGGCCCCTTCTATTGGCAATACGATTTCATCCCCAAGGTGGGGTTCCTCAATCCTTTCGCTCCGGAGAAGTTCAACAGCGAGGGTTACCTCATCATGAACAACGTATGCTTTGAGGGAGGCATGTTCCGCCGTCGCATCGTGGAGCGCATAGGCATCCCCGACCCGCGCTTCTTCATCTATTGGGACGACGCCGTATATGGCTACCTTGCAAGCAAGATCACCACCTGCGTACTTGTGGACGAGTTCGTCCTCCGTCGTACCCGCGATATCCAAAATTGGGACATCGCAGGCAAGCGCCAACTCAACTCCACCAGCGACTTGAACCGCTACCACATCATGCGCAACCGTGGCTACATCGCCCAATACTTTAAGGAACATGGCGACTACAATCCGATCGCGTTCGGGTTTGGCACCTTCCTTACCTTCTCGAAGGAGGCGGTGCGCATCGCCATCGTCGATCGCAAGAACGCGAAATCCGGGATTAAGCAACTCCGCCGCGGTTGGGAGGATGCGCGAAAGCTCATGGACGACCAGAATTGGCAGCCCATGCCACCTCTATCTGGCACGCCGTCGAGTGACGCGTCGTCGGCCGATGTGTCGCCGGGTGACGCGGCGGCGACCGGTGCGCCGTCGGGTGACGTGTCATAACGTCCGGCCGAACCCAAAATCATCCAGTTGGGCGTAATCCGTGGCGA
>CAZOGL010000041.1:12414-14539 GCA_964579575.1 uncultured Eggerthellaceae bacterium | reverse complement strand
GCATCGGGAACGATGACGCGATCAAACTCGAGTCCCTTGGCAAGAGCGACCGTGAGCAAGATGACACCGCTTTCCGGGAGGTTGGTGGAACCGTCCATTTTCATGATTTCGGGATCGTCGAGAATCTTTGCGGCGCGTTTCATGCCCATTTTGTCAGCGGTGACAATAGCGGTGAGGCCCGATGTTGCCTTTTTCGCTTCGGAAACGGCGCCGATGAGAGCCTGGCGATATTCCTCGTCGCCGTTGCATTCTAGGATAACGGGGGGTGTGCCGTCGCGTTGGACGGAGTTTGCGTTGATGCGTTCCTCTTCCGTCATGAGGCGGGTAAACAACTCCGTGATCTCGGGGCTTGAGCGATAGCTTGTCATGAGTTGGCACTCGTCGACGTGTTTGTGGCTTTCGGAGAAGATCTCGCGAATTTGCTCAAAGGTTGCCGTGCCTGGGGTGATTGCCTGGTTGGGGTCACCAAGCAGGAGGAAGTGCGCGTTGTTGAAGTAGCGTGCGAGGACCATGAGCTGAGGTTGGGTATAGTCTTGAACCTCGTCAACCATGACATAGCGCGCAGCGCGGTTGGAGCATCCAGCCAAGGTAAGCTTGAGGTAGAGGTGCTCCGCGCTTGTGAGGTTTTTCTTCCCCAACATGTTCATTCCGATACGGTCGATGCGCAACCACTCACCGTTCTCGATGGCCTCTTCAATGGGCCGATAGCGCCATGTGAGGTATTGGCGGGTGTAATCCCTTAGCTCCGCGTCGTCCATCGGGATGATGTGGTGCCCAAATACGCGCACCATCGTTTCCTCATCGAGGTCGGTGACAGTATCCTGCGTGTATTCGTCGTTGGCAAGGCGTTGGATGCGCTGTTGGACCTTGTCGTGGAGCTCTTCGACGGTAAGGGTGCTGCGGTGGGTGCCTGCCGGAAACTTCTTGAAGTGGTTGTAACAGGAGAAGATTTGGCTTGCGGTGATCACGCGCTCCTCGTCGATGCGCAGGTCTTGAAAGTCGGCTTGGGTGAGTTCGAGATTGGGGACAAGCTTGTCGATGAGCCTGAGGGTATCGGCAGAGGCATCCTTGCCAAGACCGTGTTCCCCTATACCAAGGTTGTTCATGAGGTCGTTCCAGGTGAGGGTTGACGGGTTCGTCTCTCCCATGTTCGGGAGGACCTCGCTGATGTATTTTTGGAACACAGGATTTGGCGTGATGAGATACACGTCGGATGGGCGGAGGTTCTCGCGTTCGCGATAGAACAGGTAGGCAATGCGTTGCAGCAAGACGCTGGTCTTGCCTGAGCCAGCAATGCCGTTGACCAGCAGCACAGGGACGTCTTCGTGGCGAACGACGGCGTTTTGCTCCTTTTGGATCGTTGCCGTGATGTCGCGCAACGTATCGGATTTCGCTTGGGCAAGACTTGCCAAGAGCAAGGGGTCCTCGATTGCGACGGTGGTGTCGAAGTAGGCGTTGAGCTTGTTGCCCGTGATGTCGAATTGTCGACGCAGTTTCAGGTCGGTTTGAATCGTGCGGCCGTTCGCCTCATAGGAGGTCTTGCCTGTGGATTGGTTGTAGTACACCTCGGCAACAGGACTGCGCCAATCGATGATGAAGTGGCGGCGCTTCTCGTCGGTGATCCCCGTTGTGCCGATATAGAGGTCGCGCGGCTCGGCGCCTGGCTTCATCTGAAGGGTGATCTTTGCGAAGTAAGGTTGCTTGAGGAGGACATGGGCCTTGTTGAGACGGTCCTGGTCCAACTCGTTCGAGAGATTGTACTCGTCAATGATCTTGTTGATGGATTCGAATTCGACATACGTCTCCAAGTTGACTTCGCCGGTGAAATCTACGGCGAGCTCATCGAGCATGTCGTTTTTGTCTCCGAGGGCCGCCTTGATGCGCTTTTCCAACGAAGCGCGCGTCGCTCTTTCGATGTCTTGAAGCTTTGCGTAGGTCTCATCAAGATGGGCTTGCTCTTCGTCAAACACGTTTTGGTCCATGCGCGTTTCCTCCAAATGATGTGGTCGAGGTCAAGCTTCCGAAAAAATGCACCGAATCATGCTATCACACTGCGGCAAAACGGGGACGGCGGGCTCGGGCTCGGGCTTTAGGGCAGCGGTTGGGGCTTGAGGGCAGCGGGTGG
>CAZOGL010000041.1:0-12314 GCA_964579575.1 uncultured Eggerthellaceae bacterium | reverse complement strand
GCTTGAGGGCAGCGGGTGGAGACGGCGGGCAGCGGGTGGAACTTGAGGGCAGCGGGCTCGGGCTCGGACTCGGGCTCGGGCTCGGACTCGGGCTCGGGGGCAGCGGGTGGGGCTTGAGGCTTTACGTTAGAATACAAACCAACAGGAGAGAGGTGATAAGGGCATGCTCGAGAAACCCAAGACGTTCTTGCCAATCAGCGCAGCGGACATGAAGGAGCGCGGATGGGATCAATGCGACTTCGTGTACGTGTGCGGAGATGCCTATGTCGACCACCCCTCTTTCGGTATGGCCATCATCTCTCGTGTCCTCGAGGCGAACGGTTACAAGGTCGGTATCATATGCCAACCTGATTGGCACGATGTCAAGAGCGTGAAGGCCCTCGGTCGTCCCCGCCTGGCGTTCCTCGTCAGCGCGGGAAACATGGACTCCATGGTGAACCACTACACCGTCGCCAAGAAGCATCGCAAGCGCGACTATTACTCGCCCGGCGGGAAGATGGGTTTGCGCCCCGATCACGCCACGACGGTGTACGGCAACCTTATCAGGAAGGCCTACAAGGATGTTCCGATTGTGCTTGGAGGTGTCGAGGCGAGTCTGAGGCGCCTTGCCCACTACGACTATTGGTCTGACAAGCTCAAGCGCTCGGTGCTTTTGGACAGCCAGGCAAACCTGTTGTTGTTCGGCATGGGAGAGCGCTCCGTTGTCGCGGTCGCGGACGCGCTTGATGCCGGTATCCCTATAGACCAAATCACCTACGTCCCCGGTACGACCTACCGCACGAACAACCTCGAGAGCGTTTACGACTACGAGATGCTTCCGAGCTGGGAAGAGATGGGCGCGGGCAAGCTAGCCTATGCGCGCAGTTTCAAGGTGCAGTATGCAAACTTGGACCCGTTTTCCGGCAAGCGCCTCGTGGAGCCTTATGAGCGCGACGGCATCTATGTGGTCCAAAACCCCTCTTCCGAGCCTTTGACCACAGAAGAGATGGACGCGACTTACGATTTACCCTATGCGCGCACGTATCATCCGATATACGAGAAGGCGGGCGGCATCCCGGCGATTTCCGAGGTCAAATTCAGCATTACGAGCAATCGTGGGTGCATTGGCGAGTGCTCCTTTTGCAGCCTCTCCTTCCACCAGGGCCGCATCATACAAAGCCGCAGCCACGAGTCTATTCTTGCCGAGGCGAAGCTTATCACCGAGGACCCCGAATTTAAGGGCTACATCCACGATGTCGGTGGTCCGACAGCCGATTTTCGCAAGCCGGCGTGTCCGCGCCAGATGAAAAACGGCGCGTGTCGGGGGAAGAGGTGTCTTTCCCCTAAGCCTTGCAAGAGCCTCCAGGTCGATCATAGCGACTACCTTGCCTTGTTGCGTAAGATGCGCGCCTTGCCGGGAGTGAAGAAGGTGTTTGTCCGCAGCGGCATCCGTTTCGACTATGCCCTTCTTGACAAGCACGGGGAGGACTATATTCGCGAGCTTGTCCAATATCACGTAAGCGGCCAGTTGCGTTTGGCCCCCGAGCATGTGAGTCAAGCGGTTCTTGACGTGATGGGAAAGCCGAGCAACGACGTGTATCAACGGTTTGTCGAGGTCTTTGACCAAGCGAACAAAGATCTTGGTCTCAAGCAGTTTGTGGTTCCTTATCTCATGTCCTCGCATCCTGGTTCCACGCTCAAAGAGGCGGTGGAGCTTGCGGAGTTTTGTCGCGACATGGGGTTCAACCCTGAACAGGTACAAGACTTCTACCCCACGCCGAGCACCATCAGCACCTGCATCTACTACACTGGCGTCGACCCGCGCACGATGAAGCCCGTCTATTGTGCGCGCACGCCTCACGAGAAAGCGCTCCAGCGAGCGCTCATCCAATATCGAAATCCGCGAAACCGCGAGCTTGTGGAAGAGGCCTTGCACAAGGCGGGTCGAGAGGACCTCATCGGCTTTGGGTCGAAATGCCTCTTGCGTCCTCGAAAGGAAGGCAAGCAAAAGGGAGTCACGCAGGGCGCTCGGGGCACAGCGCGCTCCTCTGACGGTTCAGGTGGTAATCGTGCGCAGGGTCGTTCCGGGTTTGACCGGGGCCGTAATGGTGGCAAGGGGATGGGTCCCAACAAGGCTTCGGGTCACAAGGGCGGGATGGGCCGCCAGGGGTCCAAGCACTGATTGGCTGTCGGTGCAACGTGAGGCTGCCGGGTTGGTGCTGTTTTGTTAACGACTCGCTGTTTGTTAATGAACGACATCTTTGTTTCGAAAAAAGGAGCATTTTGAGAAAAAAGTAAACTTGAGCAAACTTTATCTTGTCATTCTCTCAAAGTTGCCTTAAGCTAACAAATGTGTTCAGCAACAATGTCTAACATGTCAATTGCTTAACTGGGCGGTGCCTCTCTCTTCTCTCTCGTCTGGAGACATCGCATAAGAAGGGAGGAAGGGCGCGATCCCCCTCGGCCCTCCTCCCGTCCCCCTCAGAAGTGGCTTCGCCGCTTCTCTTTTTTTGTGGGGCGTGTATGCGCCAATGAGTGTGCCTTTCTGAGCGTGTCTTTCTTTCCGAAACGCGAACGGGAGCGTGTTTGCGATTCCAAGAGGGACTTGGGGCCCCAAGAGGGGCCTGTGTTCCTGTGGTCCCAAGAGAGCGCCCACACCTCCGTTTGTGTGCATAGGGCTTTGCTGATGTACTAGAATAGGCGCTATGCGTGAGAAGAAGACCATACGCGAGCAGATTGAGACGCCGGCGAAAAGCGTCGCTACCGTTCTGTTGTTTTTTGGCGCCCTCCTGGTGGTCCTTTGGGGGATTATCGCATTGACCCGTTTCGTGTTGGGATAGCAACATGTGGTCGAAATTCACGGTTGACGATGCGCGTACCATCGGCCATTACCTCGGCCTTCTTATCGCGTTCTCTGCGGCAATCTACATCCCCTCTCTTGTGACAGGTCTTTGTTATCGCGAATGGGAACCGATTGCCCGTTATCTTTTCGCGGCGGGAATCAATCTCGTCATAGGTTTGGCGCTTTGCTTCCTGCGCGTCCAACCGACAAGGCTGACCCAGCAACAGGCAATCGTCGTTACGGGCCTTGCGTGGCTTGTCTTGGCGATTTTTGCATCAATCCCTTTGTTCCTCTCCGGCCACTACAACAGCTACGTCGACGCCTTGTTTGACGGCGTGTCTGGGTTTACCACGACAGGGGCCTGTTTGGTCCAAGACCTCGACCACCTGTCGTACGCGGATAACATGTTCCGCTTCATGATGATTCTTGTGGGCGGTTTGGGCCTTATCGTCGTCGCGTTGTCGTTGGGCCTTTTTGGCAAGGGCGGCGCAGCGAGTCTCTATTCTTCCGAGGCCCGCAGCGAACATGTTGTCCCCAATGTCGTCCAAACCGCGCGCTTCATTGCCCGTGTCGCCCTGTTTTTCATCGTGGCCTCTACGTTTGTCTTGGCGATTATCTGTCTCATTTCCGGAGTTGCGTTTACGCGTGCTATCCTCCATGGATTTTGGCTTGCCATCACGAGTTTTATGACGGGCGGGTTTGCCCCGACAAGCCAAAGCGCGATGTATTACCATTCGCTCCCGATGGAGATTGCCCTCATGTTGTTGATGTTGTTCGGTTCTTTGAATTTCGTCATGCACGACAACATTTGGAAGGGAAACCTCCTCACCTTCTTTCGGGACATCGAAACGCGTACGATGTGCGTTTGGCTGGTCGCGATCACGGTGGTGTTTGCGGCGGCGCTTTGTGCAAGTACCGAGTATTCCTCGGTGTTCGACATGATGCGTCGCGGGTTGTTCACCGTTATTGCCGCTTTTTCGACGACTGGCCTGCAAAACATAACAACGAACCAGCTGACCACGGTGTTCTCCTCGGGCGCCTTTTTGACCGTCGCTTTGATCATGGCGGTAGGAGGCGGTGCGGGTGGCACTGCGGGCGGCATGAAGCTTTATCGTGTCGGCATCGTCTTCAAGTCGGTTGCTGCATCGGTAAAGGAGGCCTTGTCCCCCTCGTCTGCTCGTGTCGTCATCACGTACTACCACGTGGGTCGCAGGCAACTCTCTCCCGAGACGTCCCGCGAGGCGTTAACGGTCTTCTTGCTATTCGTCATCACGTACACCCTTGGCACTCTTGCCGGCGTCGCCCATGGGTACGAGGCACCGCAGGCAATCTTTGAATCGGTCGCTATGGCCAGCAACGGAGGTTTGACTTCGGGTGTCGTCGCTGCTGGTATGCCTGTGGATCTCGAGATGTTCTACATACTTGAGATGTGGGCGGGACGTCTCGAGTTCATCACGTTGATTGCCTTGGTGGTGAGCGTGTTTGTCTCGATGAAGCCCTCTTTTATCAAAAGGGGGAGATAGCCATGGCTACGCGTTCAACGTCTTTTGCAAAGTGGCGGTTCAAGGCTGTCGCCTTCGCTTTGGTGTCGATGCTTTCGTTGGCTCCTCTTGCATGGGCGGATGACTCCTCGTCCCAACAAGGAAACGGAGGTGAGGGCGTTTCTCTCACCGAGGAGGAGAACGTCATCAACGAGAACCAGCTCCCCGACACCTCTTTTATCTACGACTCGACCATCACCGAGCTCGCTTCCGCGGACTCGTATTACGACAAGCAAACGGTGCAGGTCGTCGGCGAAGCGACGGGTGACATTATAAACGACGAGCATGGAACCGATTATTGTTGGGTGATGCTTTGGGAGGAGTCGACCGCGAGCGCGGCTTCCGCCAACGCGTCAAGCAATAAGAGCGAATCTAGCACCAACACCGCCAATAAGTCTGTTACCTCAACGAACACGCTTACCGTATTCATGAGCAAGGAGAACGCCAAGCTTATTGACACGCTTGGGACTTACAGCCGAAAGGGAACGACGTTGCAGGTTCGTGGCACGTTCAACCTTGTGTGCAGCGAACACAACGGCATCTCCGATTTGCATGCCACGAACGTCACCGTGACCAAACGCGGAGGGGTGGCAACCCATGAGGTCTCTTTTGGCATGTTCGTCCCTGGGATCTTGCTTCTTTTAGTGGGTGGCGGATTGGCCTTGCTGTTCAATCGCATTCGAGAAAAGATGCGCTAGATAGTGGAACGGGAAGAGGAATACGAGTTCGGCCAGGTCGTGAAGCTCGACCGCGGTTTCCCTCTCGTTAAATTCTCCGACGGGAGCGAGGCGCGTTGCGAGCATGCGACGAACCTTGTGAAAAACGACGTCAATCGGTGCGTCATAGGAGATAACGTGTGGGTGGCGCGTTCTGGAGAGCACGATATGGGAATCGTTGTCTCGATAGCGCCACGCAGCCGCGAGCTCTTGCGCAAAGACCCCGCGCAGCGAGCGGTGCCCCAGGTCCTTGCTGCGAATTTTGACCGCGTCATCATTGCTCAGCCGATTATCGAGGTCAACATGAAGCGTCTCGAGCGCGAGCTGGTTCTTGCCCACCAAACCGGCGCCGATGTGTCAATCGTGCTGACAAAGGCCGACTTGGCAGAGGGGAGCTCTGTTTTGGACGAGGCGGTGTCCGCCGTTCGCGAGCTTGCGGGAAACGTTGGCGTGTTCGTCGTGTCGGAGCGGGATGAGGAAAGCGTCAAGGCGGTGCGTGCACTTATGCCGAAAGGAACCATGACGGTCCTGATGGGACGTAGCGGTGTCGGCAAATCGAGTCTCATCAACCTTTTGGTCGGCGAGCGTATTCTGAAGACCAGCTCGGTGAGGGAGGGAGACGGCAAGGGGCGCCACACCACGGTAAGTCGCGAAATAGTTGAACTTCCCAACGGCGGTCTTGTTGTGGATATGCCGGGAGTTCGCGGTCTTGGCGTCTGGGAGGCAGAAGAGGGAATCCAGACGGCGTTTTCGGACGTGGAGGAATTTGCGCAAAACTGTCGCTTTCGTGATTGCACCCACCGAAACGAGCCGGGATGTGCTGTTCGCAAGGCGGTCAAGACGGGAGCGTTGTCCCAAGATCGTCTCGATTCCTACCTGGGCCTTACCTTTGAGGTGAACGAGATGCGCAACCGCCGTGAGCAGGCCCGCAGGGCGTCTGGGACGAAGGCGTCCGACGAAAAGGCCGGTAAAGCCCACGGTCGGCGACGCGGAAAGGGAAAACGCCCCTCTTCTCGCGGATAGTTGGCAGTTGTGTAGGTAGTGCGAAATATTCCATTCAACGGTACAATTAATCAGAGTTTACGTTCTTTCGGCATGCTGGCTAGATAGCCTTATGTGCGTGACCGACCTGTAGCAGCATAAGGAGCATGAGGCATGAACCCAGCAATCGTTATTCCCACATATGTCAGGGCGCGTGCCGCAAGTCTTGATGCTGGAGTTCTCCAGACCTATGATCATGCGACTCCTCTTGGCGCTCATGGAGAACTCGGTCGTTGCCTCGAGTCTCTTCAGAACGTGAAGGGTGTTGGGCAGATAATCGTCCTTGTTGCGTGCGTCGACGATATCGCCGAGCGCGCCGAAAGCCAGGTCCATGCTATTTGCCGGCAATTTCCGACTCTGCATACAGCCGTGTTCGGTCGCGCGGAGAACGAGCTCGTCCAACAACGCATGAGCCAACTGGGCCTCGGCACGATGTATGACGAGGTGGGCCTCGGCAGCTACGGCGCCATCAAGAACTTTGGTCTTGTCGTGGCGCATGTTCTCGGATTTGACTCCGTCGTGTTTATTGACGATGACGAGATTGTCGACGACCCCGATTTTTTGGCCAAAGCGGTGTACGGCTTGGGTAAGATGACCCGTAACGGCGTGCCCATCCTTGCGAAGTCCGGCTACTACCTCAATGGTCAGGGTTCGTACAAGTCCTCCAGGAAGACTTCGTGGACCGATCGCAATTGGCCGCAAACCGAGCTGTTCAACGAGTGGATAGAGCGTGCCATGGCTGGTAAGCGCCTCAGCAGGTCAAACCACACTTGCGGAGGATGTCTCGCCTTGAGCGAGGAGGCGTACAAGCGCGTTGCTTTCGATCCGTATATCTCCCGAGGCGAGGATCTCGACTACTTGTTGAACCTTCGTATGTATGGTTCGGACATGTGGTTTGATAACCAGTTGTACCTTCGACACAACCCTCCCCGCACCGGCAATCGAGGCCTGCGTTTTCGTCAAGATGTCTATCGTTGGACCTACGAGTACCGCAAGATGGAGTTCAGTCGTACCCAAATCGATTTATTGCAACTCAAACCTTCCTCATTAGAGCCTTATCCGGGACCGTTCCTTGAAGCAAGCGTCATAAAGCGACTCAAGAAAACGGCGCGTACCCGCATGCTTACTGAAAGCGACAAGGGCTCCTATCGCGAGGCGTTGCATGCTGCGAACGGCGAGGCGGATGTGTATGCGCAAAACCAGTGTGGGCGCTATTTCCAACTGCAGTTCGTTTGGGCTGAGGCCATGTCCCAACTCAAGGGTGATGCCATTTTGAGAGCAGCTCTTGTTCAGTCGGTGTCCCAACGCAGCGTTGCTGCCAAGGCGGTAGAGGCCGGTCTTGTTGAGGACGAACAGGCATCCACAGAAAAGCCGAGACGGACAAGGCGCATGTCGCGTCGCGACGAGCGTCCCCGTATGCGCAGCGTCGAGGAAGAGTCCGCTGCTGCGGCTGCTGAACGTGCTGCGGCGCTTGCTGCCGCATCCCAAGCAGAAGCGATTATTGCTGCCGCTGCCTCTGGTGTGCAAGAGGAAGACGAGGAAGTTGCCGCACAGGCGCAACGTTCGTTTGAGAAAGATGGCTATGATGGCGGGTTCGACCCTGGCGCGACATGCGAAATCCGCTTGAACATCGCTGATTATTACGACGCGAACTAGCGAGGCGCAGCGATGGATGCCGTTGTGGTGGGTGTTGCGCTCGCGCTTGCCGGTGTCGTCATCGGGATCTTTTCGGGCATGCTTGGAATCGGAGGGGGGACCGTCATGGTTCCGCTCCTTCGCATCGCGTTCGGTTTCCCAGCGATCTCGGCGACGGCGACTTCGTTGTTTGTCATCATCCCGACGTCAGTGTCGGGAGCCTTGTCCCATCTCCGCCGCGGCACCTGCCTTGTCAAACTTGGTCTCGCTCTCGGTCTTGGCGGCGCGATAAGTTCATCTCTGGGTGTCTTTTTGGCCGATCGTTCCCCTTCGTGGGCGATTATGCTGGTCGCCGCTGTGGTCATCGCCTACTCCGCGGTAACCATGTTACGCAAGGCGATTAAGCTTCCGAAGAAGGGCGAGGTTTCAGCGAACGCGGCCTCCCCCTCTGCTGTGACGCACCCTGGAGGCGAAGAAGGGAACCGGGCAGAGGTCGTTTCTGCGAACGCGGCCTCCCCATCTGATGTGACGACCGATTTCGACGAAGTAAAGCTTTCGGGGAAGGCTCTTCTTGGAGGTGTTGGGATTGGCCTTATTGCTGGATTTGCTTCGGGTTATGTCGGCGTCGGTGGCGGGTTTATCATGGTGCCCCTCATGACGAGTTTGCTCCACATCCCCATTCGAAAGGCGTCGGGTACGTCGCTGGTCGCCATCATTATCTTGGCGATACCAAGCGCCATCGAGTATTGCCTGCTTGGGCACGTAGACTATCTTGCGGGCGTCATGCTTACGATAGGAACGATTCCTGGTGCTGTTCTCGGCACAAAGTTGGGCACGATGGTAAACGAGCGTGTGCTGCGCTTTATCTTCGCCAGCTTTCTCGGGATTGCTGCCGTGCTGCTCGTCGTGAGAGAGTTTGCTTTCTAGGCGACCTCAGCGGCAACAGTCACCGTCTTGTTGCTGCCGTGTTACTTGTTGTGAGAGAGTTTGCCTTCTAGGGTTTTTCGTCCTTCTCCTCTTCGTCGAGGGCCTCTTCGGAGAACCCGGCAAACGCCTTTTCCCACTCCTCGTCGGACAGGTCCTTGACATGGGCCATTTCCTCTTCGTAATCCCAATCGTCATCCTCGAAGTCTTCTCCTGTCTCGTCGTCCTGGTTGAGGAGGTCGATATGGGAAAGGTCCTCGCGGAACTTGTCGGCAACGCCGGTCGTCTCGCTTTGTGCGGCAATGTTGTTCATGGAGCGGACCTCGGCGGAGGAGACAGTCTCGGCGGAAGCCGCTGCTGCGGCGACGAGGCTTTCGCTCGCGCTTGAGAACACCTCTCCTGCGGATGTGGAACCGAGCGGGTCCGCGTGCGCCATGCCGCTCATCTGGGCCGCAGAGCTCGCGATGGTGTCAGCGACGCTTTGTCCGTGAACGACGGTGTCATTCTCGTGTTTGTTGCCGGTGTCCATAAGGTTTTTGAGGTTCTCGGAGTCGAGGTTCATGACAAGCCTGATGGTGGTTCCTTGGCCAAGCTCGCTGTCGACCTCCATGTGAGACCCTTCTCCAAAGTAGCCCTCCACGCGATCGTGGACGTTCTTGACCGCGATACCAAGGCCTGTTTCCGAGCTGGGGTGGAGGATAGCGAGACGGTGCGCCTCGTCCATGCCTACACCGTCATCGGCAACGGAGAGGATAAGAAAATTCCCCTGTTTCTCCGCGGAAACCTTGATGGTGAGCATGCGGTCGGTGGGTCGAGCGTGACGTACCGCGTTCTCAACAAGGGGCTGGATCAAAAACGCAGGAATCAGCATGTCTTCGACATCGTCGTCGAAGCTGACGGATAGGCGCAGGTGGTCTTCGCCGAAGCGCGCGAGCTCAAAATAGAAGTAACGCATAGTCTGTTCGACCTCGCGGGACAGGGCGACGAGATCCCCTGTATCCTCGAGAGTGTGGCGATAGAAGGTGGCAAACTCACGCAACAAGACGCGAGCGCGCTCGGGGTCGGTGCGCACAAACGAGGCGATTGTGTTGATGGTGTTGAACAGAAAATGTGGGTTGATCTGGGCTTGGAGGGCCTTGAGCTCCATGCTTGTCGTGAGTTTGGTCTGCTCTTCGAGGGCTTCTGCGGAGAGCTGGGTCGAGAGAAGATCCCCAAAACCGTAGGCGATGGTGCGTTGGGTGTTGCTGATCTGGCGCGGGTGGCGATAGTAGAACTTGAGCGTGCCGAACACCGAGCGACCACGGGTTAGGGGAACAACGATGGCGGCTCGAATCACGCGTGACTCAAACGGGAAGCCAATCTCCTCAGCGGAGGTAAACGTCACAGGCTCGCCTGTCTCGACGACTTGTTCGGTCGCGCGGGTTTGGATGGGACCGCCTGCGGGGTTATCCACCTCGGAGAAGCCGGCATAGCCCAAAACGGTTTCTCGGTTGGTGATGGCGACCGCGACAGCGGCTGACTTGGGAAGCAACATCTCGCAAACCTCTTGGGCGGATTCTCTGTCGAGGCCGCATTGTATACGGTCAAGCATCTGGCGTGCCAAGGCGAGCATCTCCTCGGTTTGGCGGGCGCGAACGGAGTCGGGATTGCTCGTAATCCACAGGATTCCGGCAACGGATACGGTGAAGACGATACCGGTAAACAGCAAGGTCCAACTAGAGCCTTCGTGGCATGCGAGCTGCCAGATGAGCAGCGTTCCGGAAAGAACCGCGAAGAAAAAAGCGGTGAACTCGGAAAAGAGGACAGACGCGGTGTAGTTTTGTGGTCTGTTGAGAAATTCGTCCTTCTCGTTCTTGGGAATCGGCATGGAGGCTCCTGTCAAATGAGTTGCACACGGATTATGTGACTGGTTTTTTCCGATATGTTAATTCACCGACAGCGGGATTGGTGACAGCAACATGGAATACATTTGGGTTTTATGCGTTGGAAACCTATTTGCCATTAGGCGCCACTATACTCTTAGCAAACGAAGGATTTACATCCCATCTCGCGATTCACTTCCTCGTATAACAAAGAGAGATACCAAAGAGAGACTACCGTCGAGGGACCGTACCAAGGAGGCGCTATGGCAAAAGAGGCCGAAAAACTCAAGCTTTACCAACATTTTGAAGAGTTGAACTACATCGACCCGGAAACGTACCAACGTTTCGACGTGAAGCGCGGTCTGCGTAATGCCGACGGCACCGGTGTTATCGCGGGTATCACAAACATCTCCAACGTGCATGGCTACATCATGTCGGACGGCGTCAAGTTTCCCGACGAGGGCTTGTTGCGTTACCGCGGCTACGATTTGTATGACCTGTTGCAAGACCCCTCTCCCGATCATCGTTATCGCTACGAGGAGATTTCTTACCTGCTAATGACGGGCCAGTTGCCGACGCAAACACAGCTCGACGAGTTCAACGCCGTTATGGAGAGCCAACGTTCCCTGCCTGATGGATTTACCGCATCTATCGCGTTGCGCGACACGCCGCCCGATATCATGAACGTCCTTGAGCGCGCTATCGCCTTGCTCTACTCCTATGACGAGAAGGCGGAGGATCGCTCCAACGAACACGAGGTCATGACTGCAATCTCGATCATCTCCCGCCTTCCTCGCATCATGGTCTTGTCGTACTACTCGATGTTGTCCCGCTATCACGGCGGCTCGTTTATCATGCATCCCTACATTTCCGGTCAGTCGACCGCCGAGACGATTTTGTCGATGCTGCGCCCCGATCGTAGTTTCACCAAGGAAGAGGCGGCGATGCTTGACGTCATGCTGTGCTTGCACGCGGAGCACGGCGGCGGCAACAACTCCACGTTTACCGTCCGCGTCATGTCTTCGGCGGACACCGACCCCTACTCCGTATATGCGGCGGCGCTCGGCTCCTTGAAGGGCAAGCGTCATGGTGGTGCAAACGCCCAGGTCAACGCCATGCATGAGGATATCAAGGCGCACGTCAAGGATTGGACCAACGAGGACGAGCTTGCCTCATATCTCGCGAAGATCGTCAACAAGGAAGCATTTGACAAGACCGGTCTCATCTATGGCATGGGCCATGCGGTCTATACGAAGTCCGATCCCCGCGCGGTGTTGCTCAAGCGTTTCGCTGACAGCCTCGCGATTGGCACAAGATTCGAAGAGGAGTACAACCTCTTGCGCTCCATCGAGCGGTTGGCTCCGGGTGTCATCTTGGCCGAGAAGGGGACGAAGAAGGATTTCTGTGCGAACGTCGACATGTACTCTGGGTTTGTCTATCGCATGATGGATATTCCCTCCGACTTGTTCACGCCTTTGTTTGCATGTGCGAGGATGTCTGGTTGGGCGGCTCATCGTTTCGAGGAGATCTTGAGCGGCAAGCGCATCATCCGCCCTGCTTACAAAAACGTCCACAACCACACGCGCCACTACATCCCCATGGAGGAGCGCGAAGAGTTGTAGTCGGTCGGGCGAATCCCTAAAAACGCGTCACTGGCGCGTTTTCTTAACGGGATTCCCCAACATTGGGTTCAAATCCCGAGAGGTTGTCTTTTCAAGAGAAGGGCCCCTTTGCAGGGGCCCTGTTGTATTCTGGCGGAGGATGTAGGATTTGA
>CAZOGL010000040.1:0-14677 GCA_964579575.1 uncultured Eggerthellaceae bacterium | reverse complement strand
CGGATTATACGGTGGGGCTATGCTCCTTGTCGAGAGGATAATTCGCCCAATAGAGCTACAGGGTCCCGACAGCGGGGCTCTTTCTGATGCTTGGGGGCTTTCATGCAAAAGCGGGACGCAAGCCCCAATGCCTGCGCCCCGCTTTTTGTGCTTTTTCGGTTTCGACTACTTGTCGTCGTTGTAACGCTGGGAGTTCTCGAAGGTGGCACGACCAAAGAGAACGCCACCCATCAAATGCATATGGAGATGGCCCACGGTGGCTGCGGAGTCAGGGCCCGTGTTCATGATGGTGCGATAGCCGCTGTCATGAACGCCCTTAATCTCGGCAACCTTCGGGAGGGTGCGCAGCATATGCCCGACGACTTCCTCGGGAATCTCGTCGTTGAGGTTCTCGTAGTGCTCCTTCGGGATAAGGAGGGTGTGGACCGGGGCCTCGGGCTCGAGGTCGTCAAACGCCATGCAAATATCATCCTCGTAGACGACCTTTGCAGGGATTTCGCCAGCAACGATCTTGCAGAAAACGCAATTGTTGTCCATAAGTCTCACCTTTCTAGTCGCTTGTTGTATCTCGTGCGAAAAACGTACCGCATCATGCTATCAAACACAGATGGCAAACAGGTTAAAATTCCCCTACCTTTTCGGCTGCTTCAGTTGCTTTTCGGGTTGGTGTTTGTTTGGCCAACGCGCCAATCCGTGCGTCTATCTCGGGTCGTTCTTGGAGCAATAGAGGTTCCAGCGGTGTGGCTCGATGTCGATGTAGGGACACCCGTCGCAATTCGGCGCATAGCAATCACGCTGGGCGGGCTCGGCGTCCGCCAAAATAGGATAGTCCTTCGGATTGTTGCTCCTGTTCTCCATCTGGGCAATCACCATGGTGGCGATTTGTTTCATGCCCAAGGCGTCGGGGTGGACTCCTTCTATCGAGCTGTAGTTGATGTTGAAGGAGCGAATGTCGGCGACGTGCGCTCCTGTCTCGTCGGCGGCCTCGCGAATAGCTCGGTTGTAGTCGTCAAGCTCGATGCCGCGGATACGGTAGGCGAAATTAGGCCAAGGGGCGCCGGGAACAGATCCTGGGGCAAGGTTGACACACCACGTCTCGGATTCTGGTGCGATGTGCTTGATCTTTTGGAGAGTCTCGAGGTATGCGGCCTTGAAACGCGCAAGGGCATTCTCATCGGCAATGCCGGTAACCTCGTACGGTTTACCAAGGTCCTCCGGCTTTGCGGAAGCGGAGACGCTGCGGCCCATAACCTGGTTTCGACCGCCGCCCCAACC
This sequence comes from uncultured Eggerthellaceae bacterium, assembly GCA_964579575.1. Classification (GTDB taxonomy): domain Bacteria; phylum Actinomycetota; class Coriobacteriia; order Coriobacteriales; family Eggerthellaceae; genus CAVEFW01. Next base: position 13,402 of record CAZOGL010000040.1, on the reverse strand, counting down.
GTAATCGTTGATACCCATAAAGACCAAGACGACGTCAGGTTGGGTGCCGTCGTCGTCGAGGAGACGGTTGATGCGTTTGTCGCTGTTGCCGCCCGGAAAACCGAACCCTTCCACGACGGAGCCCGAGTAGGAGGCATTGCTGACAAGGTGGCCGCCAAAATGCTCGATGACCTTGCCCCACCACGTGTCACTTTGGGTGGTGACACCATCGATGTGGACCTCGCCTTCGTAGTGGGTGCGCCAATCGGAGGGGTTCGATCCGCCGAGCGTGCTGATCGAGTCCCCCAAGATTGAGAAGCCTTTGTTGGTCACGGTATCCTCCTTGCGCATCGAAGAGTTTCGGTAGCTCTTGGAAATGATACCGCGAGGAGGTTGCGCGGTCACGTGTATATGGGGAGATATGGGGAGACGCGCTGGGGTGGGAGGCGTGCGTCTCGGTGGCCTAAAATACGAGGAGGGCGCCCTTTGCGGTGCGCCCTCGCCCTTTATGTGAGCGGCCCCTTTTAGCCGCCACGTTCCTAGTCGATTTGCTTCAGCAAACCATAACCGCCGTTGTTGCGACGATACAGCACGTTGACAAGGTTGGTGTCGCGATCCGTGTAGGCGAAGAAATCGTGGCCAAGCAGATCGATCTGGATGAGTGCCTGCTCCTCGGTGAGCGGCGGGAACTCAACTTCCTTCACGCGGACGATCTCGTCTTCCTCGCCAGAAAGCTCAGCCATCAAGGCGTCGAGGTCGAGATCCGTATCGTCTTTGGAAGAGGCGGCAAGGTTTTGACTTGCTTTGATGCGGCGATCGACGACGCGGGTCTTGAACTTGCGAAGCTGGCGCTCGACCTTTGCCGCGGCGATGTCGATGGCGGCATGCATGTCCTCGTCGTGCTCCTCGACGCGGATGATGTGTCCGTTGGTGCGCATGGTGACCTCGCACACGCAGGGACGCGGGTTGCTTCTGTTCTTCTCGACGTGGAGTACGACCTCGGCGTCAAGCGGGTCGATGTCCATGACTTTGAGAGAACTCCCTATCTTGTCCGTTGCGTAACGATTGAGGGACTCGGTGATGGTGAGCTGACGACCGGTGACTTCGATATTCATGGTTGCTCCTTTGTCTCCAGGCGGTCGGACAAAACGCAGAGCCCAAGGGAAGGGGTCGAGCTTCGGGGGCTTGGAATCCTTCCCTCGGCTGGTGCTGAGATGAGCATACCTTATTTTGTCCTTGACGCAAAACGGACCAGGGAGCCGCGCGGAGACGTGGTATGGGAGGACGCGTGGCTTGGGGCGATTTATCGACGAGCGTCCCTTTCGATACGCAGACTGAGCATGGCGCCTGTGTCGTAGGCGATGCCTCCTTCTTCGTTGTGGTCGCAGGCGAGGTTGAAACCTACAAGACGCTCAGAGCCGTCGTGGGCCGTCTCGAAGATATAGGCGACGGACATCTCGTCTCCCTCTCGGATCTCGACGCGACGGTTGGCGGTGATTTCGATGGTACCCGCAGAGAGGAACAGCGCATCGTTGACCGCGATGGTGTTGTTGGGGATCGCTCCCTTAAAAGGAGTGTTCGGCGTGGCGCCGGCAAGCTCTGCCGCAATGGCGGCGCCAGCGCAGGCCCCTTGGTTTGTCGCGTTCTTCCAGATGCCTACGATGCGTTTTTCGCCCGAGATGAGCTCGAGGGCTTGGGCCACATCACCTGCGGCGTAGACATCGGGATTGCTCGTGCGCATGAAATCGTCGACGATGAGGGCGCGGTCGGCTTCGAGAGCCCCTGGTTGTAGGAAGTCCAAGTTGCATTTCATGCCGTAGGCGACACAGATCTCGTCAAAGTAGTCGGTCGAGCCGTCGGAGAACGTAACGGCAAGGCGCCCGCGATTTGTGTCGGGTCCGGACGCGAGGGAGACGCTTCCGATGGTGACTCCCAAGCGAAGCGTGGTGCCTTGGGCACGCAGATTCGATTCGATGTGCTCGGCAACTTCGGGAACCGCGCTTGCGCGGAGGATGTGGGCGCCACGTCCGACGAGCGTCGTGTCTTTTCTCTGGTCAAGGCAGGCCTCAAGCGTCTTGAGCGCGACCATCGATGAGCCGGCGACAAGAACGCGTTTGCAGGAGGGGTCGGCTAGGGCTTTGCGCATACGCTCGGCGTCCTCCATCGTGCGCAAGACAAGCGGTTCGTATCCCGCAACGCCGGGGAAGCCATCGAGGGAAGGCGACGCTCCCGTGGCGATGACGCATTTGTCGTAGGTGTAGGTGCCAAGTGCTGTGGTGATGGTGTGGGCGCGGACGTCGAGCGAGTCGACCGAGGACGGTACAAACTCGACGTTCAAGTCGTTGATGTCGTCTTGTGACCAGGGAAAACACTCGTCATACGATTTGAGCCCAGCCGCATAATAAGACGTGAGGATCGGGCTGTACGGTCGCTCTCCGACATCGGAAAACGCTTGGATACGTCCAAGATAACCAGCGTTGCGCAAGGCGATTGTGGCATTCACGCCGGCAGCCCCGAAGCCGATGATGGCAACGGTGGGGCCAAGGTTTTGGGCGGGGGTGTCAGACGGGACAGCGGGAACAGCAGGCATGGCTGGCGTGGCGGGTATGGCGGGCGAACCTGGGGTTGGGATGTTAGGTATTCCCGGTGCGGGGGTCGATGAGAACATGGGTCGGTCCTTTCGTTCCGTTATGCGAATACCTGAGCAAGCCAAGCGCCATATTCGCCGCTCCACATGCTGTTGAGCTGGGCGAAGTTGAGGTCCCAATCAAATTGGTTCTCAAAGAGCAACTCGGTGTAGTGCTTGTTGGCAAGGTTGCGGGGTTCCGCCATGAGGCGGGAGGCGTACGTGTATGTGCAGGTTGGGCACATGGTGACAATGGTGACGCCGTCTGGCGCGAAGGAGAGTTTGCTGTCCGCTTGGTTGTTTTGACGATTCGGATCAAAGGCGCTTACCGCTCCGCCCGCGCCGCAACAACCATGGAAGATGGAGGGAGTGCTCGCATCGATGCCGAGCGCCTCGCAAGTCTCCTCGAGGTAGGTTCCATCTCGGTCTTGGCAAGACTTTGAGAGGTAAAGCGGGGTTTGGGGAAGTTCTCGCTTGGGCTTGAAACCATGGGCGGAGAGAAACGCGGAGAGGGATACGACCTCGATATCGAGACCAGCGCGGTCAAGGGTCGTCCTCATGGCGTTGGCACAACCAGGACAAACGCAGATGACTTGCTTGGCTCCGGAGGAGGAAATCTCGTTGGCGATCAAATCGCAAAGGGCCTCAGCCCGGTCAAAGAAGCCAGCGCTTTTCAGCGGGGATCCACAGCAATGGTCAATCATGGTCGTCTTGCCCGCGTACTGTTGGATCGTGTCGAAGATCTCGCGGGTGAGCTCGGGAGCGTATGCCGCCAAGGAGCATCCCGGGAAGAAGGCGACTTCGCAATCGGACTCGGCGTAGTGGTCGCCGATCTCCACATGTCGGGTCAGGTCGACGTAGTAGATACCGTGGATGGCGCGATAAGCGGTGAAGATATCCCACTCTTGGTCCACCATGACGCTGGACCATGCAGGACGCTCGATAAGGCCAAGATCTTGGAAGTCGATGCGCGCATGGTAGATAAGGTCACACACGTCGTTGTGGGCAAAGCAGGTGTTTTTGCAACTCGTGCAGAAAAAACACCCGCGAACCGCTTGGATTAAGTCCTGGTTCATGAGGATTTCCATGGTGAGATCCTCTTTGGATTCGGCGGCGCGCTCCGCGGCCAACATCGCTTTGGCGATGTCCCCAAGCGTCATATTTGCTGCGGTAAGGGAGCTGCATGCCTTCGTGCAGTGTCCGCACTGGGTGCAGGTTCCCAAAAATTTCTTATAGGAGTCCGAACATTCAAGTAATCCCATATGTTTCCCTCTCGCAAACGGCGCCGTTTTTTGCCCCTGGCACATTCGGATACAAGGATACCGCGATGGCGGGGGCATATGTTTGGGGAATTGGCGGCAAATACGACAAACAATTACGACAAAGAGGCAGGTGTTGGTTGCAAAATGCAACGCAGGTGGTTATCCCTTACAGGTGCTATCCCTTTATAACTTGAGGCTATTTGGGAGGGGGCGGTCTGGTTGCGAGACCCTCCTTGCAGATGGTTATCCCTTTATAGCTTGAGGTTATGGCTTGAGGCTATAGCTCGAGGTTCGGACGGTTTGCGGAGGTGGCCCTGCGCCTGGTTGTAGCGGAGGGGTTTTCGGTCTCGTCGGGGGTCTTGACAGGGGGCTTTTCCTCGAGGTGCGACCCGGTGGCAAACAAGGTGGTCTGGCGGTCGAGTAGGTAGGCGACGACCTCAGGATGGTTGGCGGCCTTTGCCGCTTGAATGGCCTCCAAGAACGATTCGACGGTAAGGTTCTCGTGGGGACGCTCGGTGAGGCTGCGAATTTCCTCCATGAACCTTTGCTCGGCACAGATCGTCAAGAAACCGGGAAGGGCCAACAATGATTGGGGGGAGCGCCTGCTTTCCTTCGCCTTTGCAACGAGGGTACGCAAGGTAAGGGGGTAGCGCTTGACGTGTTGCCATTGCGCGAGAGCGCCCTCGGGATCTACGGCTACCGCACAGATTGCGGTAGCCTCACTTTTCGCGGTCGGGAGGTAGGCTCTCGCATAGCCAGCGCCGTTCGCGCCATTTGCAACGAGGAACTCGGCAAGCTCGACGGCACCAACGCTTATGCAGGTGTTGAGAAGCGACACGGTAAGAGTGTCGTCGAAGTTGGTTTGGCTGATGAGGCGCTTGGCGAGCGTCTTCTCCTTGCAGGTGATTGCGGCTTGGCACAAGTGGTAACGGTCGCGCACGCCAAACGTACCCTCGTCGAGGAGGGAGTTGATGAGCTTGACGCTCGGATATCCCCCACAGACAGCAATTCTTGCCTGTTTGGGCGTGAGCGGGCCTGCGGCGAAGTCGTCAAGAAAGGCGTTCCGGTCGTCATATTCCAAATCGTGGCCGGCATCGTAGGGGACGCGTTGGCCAAAATACGACGAATCCATGAGGTCTTTCGTCTCCCCTCCTTGTGGCGAGAGGACGAGGGCGGGGCGGATGCCGACGCAGTCCAAGGTGGTGTGGAAGCCGTTGGTGTCAATGACGCCTCGCTCGTTGACGAATTGGAAGGCAAACTGATTGCCACCGGGAGAGCGTAGCCACCAACAAGGCACGGAGGAGAGGCGGCTTGCGTACGAGGTGCAAGAAGCGGCACGCGCCCGGTCGATGGCGAAGAAATAGCGAGCCTCTCCCTCGCTGAGAAGGAACACGAAATCGTCGGTCCCCCTACACCCGACCATGCGGTATTCCTTGTTGTCGAAGGTGACAAGGTGGACCAGGCGGATGCGCAGGACTTCTTGTGGCGTAAACGCATGGGGCATAAACACTTTGTGGAGCCAATAACGAATGGAGGCATGTTGCCAGGTCACATCTCCGTCGTGGTCATGCGCTCGACGGCTCTCGAAGGAATTAAGCGAGACGAGAAGGCGGGACCCATCCGCCCTCTCCCCGATGACGCGCCATTGAAGGGGCTCGGCGGGACCGTCGGGCTCGTCGGGCCACGTGCCAAAGGACAAGATCTCGCCGCGGTTGCCGCAAGGGGTGAACGTGTTCTCGAGGGTGCCGCTTCCGTCGTCGACACCGGCTCCTCCGCTCCTGCTGATACGAAAAGCCAGATTGCGCGCGGTGCGATTCGAGGATTCCGCCGAAATGCCCGATGAGATGCCCATGGTGGTTTGCTCGCTCGTCCGTTATTGGGCTCGATACGTGAAGCCGGTGACTGTCTTGAGGCCTTCCTCTTCTTGCAACGCCTCGACAGCGCGCATGATATCGAGTCCGCGCTCGGTGAACAGGAGGCTCTTGTTGTGGCTGATGAACTCCTCGCTGCCATATTCGCTGATGAATTTGATGACCAAGTCGTCGGAGGAAAGTCGCGTCAAGAGGATGAGGGCTTCCTGAGAGTCCTTGCCAAAAGCGTTGTCCATGAAGCGGAATGCGTTGTCGAGGCCGTCAATGGCTTCATCGGCGTTATCTTGTTGAAGTGCGACAAAGCGGTTGTAGGCTGATTTTGCAGCTTCGAAGGCGTTCGTCGATGGGCCCAAGGCGCCGTGAGCCGTCTCGGAGACGAGGTTTTCCATAATCTTGAGCCGCTGCGCCTTGACAATCGAGCGATCGGCGACCTGTCCTTTGATGCGGGTTCCGACGTTTGTCGCGAGGGCAACCTCTTCCGCGCGAGTGGCGAGGGTGGCCGCTCCCTCGGCGAAGCCGCTGCGATCAAGCTCGTCCTTGAAGGAGAGGAGGTCGTTGCGGACCAATTGGAGTGCCTCTTCGAGTTCGATGACTTTGTGGATGCGGGAAAGCAATTGCTCGTGGAGTAGGCCAGCCAAGGCGACGCGCTCGTCGAATTGCGCCGCGCGGGCGCGACTTGTGGAGGCGTGTGCATCCGCCCCGGTCGCGAGGATGTCTCGAATCCGATAGTCGTCCTCGTACTTGCGGAACAGCTCATAGTATGCGGCGAACTCGCGGGAAATGCGGTCGTCTTGCAAGTATTGCCTGATGAGAATCTCGTCAACAAGGATCCCCTCAGCTTCGTAGGCAAGCAACATGCGGGAGAGGTCCTCCCACCCGCGGGGCGTGACCAGGTCTGTGCCAGATACGTTGGCTTGAACCTTGTAGAAGCAGTCGTTCTTGCTCTCAAGGAAAGTGGTGATGGCGGGGTGGACGCCATGGGAAGCGGCGTAGGATTGCCACACCTCCAAGTCGGGCTCCACGTCGATGCGCTTCATGCGGTCCATCATGGCTGGATCGAACTCGCGGGCCGCACGGTTGTACTCAGGAGGGTTGCATGCGCAAACGATGATCCAACCTTCGGGGAGCTCGTGCATGCCGAAGGTCTTATATTGCAAGAATTGCAACATGGCCGGCGCGAGGGTCTCGCTGACGCAATTGACCTCGTCGAGGAAAAGAATGCCTTGGTTGATGCCGCTGCTCTCTTGGGCGCGATACACAGCAGCGATTATCTCGCTCATGGTGTACTCGCTTACGCTGTATTCGATCCCGCCGAACTCCTCTCGCTCGATAAAGGGGAGGCCGAGGGCGCTTTGGCGGGTGTGGTGGGTGATGGAATAACTCACGAAGTTGATGTCGAGTTCCTCGGCGACCTGCGCCACGACAGCGGTTTTTCCAACACCGGGAGGGCCAAACATGATGATGGGTCGTTGCATGCGGTGGGGAATGCGGCGTATGCCGCGCTCGTCCATGGACATGTAGGCGCGGATGGCGCCGCGAATCTGCTCAGTTGCTTGGCTGATGTTCATGGTTGGTCCTTCCTATTGGAATGGCGTTGCGGGGGTCGGGATGACAGGTTCGATAGCAGGAGGCGTGTGGGAGGGGCAAGAGGCGTCCGTTGCGGAGGGAGGTGCCTGGGTCATGCCGTCGTAAGGGGTTCCCGAGACGACCCTGGTCCTGCCGCGCACAATTGGCTCCTTGGCTTTTGATGAGCTGAGGGTGGAGCTGTCCAGTGTTGCTGAAATTGCCCAGGGTGGTACGTTTTTTTGGCGATGGTTCTCGTCGAAGAACACGAAGGCGCAACGATAAGGGGGACGCCACTCGGGATAGGTGCCCCACCCGTCGGTGAAGTACAGCAAACCACCGAGGTTTTTGAGCTCTCCGCGTTTGATCAGGTTGTCGACATAGCGGAACACGGGGCGAAAGTCGGTTCCCCCGCCTCCGTAGATACGCATGGCTCGGTGCCACGCCTGCACGTCGTCGAGGCTTTTGAGAGTGTCGTCGCTTTGCACGGCCGCATCGCATTGCAAGATGCGCAAGTGGATACGCTCATGGAAGCTCTCGGTGTTCTTGAGGATGTCGAAGGTCGTGTCCACGAAGGCGCGGACGGTGTCGCCGCGGACGCTGCCGCTGGTGTCGATGGCGATGACGAACTCGCGGATGCGTTTCTCCTCGCGGGTTTCGAGGGGCTCAATGAGGGGGACGTTGCCAAACAACTCCAGCCCGTACGTGTAAAACACGTTGTCGAACTCGTCGTCGGAAAGTCGCATGACCTCGCCGTAGGATGCGAATTGACGCAAGAATGAGCGGAAGTCAAACGGCTTTTCGCTTGCTTCCTTGACGTCGCCGACGAAACCAGAGAGGGCGGAGGCGGTTTCATGCGAATAGGTCTCAAGGTCGACGGCAAGGCTCAAGGCAACATTGCGCCACTCCTCACGGCGCTCGTTTGCCTGTCGGGGTGAGATACGGGCAAGTCCTAGGCCCCTGCGTTGGCTTGCGTAGGATTGGAACAGACGTCCTTCTCCCTCCCCTTGTGCCCTGACCTCGGAGAAGCCAAATGAAGGGGTGTCTCCTGGGTTGCTCGCGTCGTCGTTGGGGGCGCCTCCGTCCGTCTTGCCTGCGGCGCTTTGGTCTTGAGGGGCCCGACTGTTGCGTGGATTGGGTTCCGAGTTGCCACCGGGGTTCGATTCCGGGCTGCGCTCCCCTCCGCTTTTTTCCTTTGCGGTATCAGGGGCAAGAGAGTGCGCGCCGTCCTCTGCGGTTTTCGTCTCGGGCTTGTCGCTGTTTGGGCTTGGCGTGCCGTCTTCCCTCTCGCCGGGTTTGCTTCTTCCGTCGTCCTCCTCGCAGCCTGTATGTTCGCTAGGGGAATGGGGTTTATCGACGTTGCGCTTCTTTGGAGGAGTCCCTTTGCCCATGCGCTGCTCGTCGCTTCCGGGTTCCGGTCCTTTGGTTTTCGCCTTGTCGAGTTGGTCTCCCCTGTCTGAGTCTCCCTCGGAGAATCCGGTTGCGGTGTCGGGATAGGCATACCAAGGGGTGTGCTCGTCGCTGAAGAAAAGAGCCTCCCAAAAGGGGATTTGGGTGGCCCATCTCCCCTCGCGCAAGCCGTTGTAGACGCGTTCTGCTGTCGCGCTTCCTCCTAAGTCGCTCTCAATCATGTCGATGATCTTGGCTATTGCGACCCCTTTGTCCTTTCTCAACCCGAGCAAGTCGGCAACGATGCGCTCGGTGGCGATGTCGGCGGCGAGGTTCCAAAGGTTCTCGTCTACGCTCTTGCCGACAAAGGGGTGGAGAAACACGCAATGGATCACGGCGTGCATCAAATCGTGCTTGGGGGCCTCTCCCTTTGTGGCGCTGAACCGCTCGACGATGGCGTGGGCATCGAACCCGAGGCGCTCGCCATCGGTGGTGAATTGGGCGGTTTTTTGCGTTGCAGAAAGGGCGCGGCCGAGCGAGGCCGGTTCGACGAGCAGTCTCCCTACCGCACTTGCGAGGAAGTGGTTCTTCGAAAGAATCTCCGCTTTTGCCAGATTGATGATCTGGAGTGCGATGAGGTCTTTTTTCGTATAGGTGGACACGTGTTCCTCGCTATAAAACGATGTCGGTAAAACGACGTCGGCGAGTGCTCGCCTTACAGGGGCGTTTTCTTGAACGTCGTATTTATAGTTTAAACCCGTTAACGCATGCCGCGCTAGCGCATGTCGTGCTGACGCACGTCTTGTTGACGCAAGCCTTGCTAGCGCACGCCGCGCTAACGTACGCCGCGCTAACGTACGCCGCAATGATGTATGTCGTGCTAGCACGTGTCTCGCTAACGCATGTCGTGTCCTGCGTAGGACCTGTGGAGCTCAGCGATGAGGATTTCTCGAAGAAGCGAGCTGAGGGTCGTTCCGCGCAATGTGGCCTCATCTTGTGCGGCTTTGCGCAGATTTTCTGGGACCCTGAGCGTGATTGAGACGATCTTTCCCTCCGCTAACCAACGGCGGGCGTCTCGGGACGAGGACAGAGAGGCTCGGTCAATCATGATCCCTCCTTTTCTCGGAAGCGGATACTTGAAGAGTAACCCATATGGAAAAAAGCGAGGGGTATTTTTTGAACACGCAGGCAGTATTGCGCAAAAACACGAACTATTGACGCTCGAAATAATCCTTATCGGCGTAGTAGTACGTGCGAATGTAGCCGTCGGTGGAGACGACCACAAACTCGCGGGTGTTTTCGAGGTAGTACACGTCGTCGCTGTCTTCTCTCTCTGTTTTGTGGAGGGCTTTGGTGTTCGTGACGACGGCGGACGCGGCGCTTTCGTATGCGGAGGCATCGGCGAAACCCATGCTCTTGCCGTGCTTTTCGTAATGCTCGTTGAGTAGACTCGTATTGCGGAAGGTGTATTTCTTTGTTTTGGCGGTGCTTGTGTTGGAGGCGTTCGCCGTGTTAGAGACATTCGCAGCAGCAGCGTCCGTCGTGTTGGAGACGCTCGCAACGACAGCGTTGTTCGCGGTGCTCGACGGGTCCGTCCCGGGGACTATGCCATCAAGGGCGCCGCCTCCGATCAAGGCCGCAAGGACGATTGCGATGGCGGCAATGCTTGTCACGATAAGCTTGCCTGCGGGCCAACCAGCTTGGGAGGCGGTCTTGTTTGTGGTCAAGCTTTCGCGTTTGGTATCGGATGCGGACTTACCTGATTTGTTTACCTCGCGGCATTCCTTGCATCGCTTCGGGAGGTCAAGACCTTTGGATTCGTAAAAAGATATCTCACCCTCGGTCAGCTCGAACTCTTTTCCGCATTGCTTACAAGTTCGCTTCACAGGCTCTCCTATCCTACATCGTCCATGTGTCGTCGCCAGTGTAGCGCATCCCGCGTGTAGGAGTTGGTGAGCCCCTCATCTTCTTCTGCCCACTATACGCATGTCCGTAGCGCGTCTCACGCATAGGAGCTGGCGAGTGATTGTTGAGACCGACCGCAGGATTGGACGAGCGTGGGGTATCATTGGGCTACGCACCAGCACGAGGAGGCCTTAGATGCAATCGAACATGAGAAGGACCGCGATGGTGGTCGACGAATTCGGGGAGGAAGTCGGCGAGAAAACCCTTGAGCGCTTTGGGTTTACTCCCGAGGCGACTCAGGTTTGGTGGGACCCTGCGACCAAAAGAAAATTCCTGCACGTGGACGTCTCTGGCGACCTCAACTACTTCGAGCCCTACGATGGGCCGGTTGTTCACGGGACGGGTTACTCGTTTTAGTGATTTGAGCGGGACAAAGTCGTCTTGTTGCATTAAACTATTCAAGTTTACACGGACTGCCGCGGTTGTTGGCGTGCGCCGATTTTCGCTCGTTTAAGGCTTTGGGGAGGAACATAGACCGATATGACTGACTTTAAGAATAAATACTGCATGCACACCGCGACGTGCGGCGAACTTCGCTTGGGCGACATCGATCGCGAGGTGACCCTGACGGGTTGGGCGTGGCACAACCGCGACCACGGCGGACTCATCTTTTGCGACTTGCGCGATCGCGACGGTTACACCCAAATCGTAGTCGACCCCGACTGCGTCACGACCGAGGAGTTCAATGTTGCTGAGCACCTCTCCCGTGAGGACGTCATCAAGGTGACGGGCAAGGTTCGCGCTCGCGGGGAGGGCATGATCAACCCCAATATGGAGACGGGCGAGATTGAGGTCTTGGCAACGAGTCTCACGATGCTTAACCAAAGCGTTACCCCGCCCTTCAGCATCGAGGACGGCATCGAGACCGACGAGACGACGCGCATGAAGTGGCGCTATCTCGATCTTCGTCGTCCTGAGATGCTTGCAAACATCAAGTTGCGCCACCAGATTGTCCAAACGCTGCGCGCGAGTCTCAACAAGCGCGCCTTCCTTGAGGTCGAGACCCCGATTCTTGCGAACAGCACGCCTGAGGGCGCACGCGATTACATCGTTCCGAGTCGTCCGAACCCTGGCAAATTCTACGCGCTTCCGCAAAGCCCCCAGCAGTTCAAGCAGATGCTCATGGCCGGCGGCATTGAGCGCTATTATCAGATTGCCCGTTGCTTCCGCGACGAGGACCTGCGCGCCGATCGCCAACCCGAGTTCACCCAGGTCGACATCGAGATGAGCTTCGTGTCCGAGTACGACGTCGTCGATATGATGGAGGACGTCATGAAAGAGCTGTTCGAGGAGCTTGGGCTGGAGCACGAGTTCCCGCTTCAGCGCATGGAGTACTCCGAGGCGATGCGTCGTTTCGGGTGCGACCGCCCCGATGTTCGTTTCGGCATGGAACTCATTGATCTGACCGATATCGTTCGTGGTTGCGGGTTTGGTGTCTTCGCAAAGGCCATCGAGGCCGGTGGAATCGTCAAGTGCATCAATTGCAAGGGAGCCGGTAATTGGAGCCGCGGCGAAGTCGAAAAGATGGCTGAGGTTGCCGCCGAGAACGGTGCAAAGGGCATGGCGTGGATTGCCTTCATGAGCGATGACGTCGAGATGAAGGGCAAGAGCCCGATCATCAAGTTCTTCGACGAGGAAACCTACGACGCAATCAAACAAGCTACCGAGGCCGAGCCTGGTGACTTGCTGTTGTTTGCCGCTGACAAACCGGCGACGGTTGCTGCAGTCCTCTCCGCCCTGCGTCTTTCCATGGCTGACAAGCTCGGCATCGAACGCAACGGACATGCGATGCTTTGGATCGTCAACTTCCCGATGTTTAAGTACGACGAGGACGAGAAGAAGTACGCAGCCGAGCACCATCCGTTCACCCACATTCTCGAAGAGGACCTCGACAAGATTGAAGATGCCCCGCTTGAGTGTGGCAGCTACAGCTACGATCTCGTTCTTGACGGCTTTGAGCTCGGCGGTGGTTCCATCCGTATCCATAACCCTGAAGAGCAAAAGCGCGTTTTGCGTCGCTGCGGCGTGTCCGACGAGGACATCGACATCAAGTTCGGCCACCTCATCCACGCCCTCGAACTCGGCACTCCGCCCCATGGCGGCATCGCTCTCGGCCTCGACCGCTTGGTCATGCTCTTGGCCGGCAAGCCGAGCATCCGCGACGTCATTGCCTTCCCGAAGACGAGCAGTGCGAGCGATCCGATGACCGGCGCACCGAATGCCGTGACGGGTCGTCAGCTCAAGGATGTCAGCCTCCGCTTGTTGTAAGGCTTTGGCCTGTTGAAAGGCTTTGAATACAAACCGTTCTAGGGGGACGATATGGAATCAGCAGCAATTATCTTGGCGGCAGGTGCCGGTACTCGTATGAAATCCAAGAGACCTAAGGTTGCGCATGAGGTCATCGGGAAGCCTATGGTTCGATGGGTAGTTGACGCGGCGAAGGGTGCTGGTATCGAGCGCATCGTCTCGGTTGTCGGCCATCTCAAGGAACAGGTTGAGCCGCTTGTCGCCGACGATACCATCGTTGTCGAACAGGCTTGTCGCAACGGCACGGGCGGCGCTGTCAAGGTTTGCGCCTCCGCTCTTGCAGGTTTCAAAGGTTCCTTGGTCGTCCTGTCCGGTGACAGCCCCCTTATCACGAGCGAGACCATCGAGGCTCTCATTCGTACGCGCGAGGAAAACAACGCAGCTGTCGTCGTCTTGACGATGAAGTTGGATGACCCCTTTGGGTACGGACGCATCATCCG
>CAZOGL010000039.1:0-14698 GCA_964579575.1 uncultured Eggerthellaceae bacterium | reverse complement strand
GCTTGTCTTCGGGGCTCAGGGGTCCACGCGGGCCAGGGCCGCCGGGACCGCCGGGACCGCCGGGGTGCGGGCCGTCAGGACCTGGGCCAGAACCACCGGGTCCCCTGCGTTGGGGAATCTCCTCGCCTCGCAACCACGATGCACGAATCTTGAGGCCGCGCCCACACTGAGGATCGTCCAGGTCACAACCGATATGGCAACCTGGACATTGCGGGGCGCCATCTGACCTATAGCCCATTCCAACACCTTTCGCTCGACAGCATTAGACTCGTCCTAGTCTAATCGAACTCTATTCTCTTTCGACTCCAATTTTCGGCATGCATTGCTCCAATGTTGAGGACGCAGCCCCGTCCGGCTCCGCCGTGAGCAAGCGCATTCCACGCCCGACTCCAAGGTCCCAGCCAGCACTTCCGCATCCTGACCAGCGCATTCCACGTCCCCGGCCCTGCTATAGCACAACCCCCGACATAGCGCCCCCTCGCAACATTTACACGCCCTTTGGTGACTATCCACCACCACCAAAGGAGCTCACCATGAGACAAGTTCAAGCGCAAGGGCGCAACTCAAAGCACTCCCCCGCCACGGCAACAACCGGACCGACAACATTTCCCGCCAACGCGGCAACCGGACCGGCGATGTCCTCCCCCGCCACCGCAACAACCGGACCGGAGGCGTCTCCCGCCCGACACCAAGGCGCACGACCAAACCGTACATATCCGCGATTATCCCCTGTTCAGCAGGACATTTCACAAATATCCACGGGTTACCATAACGTCATGGAGATAATGGGAAAAACGAGGGTCGGGTTCGCCCAGAGGCTGTTCGAACTGCGTTCTGCCAAAGGGGTTTCCGCGAGGGAGATGAGCCTTGCCCTCGGACAGGGATCGGGCTACATAAGCAACCTTGAGAACCGCCATAACCTTCCCTCCATGGCCCAGTTCTTCTCGATTTGCGAGTACCTGGGGATTACCCCGAGCGCGTTTTTCGCGTTCGCCGCCCCCGCGGAAGGCGACCTTGCCGAACTCGCTGTCATCGCGAAGACCTTGGCCCCGGAGGACCTCGATCTCGTCTTGGCGATTGCAAGGAAGCTCCACGGAAGGGAGAGCAGCAATGGGAACCGTTAATAAGGTAGAAAACCAAGACGCCAAACAAGAGCACGCCGCAGACCTTAGCGGCACGACCTCACCAGTGGTCAAACCAGTGGTCAAACCAGTTGACGAATCAACAAGGGAAACTGACAAGCAGGTGTACCTAAACGCTCGCGCCCGTGTGAAAACCTTCACAAAGGTCATCGTTGGCATAGTGATTGTCGCCATAATCGCCGTCATCGTTGGGATCGGCTCCTGCTCCGCCAGCTCCGCGATGAAGGATGCTGCAAACAGCAGCGACCCCGCAAAGGCAAAGGTCACCAAGTCATCAACCTCTTTCGAGGACGAGTATTACGACGATGTGAAAACGCTTCTCGAAAAGGACGGCTTCACCAATGTCGAGTTACGCCCCATGGGTGACCTCATAACCGGCGTTCTGCACAAGGAGGGTGAGGTGGAATCGGTCTCCATCGACGGCAACACCTCCTTCACTTCTGGCACGTATTTCGACAAGAATGCCAAGGTCGTGATTGCGTACCATTCCTATCCCGAGAAGACTGCGAACACAAATGCATCAGCGAACACAACAAATGCTTCTGCGGCCACCACGAACGCCTCGTCTTCCGCCGCGAACACCTCATCCGCCAACACGAGCAGCTCAGCAAGCTAGAGTGGGCTAGAGCAAGCTAAGGCAGCTCGACAAGCTAGATTTCAAATCCACAACGGGGTGGATCCGACAGCACCGCGCAAGGCAACGCCGCATCCGACAGCGCCGCACCAGGTAGCGTCACGTCAGACAACGCCGCGCCCGGCAGCGCCGCATCAGATCCACCCCCTATTTTCGACCCAACGGAGAGGGGCAGACATGGTACTAGGCAACCTCATCAAAGCCGGCGTGGCTGTTGGCGCCGCCGTAATCACATCCGACAAGGTCGCCGACGCAATCAACGGCGCGGTCGAGAAAACGACAAATCGCCTTGCCCAAGCCTCGGCAGCACGCGGAGACAGGACCTCTTCCCCAACCGAACCAGTAAACACCACCACGAAATGCATCGGTTGTCATGCCCCCATGTCTGGCCGCATAGGAGATAGCTACCAATGCCCCTATTGCGACACGGAACAAACCATCAGCTAGGGGGACAAACATGGGTATCATCAACGCGTTCGCAAATGCGACCAGCGGAACACTTTCAGACCAGTGGCGCGACATCATCGTTGCCGGGCCCTTCGACGAGCACGCCGTTGTCGTGCCCGGGATCTACAAAGAGACGAACAACGGCCGTGGCGCCAACACGAAGCATTCCGACGGCGTCATCTCCAACGGCTCGAAGATCCTCGTTCCGGAAAACACCGCGGCATTCATCTTCAAGCAAGCTGGTATAGAGACGGTCATCACGGAACCGGGTGAGTACGAGTACAACAACGGTGAGGAATCGATTTTCTCAAACCGCCCCGAGAGCAAGGGTATTTTCGACCACGTCATGGATACCGTGGTCGACCAGGCGATGGATCGTACGAAATACGGCGGCATCTCGAAAACCGAGACGCGCATCGCGTTTGTGAACCTTCGCGAGATTCGCGGCATCAAGTTCGGCACGCGCGGACCACAGGTCTACCACGATCTTTTCTACAAATGTGACCTCGAAATCTTTGCGTATGGCACCTTGTCAGTGCAAGTGGTCGACCCAGAGCGTTTCGTGCGGAATTTCGTGCCCGCGAACATCATGAACTACTCGTTTGACGAACCAGCCGCGCGCCAACAACTCATCGGCGAGTTCATCCAATCGTTCTCTGTCGCTCTCAACGTTTTGTCGACGGAATATCGAATCGCCCAACTCCCTGGACAAGCTGCCAATATTGCACGTGCCGTCTCATCCGACGAGGAGAACGTCGGTACCTGGGAGCAACGATTTGGCCTGCGCCTTGCCAAAATCGGCATCGAGAGTATCGAGTTTTCCGACGATTCCCGGGAGCTTGTACGGACCTACTCCTCCCAGCGCATGGAGGTCGCGGCATACGAGGACATCTCCCAGCGGGCATCGAACATGGCTGCCCAGCAAAAGATTGCGCAAGGCATCCAAGACAACGGCTTTGGCGATGGCGCGGCAGGGATGATCTTCGGAATGAACATGGCACAAGGCCTCGATGCCACCGCATCCCCCAAGCAAACCACCGATTTCGACAACCAAATCGAGACCTTAAAGAAGCTCAAAGAGCTCGTCGATGCCGGAATTCTCACCCAAGAGGAATTCGACGCCAAGAAACGCGAGATTATGGGGTTGTAGAAGGTTGTAGAAGGGGCAAATCAACCGAAATCACAAAAACTTAGGGAATATCTTCTCTTTTCTCACATTTTATGAGCGAGTTTACGGAATGCAATCACATTTTTCGGCTTTCGGAGTTTTTACATTTTTCTCGTATTAGGCCGATGTGCAGACCGTATAATCTCTTGACCGCATATTTGATCACATATTTGACCACATATGAAAGCGTGGACGCAATCGCGCCTACGTCGATGATTTTTCCGGATTGTTCCTATTTAGGCCTTCGCAACAATGCGAGAAAACGAAAGGATGACGATGGAAATCGAAGAGACTCGCCCCTATGTACCCTGGGACCTCATCAACAATTTCATGGTCGACGCATTTGTCGGCTATGGAGTCCCCCGCGAGGACGCAAAGATTTGCGCAGACGTCTTGTTAGAGGCGGACCGCCAAGGCATCGAATCCCATGGGTGCAACCGTTTCAAGCCCATCTACCTCGACCGCATCAAGAACGGCACCTTGTTGCCGGTGACCAAGATCGACGTGGTCAAGGACACGCCCACCACGGTGGTCATCGACGCGAACAACGGCATGGGCATGGTCGCCTCCTATAGGATGATGGAGATGCTTATCGAGAAGGCTTCCAAGTACGGCATGGCCGGCGGCGCGATCATGAACTCCACCCACTACGGCATCGCAGGCTATTGGTCCCAAATGGCGGAAAAGGCCGGCATGATCGGCATCACCGGCACCAACGCCCGTCCCTCCGTGGCCCCGACCTTCGGCGTCGAGCCCATGATGGGCACCAACCCCTTCACCTTTACCATGCCCACCGACGAGCCCTTCCCCTTCAACTTCGATTGCGCAACCTCCACCATCCAAAACGGCAAGATCGAGTACTACGAGCGTGGTGGCAAGCCCACGCCTGCAGGCTTGGTCGTCACCAAGGACGGCGGCACGATGACCGAATCCGGCGAGATTCTTCGCGAGATGCGCGCCGGCAATTGCGCCCTGGTCTCCTTGGGGGGTCTCGGCGAAGCTACCGGTGGTTACAAGGGCTACGGCTTCACCACCATTGTCGAGATCCTCTCGTCCGCCCTTTGCGGCGGCCCCCACATGAAGGAGTTGTCCGGCAAAAACCCCGACGGATCCAACAAGATGTATCGCCTCGGTCACTTCTTCTTCGTCATCAATCCCGAGTTCTTCATGGGCCTCGATACCTTCAAGACATCCGCAGGCGAAATTTGCCGCGAGCTCCGCGCCTCCGAGAAGGCGCCAGGGTGCGATCGCATCTACACCGCCGGTGAGAAGGAATGGGAGTTCCGCGAGTATCGCAAGGATCGCGGCGTGCCCGTCAGCGAGAGCGTGCAAGCCGAGCTTCTTGCCGTCCGCGACGAGCTTGGCCTCGACTACACGTTCCCCTTCGAATAGGTTGCGTGTGGCGAGAAGGCCGCTGTGGCTGTGGGTGACGAGTCTTGGACAGCGGGCATCGACGCGCCCTGCGCAAGGCGACGCGCCTTGGGCAACGAGTCTTGGGCAGCGGACGTCGACGCGAGGCGAGAAGGCGGCGCATCTTAAATTGCTCCAGGCGGATTGTCCTTGACAAAAAATAAGACACGGTGTTCAAAATAACCCCATCAATACCTATCTCCCCGTATAGACGGGGTATTCTATAGGCACTTGGAAAGACCAAGGAGAAACTGACCAGGAGGTTAACAATGGCTACTTTTGACGAAGTCAAGGACATGATCGACGCTGCTGAGCAGGGCGATTTCTACGGCACCATCAAGTGGTACTACGACCAGGGCAAGGTCGAGGGCGACGAGGAAGAGGGCTACTACGTCGAGTGCATGATTTGCCATCAGCAGTTCTGGAACGAGGATTGCGTCGGCATCATCCGTGTTGCTGAGGGTTGCCGCAACGCTCACGTCCACCAGCTCGATGCCTACACCAAGCAGGCTCCGCAGTGGTAGATCGTTAGTCCAAAGGATTAACTTGAGAGGCTCCTTATGGAGCCTCTCTTTTTGTATACCATCTGCTACCACATATCACCTGTAACCAGGCAAAAACAGAGGGTTCAATCGTTGGGAGCCCTCTGTTTTTGTATTCAGCATAAGCCAAAAGCTCCCTGTGATGATAGGGGCATAGGCTAAATAGTGCGTATATGGACTTAGTCGTAATCGGCCCATCCCGCGCGCCCGTCCTCCACGCCCGGCTCGCCCCCCGCGCGCCCGTTCTCCATGGCGCCCGTCCTCCTGCGCACCCATCCCGCGCGCTCTTCCTGCGTCCCGCGCGCCCGTCCTCCATGGCGCCCGTCCCCCGCTCACGCTCATCCCCCCGCGCTTTTACGCCCCAAATCCCTTGCCAACGAAGCCGATAATTTATTCTGTAGCGGCTATAATGAGAGCAATATTATTCCCACTTGAAGATATTTATACATTTGAAACGACGCCGCTGGTGGGACGGCCCGTTTTGGTCAGGAAAGGAAGGGATTTATGAGCAAACAAAGACGCGATCATGCGCGGCGACTTTGGAGCGTAGTCTGTTCGGCGACTCTCGTCACATCCATGTGCCCGGCCACAGGACTCGCTTGGGCACAAACGCAAATCTCCGAGGATGCAGCCACCGCTGCTGTTGAGCAATCCGCCGTTGAGCAAGCTGCCGTTGCACAGAGCGCCAACGACCAGACCACGACCGAAGAGCAGACATCCTCTCTGGTCGAAACCACTCCTGATGAGACCTCCGAGTTTGCGGAGACAACCACCGGTTTCGGTCTGACCTACGTGACCAACTCCACAGCGACGACATGGGACGGCAAGACCATCGACATCTCTTGGTACAACACCACCGGCAAGGTCTTCCATATCACCTCCGCTGCCCAACTCATCGGCCTCTCGGCAATCACGAGCCCCCTGCGTGGCACGCTTGAGGAAAATCTTCCCAAGGATGACGCAAACAACTACACCTTGACCAACGTCGCTTCTAATGCGGTTGACGCCGCAGGCAATCCGATTTACGTCGACACCTTCGAGGGCAAGACCGTCTATCTCGATGTCGACATTGATATCAATGGCGGCACAAGTGAGGCGAACTCTACCTGCGATTGGTGGAAGCCCATCTGCGACTGCAACGTATATTACGCTGCCGCCGGTGGTCAAGACGCCTCTATCAGCGGCTCCTTCGACGCCGTCCAATGGAAGGGTCTCTTCGACGGACAAGGCCATACCGTCTCAAACCTGTACGACGACGGCATGAGCAACACGTTGTTGCAGAACAACTTCGGTGGCTATCAAGGCATGTTCAACCAGATAGGCGTCGGTGGCATCATCCAAAACGTCGGCACGACCGGCTACCTCAAGGGTCGCATCAACGGCGGTATTTGCTCCCAATCTGCCTATTCCGACGAGGTGATCAACGCGTCTATGCAGGATTGGCCCCGTATCCAGAATTGTTGGAGCAGCGTCACCAACGTCAACAACGGTTCCTCTTCCCGTATGTCTGGCGGCATCTTCGGCTCCAAGGACGCTTCGACGGTCTATTGCAACATCATCAACTGCTACTCTTCCTCTGAACTCTCAGAAGGCTCTTCTCGCGCCGGAATCGCAGGTGCTGCAAACGGCGTTGTCGCAGGTTGCTATTTTACCGGCTCCGTGGGAACAACAGGCAACACCGGAGCCGTGGTCGGCACCTTGTACCTGCGCGGTTCGACGTGCGACGGTGTGACCGGATCGGGCGTCGGCGCCTACGTGAACAACTTTGCGCTGTGGGGCTCGACGGGAGACAACGACTACTCCTATCGCTACGTCGACGTTGGAGGCTCGAATAACAAGCCTGTTGGCTCTCAGGATGGCCTCATGAATGCCGCCGAACTCAAGGCATCCGCAAGCAAGCTGGGCGACGCCTATGTTGAGGACAACACTAACATCAACGACGGCTACCCAATCCTGTTCTGCCAAGCAGGTCTTAGTACTATCGATTTGTCTTCTGCCACGGTGTCCGCCATCCCCGACCAGCAATACTCTGGAAAAAAGATTACGCCTGATGTGACGGTCACGCTCAACGGAAAGACGCTCACCTACGGGACTGACTACCTCGTCTCCTACCAGAACAACATCACGGGCGACGAGAACACAAACGGCCAAGCCGTGGTATTTGGCGTCGGTCGTTACACCGGCGAACTTGCCGCGGTCAATTTCCACATCGAGGCAACCGGTTTGGCAAACACGACCATCTCCCCTATTTCCGCCCAGTGGCGCTACCCCGGAGATGAGAATTCCGCTGTCACCCCGACCCTCTTTGTCCGCGACGAGGACGGCAACAAGCTCACAGAAGGCACGGATTACCAGGTCAAATATACAAACAACGATGCAGCTGGCACCGCCACCGCAACAATCGTCCCGGCGGAGGGAGGCATGGCCGAGGGGTCGAACTCCATCGAGTTCACCATCGTTGACGCCAGTG
The DNA here is from genome assembly GCA_964579575.1 of uncultured Eggerthellaceae bacterium. Lineage (GTDB taxonomy): Bacteria > Actinomycetota > Coriobacteriia > Coriobacteriales > Eggerthellaceae > CAVEFW01. Next base: position 6,885 of record CAZOGL010000039.1, on the reverse strand, counting down.
AATCCCTCGCGGGCAGCGGCACCGAGGCCGATCCCTACCAAATCTCCAGCAAGTATGACCTTCAGCTGCTTTCCCACAAGGTAATGGTGCAAGACGCAAACTACATCGGCGCAAACTACCTTGTGACCGCAGACATCGACGCACGTAAGGCTGGACGTACTGCAAACGATCCCGAGGTCTCCCCCATCGGCTTCCGAGGCTATCTTTTGCACGACCCGAGCACTGGTGAGGCCACAACGTCCGAACTCAACCTCCCCTTCAACGGTGTTTTCGACGGCGGCAACCACACAATCAAGATCAACATGAGCAGTGCGTCTTTTAGCACTCTCGACATAAAGGACAGCAAGTCGACTGATCCGTACGTCAGCACCTATCTCGGATTGTTCGGCGCGGTTGGCAACGCGGACAAGGAGACCTATACCACCAAGACCACCATCAAGAACCTTACCGTCGATGGTGCCGTGACCGTCGACGCAGGATGCACTGGCGCAGCAGGCGTCGTTGCCTGGAGCTATTACGGCACGCTTGCCATGGAAAACGTCATCAACAAGGCCTCGGTCACCGTTGAACAAGACGTGAACAAGCTTGCCTACGGCACAACCATTCCCTATGCCTCCATAGCAGGTATCTGCTACTATGCAACCAACGCAACCTTTGATGGATGTGTGAACGAGGGGACCATCGCCAGCGCCTCCACCCAATACACTGCTGGCATTTTGGGCTACGCCTACAACGGGATGAACTCCATAAACGAGCTCTACCCCGCCTCCGTGACATTCACCAACTGTGGCAATACCGGCAATATCTCCAGCTCAGCAACCTCTTCTGCGTATGGGGCAGGAATCCTCGCATACAACCAAGGTTATTGCAATGTGACCATCACTAAGTGCTACAACACCGGCGACATCTCTACCGCAGGCGTTTGCGCAGGCATCGCAAGCGGAACCGCTTCCGGAAAAATCGGCGTCGGTGCCCTTACGGTGGATCAGTGCTACAACACCGGTAACATGACCAACACTAGCACTGGTGGGGCCGCAGGCATCGTAGGAGCGACGGGCAACTATACCTACACGGTTACCAATTGTTACAACACGGGCGACATCACAGCGACCACCACAGCGAGCACCAACGCATTCGCGGGAGGTATCGTGGGCAGAGCCTATTTCGTCACGACCGGGGGCACTTTCACGGTCTCCAATTGCTACAACGTCGGCACGTTGACCGGCGCCTACAAGGGAGATTTGACCGGGCAGGTCGCCAACTCCACGACGACCGCCAAGCGCGGCAAGGTGATCCTCAACGGTTACGGCACCTCCGGAACAACGTATTCCTTTTACGCAACCAACTCCACCGCTGCCACCGAAGCACAACTTATCGCAGCAGGCAACATCGTTAACAGCTGCAACCAAGTCACGACAGACAAGATGAAGTCCGCCGAAACGCTCACCGCCCTCGGCGAGAATTTCAAGGCCGACGGAGAAGGCACTAGTTCGATCAACAGCGGCTATCCTGTCCTCGCGTGGCAGAATATCGACTCCACTCCAGAACCCACTCCAGAACCGCTTGTCGGCCTCAAAGGCGACGTGAACAACAGCGGCGCACTCAACATCGTCGACGCCCAGATCACCTACGACCTAGCGGCGGGTAACTACGAGGGCGACGCCCTCTCTGCCTTGCTCGCGAAGTGGGGCGAGGGAACCACCCTGGTCCAGATTCAGAATTTCGCCAACGTCAACGGTGACGACGCGCTTGATGCCGCCGACGCACGTGCGATCCAGTACGCCATCCACAACGGGGGCGTATTCGAGGTGTAAGGCGCTCGTGGCGCAAACGGGGGCGTCTCAAGATGTAAGGCGCTCGTGGCGCAAGCGGCGACGCACCTGAGCGGGCCCGGCTCCGAGGTTTCGGGGCTGGGCCCGCCCTAGCTTGGCCCGCATCAACCGGACCCGCCCCAGCTAGAGCCACCCCATAGATGCCCCAGAGACAATCGCCTTTGCAACAAAACAACCAAGACAAAAGAAAGGGCTCCCAGCGATGGGAGCCCTTCAAGTCTGTCTGCAGGGAAGCTACTTGCCCTCGGTCGCAGGCTAAGCCTACAGTGATTCGCCAGTTTTGGCGTCTGCCGGTTTGGCTTCTGCCGGTTTTGCGTTAATAAGGCTACTTGTTCTCGGCCTCGAACTTCTTCATGAAGTCGACCAGCGCTTGAACGCCGGCGATAAGCATTGCGTTGTAGATGCTCGCGCGCATGCCACCGACAGAGCGGTGGCCCTTGATGTTCTCAATGCCAGCAGCCTTGGCCTCGGCGACGAACTTCTTGTCGAGTTCCGGGTCGCCTGTGACAAAGGGGACATTCATGATGGAACGATCCTCCTTGCGGACCGGGGCCTGGTAGAAGTCGGTGGAGTCGAGATAGTCGTAGAGGATCGCAGCCTTCTCGTCGTTGATCTTCTTCATGCCCTCGAGGCCGCCCTGGGCCTTGATCCACTTGAAGACCTTGCCGCAGATGTAGATGCCGTAGCAAGGCGGGGTGTTGACCATGGAGCCTGCCGCCGCCATGGCCTTCCAACGCATGATGTTGGGAACAAACGGGAAGACCTCGTCCTTGAGCAAATCCTCGCGAACGATGACAATGACCACGCCCGCAGGACCGATGTTCTTTTGGACGCCGCCATAGATGACACCGTACTTGGTGACGTCGATCGGCTCACTCAGGAAGCAGGAGCTCACGTCAGCGACCAAAGGCACGTCGCCGGTCTCGGGAAGCTTGTGATACTTGTTGCCGTAGACGGTCTCGTTCTCGCAGATATAGACATAATCCGCATCGGGACGAAACTCGAGCTCATCCACGTTGGGGATGTAGGTGAAGTTCTCGTCCTCGGAGCTAGCCACGAGGTTGATGTCGCCATAGAGCTTGGCTTCCTTGAACGCCTTCTTGGACCAACCGCCGGTGACAATATAGTCAGCCTTGGGGTTCTCGACGTTGAGCAGGTTCATAGGGATGCCTGCGAACTCCAAGGTTGCGCCGCCTTGGAGGAAGAGAACCTTGTAGTTCTCAGGGATACCCATAAGGTCGCGAAGGTCGGCCTCCGCCTCATCAATGATGGCTTGGAAAGCGGCGGAGCGATGGCTCATCTCCATGACGGACATGCCAGTGCCCTTGTAGTCGAGCATCTCGGCTGCGGCCTCTTTGAGGACGCTTTCCGGCAAAACCGCCGGACCAGCAGAAAAGTTATAAACCCTCGCCATTTTGTCTCCTTTTGATTAATTGGCTTGGTGAAACATATATGTCCGCTATTGTAGACCCACCCCGTGTTGCGATGTGGTTACAAGTTGTCCTTGGGTGTCAAAAACATGAAAAGTGGCAAGGACCACAGGGGCCCTTGCCACTGGAGGGGACAAGAATGGATTACGGACGAACTAGACGCGGTCGCCCTCGTCGAACACATCGCCACACTCGGGGCAGAACTTCGGCGGATTCGTCGGATCCTCAGGCTCCCAGCCACACTTGCTGCACTTGAAGGCGGATGCCTTCGGGGCGGGCTTGCCACACTCGGAGCAGAACTTACCCGTGTTCTTCGCACCGCATTCGCAGGTCCATGCGCCCTGGGCAACGGGCTCCGGCTTCGGCGCACCGCAATTGGAGCAGAACTTGCCGGTGTTGGTGGCACCACATGCGCACGCCCAACCGCCAGCCGCGGGGTCACCCTGCGGACCACCGGCTTGCGGCATGCCCTGGGGCTGTTGTTGTGCGAAACCACCGTTGGCGGCCACAGGATATTGGGATTGCATGACCTGTCCACCGTTGCCCGCGGCAAAACCGGCACCGGCGCTGCCCATGGCATTGGCAGCCATACCGAGGCCCATGAAGCCCATCATCGCGCCAGCTTCGTTGCCGGCCGCGGTCTCCATCGCGGTACCGTACTTCTCGGTCATGAAGCCCTTGCCAATATCGCCGCCGCCGATTGCTGCTGCGGTCTGGAGTTGCTTGATCCTCTTCTCGTCCTCCTCGGACAAGGTGATGGAGTTGCAGCCGAATGAGACAATCTTGAGGCCGCGGAGTTGGGTCCACTTGGCAGAAAGCTCCTGGTCGAGAGCGTCACACACCTCCTGGGTGTGACCAGGCACCGCAGAGTAGCGGATGCCCATGGCGGAAATCTTGGCAAACGCAGGCTGGAGGGCTGCGAGCAACTCGGACTTCATCTGGGAATCGAGCTCGTCGCGCGTATAGGGCTCTTCGACGTTGCCACAGATGTTGACGTAGAACAATATCGGGTCGACCATCTTGTAGGAATACTCGCCGTTGCAGCGGACACTTGCGTCGAGGTCAAGTCCGACGTTCGCGTCGACGATGCGGAAGGGAACCGGACTTGTGGTGCCGTACTTGTTGCCGTAGATCTCCTTCAGGTTAAAGAAGTACACGCGCTGGTCAGAACCAGCATCTCCGCCAAAGCCGAAACGACGGACAAACTGGTCGAAGGAAGCCTTGATACCCTCGCCGAGGTCACCGTAGAAGATGGACGGCTGGGAGGAGGAGTCCCATGTGAACTCACCAGCCTCGGCCGTGAACTCGACGATCTTGCCCTGGTCGACAATCATCATGGCCTGGCCCTCGTTGACCGCGATGACCGCACCGTTGGTGATGACGTTGTCGGTGCCTTTGGAGTTGCTGGAACGTTTGGAATCGGTGCGCTTTTGGCCCTTGCACGCAAGGACGTCCGGCTTCATGGAGTCGCAGTAGAAATATTCGCGCCACTGATCGCCAAGGACGCCGCCACCGGAGCCGAGTGCTGCTTTGATGAGACCCATATGGTTCCCCTTTCTGGAGGCTTTCATAGCTGGGGTCATTGTCTCATATGGGAATACGCGCGCTCGCGTCATTTTTTGAATATTGCAGATTAAAACAAGCCGAGGAATTGCCAATACGGAACACTTACGGCAAGGCCAAAAAGACAGATGAGCATGTAGAGGACACAATATTTCGCCATGTCGACATGACGCACCATCTCGCCATCAACGCTGTAATACGCCGCGAGGTAGACCGGGTTTTGATACAGGACGAACCAAGGATTGACCACTGCGTAGACCGCGATGCCCACGACCCAGGGATTGACGCCTTGCGCCACCGCCAACGGGATGAGGAACACCATGACGATATTGACGTACGCCATCTCGGAGACGATCACGAATCGCATGAGGATTGTGATGACGCCGATGCCGAGAACAAATGCATAGGGATTCGCAGCAAGCGATTGGAAGACAGGCCCGGCCATCTCAACAATCCAATCCTGGATCCCCACCGCGGAGAACACGCTGGAAAGGCCTATGGCGGTACCGATGAAGATGAGGGAGTCCCATGAGATGTCGCTCTTGAAGCTCGCTTTCGTCATGATGCCGAAAGCCACCATGGCGACAAGGGCGACAAGCGCCACGATGTGCGAGGGGATGTTATGGAGGGGTTCCGTCACCCAAAGGGCAACGGTGACCAGGATAATCACGAGCATGATGCGCTCGTGGGTGGACATGGGCGTAGGCTTCGGGTTCGTTGATGGTGTCGTAGATGTCGCGGGCGTTGAGGGCTTCACGCCAGCCGTGTCAACCGCGGCCGTTGAGGACGTCGCGGGCGTTGCAGGAGTGCCCGTCGAGTCTGCTGAGGGTGCCGCGTCCGCTGAGGACGTCGCGGGCGTCGCATCAACCACACCCGTCGCATCAGCCGCGGCCGTCGAAGGCGCACCCGTCGCGGCCCCATCCCTCCCCTTTCGCGGGCGATAGAGGGCAACGATGGCAACATAGTTGAGCACGGTCACGACGATGAACCACGGAAGCGCGGCAAAGAACCAATGCAGCATGTCAAACTGGGTGCGGACATCGTCAGGCAAAAGTCCCCAAAGGGCATAGCCAATGACACTTGCGGAGATGACGGCAGGCCCAATATTGCGCACGCCTGCGAGCATGGCAAGGAAAAGTCCCTGCATCTCGCGGCCTTTGCGCTTGTAACCCATGGCGTCGCCCATGCTCATGGCGATAGGGGTCAACATAGCAGTCTTGGTTGCCAAGCTCGGCACAAGGGGGCCGAGTATGGTTCCTACCGCCATAAGACCGCCGACTTGGGCTTGGAAGGTATTCGGGAAGATACGGATGATTGCCAACGCCATGCGCTTCATAAGCCCGCTGGTCTTCATGCCAGCACCGAGGGCAAAAGCAGCGATCAGCAGCCACCACGTGCTCGTGGAGAACGCCGCGAACGATACGCTGGAGTCGACGCCACCAAGTACTGCGAACCCAACCACCATAAGCAAACCCGTGGCATACTCTGGCAAAACACCGCCGATCCACCATACAATCGCCCAGGCAAGGATTGCCAAGCACGTGACTCCTTGGGAAGTGAGGCCAACGTTGCCGCAAGCAAGATACACCACGGCGCCGACCACAAAGCCAAGGACGGCTGCGATGAGCTTTTTGAAATTGAGTTTGGGCTTGGGCTTGGCCTTGGCCTTGGGAGCAGGGTCGGTGGCGAGCTTGGCCTTGGCCTTGGGAGTGGGCTCAGGAGCGGGCTTAGGCTCAGAAGCGAGTTCGGTTTTGGGCTCGGGAGCAGGCTCGGACTTGGGTGATATGTCGGCACGTTCCTCCATGGCTTCGCCTACCTCGGCCCCCTCTCCGGTTTTGAGCTTGGTTTTGGGAGATATGTCCGTGCGCTCCTCCATATGCCCGATTCTACCCCCGCTTGCGAGCATGTCAACAAAAAGGAGCCTCTTTTGAGACTCCTGGTTTGCGTGGTTCCTTTAGCCCTCTAGCCACAAAGCCCACGAAACAACGCGGGGCGGTTGGACGGCCTTTGCAAGACTCCTGTTCGCATGGTTCTTCTAGCGAGCGCGGCCTTGTGGTCTC
>CAZOGL010000038.1:13863-15227 GCA_964579575.1 uncultured Eggerthellaceae bacterium | reverse complement strand
TGACACAAAAAAATATGTGGGAATGAAGAAGCGTCGAAGAATTTCGCGCTTTACATGCTAAAATCAAAAAACTTGCGTTTAGGTTGGCGCAAGCATAGTAACTGTAGGCCCCCGAGACATGTTTGATGCGGGTTAAACCGCACCTGCGAACATGAATAATGTAAGCAACATTCATGGCGAAGGGTCCCCCATTTTTGAAAGGGGTCCGTTTTGACCGAAATCAAGAACACTTCTGTTATCGATTTCACTGACATCGACGACGATCAGATGAATGCCATGATCGATGGCACCCTGACCGATTTTGACGAGGGCGACCTTGTCGACGGTACGGTTGTCAAGATTGAGCATGACGAGGTCCTGGTGGACATCGGCTTCAAGAGCGAGGGTGTCATTCCCTCTCGTGAGCTGTCCATCCGCAAGGACGCAGATCCGAGCGAGATTGTCTCTATCGGCGACAAGCTCGAGGCTCTCGTTCTCCAAAAGGAGGACAAGGATGGCCGTCTGATCCTGTCCAAGAAGCGCGCTGAGTACGAGCGCGCCTGGATCAGCGTCGAGGAGAAGTTCAAGGCTGGCGAGATCGTTACTGGCGAGGTTATCGAGGTTGTCAAGGGCGGCCTTATTCTCGACATCGGTCTTCGCGGATTTTTGCCTGCCTCCCTTGTTGACCTTCGCCGTGTAAAGGATCTTGATATGTACCTCGGCACCGAGGTTGAGGCTCGCGTCATCGAGATGGATCGCAACCGCAACAACGTTGTTCTGTCCCGTCGCGTTCTCCTCGAGGAGGGCCGTCGCAACGAGCGTGCTGAGATTCTCTCCAAGCTTACCAAGGGCATGCGCCTCAAGGGCTCCGTCTCCAGCATCGTCGACTTCGGCGCGTTTGTCGACCTTGGCGGTATCGACGGTCTGGTCCATATCTCCGAGCTTTCTTGGAACCATGTCAACCATCCTTCCGAGGTCGTCAAGGTTGGCGACGAGGTTGAGGTCGAGGTTCTCGACGTCGATCTCCAGCGTGAGCGCATCAGCCTCGGCCTGAAGCAGACCACTGAGGATCCGTGGGTCAAGCTCGTCGAGTCTTACCCGGTCGGCTCCATCGTCGATGGCAAGATCACCAAGGTCGTTCCTTTTGGTGCATTCGTTGCTCTTGGCGATTCCATCGAGGGTTTGGTCCATATCTCCGAGATGGCCGCAAAGCACATCGATACTCCGGCCCAGGTCGTCAAGGTTGGCGACGAGGTCAAGGTCAAGGTTATGGATGTCAACCCCGAGCGTCGTCGCATCAGCCTGTCCATGAAGGCTGCCGCTGCTGAACTCGGCATCGAGATTGAGGTTGACGAGAGCATCCAGCCCGAGGAGAAGCCGGCTCG
>CAZOGL010000038.1:0-13763 GCA_964579575.1 uncultured Eggerthellaceae bacterium | reverse complement strand
CAAGGAGACTGAAGAGGTCAAAGAGGCCGAAGAGGCTCCTGCCGAGGAGACCGCGGAGTAATCTTCCGAGTAACCGTCTAAATTTGAGAACCCTCCCCTTTTCGGGAGGGTTCTTTCTTTGTTAGAGGAGCAAATAGGGGCAAACCTCGCTCTGGTTTTTAAAATAATTGCAAAAAAATGAATATTTCTGTACAAAAATCAATTTTTTATGCAAACTTAGGAAATATTCCGTACAATAAGCGAGATTGTACAAAGAAACGGGAAGTCTTTTCCGGGCTGTTCCCAAAGAGAAAGATAGACAAACATGGCCAAAAAGATAAAGCCTTTATATAACGGTGCCGCTGAGGAGCTTGCGCCAGGCTTGACCGAGATTGATGGTGGATGTACCGCCGCAAAAGGCTTTGCTGCTGCGGGCGTCCACGCTGGTTTCAAGAAGGACCCGACGAGGCTCGATTTTGCCATTGTGGTTGCCGATGAGCCTTGTCCCGCCGCCGCGACGTTTACCCAAAACGTGTTTTGCGCGGCACCGGTGATCGTTTCGCGTGAACACCTTGACGGTATCCAATACGGCACGGCGCGTGCGATTGTCATCAATTCTGGCAATGCCAACGCTGCCACCGGCGCAATCGGTCTTGACAACGCGCGCACCTCTGCTCAGATGGTGGCAGATGCGGTGGGTTGCACGGCAGACGAGGTCCTCGTCGCTTCTACGGGCGTCATCGGAATGCACTTGCCCCTCGAGCCGTTTTCCGTAGGAATCCCCAAGGCGCTCGAGGCCCTTTCCCACGACATTGACGCCGGCCATACGGTTGCGCGCGCCATCATGACAACCGACACCGTTCCGAAAGAATGCGCCTTTACGTTTCAGGTTGAAAACCCGGTGTATGGGGGTGCGACGTTCACGGTCGGTGGTATGTCTAAGGGATCTGGCATGATCATGCCGAATATGGCGACCATGATCAGCGTTATCACCACGGACGCTCCGATTGCCGCCATCGATTTGCGTGCCGCCCTCTCGGCCTCTGTGAAGAAAAGCTTTAACAAGATCACGGTTGACTCCGATACTTCCACCAACGACAGCTGTTTCTCTTTGGCGAGCGGCGCGGCCGCACCCGGGGCTCCCATGATGAAGCCCGGTACCCCTGAGTTTGCCCTGTTCCAACAAGCACTTGACGCGGTTTGCAACAACCTTGCGCGCAAGATGGCCGCAGATGGCGAAGGCGCGACGCGTCTCGTGACGGTTCGTGTGACGGGTGCTGCCGATGAGGAAGATGCTGATAAGGCAGCACGAACCATCGCGAACAGCCCCCTTGTCAAGACTGCAATTTATGGCCATGACGCAAATTGGGGACGAATTGCGGCTGCCGCTGGTCGCTCTGGCGCTCGTTTCAAGCAAGAGGATGTGTCCATCGACATCATGGGTATGCCGGTGTGTCGCGGTGGTCTGACGGTTCTTTTTGACGAAGATGAGGCATTGAGGCGTTTTGAGGAACCCGAGATCGCCATCGACATCGATCTCGGCGCGGGTTCTGCCGCGACAAGGATGTGGACCTGCGACTTCTCCCATGACTATGTCACCATTAACGGAGATTACCGCACGTAGGACCAACGTTTGTTGGAGTCCCGTGTTGAGAGATAGGAAGAGGTTGGAAAATATGTATTACAGCAAGGAAACACGTCCCAAGGGGGTGTCGAGCCTTACGGCAGACGTCCTTGTGGAGGCCATGCCGTGGATTAAGAATGTCACCGGCAAGACGATTGTCATCAAGTACGGCGGAGCTGCGATGGTTGATGACGAATTGCGCGCTGACGTCATGGCCGATATTGTTCTCTTGAAGATTATCGGTGTGAATCCCGTTATCGTGCATGGTGGCGGCAAGGCAATCTCCCAAGCCATGAAAAAATCCAACCTCCCTGTCGAATTCATTGACGGCCAGCGTGTTACGACGCCGGAGGCCATGGATCTTGTTCGCGAGGTGCTTGTAGGTACGGTCAACCAACAACTTGTCCAAGAGATGAACGAGCACGGTAATCTTGCCGTTGGTCTGTCTGGCGCTGATGCCGGTACGCTTATCGCCGAGCAGATGGATGACGTGCACGGTCGTGTCGGTAAGATCACCCAGGTAAACACCCAATTGATCGACAATCTGATCAAGGCCGACTTCATACCGGTCATCGCCTCGATTGCCATGGGTAACGACGGCGGTGTCTTCAACGTGAATGCCGATGTCGTCGCAGGTCATGTTGCTGCGGCTATCGGAGCGCACAAGGTGGTCTTCCTCAGCGACGTGGACGGTCTCTATCGTGACTTTGAGGACAAGGATTCCCTCGTGTCTCGTCTGTCTTTGGAAGAATGCGAGCAGATGATTGCCGACGGCGAGGTTTCCACGGGGATGATCCCTAAACTCGGTGCATGCGCGCACGCGTTGCGCAGCGGCGTGAGTCGTGCCCACATGATCAATGGCACCATCCCTCATGCGTTGCTTTTGGAGTTGCTTACTGATAAGGGCATCGGAACCATGGTTTATAGTGACGGCGATCAACCTGAGGCCCAACACTCGCTGAGCCGTTTTGCGCAGCGTTTGGTTTCTCGTGGCAACGTCGAGCAGCAACAACAGTAGGAATAGGCAGAGCGCTTGTGCGCTGTGGCGAGAAAGGATGTGTCAGTATGTCTTTGGCTGAACAACAAGAACTCGAGTCCCGCTATGTGATGGGGACCTTTGCCCGCAAGCCTGTGGAGTTTGTGTCCGGCAAGGGCATGACGCTCAAGGATGATGAGGGTCGCGAATATCTCGATTTCATCGGTGGTATCGGCGCCGACAGTTTGGGTCATTGCCCGGAGGCGGTCGTGGAGGCTGTCAAGAAGCAGGCCGAAACCCTTATCCATGTCAGCAATTACTACTACATCGAGAAACGCGGTGAGGTTGCCAAGCTCGTCTCCGATATGTTGAACGAGGGCGATACCGAAAAGCAGGATTGGAAGAGCTTCTTTGCGAACTCCGGCGCTGAGGCAAACGAGTGCTCTATCAAGCTCGCTCGCCTGTATGCGCGTCGTAAGTGGGTTGCGGAAGGCAACGAGCCGCTGACGAGCCCTCGTACCATTGTCGTTCTCGAGAAGAGCTTCCATGGTCGTACCTTGGCGACGCTTGCCGCCACGGCACAACAGGTCAAGCAAGAGTGGTTCCAACCTTTGCCCAGCGGTTTCGTGACAACACCGATCAACGATATTCCCGCTCTTGAGAAATTGTTTGAGGAGATGGGTGACCAGATTTGCGGTATGTTGCTCGAGGTTATCCAAGGAGAGTCCGGCGTCAATCCCTGCACACCTGAATTTCTCCAGGCTGTTCGCGCGCTGACCAAGAAGCATGGCGCCATGATGATTTGCGATGAGGTCCAGTGCGGCATCTATCGCGCTGGCACCTATCCCTTTGCGTTCCAACACTACGGAATCACCCCCGATATCGTCTCTATCGCCAAGGGCGTTGCGGGAGGTTTTCCCTGTGGCATGAGTGTTGCTCGCGCAGAGGTCGCTGCAGCTTATGAGCCCGGTGACCACGGCTCCACGTTCGGCGGAAGCAATCTTGCCGTTGCGGCAATCTATGCGACCTTGACCGAGATTCAAAAGCGTGGCCTTGCGGAACAGGTTACCCGCGTTGGCAAGTATATGCAGGAAAAGCTCGCTGCCTTGCCGCAGGTCAAGACGGTTCGCGGCCGTGGCTTGATGCTCGCTATCGACCTTGCAGACGAAGTGGAAAAGAGCGCTCCGGATATTGTTCTTGCCGGTCTTGGGGTAGGCCTAGTGTTGAACTATACGGGTCCGCGCACTATGCGCTTCCTTCCGCCGTTGGTGTGTACGGAAAGCGACGTTGACGCTATGGTGGAGAAACTCGTCACCATCATGTAGCACAGGGGGCATCTGAGCAATCGGATGCCCTTATTAATATTAATTGTAAAAAACGCGTAATTATAGGAACTAATTGCGCGTTTTTGCATAAATAATGAATATAATTGGAGAGCAATCGGCTGAAAGGGTGAGCTATGAGAAAACGACAGCAACGTCATGACGCAATCCGCGACATCATTCGTACCTATCCTGTTCGTACGCAAAAGGATCTCGCCGAACAATTGCGTATCGCTGGCTACGATTGTACCCAGGCGACGATTTCTCGTGACGTCCTCGAGCTTGGCCTCGTGAAAGCCGAAAACGGACAATATGCCCTCCCCGAGGAGCAGCGTCTCGCCCGCCTCGTGTCAGACCTTGTCGTGAGCGTCCAAGCAGCTTGCAATCTCGTAGTTGTGAAAACAAGCCCCGGTGCTGCTCAGGGGGTGTCTGCCGCCCTCGATGCCGCTGCTCTCGACGGCGTCCTTGGTACGGTTGCGGGTGATGACACCATCATGATTGCCGCCAAGTCCTTTGAGGCGGCGGCTGATATAGGCGACCAAATCGAGGCACTCCGTCTCAGGTAGCACGCGTCACTACTTTGCATTAATGTAGTGTTTGCACTGATTGGGCGTGAAAAGGCGCTGACGCGAGCGTCGATGCAGCAATTCACGATGTTATGTCAACGAATGGGGAAAGAATGGCTCACTCAAACGCGCGACATATGAAGGTGACGAAGAAAAAGCACAACAAACTTGTTCGTTTTCTTGTGGTGATTTTGGTACTTATTCTTGTGGCGTGTTGCGCGGGCGTGGGTCTTGCATTCTATTGGACACGTGATCTTCCCGCTTGCGACTCTGCGGAAGACTACAACGTCAGCTCGCCTACCACGGTATATGCCGCAGACGCTACGACGGTTCTTGCGAGTTTCAGTTTGCAAAACCGCATTCCTCTCTCCTCCCTTTCCGAGGTGGGCGAGAATGCAAAATGGGCAACGGTGGCAGTCGAGGACGAGCGTTACTACGACCATGGAGCTGTTGATGTTATCGGCATCGCGCGAGCGCTTTGGAACAATGTGACCGGTGGAAGCATCGAAGGCGCATCCACCATTTCGCAACAGCTTGCACGTAACACTGTTTTGTCTGATGAGGCCAACGATATCTCTCTCAAGCGCAAGGTCCGCGAAGCGGCTGTTGCGATGCAGATGGAGCAGCTTTTCACCAAGGACGAAATCCTGCTCATGTACATGAATACCATCAACTATGGTTCTGGTGCTTACGGTATTGAGGCTGCGGCACAACGATATTTCTCGAAGAGCGCGTCGGAACTGACGTTGAGCGAGGCGGCCCTCCTCGCCGGCATTCCGCAATCGCCCACGTATAACAACCCCATCGATTATCTCGACAACGCAATCCAGCGTCGAAACGCCGTCCTTGACCGCATGGTGGCAAACGGCTTTGTCACCGAGGCCGCAGCAGCCGCCGCAAAGGCGGAGTCTGTCGTGCTTGAGACATCCGATATCTCTACCGACGGTATCGAGAAATACCCGTATTTCACAAGCTACGTTCGCAACGAGCTGCTTAATTCATACGACCTGACCTCTGCTGACATATTTGAGGGTGGTTTGACGGTGTATACCACCCTTGACCCGACGATACAAGAGTATGCACAGGAGGCTGTTTCTGAGAAGCTTGATCAGGTCGGAATCTCCTACGAGTGCGCGCTGACCGCGATCGATCCCAATACGGGCTACATCAAGGCGATGGTTGGTGGGCGGGACTTCTACCAAAACCAATACAACCTTGCTGCCCAAGCGAAGCGCTCCCCGGGATCTTCCTTCAAGACGTTTACCCTTGTGACGGCGATTCAGCAAGGAATCGATCCGAAGACGCGCGTCAATTGTGCATCCACGGTAAAGATTGGCGACTGGGAGGTAAAGAACTACGGGTACTCAAACTATGGTATACAAACCATATCGGGTGCATTCGCGGTGTCCTCCAACACGGGTTTCGCCCGCTTGATCATGGCGGTCGGAGCACAAAACGTCGTCAACACCGCCCACAGCATGGGTATCACGTCCGACCTGAGAGCGGAGGGGGCTTTGACTCTTGGCGCGTCGGAGGTAACGACCCTTGAGATGGCCGACGCATACGCCACCATCGCAAACGGTGGCACCCACTACGATGCCGTATGTATCACGAAGGCTATTGATCGCAAGGGCAATGTGGTCATCGATAACGAGACGCCTCAAGGAACCAAGGTCCTCTCCGCAGAGGTAGCTCATGCGGCAACAGAGGTCATGAAAGGCGTCATCACAAGTGGTACAGGCACGGCGGCGCGACTGTCGAATGGCCAAGAGGCCGCAGGAAAGACTGGGACCTCCGAATATGAGTACGACAGTTGGTTTTGCGGGTTTACCCCCCAGATGTCGGTTGCTATCTGGCTTGGCGACCCCGACAACAAGAGAGCTACGACCTCAACTGCCACAAGCGTGTTCTCTGCTTTCATGAACCAGGTGCTCGAGGGGCAATCTCCCGTTGAGTTCCCTGAGGCGTCTGATCCGGAATACACGAAGACCTTCAGCAACACCGACCTCGATGTAAAGACCTCGTATTCCTCTTCGGCTTACTACATGAACAACACGACAAACGAGACGGCAAATGAGACAACAAACGAGAACGCCAATACCTCTAACACGAATGAGGGCGGCGACCCTGAGGGTGGATCTGGTGAGGGGGGCGCGATTGTCCCTGACTCGGGGTCGGATTCCGGGTCTGAAACGGGCGGAGGAGGCTCGGGTTCAGGGGACGCCGGAGGCTCGGGAGAGTCGACGGACGTCTCTGTCGCCGCGGGTTCTGCAGCGTAGAACGATATTGTCGGATGCGGTGCGTTGAGGGGGCGCGGTAGAACTTTTCCGTGAGCCCCTCGACATAGAACGACATTGTTGCGATAAAACATGGTCGCTCTGTTGTTTTTTTCTTGGTGACGGGTCGACTTCGCCTATTTTGTCGTAGAGTTTCCACACGAACAAGAACGCGATCATTGAGAAAAGGAACCGCTTATGAAGAAACGATTTGCAACAGGCGTTGTCGCAGTTGCCATGTCCGCAACGCTGTGTGTCGCAATGACGGGTTGCTCCGCTCTGACAGGGACGACTTCCTCTGCTCAAAATCCCGTTGACCAGTATATGTCCCAGATTGCGCAGGTAACGTCGACGCTCGATACCGACCTTGATGCGTTTACGACCGCCGTAGAATCAGGAGACGTTACCCAGATGCGTGCTGCAGCGGAAGCGGCGGCAAAAGATGTTGAGAAGATGCAGGGTCTCGAGGCCGCCGATTCTGTGAAGGAAGTAAAGGAGAAGTACGATGCGGGATGCGCGGCTATGAAGGAAGCCCTCGACAAGTATGTCACGCTGTATGAAAGTGGCGAGGCTATTACCGAGGAATCTCTCAAGGCTGTTCAGGAGCGATACCAAGAGGGTGTTGACCTGTTGAAGGCGGCCGAGAAGGCTGCAACCGAGTTGAACTAGTCAACAAGACCAAGAGAACCAACAAGGTCAACGAAGTCGATAAAGAAACGAAGGCAAAGAGAAGGGGCGCTGCATATCCAAGCAGCACCCCTTCTTGTTTTGGGTTGTTGCGACAGGCCGTTGTGACAACCTGTCGCAGTCTCTAGCTCATCGAGAATGTCACCTCGTTGTTTTCGCTGTATGTGGAGTCATCTGTTTCGGTCCCGCCGCCGCCGGTATCGGTAGTGTTTGTCGACGAGGTATACGATCCCGAACCGGAATGTAGCGTGTTGTAGATGCTGTCATATTTCGGAGAGTCGGCGGTGTCGAAATCCTTGGTCTCCTTGCCATCCAATGCGAGCGTCATGAATTCACGCCATACGGTCTTACACCACGTTGCCTCGTACATTTGGCGCTCGGGGTCGGCGCCAGCCCACACCGCGACCGAATATTGCGGGGTGTAGCCGACGTACCACAGGTCGCGCCAATCCTCTGAGGTGCCGGTCTTGCCTGCCGAAACCTGGCCGTTGGTAAGACGGGCGTCGGTCGCGGTGCCGTAGTTGACGACTCCCTCGAGAACTTGGGTGACAGCGTAGGACACTTCTTTCGTGATGACCTGTTTGCCCTGTGGGTTGGTATTGTCGATGATGGTGGCGCCTGTGTTGTCAACGACCTTCTTGATGCAGGTGGCATCGCAGTGGATGCCGTTGTTTGCGAAGGTGCTGTAGCCGCTGGCCATCTTAAGCGTGTTGACCTGGGCAACGCCGAGGGTCAAGGCGGGATAGGCTCCAAAACCATGCGTGCCGGAGACGCCGAGGCGGTTTGCCATCTCCAAGACGCTTGCCGGGGAGACGCCGTTTTCGTCGGTGACGAGGTGGGCGAAGCCGGTGTTGGAGGAGACCCAGGTCGCAGACTCGATGGAGCGAATGCCGTAGTTGTAACCTGCGTAGTTCTCGACGCTCCATCCATTGATGGTGTCTCGCGACGAGCAATCGACAGTTGATTTCGGGCTGATGCCTTGCTCGATTGCCGCGGTCAAGGTGAACACCTTGAAGCTCGATCCTGCTTGGCGACCAGATTCGCTCGTTGCCAAGTTGAACTGGTTGCTGTAGTAGTCGCGGCCACCGATCATCGCCAAGACGTAGCCGGTCGAGGGCTCTACGCAGGTAAGGGACAAATAGATGTCATCGTCAAGACTTCCATACATGTCATTGGTAACATCCTCAGCGTAACCTTGCAACGTCGGGTCAATCGTCGTATAGACAGTCAGGCCGCCCTCGAACACTGTCTCATAGTCAAGTTGCTCGAGAAGGGTGTCCCTGACGTAGCTGGTAAAGTAGGGATATTTGAGGATGCCGTCTTCGGACTTTGAGGGGGCAAGGTTGAGGTTGAGGTCGCTTGCCACCGCCGCGTCATATTCGGCTTGCGTGATACATCCGTAGGAGAGCATGCGACTCAAAACCACATTGCGACGTTTGACACAATTCTCGGGGTAGTTGACCGGGTTGTTGTACGTGGGTGATTGGGGGATGCCGATAAGCGTTGCGGCTTGGGCGATTGTCAGATTCGCCGCGGATGTCTGGAAATAATGCTGCGCGGCCGCTTCGATACCGTAGCACCCATCGCCGTAATTGATGGTGTTGATGTACATCATAAGAATCTCGTTCTTTGAGTACGCCTTTTCCATCTGCAAAGCGAGGTCTGCTTCGCGAACCTTGCGCTTGAGGGAGATGTCGTTGGCCTCTTCGGAGAGGAGCGTGTTGCGAACGAGTTGTTGGGTGATCGTCGACGCGCCTTCCAAGTCGCCGCCTACGAAATTGTTGACGAAGGCGCGTGCTATGCCGAGGGCGTCAACACCGTTGTGCTCATAGAAGCGTTCGTCCTCGGTGGCAACCGTGCCAGCCAAGACATAGTTGTTTACTTGATTGATGGTGACGGGTTGTTGGTCTTGGAGGTAGAACTCGGCAAGAACAGTTGAGCTGTCGTTGGCATACACAACGGTTTTCGAGCTATACTCGAACGCTGTCGTGTCCGTGACGCTTGGAAGATCCTGCGTCCACTCTTTGATGGAGTTCATGACGCTGTTGACGGATACGTAACCGATGAGGGCTATCGCAACGACGATGCAGAGCAAGACCCATCGAATTGGATGGGGATGGGCGTTGCGTTGTTTTCTTCTTGTCTTCATGAGCATTTATACTACTACATAATTTCACGCTAAAAACTTTGGGAGAGAGCAACATCCATGAAAGAACATATTGAACTTTTGGCTCCAGCGGGGAATCAGGCTGCGCTTCATGCGGCAGTAACGGCTGGCGCAGATGCGGTGTATCTCGGGTTGGGGTCTTTCAATGCTCGCAGGAATGCGGAGAATTTCACGTACGAGTCCCTTGGCGAGGCGTGCGCGTATGCCCATGCCCGAGGTGTTCGCATCTACGTTGCATTGAACACGGCGATTTTGCCAGGAGAACTTCCTAGCGCATTGGAGTGCGCTCGCCAAGCGTGGCGTGTTGGGGCAGACGCCTTTATTGTGCAAGACATCGGTCTTGCCTTTGAGCTTCATCGCACGTTGCCCGAGGCGGAGCTTCATGCCTCGACCCAGATGAACATCCACGATGGCGCCGGTCTTGAGGTGGCCGCTCTTTTGGGATGCAAGCGTGTAACCCTGTCTCGCGAGCTGTCGGTGGAAGAGATCGCGTTTTTGTGCGAGGTCGCCGAACAGCTCGGTATGGAGGTGGAGGTGTTTGCCCACGGTGCGCTGTGCGTATGCTATTCGGGCCAATGTCTCATGTCTTCGATGATTGGCGGGCGATCTGCCAACCGTGGAACGTGTGCCCAGCCTTGTCGTTTGCCCTACCAACTTTTTCGTTCCGGTCAAGAAAAACCGCTGAAGACACCTGGAGAGCACCTGCTTTCTCCTCGGGACCTTTGCTCTGCTGATTTGTTGCCCGAGCTCAGGCGTGCGGGTGTGGCCTCTCTTAAAATAGAAGGGCGCATGAAGTCTCCCGACTATGTTGCCTCGGTTGTCCGCGTGTATCGAGCTGTTTTGGATCGCCTCGAGGCAGGGCAGGACGCGACGCCGACCCACGAGGAGCGTCAAGCCCTCTCCGAGGCGTTTTCTCGCGGTTTTACCACCGCGTATCTCGAGAATTGCCGCGACAACGACATGATGAGCTACCAACGCCCCAACAACCGAGGTGTGCCTGCGGGTCGCATTGAACGCGTGGGCAAGACGGCGTTGTTTTTGAAGCCCTCTCTTGATATTTGCGAGGGGGACGTTCTTGAGATTTGGACGGGCAGGGGACGAGCAGTCCAAGAAATCTCTTCGCTTGACTTCGACAGGAAAGGCCTTCTTTGCATCCCTGTTCGCGAAGGCGATCGGGAGGCTCGTGCGGTGCGTGCGGGCGATCGCGTGTTTCGCGTCCGTAGCGCGCAGGCGGTGTTTGACGACGACGCGAAGGAGCCAAGGTTGCCGGTTCGCGGTGTTGTGAATGTCCGGATAGGGGAGCCTCTTGCCATCGAGTTTTGTCTTGCTGACAGTCGCTACAAGAGACGCCTTGGGGAGGCGGGCCAAGCTGAGGGAGCCGCCGAAGGGCCCATCGTGGAGGCTGCGCGCACCAAAGCCATCACGGACGAGGACATTCGCTCCCATGTTGACCGTCTTGGCAACACCCCTTTTGTCCTTGAGCGCCTTGACGTCAACCTTGATGAGGGGGTAGGTCTTGGCTTTTCCGCGATTCACCGTGTTCGCGCAGATGCCCTCGAGAACTTGCTGTCGGCGCTTGGTGGAACAGCGCAAAAGCGCGTGCTTCCCAAGGTTGAGCCCCACTCCGCTGCGTACCCGGTTACGTTTCCTCGCTGCAAGGTGACGGCGCTCGTGGCAAATCCTGCGTGTGCGCGTGCTGCTCGTCGCGCAGGTGCCGATGTCGTCTATGTGCATGCGCTCAACTACAAGAGGGGTTCGGCGATGATGGCAGGACGCGCGGTCGATTCGGTTGAGCAGGCGGGATACCCCAAGGGGTGTGCCATAGCTCTTCCTGCAATTGCCCACGAGATGCTTGAAAATACGAGGGAGACCGTTCGCGATATCGACGTGTGGGAGTACGTAAAAGAGGGACAGGCAATCCTTGCAGACAGCGCTGCTTCCCTGTTGCGCGCAGATGACAAAGGCGCCCTGCCTGAGGTGGGCCCGCATGTTCCCATCACGAACAAGGTGAGCCTTGAGGTTGTTTCCTCTTGGGGTGCGCAACGCGTATGGCTCTCTCCCGAGCTGACGTTGCACCAGATTGCAGACATGACCGAGGGAGGTTCCCCTGTCCCTGTCGGCTTGACAATCATTGGCGCCCAAGAACTCATGGTGACCGAGCATTGCGTTCTTATGTCCCAAGCGCCTTGTAACGAGGATTGCGCGCATTGCTCTCGCCGCAAGGCGATACATTATCTCAAGGATCGAAAGGGTTATGACTTCCCCGTTTTTACCGACGCCATGGGCCGAAGCCACATATATAACAGTGTGGCTCTTGATATCGCCGCGTTTGTCCCCGACCTCATCAAGGCGGGTGTCTCTGCGCTGATGGTCGACACAACGCTCATGTCGGCGGAAGAGACTGCGCAGGCGGTGGGTCGAGCCGTTCGTGCGCGCGATATCGGCGAACGCGATGGCAATGCTGTTTCCAAGGTTTCGAATGCCACAACGGGGCATCTATTCCGTGGCGTGCAGTAACGAGGCCGTTTGACGCTTTCAAAATTGACCGCCTTTCTGCAAAGGCGTACCATCTCCGAATCAACCTTTTAACAGAGAGGACACCGCATGGGAATTTACGAGGAGCTTCAGGCGCGCGGCCTTATCGCTCAGGTCACGGATGAGGAGGAGATCCGTGATTTGGTGAACAACGGAGGTGCTCGCTTCTATATCGGTTTTGACCCCACAGCCGATTCTTTGCACGTGGGTCACTTCATGGCCTTGTGTCTCATGAAGCGTCTGCAAATGGCCGGCAATAAACCCATCGTCTTGTTGGGTGGAGGCACGGGTATGATTGGCGACCCCTCCGGCCGCACCGACATGCGCAAAATGATGACTGAGGAGACCATTCAACACAACTGTGATTGCTTCCTCAAGCAAATCGGACGTTTTATCGAGCTCGGCGATGACAAGGCCATTGTGGTGAACAACGCAGATTGGCTTATGGATTTGAAGTACGTCGATGTCTTGCGCGAAGTCGGTCCCTGCTTCAGCGTGAACAACATGTTGCGCGCCGAGTGCTATAAGCAGCGCATGGAGCGTGGACTTTCGTTCTTCGAGTTCAATTACATGATCATGCAGTCCTACGACTTCTATTACCTCCACAACCACTACGGGTGCAACATGCAGTTCGGTGGCGACGACCAATGGTCCAACATGTTGGGTGGCACCGAGCTTATCCGCAAAAAGACCGGAGACGACGCGTATGCCATGACCATCACGCTCCTGTTGAACAGCGAGGGTAAGAAGATGGGCAAGACCGCCAAGGGAGCGGTGTGGCTGGATCCCGAAAAGACCAGTCCCTACGAGTTTTACCAGTATTGGCGCAACATAGATGATGCAACCGTCACAAAGTGCCTACGCATGCTCACCTTCCTTTCCCTCGATCAAATTGCTGAGATGGAGGCGTGGGACGACTCTCGCGTGAACGAGAAGAAGGAGATTTTGGCCTTCGAGCTCACAGCGTTGGTTCACGGCGAGGATGCAGCGAAGAAGTCGCAAGAGACCGCTCGCGCAATTTTCAGTGGCGCTGGCGACAGCGAGAACATGCCGAGCACCGAGGTTCCCGAGGATATGCTGGTCGACGGCTCTGTCAACATTGTCGACCTTATGGTTCTTGCAGGCCTAGTCAAGAGCAAGAGCGAGGCGCGTAAGCTCATCCAGCAAAAGGGCGTAAGCTTAGGCGGTGAGCCGGTGGGAAGTCACGAGGATCGAGTAACCCGCGCGCAGCTTGAGGAAGGCGCCATCGTGCGCAAGGGCAAGAAGGTGTTCCGCAAGTTCCTGTTGGCGTAAACAGTCAAAACCAGAACGTAACGTTGTAAAGAGGATAAGGATGTCGGTCTCCCGGCATCTTTATTTTATATGGGAGGCTTCTCGTGCGATTTCGAGCGTCGCCTGCAAATCGGGTGTCGATTCCTCGGTGTCCTTTTTCATAGGAGCCCCACAGGTTCCTACTTATATATAAGGTAAGAGGATGGTTGGAATGGTCTTCGACGGGGCTTACGGCAAAATGCCTGTGAAATGTGTTCAAAATGAGAAGGGCATCAACGCTATAGAAAGCTAGCTAATCCGTGTGCCCACAACATGTGGTGCGTCCGCAGCCGGGGAGCACAAGTCTCGGGGGCTGGCCC
>CAZOGL010000037.1:10751-15442 GCA_964579575.1 uncultured Eggerthellaceae bacterium | reverse complement strand
GAAATCCTCGATTTGGACGGGATAGATGTTCTCGCCGCCGGAGATGACCACATCCTTCTTGCGATCGACAAGCCAGATGAAACCATCCTCGTCCTGCATAGCCATATCGCCCGTGAGCAACCATCCGTCATGGAGGCTCTCAGCCGTCGCCTCGGGGTTGTTGTAGTAGCACGTCATGACGCCGGGACCCTTGACACAAAGCTCACCAACCTTGCCGCGCTCGACAGGGTTCTCATCCGCATCGACAATCTTGACCTCCCAACCATAGCCGGGGACGCCGATTGCGCCGACGTGCTCGATGTTGTCGACACCAAGGTGGACACAACCAGGGCCAATCGACTCGGACAGGCCGTAGTTCGTATCGTATTGGTGATGCGGGAAGACAGTCTTCCACTTCGCGATGAGGCTTTTGGGGACCGGCTGGGCACCGATATGCATCAGACGCCATTGGCTGAGGTGATAATCCTCGACGTTGAGACGCCCCTCCTCTATGGCGAGCAGGATATCTTGGGCCCACGGCACGAGCAGCCAACAAATCGTGCAGCGCTCGTCGCTGATCGCGCGGAAGATGGACTTTGGCGTCACGCCGCGCAGGAGCACGGCTTTGCCGCCAGTGATGAGGCTGCCGAACCAGTGCATCTTGGCGCCGGTGTGATACAGGGGCGGAATGCACAAAAACACGTCGGAGTGCGTTTGGCCGTGGTGGACCTGCTCGACGCGGGCGGAATGCACGAGGCTCATGTGGTTGTGCAGGATGGCCTTCGGGAAACCCGTCGTGCCGCTCGAGAAGTAGATGACAGCATCGTCGTCATCGCTGATTGGCAGCATCGGGTCGGCACTCGAGCAATTGGCGGTCAAGGCATCGTAGCTCTCCGCGAAACTCGGACACGCGTTGCCGACGTAGAACAGGAGGCGATTGCGCTGCACCTGCGGGTAGACGTCCTCAATGCGACCGATGAACTCGGGTCCGAACAAAAGCACGTTCACGTCAGCGAGGTCGAGACAGTAGACAATCTCGTCACTCGAGTAGCGGAAGTTCAGGGGCACTGCCGTAGCGCCCGTCTTGAGGATGCCGAAGTAGATGGGCAACCACTCGAGACAGTTCATGAGCAGGATCGCAACCTTGTCACCAGGTTTGATGCCGCGGTCGATGAGGAGGTTCGCGATGCGGTTTGCCTTCTCGTCGAACACGCGCCACGTGATCTCGCGGCGATACGCCTTGGTCTTGGTCGTTTGAACGAGGTCGTAGTCGCGCCATGTCAGGCGCAGCGGCTCTTGGACCTCGGGGTTGATCTCAACGAGCGCCACCTCGTCGCCGTATGCCTTGGCGTTGTGGCGCAGATAATCGATGATGGGCATGCGTTTGCTGCCTTTCCGTTTTCTCGTTTTCTCAGCTTGCACACGTTCGTCTATACAAGCTTGTCTATGATAACGCACTCCGAGAAGATATGCGCATCGTTGATTTCGATTTGACAATTTGTAATAGCACGCGGGGTAGCACGCGGGGTAACGGCGTAGCGCGGCCCTCCGCACGCGGGGTAACGGCGTAGCGCAACCCTTCGCACGCGGGGCAACTCGAGGTAGCTCGAAGTAGCGCGGCCCTTTGATAGCGCGCTGCAACGTAGCACGCGGGGCAGCTCGAGGTAGCGCGGCCCTTTGATACCCCAACCATCCACGCGCAAAAAGCTCCCGCTGCGAGACGGGAGCCAATGCAAACGCGCTATCCGCTAACCGAACATATTCTCCATCCGCTAGCCGAGCATATCCGCAAAGTTTGCGAGGGCGGCCGGGATATCAATCTGTTGGGGGCACACCACCGAGCAAGACCCACACGCGATGCAATCGGACGGCTTGCGACCCTCGGGCACCGCAGCGAGCGCCATGGGGGCGATGAAGCCGCCCTTGGTGAACTTGTGCTCGTTGTAGAGTTCCAGCATCCAAGGGATGTCGATCTGCTGGGGGCAATGGCTCACGCAGTAATGGCAGGCGGTGCAGGGTTGGATGTCTTTTTCGAGGCGGGCCTTGACGATGGCGGCAAGCGTTGCCTGCTCCTCGTCGTTGAGAGGCTTCACCGCCTCGAAGTACCCCATGTTCTCTGCCATCTGCTCCAAGGAGGAGGAGCCGCACAAGATGGTAACGACCTGGTCAAAGCCTTGCAAATAGCGCAATGCCCAACCCACGATGCCCTCGTCGGGACGCAAAGCCGCAAGTTTGGCGGCCTCCTCGTCGGTAGCTTTGGCCAGCATGCCGCCGCGCAACGGCTCCATGACGATGACAGGCAAATCGTACTCGGCAGCAAGCTCCAATTTTGCCTTTGCGTCTTGGAAGGTGTAGTCGACATAGTTAAGCTGGATTTGGACGAACTCGACAACATCGGCCCACTCGTTGAGAAAGCGCTTCATGACATCGTAGCTGCCATGGACGGAGAAGCCGAGATGTTTGATGCGGCCAGCGTCGCGTTGGGCCACGAAATAGGTGCGGGTACCGTATTTCTCCTCGTCAAGATACGCATCGATATTCATCTCACACACGTTGTGGATGAGATAGTAGTCGAAGTAATCCACGCCGCAACGCTTGAGCTGTTCCTCGAAGATCTCCTCGTTTTTGCCCCAGTTTTCCGGGGAATAACCGGGAAACTTCGTAACGAGGCTGAAGGAGTCTCGTGGGTACTTCGCTAACGCCTTGCCCACAACCGACTCAGACTTGCCGTTGTGATACCCCCACGCGGTGTCGAAGTAGGTGCAGCCATGCTCGTAGGCATACTCCACCATGCGCGTAGCGTGCTCAACATCGACAGAACCGTCGTCAGCTGGATCAATTTTCGGAAGGCGCATGCATCCCATGCCGAACAGGGACACATCCTTCCCAAGGAAGTTGCGAGTAATCATAATAGGAACCCTCTCGTCAGAAGTCGCATGACGGCAAAGCCCTCACTGCGCTAGAATACGACCCACATCATACCATCTACATCCCATGGATTGTCGCCTTGTCCTGCACAAACCCTCCTGCACAAACCCGCAACCTCCACGAACGAGATTCGCGCCCGCGGGCAAGCGCATGGGCGCGTCGCTTGGAGAAGACTTGTGCAAGCGGTTTGAACGGTTTGTGCGTTTCGTACGGTTTATGCCCGCGGACAAGCGCATGGGTATGTAGCCGACCAGTTATACAGGAAGGAAGTCGATGAAACCGAGCCCGATACTTGAGCTGATGAGCCGCCCTGACACCATCACGGTGTTTGACATCGATGGCGTCTTGGCGATTTACGAGTTCGGGTCCGAAGAGAGGCCCGGCCACAGCGCATGTTGCGACGAGGATTGGGAGACCTTCGTTCGCGATAATGATCCGTATCGCAACGCACGCCCAATCCCTGCCATCCAGCGATTCATTGAAGCAAAGGTCGCCGTGGATCCAGATTGCGTGTGGGCATGCAGCGTCGCAGAGGATTACGAGGAAGCAGGGAAATCGGCTTTTGTGTCCCGCCATTACGCCATTCCCGAGGACCACATCACCATGGTCCGCAAGAAGGATGACAAGATCGCCTTCCTCGAATATCTCGCCATCCGATTCGGCATAGACCGTCGATCCATCGTACTTGTGGAGGACACCACCAAGACTCTTGACGCCGCCGATGCTGCAGGGTTTGCCACGTGCCACGTCACCAGCTTCTTCTTGTATTAGCCCTTGTACTAGCTCGTTTGCTAGCTCGTTTGCTAACTCGTTTGCTTCGCGACCTCCTCGAACAGAGTCGTGACACCAACAATCGGCACGCGATCGTATTCAGGTGCTCGAACGTCAAACTTTACGTCTAAGCAGGAGGATCGAGCCAACCGGGCACGAGCTTTACCTGCGCATGAGAACGACGTACTCATTGAGGATGTTAGTGCGGCCATCTGCACGAAAGCGGGCCACCAAGTCGAAAGGTATCTCAACCGAAGAGAGGACAGCGTCAATATCCCGGTCCGTAAAGCTGTGGCAGTAACGAAGGGAGGTGGAATCGCCTCCGAAGCCCAAAAGGTAATCACCATCGTCGAGTTCGAGGATTGACATCCCACCCTCCGAAAGAGCGGCGCTTGTGCTTTTCTCCGCGCGGGACGCGAGGCCCTCGTCGTCGGCGAAGCGCCAAAAGCTCACGATTACATGACCACCGGGACGCGTTGCGGTCAAAAGTCCGTTAAGCAACGCCACGCGAGCCTCCATCCCGGGAACGTGGTGCATAAAACCGAAACTCACAACCAAGTCAAAGGCCTTCTCATCTGGTAACAAGGGCGTTGTCCCGTCGACTAACAGAGCCGATACGATGTCACGCTCCACGAAACGGATGTTGTCGGCGAACTCCTCAGGAAGCAGACCAAGACACGAATCAACCGCCATAAAACGCAAATCGCTGGTAGGAAGCATCTCCTGCATCCAAGCCTCGAAACGCAGGTTTCCACACGCGACATCAAGAACCGAAAAGCCCTGGGCATCCAGCCCACCTGGCCCCATCTCCCTCGAACGACCAAGCTCGTCCGATGAGGACATCTCACCGATCGCCGTACGACCGATTTTTGTCCCGCCCTGCCCATCCTGGCATCCCAACAGGCCCGCAGCATCCAAGGCCCGCTCCCAACCGCGCCAGCTGTTGTTACGAGTTGCCGAGAAGGCTTGCGCACGCGTCTCGTAGAAACGCCTATTGAGCTCGTTGAGATACC
>CAZOGL010000037.1:6259-10651 GCA_964579575.1 uncultured Eggerthellaceae bacterium | reverse complement strand
CATGCCCCACAACGCCACTGCTCGCCGCGCCTTCTACGAACGGTGCGGTCTCACCTCCTCGCCTCAAGAACTCGAGGCGCAAACCGCCGCGCTGCAAGCACAGGTCACCCAAGGTCGGATGACCTACAACCAGGCCGCATCAATCCTCTACAACGAGAGCGCCACCTGGCGCCAAGCCGCACTCTTCCAAACCGCAACCCACAAAGAGCTCGAAAACGCCCAACAGGATAACGTCACCGCCGCCCACCGCATTGTCGGCTTCGTGGTAGAGACCCGCCCCGATACCATCACCCCAACCCGTCTCGCGCTCCTGCGCAGCTTTGGATGCACAAAGGTCCAGATGGGCATCCAAAGCCTCGACCCCCAAATTCTCAAGGCGAACAACCGACCCACCTCCCCCGAGCGCGTCAAGCAGGCACTATCCTTGGCGCGTCTGTTCGGATTCAAGCTCCACACCCATTTCATGGTCAACCTTGCTGGGGCGACACCAGCCTCTGACAAGGCGGAATACCGAACCTTCGTAACAGACCCAGCATACCTGCCTGATGAGGTGAAACTCTATCCCTGCGCCCTCGTGGACGGCACGGGCCTCGTAGACCTCTACGAACGCGAAAAATGGCGTCCCTACAGCGAGGAGGAACTTCTCGACGTTCTCGTGGCCGACGTCCTCGAAACGCCGGATTATTGCCGCATCAGCCGCATGATCCGAGACATATCCGCCGGCGACATCCTCGTAGGGAACAAGAAGACAAACCTTCGCCAAATGGTGGAGCAGCGCATTCGCAAACTCGACGAGAACGCTCCTCGCGAAAACACCCCCGACGTGCGGGAGATACGCTATCGAGAGATCAGCACGCAAGCTATCGACCTGGAGACGCTCGAGCTTCAAGACAAAACCTATGAGACCTCAGTCAGCACCGAGCACTTCCTTCAATGGGTGACCCCCGACAACCTCATCGCGGGATTTCTCCGTCTGAGCCTGCCTCATGCCGATAAGCTCGAAGCGCTCCACAACGAGCTTATCGAGGACGCATCGCCAACCGCTCTTCGCGCCGCAAAGGCAATTGCGCCTGATCACGCCATGATTCGCGAGGTGCATGTCTATGGTCGCGCAGCCAATCTCGGCACCTCCGTTGACGGCGCGCAACACACCGGGCTCGGGCGTGGGCTCATAGCCTACGCAGAAAAGCTCACCAGAGAGGCGGGCTATTCCGCCCTCAACGTCATCAGCGCGGTCGGCACGCGAGAGTACTACCGCGCCCTCGGCTTTGACGAAGTGGGGCTTTACCAGCAAAAGAAAATGATGAGCGATCCGCCCCTTCCGTCAAACGATTGAGTGAATCCCCGGTCAATGCGCTGATTCCCCTTTTCAAGACATGGGAATGGGGGATGCAACCCACAATCGGTCACCCTCGCAAAGCAAGGCAAACAAAAAGGCCCCGAAGGGCCTTTTCTCGATATTGGAACTCAAAATGCCGGAAAGCAAGCGAACGCGCAACCAACAACCAATCAGCGGCCCCGCCTGAGGCACCCCCGTCAGCAACTAGTCGGCGCCCAGTCCGAGGCGCCGCAACCAAGAGCTAGTCGGCAGCACCGTCGGAGACACCGCCGCCAGGAAGGCCGGTGTTGCTGAGGTTAAAACCAGTCAGCAACAAATCGGTCTCACGCGCAATGCTGTCGCGGCGACGACGCTCGGGGATGACGCCCTCGCCTGCCGTAAAGACAAGCTTGCCGTCCTCGACAGACACGTCGATGACGCTTCCACTTGCCCACTTGCCGGAGAGGATATCCTCGGAAATCTTGTCCTCAAGCATGGTTTGGATGGCACGACGAAGCGGACGTGCGCCATAGGCGACATCTGTGCCCTCCTTGGCGATGAGCTTGCATGCCTCGTCAGTGAGGTTGATGGTCATGCCAAGGTCAATGAGGCGTTGACGCAGGTCATCAACCATGAGCTTCACAATCTCAACCTGTTCGTCGTCGGTGAGACTCTTGAAGACAATGATCTCGTCAACACGGTTGAGGAACTCGGGGCGGAACATCTTCTTCAGCTCGGACATGGCTCGGCTGCGAATCTCCTTGTCGGAGAGGCCGCGCTTACCGGAGTCACCGAAACCGAGGGTCGTTGTCTGGGCGATCTCTTGGGCGCCCACGTTACTCGTCATGATGATGACGGTGTTGCGGAAGTCCACGGTACGACCCTGAGCATCGGTAAGACGGCCCTCCTCCAAAATCTGGAGCAGGATGTTGAACACATCAGGATGGGCCTTCTCGATCTCATCAAACAACACGACGCTGTAGGGACGCTCGCGAACAGCCTTGGTAAGTTGGCCACCCTCGTCAAACCCGACGTAGCCGGGAGGGCTTCCCACGAGGCGGGAGACGCTGTGCTTCTCCATGTACTCGGACATATCGAGGCTGATCAACGCGTCCTCGCTCGTGAACAGGAACTCAGCCAAGGCCTTGGATAGCTCGGTCTTGCCGACGCCGGAGGGACCAAGGAAGATGAAGGAGCCCGCAGGACGTTTCGGATCCTTGAGACCTGCACGGCTGCGACGGATGGCCTTCGACAGGGCACTAACCGCCTCGTCTTGCCCGATGACGCGCTCGTGGAGAACACCCTCCATGCGCAAAAGCTTCTCAGTCTCGGCTTCAGTGAGGTTGGACACGGGCACGCCGGTGGTCATGGAGACGACATCGGCGATTTCGCGCTCCGTGATCTCCTTGATCTCGTGCGAGGACTCATCCTCCCATTTCTTGGCAGCCTCTTCACGCTCGGCGCGAAGTTTCTCCTCCTTGTCCTTGAGGGAACCGGCACGCTCGAAGTCCTGCTCGGCAATGGCGTGTTCCTTCTCGGCACCCACTTGGCGGAGCTTCTCGTCGAGCTTGCTGACCTCCTCGGGCAGGGTCATGTTGCGGATACGCATACGCGCGCCCGCCTCATCCATGACGTCGATGGCCTTGTCGGGCAGGAAGCGGTCTTGGATATAACGCTGGGACAGCTGGACGGCGGCGCTCAGGGCCTCGTCGGTGTAATGCACCTGGTGGTGGCGCTCATAGCGATCGCGCAAACCTTCCATGATGCGGATGGATTGCTCCTCGTTGGGCTCGTTGACCACAACGGCTTGGAAACGACGCGCAAGGGCGGTGTCCTTCTCGATGCGCTTACGATATTCCTCAGTGGTGGTGGCGCCGATGACTTGGATCTCGCCGCGGCTCAGGGGCGGCTTCATGATGGAAGCGGCGTCCATGGAACCCTCAGCGCTACCAGCGCCGATCAACGTGTGAATCTCGTCCACAAAAAGGATGACATCCTTGGCGTCCATGACTTCCTTGATGCACTTCTTGAGGCGATCCTCGAACTCGCCACGGAACTTCGAGCCAGCCACCATGCTGGAGACGTCCAACGTGATGAGACGCTTGCCGCGGAGGATGTCCGGGACTTGGTTGGAAACGATTAGTTGCGCCAAGCCCTCGGCGACGGCGGTCTTGCCAACGCCAGGCTCACCGATAAGCAACGGGTTGTTCTTTTGGCGGCGAGACAGGATTTGCATGACGCGCTCAATCTCACCCGCACGGCCGATAACTGGGTCAAGCTTGCCCTCACGGGCCTTCTGGGTCAAATCGATGCCGAACTCCTTGAGCCCGCTGTCCTGTTGGCTACCGGACTCGAAGGGGTTGCGACCCGCATACACTGGACTTTGGCCAACGAGGTCGTTTAAGGCGGTGCGTATGGATTCCCCCGAGACGTTTTGACGGGCAAGGACATCAAGGGCCGTGCCCTCTCCCTCGCGAACGATGCCCAAGAGGAGATGTTCGGTGGAGATGTAGCTTTGGCCAAGTTGCATAGCTTCGCGCAACGCATTCTCAAGAACCCGCTTCACCCGGGGAGTGAAACTGAGGTGGCCGGAGACATCCGCGCCCTCGTCGATGGTGACGACCTCGCGAATGCCCTCGACGCAAGCGTCGTAGGTCACTCCAAGACGGTCGAGGGTTTGGGCTGCCAACCCCTCCTTCTCCTGGATAAGACCGAGCAGAACGTGCTCGGTTCCAACATAGGGTTGGCCCAACTTGCGGGCCTCATCCTGAGCCAAGACAAGCACCTTGCGCGCCTTGTCGGTAAATTTTTCAAATGACATGTGATTCTCCGTCGATCGAAAATTCGCATTAGTGTGTCTGAGGTAGTTTAGCACTCCTATAACACGAGTGCCAAAGCTGAAGCGAATTTGTAGAAACCCCCACAAGCGAAAAGCGACAGCGGCGGCTCGCTTACCAAGGAAGCGCTCTTGCCCCTCTCGGTGAAGGACGCGGTCGACCGCAAACAAAGTGCGACAACGGCAGCTCGCTTACGCTTCGGCCGTCAAAACCTTCGGTCGCCGAGACCTTCGGCCG
>CAZOGL010000037.1:0-6159 GCA_964579575.1 uncultured Eggerthellaceae bacterium | reverse complement strand
TTCGGTCGCCGAGACCTTCGGCCGTCAAAATCTCCGACCCCAAGGAAAGTGAGCGTCGCAATTTCCCATCCCGTGGTTGGATGGACACAAAGAACGTCACACCGCGACCTCAGCCCGGACCACACCCGCTGTGCCCCTTGAGCCATTGCTCGGGTAACAACGTCTTGCGCTTGCCCTTTGCCCAATCCATGCTCGAGCAATGGGCGCGGCCCTCGTTGCACTTGTAATTCTCCGCCCAAAGGAGGCAAAAACTGCGCAACTCGTCGAGCAGCTCCTCGGTCGTACCGTCGAACTTCTCCTCGACGTACTGTTTGAAGTACGTGTAGGTCATGCTCTTGTCCTTGATACGCATGCCGCGGTTCCTGATCGCAAGCCACATGCGAAATCCCGTGTTCAAGCGAATGTGGCCCGGATCGGGATCGAACATGATCTCCATCGGACTCCAATATTCGCGATACAGATATTCCTGCGTCTCACGCGTCTCGGCGACGAGGAGGTAGTTGCGGATGAGGTCGGAGGTCGTCAGGGGGATGCCCTTCGTGTTGAGGCCCTCGAACACAACCTGCGCCTTGTCACGCTTGTCGAGTTCGGTGGCGATGACGAGCAAGCCGTTGACGCCGGCCCAAAAGACGGCGGGGTCGAACCCCTCCTCGTCCATCTTCGCGCGGAACAGCGCATGGTTCGCGGCAACACGACGGGAGACGCGCGCAGGCATCTCGTCGCCGTCAAGGATTGCTTGAAGCGTTGTGAGGTCGGCGCCCATGAGTCGGATCTTGCACTCCCCCGCCTCGTTGCAGGTCAGATAACGCTTGCGAATAACGTCGGGCGCCGGCCACCTGGGCGTTGCCTGACTTTCGTCGGGCGCCGGCCCGTTAACGTCGGCCGCCTCCCTGCGCTCGCGCAGGGTCGCCTCCTCGACCGTCTCCCCGCGCTCGCGCAGGTAGCCCTCGAACGCGCTCAACAGGATGGTCGCCGTGGCGATGCGCTGTTGGCCGTCAATGATGTCAAGCTCGCGCAGACCGCTCGCTGTATGCCCCTCGGCGGACAGGTAGAGCAACATGCTGAGGAAGTGCGAGGTCCCACGGGAACCAGCCGCCATGATGTCGTTCCAAAGCTCATCGCATTGACGGGCGTTCCACGCATATTCGCGCTGGTAATAAGGGATGGTGAAGCGGGTTGCCTCTTGCCCGAGGAAATCGAGCAGTTTCTCCTGTATCGTACGCATCGCCATCACACCTTCAAAACGAAGCCGACACTTGTCTCGCCCTCGGCCCAGACAAGGTGCTTTTGCATCGGGGGACTCTTTATCATGCTCTTGAAATACGTACACGCCTCCAAAAGCTCACGCATGAGCTCCTCGGTCGTTCCCTCGTAGCGCTCGTTGATGAACTTGCGGAACACGCTGTAGAGCTCGTAGGTCGTATGTCGTTCGAGCTCAGGGTCTTGCTCGCAAAGCCAATAGCGCAACGCCGCGTTGAACTGCTTTTGATCGGGATCATCCGCAAAGAGCGCTTCAAGCGGCTCCCAATATGTGCCGAGAAGGTTCTCCTGCTCCGCCTCGTCGTTGCCGTAGAACAACTTGTTGCGCAAAAGGTCGCTTGACGCGAGACTGAGGCCCTTCGAGTTGATCCCCTCGAAGATGAGCTGGGGATTGTCCTCGGTTCCAAGCTCCACGACGATGGCAAGAAGGCAACCAAGGCCGCGCCAAAGCGTGTCGAGATTAAGACCCCCCTCAAGCTCGTTCATGAAATAGCGATAGTTCGCCAACACCGCTTCTGAGGTCAGATAGCTGACAGGCAAAGGTGTCTTCTCAAGCACCGATTGAAACGTCTCAGCATCGGCGGGCGCCGCGATAAACTTGCGCACACGTCCGCCCTCGGGCGTTTCGAGATAGAGGAAGCGCGCCTCGATCGCATCAGCGTCGATGCCGCACGCCTCGCCGTCGGGGCCGATTGCACCATCGTCGATGCCGCACGCCTCGCCAGCCTTGCTGAACTCACCGCCGCACGCCTCGCCGTCGCGCTCGCGTAAAAAGTCACGCAACGCGATAAGAAGCAAGTTCACCGTCGTCGTACGTTGTTGGCCGTCAACGATGTTGTAAAAGGCATCGTAGCCCTCAGAACCGTCCGCCTCGTCGCGCGTATAGACGAGGCTGCCGATGAAATGGTCCTCCCCATCGACGCCGGCGCGCATGATGTCCTCGAGCAATTCCTCACATTGCCACACGCCCCACGTATAGACGCGTTGAAACACCGGAATCGCCATGCGCACGCGCGGCGTTCCGAGAAAGTCAAGGTAGGTTGCTTGTTTCGTCTCCAAGGACCCTCCCCTCTCTTTGATACCGTCCCAGTATAGCGCGCGCGTCGATTCGTTTCCCAACATGTAACAAAACGAGAGGGGGCGCCTGGGAAGGAACGTGACGCCGTTGACCCGACAAGCCCCGCCCAAACAAGAAAGGGAGCCCCGCAGGACTCCCCAACTTGCAGACAAAAGACCCAAAGCCTCTTCCTCATACACGTGAGACGAGCGCCCGATCGGGCCCAACCCCCTATCCGAACCTACCGGAGACGTAGTCGGCAGTCCTGTGGTCTTGTGGGTTCTCGAAGAGTTGCTTGGTGGGAGCAAACTCAACCAAGTCACCCATCAGAAAGAACGCCGCATGGTCGGATACACGCACGGCCTGTTGCATGTTGTGCGTAACCATGATGACGGTGTAGTCCTTCTTGAGCACGCCGACAAGCTCTTCAATCTGGCCGGTGGAGATGGGGTCCAAAGCGCTCGTTGACTCATCGAGAAGCAACACCTTCGGCTTGATAGCGAGAGCACGCGCAATGCACAGGCGTTGCTGCTGACCGCCGGAAAGCCCCAAAGCACTTGACTTCAGACGGTCCTTCACCTCGTTCCATAGCGCCGCCCCGCGCAACGACTCCTCCACAATCGCGTCGAGGTCGGCCTTCTTTCGCACGCCGTGGACCTTAGGCCCATAGGCAACGTTGTCGTAGATGCTCATGGGAAACGGGTTGGCTTTTTGGAACACCATGCCCACTTCTTTGCGCAAAAAAGTGACATCGGTCTTGGGCGCGTAAATATCATGACCCTCGAAGAGCACCTTCCCCTCAATCCTCACCCCTTCAACTAAGTCCTGCATGCGATTGAGGGTCTTGAGGAACGTGGACTTGCCGCAACCACTCGGGCCTATGAGCGCCGTCACCTGGCGCGCAGGGATGTTGATGCAGATGTCGTGCAGCGCGTGGTTGTCGCCGTACCAAAGGTTGAGGTTCTCGATCTCGAAGGCCCAGGCATTTTCGTTTTCGGTTTCGTTTTCGGTTTGGTTCACGTTATTTCTCCTTATGTCCGAGCTTTGGTGCGCTCAGGTTATGTCCGAGTTTGGATGCGCTCAGGTTAGCCGCGAAGTTGAGCAACAGGGTGAGGATCATCAAGATGGTTGCCACCGAAAAAGCCACGTCGAGCTGACCACGTTCGGTCGCATACACGTACAGGGCAACGGTCAGAGTCGCGCTCGAAGATTGCAACGCGGTCATGAAGCCATTGAGCATCAACCCAAATCCTGCCGTGTAGAGCAACGCCGCCGACTCTCCTACGATGCGGCCGATTGCCAGGATGCAGCCGGTCACGATACCGCTGACGGAATTCGGCAACACGACCGTGCGAATCATGTGCCACTTGCCACTTCCCAAGGCGAGCGACCCCTCGCGATATGCGTCCGGTACGGTCTTCAAGCTCTCGAGAGTGTTGCTGATGATGGTCGGAAGCACCATCACGACCAGCGTGAGGCTTCCTGCAAGAATTCCCGCCTTGAGGCCGAGCATCTGGATGAAGAAGAGCATGCCCACAAGACCGAATATGACGGAGGGGATGCCCGTGAGCGTCTCGACCGCAAAACCTATGAGGCGCACGACCTTGTGGTTGGTGGCGTACTCATTGAGATACACGGCTGCGCAAACGCCCAGCGGGATGACGATAACCATAGCGAGCAACACGATGTAGAGCGTGTTCAAAATGTTGGGCAAGATGCCGATGGTGTCGTGTACATAACTGCTCTGCGTGGTGAGGAACTCCGCCGTGATGCCAGGAACACCACGGTAGAAGATGTATCCGATGATGAGCAACAGCAAAGCGCACACGATGATGCCACTGCCGTACACCAAAATCCTGAGCGTCAGGTCCTTCGCCTTGCGCGCTGCGGAGATATCAGTTTCCACTACTTATCCTTTCTACGCACGATGAGATTCAGGACCACGTTGATGAGGATGATGAAGGCGAACAACACGAGTCCGATAGAGAAAAGGGCTTCGCGGTGCAGGCTTCCATAGGACGCATAGGACATCTCGCTCACGATAGCCGTGGTGAGGAAGCGCACCGACCCGAACAGCTCAGGCATGTTAGCAACGTTGCCAGCCACCATGATGATAGCCATGGCCTCGCCGAGAGCGCGTCCCACGCCTTGGATGACGGCGGTAGCGATGCCACTGCGCGCCGCATGGATGGAAACCTTGAAGTACGTCTCGGTCTTGGTTGCGCCAAGTGCGAGCGACCCTTCCTCGTACTCCTTGGGCACAGCATCAAGCGCGGTACAGGACACGTTCACGATGTAGGGCAAAATCATGACGGTGAGCACAAGTATTGCCGCAAGCAGGGTGGCCCCACTGGACAAGTCGAAAGCCGCCTGTATTGCGGGCACGAGCACGATCATACCCACGAGGCCATATACCACCGAGGGGATGCCGGCAAGAAGTTCGACCGCGCTGCGAATAAGGCGCCCGGTTTTCTTGCCTGCGTATTTGGACAGAAACACTGCCGTCAACAGGCCCAAGGGAAGGCCTAGCACCATGGCGCCGAGCGTGCCATACACGCTTGTGAGTATGAATGGGAGGATGCCGAATTGTTCCTGACCGGGGTTCCAAATCTGTCCCAGCAAAAAGTCAATGGGACCAATCTTTAAGATGGCGGGCATACCTGAGACCACAAGGTAGACGGTGATGCCCAGCACAAAGGCGACAGACAGCAAGCCGCATGTCAAAAACACCCCATGGAAGACAAGCTCGACTGGCTTCTTTTTCGTTTTCAAAACTATCTCCTACGAAAACTTTCTCCTACGTATAAAAGAGCCGAGACGAGCAGCTACTCTCGCCTCGGCCCACAGTGGGGTTGCCTGGGTTACTTGCTCGCAGGAACCGCGCCAGCTTCGCGGATAAGTTTCGCAGCTTCACTGCTGGTCGCGAAGTCGATGAAGGCCTGCGCCTGAGCTGAAAGCGTGCCGCTCTCGGACAGGATGAAGTTGAAGGGGCGCTGAATCTTGTAGGTGCCGTCGAGCACAGTGGACTCAGAGCAAGCCACACCGTCGATGGTGACGGACTTGATGCCGCTCTTGCCATCCACCGAGGACAAAGATGCATAGCCGATGGCGTTCTTGGAGCTTTGCACTGCGGTGATCACAGCACCAGTAGAGGTCAATTCCTGAGCAAGCTTGCACTTGTCAGCCGTGCCAGTGATGGACTCGAAGCCGTCGCGTGTGCCAGAGCCGCTCTCGCGACCGATGCAGGAGATCTCCAAGTCGGAGCCGCCGACTTCCTTCCAATTAGTAATCTCGCCCGTGAAGATCTTAGTCACCTGATCGAGCGTCAGGTTGCTGACGCCGCAGTCCGAGTTAACGATAACTGCGATGCCGTCGAGCGCGATGGTGACGGACTTGAGGCCGGTCTCGGAATCCTTCAGCTTGCGGGAGGAAAGTCCGATGTCAGCAGAGCCGTTCTTGGCACACTCGATGCCCGTACCCGAACCCGTCGCGTCATAGGTGATCGTGACACCGGAGTTCTCAGACATAAACGCCTCGGAAAGCGAGCCGATTACCTTCTCCATGGAAGTCGATCCGTTGGTGGAGATGGAGCCAGAAAGTGCGGAGCTGCTCGAGGAGTTGGAGTCGCTCGAGCTGCCACCGCACCCAGCAAGGGAAATAGCCATAATTGCCGACGCGGCGATGCAGCAAAGGGCGGTGATAATGGATTTACGTTTCATTTCTTTCCTTTCTCAGATTTACGAACAGGCAGTCAAAGTGATTTTTTCTGCCAAGGGAATTTAACGAAACCCAAGCAAAAGGAACGTCAACGAAAAGAAAGTTCGGAATCAACGTTTTGTCAA
>CAZOGL010000036.1:13852-17122 GCA_964579575.1 uncultured Eggerthellaceae bacterium | reverse complement strand
GCAGCGGGGGTCTTACCGAGTCCAGGCATGGTCATGATGGAGCCCGTCAGGGCAACAACGAAGCCTGCGCCGGCGCTGACCTTGATGTCGCGCACCGTAATATCGAAGCCACGAGGAGCGCCCAGCTTGGTCTGATCGTCGGAGAAGCTGTATTGGGTCTTGGCCATGCACACCGGCATATCGCCGAAGCCGAGGGCCTCGAGCTTCTTGATCTCCTTGACAACCTTGGGTTCGAGGATGACGCCATCAGCATGGTAGACGCGTTTTGCGATAGCCTCGATCTTCTCGGAGAGGCTCAATTCGCTCGCATAGGAGAACTCGAAGGTTTCGGCGCTGTGGCCCTCCTCGTCACCGTTCTCGATCAGGCGTACAACCTCATCAGCCAGGGCAAGGCCGCCCAGCCCGCCCTTTGCCCAAACCTCGGAGAGGGCAACGTTGACGCCGAGTTCCTTGCACTTCGCCTCGACCAGGTCCAGCTCAGCCTTCGTGTCGGTCGGGAATGCGTTGATTGCGACAACACAGGGAAGCTTGTAGACCTTGGTGATGTTCTCGACGTGTTGGAGCAGATTGGGCAAACCAGCCTCGAGAGCCTCAAGGTTCTCCTCGTTCAGATCAGCCTTCGCGACACCGCCGTGGTTCTTGAGCGCGCGTACCGTCGCAACAACGACGACCGCATCTGGCTTCAGATCGCACAGGCGGCACTTGATGTCGAGGAACTTCTCAGCGCCGAGGTCGGCACCGAAACCAGCCTCGGTGACAGCAATGTCGCCGAGAGCCAAAGCCATCTGGGTCGCCATGATGGAGTTGCAGCCATGGGCGATGTTGGCAAAGGGGCCGCCGTGGACAAACGACGGGGTGCCTTCCAAGGTCTGGACCAAGTTCGGCTTGAGTGCGTCCTTGAGCAGTGCTGCCATGGCACCCTCGGCATGCAGGTCATGAGCAGTAACGGGCTTGTCGTCATAGGTGTAGCCAACGACGATGCGACCAAGGCGCGCCTTCAGATCGGTGATGCTCGTCGCGAGGCAGAAGATGGCCATAACCTCGGATGCGACAGTGATGTCGAAGCCGTCCTCGCGGGGTACGCCATTGGCCTTGCCACCAAGACCGTCGACGATGTTGCGAAGCTGGCGATCGTTCATATCCACAACGCGCTTCCACGTGATCTTGCGAACGTCGATGCCAAGTTCGTTGCCGTTTTGGATATGGGCGTCAAGCAACGCGGCGAGAAGGTTGTTTGCCGCACCGATGGCGTGGAAGTCGCCGGTGAAGTGGAGGTTGATGTCCTCCATGGGGATGACCTGGGCATAGCCGCCGCCAGCAGCACCGCCCTTGATTCCGAAGACGGGACCGAGGCTCGGCTCGCGAAGAGCGACGACGCAGTTCTTGCCACGCTTGCGCAACGCGTCCGCAAGACCCACCGTCGTAGTGGTCTTGCCCTCGCCGGCAGGCGTCGGATTGATGGCGGTCACAAGGACGAGCTTGCCAGGCGTGTAGCCACCTTCACGCAACATGTTGTAGTCGACCTTGGCCTTGTAATTGCCATAGCACTCGAGGTATTTCTCGGGGACGCCGGCAATTTCGGCAATCTCGCGAATGTTCTTAGGGGTTGCGGCTTGTGCGATTTCAATATCGGTTGGCATTGGTTCTCCTCTCATCATGTTTGTTAATCAGAGCGTCTGCCTCCCAACAGCCGCCATGAGTCGCTACCCTACCTATTGTACGGAGAGCGAAACGACAAGCCATAAGCTTTCGCCCGATGGCGTGATTTTGGGAGTGAGTTTGCTGGTATGATGCACACGGCAAGCAAACGGCGAAAGGACGAGGCGATGTTGCTGACGATTGATGTCGGAAACTCCCACACCGTGGCAGGTGTGTACGACGGCGAGCACATGGTGCGCGGTTGGCGTGTTGCCACCGAAAAGCAACAGACCGCCGATGAGTTGCGCGCCCGCATGGCAAGCTTGTTTTTCTCTGATCGCTTTGACGAGGGACAGATCACCGGTGCGGCACTGTGCAGCGTTGTTCCAGCGCTGACCTGGGCGTGGGTTCAAGCGATGCGCGACATGCTCGGAATCGACACCCTTGTCTGCAACATCGAGACCGCTGGAGCCCTGTTCAAGGCAACCTACCCACGGCCCCAGGAAGTGGGCGCTGATCGTATCGCGGACGCCATCGCCGCACGCGAGCTGTACGGCGCCCCCGTCATTGTGCTCGATTTTGGCACGGCGACCAACATAGAGGTCGTCGACAAGGACGGCTATTTCGTCGGAGGAATCATCGCGCCTGGCATCGAGACCAGCGCCCAAGCGTTGTTCAGCCGCGCCACGAAGCTCTCCACCATCTCCTTGGAGGCACCGCCCCAAGTCATTGGGCTCAACACCGAGGAGGCGATTCAGTCCGGCATCATCTTCGGAGAGGTCGAGCGAGTCGACGGCCTCGTCCGCCGCGTATATGCCCAGATGGGCGAGAAGCCGACCGTCGTTGCCACCGGCGGACTTGCCCGGCTCATTGCCGATCATTCAAAAGAGATCTCCTTGGTAGACCCCAACCTCACCTTGGAAGGGCTGCGCATTATATACAACGCTGCGCAGTAAGCTCTTCGATATCTATAACGTTGCGCAGTAAGCCCTCCCCGAAGTTCGCCTCCGCAACGAAGCGGAAGGCAGATGTCCCCTAGCGGCCAACCGCCTTGCGAACCGCCTCCGCGACGAGAACGGCAGCGAAGATCTTGCACAAATCGAGGCCGATGAAAGGGGCGCAACAAACAAGGAACGCCTGCACCGGGTCGGCCCCGGCGACGATTTGGTATTGGAACCAACCACAAAGATAGGCAACGGCAGTGAACAAGACGCCTGCCAACATCTCAAAACCAAAGTTGCGAAGAAAAACGAGGGCACGGCTCGCACCCTTGACGTGAGTTGGATCAGGCCTGCGCTCCGTCAGCGCACGATCCCCTCGCGCACGGCGGACAACCCACAACAAAGCCACACCCGCGACAACACCGAAGAAGTATCCCCACAAGAACCCGCCAGTGGGGCCCATAAGCACACCGATGCCGCCACGCATGCTCGAAAACACCGGCACGCCGATAGCGCCTAGGACCAAATAGCCCAAGACGGCGCACACCGCCTCCACGGGCGACAAGACGACAATGGCAAAGGTCATCGCAAACATCTGAAGGGTGAAGGGAATGGGTCCAAGAGGCACGACGATCCATGCCGACACCGCCATGACAGCGATGCTTAAAGCGATGAACGCGATAGAGCGCGT
>CAZOGL010000036.1:8492-13752 GCA_964579575.1 uncultured Eggerthellaceae bacterium | reverse complement strand
ATAATGCGCTGGTCGGACTGGTTCACCATCTGGATATGCTGGCCAAGCAGACAAAGGTTGGCTCCGTACTCTTGAGCAAGAGGCCCGAGCCCCTCGACACACCATTGCTCGTAAAGCGGTCGGAAACTATGGAGAAACGCCGAACAAACGCTCATGATAAGGCGGCGTTGACCGGCGCTGAGGCCCTCCTCGCCAACGGCGGGTTCCGCCTCGAACTCGTCAAGGCCATCTCCCATGAGCTCCGCCAGAAACACCGGGGTGTTCTTGCCACCGACGTCTTGGCGCTCAAAGGGACGGATCATGTTGACGCCGACGCCGACGCACGTACCTCCCGCATGACGCTCCAAGCTGATGCCCGACACCTTCCGAAAGCGCCCCGCTTCCAAAAACCCTGTGCTCGGGTCGTTGAGAACTACCAAGTCGTTAGGCCATTTGATGCTGAGCAAATCCGATTTTCCGTCGGGCAAGAACGTCACAAGGGCTCTTTTGAGGGCAAGCGCGACCACGAGGCTCAACGCCGGAAGATCTTGAAGCAAGACGCGGGGACGCAACAACAACGAGCAGTACATGCCGCCAAAGGGGCTGACCCAGCTGCGGCCAAGGCGACCATAACCAGCGGTTTGTTGGTAGGTACACACGACAAGCCCCTCTGGCACGCCCTCTTCTATGGCGCGCTTCACAACGTTGTTGGAAGAGGGAATGGACTCGTGTATTTCTATGGCATAATCCAACACGGCTTCGCTACCTAACCAGCTTCGCTATCTGACGAGGTGCGCATGGCCGATGCGCTCAGCCTCAGGCACCGAGTCGACCTTCGTCCCGTCCGCCAAAACGTGGTTCGGAAGAATCTCCAGAATCGGCTTGACCACGAAATCCCGCTCACAGATGCGCGGGTGGGGCAAGGTCAACTCCTCGCTTTCATAGACGTAGAGCTGATAGTCAAGGATATCGAGGTCACAGGTGCGAGGACCGTTGGCAAAGACACGTACGCGACCGAGGGCGTCCTCGATGCGGTGAAGATAGCCCAACAACTCACGGGGAGCAATGCCGCTGCGCAACAAGACGACCGCGTTGACGAAGCAATCTTGATCCTCGTAGTAGGCGGGCTCGCTCTCGTAGAAGCTCGATGCGTCAACAAACTCAGTGTCGGGCAACACGCTCAAGTTGCCAATCGCTCGGTTCATCAGCGTGATCTTTGCCTTGAGGGCGTCGCCGCCACAAAAGGCAAGAAGCTCTTCGGGCACCTGGTTACAACCGAGACCCAATAAGACATAAGGTCGCAAATCCTTCAGACCCGCGACCGTCATTGCCACATTGTGCACGCGCATAACATGGGCGCCCTGCTCGCAAGCAAGCAAACATTCCGCAGCGCTCGCAACGTCCCGCTCTTCGGGCGCACTGTTCTCCAACGACTTGTACGCATAGGTGAGATAGCTCTTACGAGAAGGGGCGGCCATCACCGCGTAGCCTAAGTGGACAAGCTCAGTGAGGTTGCGCATGAGATCGAGAGATTGTTGCGGAGTCTTGCCAAACCCAGGGCCCGGGTCGATACAGATTCGCTCAGGGGAGATTCCCGCCTCCTCAAGCATGCGCGCTTGGGCACCAAGATAGTCTCTGACCTCAGTGACCACGTCGACATAGCATGGCCCCTCCTGCATGGTGGAGGGCTCGCCCAACATGTGCATGACCACGACTCCCACGTCGCTAGAGGCAGCTACCTGGACCATGGCGGGGTCCCTGAAGCCGGAGACGTCGTTGATGATGGAAGCGCCTGCCTCGACGGCGGCCTTGGCGACCTCGGCATGACGTGTATCGATGCTGACGCATATGCCTTCGCCTGCAAGGGTGCGTACAACCTCAATCGTACGGGCAATCTCCTCGTCAACTCCGATTTCGGTGGAGCCTGGGCGCGTGGATTCGCCCCCCACATCAATGATGCGGGCTCCCGCCTCGACCATCTCGTGGGCAAACGCCACAGCGGCATCCAAAGTGTTGTGCTGCCCCCCGTCGGAAAAGGAGTCGGGGGTAACGTTCAAGATGCCCATAATGATGGGCATCTTGGTGTCTAGCTCATGGGCTGCGCAATGCCAGATCACGTTTTAGTCTTCCTTGTTCTCGTCCTTGTTCTCGTCGTTTTCTTGGACAGGCTCCTTCTCGGGAGCGGGCTTTGACGTCTCAACGGGAGGTGTGGTCGGCGACACAGCATACGGGTTGGAGGGAACGTTGTGTTCAAAGTGGCCAAAAGGCATCGCTGCCGCATTCGGAGCGCCATTGGCGTCATATTCGGCAGGCTTGAGGGATCCCGACGCGATGAGCTCCTGGTCCTTGGCACGGGCAGCAGCCTCTTCCTCGTCCTTCTTGCGCTTTATGTCGACCTCGCGCAACAGGTACTCGTCCCACTTGTTGTCAAGTAATGCCTGGCATTCCTCGCCGTCGACCGTCTCGCGTTCTATGAGGACCTTGGCCATGAGGTGCATCTGGTCCATCTTGGAACTGAGGATCGCATAAGCCGTATCATGGGCTTCCTTCATGATGCGGGCGATCTCGTCATCGATACGCTTCGCGGTCTCGTCGGAGTAGTTTTGCGTGTTGCCATAGT
This sequence comes from uncultured Eggerthellaceae bacterium, assembly GCA_964579575.1. Taxonomy (GTDB): domain Bacteria; phylum Actinomycetota; class Coriobacteriia; order Coriobacteriales; family Eggerthellaceae; genus CAVEFW01. The sequence continues at coordinate 11,153 of CAZOGL010000036.1, read as the reverse complement.
CGCGGCCAAGGAACACCTCGTGGTTAGCCTCGCCAAACACCTGCTGGCCGAGCTCGGAGCTCATGCCATACTGCATGACCATGCTGCGCGCCATCTTCGTCGCACGCTCGAGGTCGTTGCTTGCTCCCGTGGTGACGTCGCCGCAGAAGATCTCCTCCGCGACACGGCCGCCCATGAACACGGCAAGCTCGGCCTTCATCTCGCCGACGGAGTTGAGGACCTTGTCCTCATCGGGGATAGAAAGGGTATAGCCAAGGGCACGACCGCGGCTGATGATCGAAATCTTGTGAACCGGGTCCGCCTTCTCGAGCGAGTGACCGACAAGGGCATGACCGCTCTCGTGGTATGCGATGATGCGCTTGGTATCGTCGTTCATGATCTTGCTCTTGCGCTCAGGACCGGCGATGACACGCTCAAACGCAGAGGTGACTTCCTGCATGGTGATGATGTGCTTGTTCTTACGAGCGGTGAGCAGCGCGCTCTCGTTCATGAGGTTCATGAGGTCTGCGCCGGTAAATCCCGACGTCAAGCTCGCAATACGATCGAGATCAACATCGCTTCCAAGCGGCTTATCCTTGGAATGGACCTCGAGGATCTTCTTGCGGCCATCGACCGTAGGACGGTCAACGACGATTTGACGGTCGAAACGACCGGGACGAAGCAGGGCGGGATCAAGGATGTCGGCGCGGTTCGTCGCTGCGATGAGCACGACGCTCTCGTTCTTGTCAAAACCGTCCATCTCGACAAGCAACTGGTTGAGCGTTTGCTCGCGTTCGTCGTGACCGCCACCAACGCCAGCGCCACGCTGGCGACCAACCGCGTCGATCTCGTCGATGAAAATGATGGAGGGTGCGGCATCCTTTGCCTGTTGGAACAGGTCGCGAACACGGCTTGCGCCGACGCCGACGAACATTTCGACGAAGTCGGAGCCAGAGATGCTGAAGAACGGGACACCCGCCTCGCCAGCAACGGCGCGGGCAAGCAACGTCTTGCCGGTACCCGGAGGGCCTACAAGCAGACAACCGCGGGGAATCTTGGCTCCCATCGCTTGATATTTTGCCGGGTTGGACAAGAAGTCTTTGATCTCGGCCATCTCCTCGACCGCCTCGTCAACACCCGCAACATCGGTGAACTTGACATCGGGACGCTCCTCAGCGGCCTTTTTCGCCTTGGTCTTCCCGAATCCCATCTGGGAGTTTGTGGATTTTTGCATGGCGTTCATGAAGTAGATGAACAAACCGGCGAACAACAGGATCGGCAAGATCGAACCGAGGATACTCCAAAGGTTGGACGGAAGCGTGACCTGGTAGGTAATCTCAGGATGGGCGGACATGAGCTCGCCTAAGGAATCGGAACCGACATAGGTCGCCGTGTAGTTATGCTGCGACACCTTTGCTGTGGACTCTATGGTCTGCGTGGCAAGAATCGCCGACCCCCCGTTCTTTTGAGATGCGGCATTGAGAGCCTCGAACGCACGGTTGAACGTACCCAATGTGTCGGAGATACCCGTGGATGCCGGATAGTAGGAGCCCGTCACTGAGTAGCCACCCGCGTCATAGGTGCACGTCGTCACGCGGCCCTGTTCCACAGCTTGGGTGAATTCGGAGGTCGTCAGGGAGTCGGTAACGGTATCGGAGGTTCGTCCCATCATGAGCTGTGAGGCCACAAAAGCGACGACGACGACCGCAAGGACCACCCAGATGAGCGTGGTACGGCTACCGGGATCGACATTGGGTTTCTTGTTTTCTGCCATAGAAGTTGTTTTTCCTATCGTTTACGTTCAATCGCGGCTCCACGTACCTGCCTCAAAATGAAACAGGACCGCCGTCACCGACATCCGACAACGAACGAGCCGCTCAAATTGCATAAAGGGTAGTGTAGCATTCACACACGTCATACACGGGCGCCACTCTCTCCAAGGATGCCGCAAACACGTTTTTTACATTATGTTCCCAATGTTCCCAATGTTCCCAGCGTCCCCAACGTCCCCAGCGTCCCCAACGCTTAAGAAAGATTCCAGCCTCGTTGCCACAACGAGAGGCACCCCAAACCCTTTGCGCTATCATAACGAGGAGCGAAGGAGGCCCCAATGCAGACACCGAAGCAGTTCACAGAGACGATGGTCAACCGCTTGCAACAAACCATCGAGAAGCGCAACCTTGCCACCGCGGAGAGTCCGGTTCTTTTGATGGTATCCGGAGGCAGCGACTCCACGGCATTGGCATACCTCGGTTGTGAGCTCTCGACGCGTAACGTCATCGGCCCCGTCGCAATACTCCACGTCAACCATGGTATTCGCGGCGCAGAGGCCGACCGAGACCAAGCGTTTGTCTCCGATATCGCCACCCTTCTCGATGTTCATTTGTTCGTATGCCAAATCGACGTGCCCGCCCTCGTTGAGGCAACGGGAGAAAACTATGAGGCCATCGCACGTCACGAGCGTTACGAGGCGGCCTACCAAGCCCTTGAGAGTTTGTGTCGCCATGTTGGCGCGCCCGTATCCTCAGGCCGAATTTTCACCGCCCATACCCAAAACGATCGCGTCGAGAACTTCTACATGCGCTCGATCGTGGGAACCGGCCCCGGCGGATTCCGCTCGATGCGCTACCTCAACGGCAAGATTGCACGGCCGTGTCTCGACGTAAGCCGCGACGATCTGCG
>CAZOGL010000036.1:6739-8392 GCA_964579575.1 uncultured Eggerthellaceae bacterium | reverse complement strand
GAGCCCGCCGTAAACGACAACGCCATCTTGGGCCAGACCCCGGATACGCCCGAAGACGGATGTGTGATCATCCCGGAGTTCGGCAAAGCACCCTTGCCGGTGAGGCGTCGTGGCGTACTTACCGTGCTCCAAACCATGCTTGGGCCCGAGTCCCGCATAGAGACAGCAACTGTCGACGCCGTGATCGATGCGTGGAAGGACGGCTCCCCTATCGGCGGATATTCAACCAACATCCAAGGCAACCTCGCCGTCAGCGCGAACAAGACCGGCGTGCGCATCGAGCCGATGGAGGCCTATCGCGCACGTCGCAATCGCCTATAATCGGGCAACGCGCAAAATGGACCGACACCGCGTCGCCATCGCGGTCGCTGTTGCGAACCCAGGGAGAACACCATGACCACCGAAGATACCTCTAAAACCGCGCCTCAGACCACACCTCAGACCACGTCTGAGACCACGCCTGAGACCACGCCCGAGATAAATATCATCTTGGCATCTGCCAGCCCCCGCCGACGTGAACTCTTAGAAAAGGCAGGCGTGAGGTTCACGGTGCGCGTCTCCGACGTCGACGAATCGCTTGAGCCCGACCTTGCCGCAAATCCTCCCCAAGCGGCCCAAAAGCTCGCCGAGCGCAAGGCGGGCGCCATCGTGCAAGAGCTGCTCGCAGAGGAAGATCTCGATGGCATGTACCTTGTCGTAGGTGCTGATACCATGGTGGCGCTGAACGGGGAGATCTTTGGAAAACCAGCAAACTTCAGCGATGCGAAGCACATGTTGCGCAAGCTTTCCGGCAACACCCACCAAGTCCACACCGGCGTCGCCCTCTGGATGGTCTCAGCTTATCAGACCGAGGAGGTCAGCATAGGGTTTCGCAGCTTCGTCGACACGAGCGACGTGACGTTTCACAAACTCGACGACGAGACCATCGACGCGTACCTCGCCAAGGGCGAGAGCTACGACAAGGCAGGCGCCTACGCGGTCCAAGGCGAAGGAGCAGCCCTCGTCCAACAAGTCGACGGCTACCTCGACACCGTCATCGGCCTTCCCGCCGAGCGCCTTGTCGCAGAATATCCCGAAATTCTTGGTCTAGCCTAGATCCTTCCGCTTTGTGAGGCTGACCACCGTCTCGACGTGGTCGGTATGGGGGAACATGTCCACCGGCTGTATGGCATCTATGCGATACCCGCCTTTCAAGAGGACGCGCAGATCACGAACCTGGGTCTCCGGATTACAACTGATGTAGACGATGCGGGCAGGCGCCAAGACGCACGTCGCCTCCAAAAACTCCGGGCTCGAACCAGCACGGGGCGGATCCATGAGCAAGACGGTCTTCCCGGGGTCGAAAGACTCCTCGGTCAAGATCTCGGAGACCGCCTTTCGGACTTGGGTCCCAACGTCTTTTTCTGCCAACGCGAGCATGAACTCACCCGCATCAGCCGTAACAAAAGTCGCGTTCTCCACGCCGTTGTGGCGGGCGTTCAGACGCGCATCCGCCACGGCTTTCCCTACGCTCTCCACCCCTATGACGCGACGAGCACCGCGTCGCGCGGCGACAAGGCCTATCGTACCCGTGCCGCAATAGGCATCGATCGCCGTCAGGTCGCAACGTCCTCCCTCTCGAATCTCGCCAAAGCCGGCCAAATCCATGGCAGT
>CAZOGL010000036.1:0-6639 GCA_964579575.1 uncultured Eggerthellaceae bacterium | reverse complement strand
CATGTCGGGTAATCGGGAGAATCCCCCTTCGCCAAAAGGGCGTCATCAACATGTTTGTCAGACGTTCGTTTTTGCACTGTCGCCCCTTGCTCCTCTCGCGTTGCGTATCTGACTCATTGTATACGCAAATTTGCTCCCCAATCCCACCAGCTTTATCGGTAAAACAGGGACATTGAATAATTCTTTTAATTATTCATATCCTAGTTATTGGATATTTAATTTGATTGTTTACATGCAGTTTTTACTATTTGTGAATTATTCAATAAATTGTTGACACACAAGACGATAGGACGTATAGTTCCTCAGTGTCGTAATGTTGTAAAAGAGAAAGAGAAAAGAGGAACCTATGTCTGGTGCATTGAAGACCCTCAACAAGATGAAGAAGGCAAACAAGCTCACCCAACTGTATTTCCGCAAGAACGGCCCCCGTAGCTACAAGCGCGGCATCGGCGCTCTGCTTATCGCCCTTGAGGCCGAGGGTTCCGCAACCCAACGTGACCTCGTTGTCGCAACCGGCCTGTCCCGCGCAAACCTGAAGGACGTTGTCAAGAAGGCCGTCCGCAAGGGATATGTCACCATCGAAGACGCCGAGGGCAAGAAGACCTACACCGTCGCCCTGACCGAGGAAGGCAAGGCTGTCGCAGCCAAGCGCGTTGCCGCCCAAGAGAAAGCCGCTGACAAGTTTGCCGAGACGCTGACTGCTGACGAGCTTGCCGCGCTCGACGCGATTTGTGAGAAGCTCATCATTGCCGCAAAAGAGGATGGCGTTTCCGGCAAGAAGAAGGGCCGCAAGTTCCACAAGAAGTGCCGCAAACACGCTCATCGTTGCCACAAGTAATCCCGTCGCCAAAAGACAATTCGCGTAAAAAAATGGGGCTGTGTCAAAAGCCTTGATATAGCTAGCCCGCCAGGACATCCGATCTTGGCGGGCTTCTTCTTTTCTCATGACTTCAGGAAAGGGGCAGACCGGCACGGAGAGAACCCACGGATGCGGCGGCTGCTCGGGACACAACCGCAATATCAATGTTATGTGGAGAATTCCGTTTTTATTTCTACTTTATAATTATATTTCAGTATTATATCGTTTGTACGAAAAATCCGATGCGCCTTGGGGTCAAGGCGTTATCCTGTTATCGCTAGTAAGGAGATGAGACAACCGGTGAACAGGCTCATTTTCTGCCGCACGTTGTTCGAAGAGACACGCTATATGAACAATTCCATCCGCGCGTCGCTGTCGACCGTCATCGAGAAGCACGGTTTGACCCACGTGCAGGCCCACCTGCTTGGCGAACTGCGGTCGGAAGACGGGCAGCCCATTCGTCAGCTTGCCGACCGTGTGCTGGTCAAGCCGTCGAATTTCACTCCGCTCGCGCGCTCGCTTGAGGAGGCCGGCCTGATAGAGCGCCGGCAGGACGCAACCGACAAACGATCGTTCCGCATGTACCTCACCGCGAAGGGCCGCAAGGTATCCGAGCAGATAGACAAAGAGTTCTCGGATCTCTTCGGCGGCAACGACGACGAAACCGAAGCGCTGCAGCAGCAGGTGCTAGAAGGGTTCGCCGCCTTCCGCAAGCTGACCGTGCTAAAGCGCTAAACCAACCGACATATTTGCGCCCAGGCGCCGAAACGCACGCGTTGCCGTGTGCTGGCCCTGTGCGTCCTCCATCACAGAAAGGAACATGAAATCATGGGCTTGACCCGCGAACAAATGCGCATCGTCGTGGTTCTGATCGCCGGCGCCACCATCGCCGTGCTGAACCAGACGTTGCTTTCCCCCGCATACCCCTCCATCATGGCCGACTTGGCCGTAGACGCCTCCACTGTGCAGTGGTTGACGTCCGGATACTCCCTGATGGAAGCCATTATCATCCCGCTTTCGGCCTACTTGGTCGGACGCTTCCCCACCCGTAGGCTGTTCATTTTCGGCCTGTCGCTGTTCGCCATTGGATCGCTTGCCGCGGCGCTGGCGCCAGTGTTCGGCATACTGCTACTCGGGCGCGTGCTGCAGGCGGCGGCCTGCGGCGTGGTCATGCCGATGGTGTTTACCGTCGTGCTGATCATCTTCCCCCGCGAAAAGCGCGGTCAGGCCATGGGCATCGTGTCGCTGATCATCGGTTTCGCGCCAGCGGTTGGTCCCTCCATATCGGGCCTGCTGGTCGATTCCATCGGCTGGCGCGCGCTGTTCGTCGCAGTGTTCGTGTTGGCCGCCATCATCGTGGTGTGCGCGTGCCTGTTCTTGAAGAGCTACGGCGAGTTCGAGCCGACCACCTTCGACGTGCCTTCGGTTCTGCTGTGCCTGTTCGGCCTGCTGACGCTGCTGTACGGCCTGGCCACCATCACGAAATCGACAAACTCCGCGCTGTGCATCGCACTCATCGTCGTGGGCATCGTGCTGTTGGCGCTATTCGTGAGAAGGCAGCTGAAGCTTGATGTGCCACTGCTGAACGTGACCGTACTGAAGACGCGCAACTACCGCACCGCCGTCATCATCGTGGCAATGCTGCAGGCCGCCCTTGTGGGCATCGGCGTGCTGCTGCCAATCTATCTGCAGAACCTGATGGGTATTTCGGCCTTGGGAACTGGCCTTATCATGCTTCCGGGTGCGGTGCTCGGCGCCATCTTCGGCTACGTTGCGGGCAACATGTTCGACAAGCTGGGCGCGCGCAAGGTCATCATCCCAGCCGCTGTGGTCGCGGCCATCGGCGGATGCGGCCTGGTCGGATTCCAGCTGGATTCTTCGCTGGTGTACATCATCTTGGTGTACACGCTGCTGGGCATCGGCATGCAGGCCATCATGACGCCATTGAACACATGGGGCTTGAACTCGCTTGATAATCGCGTGATCCAGCACGCGAATTCGCTACAGAACACGACGAACCAGGTGGGCGCATCGCTAGGAACCGCCATCCTGGTGTCGCTTTCCGCCACAAGCACGTTTTTGTTCCCCACAATGGAGGCCGCCGAGCAGACGATGGTCGGCGACCGCATCGCGTTTGCGTTCACCGCGCTGCTGATGGTGATCGTGCTGATTATCGTGCTAGCTGTCGTACGGGATAAGGTTGCTGCGTGTGACGCTGGGCCAGCGTGGAACGCTGGGGCCGAAGCTGTCGCCGAGGCCGCCGACACCACCGAGGCCACACACTTCCCCACTTCCGCCGATGAAAACATCCCGGTTGACCTGGCCATGAATCGCGATCCGTACTATGTGCAGGACACGGCGACCATCCGCGAGGTCGCACAGATTCTTGCAGACAAGAAAACCTCGGGCGTACCCGTTGTCGATGCAAACAAGAAGGTCGTCGGCTTCATTTCCGACGGCGACATCATGAAGTACATCGGCCGCAGCGACGCCGCCATCCTCGACGCCACCTGCATGCTCTACCGCGTGCAGGACAACGAGAACTTCGTGCAGCGCGTAGCCAATCTGATCGACCTGAACGTCATGCGCATCGCAACGAAGAGTGCCGTCGCCGTGCAAGCCGGGTCCGAGTTGGAGGAAGCCTGTCGCGTGATGGCCAACAAGCGCATCAAGAAGATGCCGGTCGTCAACGAGCAAGGCGTTCTGGTCGGCTCGCTTTCGCGCTCCGACATCGTGCGCACCACAATGGAGAATCTAACTTCGATCGAGAAATTAGCTGACAAGAACTAGTCGCGACTGCCACCACATTGAGGACAGGGCACCCCAGGTGCCCTGTCCCTCTACGCCTCATTGCGGCTGCGATGAAAAGTGTGTCGCGCCTTATGGCGCTCCCTTGCACTTACTGTTGGTAGCTGTCGTAGAGTGCCTGGAAGGCAGGCATACTATCCTCGATGGTCTTCTTGGCGATGCAGTAGCTCAAGCGCACATAGCCGCCACACCCGAACGAATCTGAGGGGACAAGCAAAAGCTCATACTCCTTGGCACGATCACTGAAGGCCTGGGCATCGTCCTCGAGACATTTCACCCAAAGATAGAATGCTCCGTCCGGCTCAACATACTCGTAACCGATCTTCGAGAGGCCCTCGGTGAGGATCTGGCGATTCACACGGTAGCTCTCCACGTCGCTCGGAAGCTCGATGCACCTCTCAAGCACACGTTGGAACAAGACGCTTGCGCAGATGTAGCCAAGAGCACGGCCAGCGCCCTGAATGGCAAACATCGTGTCGGAAACGTTGTCCATAAGGTCGCTCACGTAGATGTAACCGATACGCTCGCCGGGCAAGCTCAGGCTCTTGCTGAAGGAATAGCAGACGATAGTGCGGTCATACAGGCAGGGAAGGAACGGAATCTCTGCCCCGTAGGTGATCTCGCGATACGGCTCGTCGGCGATGAGATAGATTTTTATGCCAAACTCGGCTTCCTTCGCGCGCAAGACATCGGCGAGCGCTTCGAGATTTTCGCGGGTGTACACGCTGCCAACCGGGTTGTTCGGCGTGTTCACAATGATACCGGCGGTGCGAGGCGTGATTGCCGCCGCAATCGCTTCGATATCCAACTGGAAGCTCGGTTGGAGACAGGGAACCTCCACGAGGGTGCACTGGGATTGCTCGATCCACGTACGATACTCGGGGAAGAACGGCGTCGGGACGATAACCTCGTCGCCAGGAACCGTGATAGCCTCGATGGTGATGGCGAGGCCAGCGGCGGCGCCATGGGTCATGTAGACCTCGTTGGGAGAGGCGTCGATGCCGTAATGCAGCTTGATATGGTCGGCCACGGCCTTGCGGGTGGAATCGAGACCAGAGGACGGAGAATAGCCGTGAAGGGCGACCGGGTCAATGTCAAGAAGATCGATGATGCAATCCTTGACCTCTTTTGGCGCGGGGACGCTGGGGTTGCCGATGGAGTAATCGTATACGTTCTCCTCGCCAATCTCGGCCTTTCGTTGCAAGCCATAGGCAAACAAGCTGCGGATTGCGGAAGGAGCATTTCCAAGTTGGATCTTTTTCTCATCAAGCATGATGTACCGCCTTCGATAATCAGGAATCGCATCTCACGATGCATGTTTTTCGCACGTCACTCAGGGTAGCACAACACGTAAGCCCCCTTACAGCGCTAGCATAGCGAAACGCACCGATAACAAAGACAAAAGCATCCAATGGCAAACGAATACGCGCCCGCATTCGCCATTTCTACAGGATCGAGGCGAGGGCGGGGTCGTCCGCGTCGATTGTTTGGACTCCCAACTCGGTAAGCAAGCGGGCAAATACACCCTGTCCCGGCACGAGGGTCTTCGAGAAGGTACCGTCGTAGACCGCACGCGCACCACAGCTGGGAGATCGAGGCTGCATGATCGCAAGATTGACGCCTTCGCATTGTGCGGCGCACCTCTGGGCTCCTTTGGCAAAGGCGTCGGTGACATCTTCGCCTTTCGTGTTAACCACGCGGTTTCCGCGAATCTCAGAGGCAGGGCGCGGCGTGGGCAACCCTCCTGCAACCTCGGGACAAACCTCGACCACGGTGTGACGACCAAGCGCCTCGATCAGGGCGTCGTTACGATTGCACCCTCCGTTGTACTTGCAATTGCGCCCCATAAGACAAGCGCTCACAACAACCTTCATCGCAACCACTATCCAATATGCGCCGCAAGGTTAGTGGCGACAGAGGTGTCTGTCGGTTGGGCCTTGACCGCGACTTGGAATACGTCCTTGACGCGGGAGAGAGCCTCACGCGTGTCGTAGTAGGACTGGTTCTCGTAGGAGTGGCCCACACCCGCCGCAACGCCAACGGCCTCCATCCCCAAACCCTGCGCACAATACACCGAGCGCGAAAGGTGGTATTCTTGCGTCGCCACAATGACGGTGTCATACCCAAACACAAAATGGGCGCGATACATGGTCTCATAGGTGGAATAACCCGCATAATCGCACACGATCGCATCCTCGGGGACACCGATCTCGACAAGGTATTGCTTCATGTAGATCGCTTCGCAATAGCCGTCTTCAGCGCTTGCGCCGGAGACGAGAATCTTTGGCGCGGCTCCTCTCTCGTACAACACCGCCGCGTCGTCAAGGCGATCACGCAAGATGTCGGAGGGCGAGCCGTCCGGCAACACGCTGGCGCCTAGCACGACGATGCACTCGGCATTTGCAGACAGCGCTTGGTCAGCCGAAACGATGCGGGACGACGTGGATCCGATGACGTAAGCGTTCGCACCGAAAACCACCAACACGACAACAAGAAGCAAGCCCAGGACAAGCTTGATCAAAAACCCCAAGATGCGCAGTGGCGCCTTTGCTATGTTCGACAGAAAAGACATGCGCTACAGAATACCACCCTCACACTAAAGAGCCTGAAAGCCCACAAACTCTTTACCTCAACCTCAGAAACCTTCCGCAACTGCAATTTAGCCCGATTGAGAGCATGACTCAGCGGGTGATGGATGATGCGCTCACGAATTGCGGAGGTGGCTATTCGCTGAAATGCCAAGCCCGCAAAGAAAGGGCGACGAGGAGACCCCGTCGCCCAAATTTCACCTTTAGCGCAAAGATTATTTCAAGAAAGGATTACTTCAAGATTGCATCAACAGCGTCCTGGATGGCATCGAGCGCCACATCGGACTTCTCGCCCGTCTTGCGATTCTTGACCTCAACCGTGCCGGACTCCAGACCGCGCTTGCCGACGACGACCTGGACAGGCCATCCGATGAGGTCAGCATC
>CAZOGL010000035.1:7270-17252 GCA_964579575.1 uncultured Eggerthellaceae bacterium | reverse complement strand
CCTTCGGGTTGATCTTGTAGGTCTTCACCACGGTGCCCTCATAGTTGCCTTCGCCCTTGATGGTGACGGTGATGGTGTCGTCCACGTTCACGAAGTCGGCGCCGTCGTTGTACTCAACCGTGTAGTCCTTGCCCTCGACCAGGGTACGGTCGCCGTCCTTCATGGTCGGCTTCCACTGGTGAGTCTTGCCGTCGTAGGTCACGTTTTCAGGCGAATCGATGGTGACACTGCTCTCGTCGGAGTCGATGTGCTGCTTGCTAACCGTCAAATTGCCGAAGGTGGCGCTCACGTTGTAGTTGCTCAGGTTCGTGCCGTCCTTGGCGGTCCACGTGAAGGTGTTGCCTTCCTCGGTCACGCCAGCATCGGTGCGGCTGCCCGTGAACTCAACGTTGACGCCCTGACCCACAACGAAGCCAGTGTTCTCAACCAAGGCGGTGTCGCCGTTAACCAGCGGCGTTGCGTCGTAAACCTTGGACAGGTCGGCCGACTTAAGGCTCACGCTCGCCTTGGCGATGTCGAGCGCGCCGTTCTCGGTGTGAACAGTGAACTCGCTGGTGACGTTGTTGCCCGCGACGTCGGTGACGATTGCCGTACCAGTGATGTTATTGGTGTAGTGGCCCGCATTGCTCTGCGACGGGTCTTCGGTGGTAAGGCCCGAAACGGTGTAGGTGTTGCCCTCGACGGTGAACACGTAGGTCTCAACGCCAGCAGCCTCGTACGTGTTGCCGTCGTAAGTCTTGCTGGTCGAATTGGCCTTCACGGTCACTTCGTACTTTGCATCGCGCGAGGTAACGTTCAGCGTGCCCTCGTTCTTGGTTACCGTGTAGTTAGCGGCCTTGGTGCCTTCGTTGAAGGAGTAGCTGTATGCGTTGGCCGAGCTGCCGACCACGGTCTGGCTGCCGGTGAACGTGGGGGTAACACCCTGATCACCAACGAAGTTGCCCGCGGTGACGCTCAGCGCAGCATCGCCGTTCGTCAACGCGTTGCCGTTGTAGGTTTGGGTCAGCGTTGCCGAGGTGATGGTTACCGGGCGCGGGTTAACAACCAGCGTGCCGTCTTCGATGACGAACTTCACGTTGCTGAAGTTGCCGTTGTTATTAACAAAATCGCCAGCCTTCAGCTGCATGTCGTAGATGCCGGCGTCGGTGCCTGCAACCGAGGCTTCGCCGTTGAAGCTGAAGTCGCTTGCCTTGTACAAGGTAGTGTCAGCATCGCCAATCTTGATGCTCTTCACCTTGTAGCCTGTTGCCGTATGCTCGGTGCCGTCATAGGTGGCGGCACCCGAATTCTCGGTGATGGTAACGGTGACCAGCGCAAGGCTCGGCGTAACGGTAAGCGTGCCGTAAGCAGGCGTGATGCTGTAGTTGCCCGCCAAGGTGCCATCATTCAGCGTGTATTCGAAGGTGTTGTTGCCCTGCTCGCCGCCAACAACCGTCTGGCTGCCAGTGACGTTGTAGCTAGCGCCTTCGCCCTGGACGAAGCCATCGCCACCAACGGTAACGTTGTCATTGGTGAGCGGATTGCCGTCGTAAGCCTTCGTGTCGCTTGCGGAAGTCAGCGTCACGTTGCGAACGGTAATTTGGTACGTCGTGGTGGTTTCGTCGGTGTAGTTACCCTTACCCTTGATGGTAACGGTAACCGTACCCGCGTTAGTGGTGTCGGTGCTGTACTCGAGATCGTAATCTTTACCCTCGACCAGCGTGGTATTGCCGTCTTTCACGACAGGCTTCTGCTGCTGGCTTTGGCCGTTGTACTTCACATCGGCAGGAGCGGTGACGCTCATGTCGGCGCCCTCGCCCGGAACGATGCTCTTGGCCTTCACGCTCAGCGTGCCCTCGTCGCGAGAGATGCTGTAGTTAGCAGCGTTGAAGTTGGCACCGTTGGTCCAAACAACCGTGTTGTTTGCGGTGTCGCCCACGTTGGTGACCGAGCCAGAGGCGTACACGTTGGAAACCTCGCCGGTGACGAAGCCCTTATCGCCATCCTGCTGCCAACCGGTCGCAGTGGGCAGCGTTTGCGCCTGGCCGTTGTAGGTGAATTCCCGGCTACCAGAAGCAAGCTCAACTTCGCGCGGAGCGACGGTAAGCGTGCCGTCTTCAATAACGAACGTCACGTTGCTGAAGTCCTTGTTGTTGTTCGTGAAGTCGCTGGCCGCAAGTTCCATGTTGTAGGTACCGGCATCGGTGCCCGCAACCGTGGCGTCGCCGCTAAAGCTGAAGTCGTCTTCGGTATACAGCGTAGTGGCGGCATCGCCAATCTTGATACTCTTAACCTCGTAGCCCGTCACGGTGTGCTGGGTGCCGTCGTAAATAGCGGTGCCCGAATTCTCAGCAATGGTAACCACAACCGCGCCAGCGTCGGTAACGGTAAGTGTGCCCTCGGTCTTGCGAATGTCATAATCGGCCGAGTTGGTGCCTTCGTTGAAGTTCACCGTGATGGTATTAGCGGTTTGACCCACGTTGGTGATGGTGCCAGTCGCCTTGATGTCAGCGCCTTCGCCGTTTACGAAGCCAGTGCCAGCGCCCTTATCGACGACAGACACATTGCTATTGGTAAGAGGTTGCCCATCGTAAGCCTTACTGGCGCTTTCGGAAGCAATCCACACAGGACGCGCCGTAACCGCGATGTACTCGGAGGCATAAGCGTACTTACCCTCGGCGTAGTTGTCGCTGCGGGCACGCAGCTTAACTTCGGCCGAGCCGAAGTGTGTGATGGTAGCCTGGGAACAATCGGTATACCAATTAATGCCATCAAGGCTGTATTCAACAGTCAGCACGTTGCCGTAGCTATCGGTCGCGGTTGCCTCGTAGGGCTTCAGCGGCGTGCCGTCGTAGACCTTCTGCTCGAGGCCCGTACCAATGTTCCACGTTGCTTCCACGGTTTGGGCAGGCGTGATCCTCAGCGTGCCCTCGGTCTTATTAACAGTGTAATTAGTATCTTTGTAGCCGCTGTTCTTGTCGTAGACGATGGTGTTGGTGGCCTCGTCGCCGTTGTTCTGGACAGAACCCGTGGCCTTCAGGTTGGAAACCTCGCCAGCCACAAAACCGTCGCCCTCAACCGTAACGTCAGGCTCGGTAAGCGCCGTGCCGTCGTAGGCCTTTTCGGCGCTTTCAGACGTCAGGTTCACCGTGCGCTTATCGATAGTCAGCGCACCATCGTTTTCAACGACAAACTTAACGTTGCCGAAGTTCGTGTTGTTGTTGCCGAACTGGGTATCGGCCAAGCCCATGGCGTAAGCTTCAACCGCGCCAGTTTCGGCGTTCACCTTGACGTTCGTGCCGCTAACGGTACTGCTTCCGCTGAACGCGATGTCGGCCTGTTTGTACAGGTCGTTGCTAATGGTTACGTCGTAGCCAGAAACCGTATGGCTGCCACCGTCGTAAGTTACGGCATTGGTGTTGCCCTTAATGGTAACGGTGATCTCGGCAGAAAGCGGCGTAACGGTCAGCGTACCCTCGTCGGTGGAAATAGTGTAGTTGCCCGCCTTCGTGCCGGCGTTCAACGTGTATCCGAAGTCGTTCGACGCAGTACCAACATTGGTGATGGTGCCTGTGTAGTTGTAGGTTGCGCCCTCGCCCTTGGCAAAACCGTCGCCTTCAACCTTAACCTCGTGAGCCGTCAGCGCCTCACCGTTGTACTCGCGAGTTGCGTCAACGGAAGCAATGGTTACAATGCGCTTGTTAATGGTCAGCTTACCGGCCTTGGTGGCAACGGAGAACTGATCGGTCACATCAACGCCGTCGGCATCCTTAACCACAGGCGTACCAGTGACGTTCACGTCATACGTGCCGGCATCGGTTGCGGTGGCGGTGGCAGTAAGGCCGCTTACCGTGTACGTCTTGTTATTGAAGGTAAACGTGGTGTTCTTCAGGCCCGAGGCGGTGTGCGCCGTGCCGTCGTAGAGGAATTCGCCCGAGTTGGCTTCAACCGTGATACCCCACTTGGCATCGCGATTCTTCACGGTAAGCGTGCCAACACTCTTGGTGATGTTGTAGTTGTCGGAAGTAGCGCCGTTAACAAGCTCGTAGGTATACGTGTTCTCGGAGGTGCCCACCAGTGTACGCGTACCGGTAACGGTGGCCTCGAAGCCTTGGCCCTTAACGAAGCTGCCCTCGGAAACGCTCACGGTATGGTTCGTCAGCGGATCGCCATCGTAGTATTTCTCGTCGCTAGCCGACTTCAGAGTGACCGCGCGCTTGGCAATTGCCAGCTCGCCGTCGGTCACAACGAATTCAACGTTGGTGAAGTTAGCGCTGGTATTACGGAACTGACCAACCTGCAGGCCCATGGCATAAGTGCCAGCATCAACCTTTTCCACCGAAGCAGTGCCGTCGAAAACGAAGTCGCTTTCCTTGTACAGCGTATTATCGATGCTCGTGGTGTAACCAGTGGCAGCATGCGCATCGCCATCGTAGGTGGTGCTTACCTTGTTGCCGTCAATGGTGATGGTCACCTTGTCAGAAACTGGGGTCACGGTCAACGTGCCAGGCACCTTCGTAATGACATAGTTGCCACCCTCGCCCTCGGTGGCTCCACCGGTAAGCGAGTAGGTAAACGCATTTTCAGCCGTGCCGGCATTGGTGATGGTTCCGGTAACGTCGTAGCTCGCGCCCTCGCCGTTCACGAAGCCGTCGCCGCTAACGGTCACATTGCCGTTGGTAAGAGCGCTGCCGTCATACGTCTTGCTGTCGTTGGCAGACTTCAACGTAATCTCGCGCGGGTTGACGACGATAGAACCGTCGGTAACATCGAACGTGACGTTTTCAGCCTTGAAGTTAGCGTTGGTGCTGATGAACTGCTCGGCCGTCAGGCCCATAGCCGTGGCGCCAACATTCGTGCGCGCAGCGGAAGCTTCACCCGTGAGCTGGACATCGCTTTCGGTGAATAGCGTGCTTGCTTCGCCATTAACGGTGATGCCAGTTACCTTGTATCCAGTCACGCTCTGCTCGGAGCCGTTGTATTTCGTTGTGCTGGTGTTGCCGACGATGGTCACAACAACCTTGGCGTCGCTCTGCTCAACAGTAAGCGTGCCAGGCGTGGCCGTAACTTTGTAGTTATCCAGGTTAGTGCCCTCGTTGACCACGTAGCTAAACGTGTTGTCGCTGCTGCCCGCGGCCGTTTGGCTGCCAGTGAAGGTGGGCGTGATGCCCTGGCCCTCAACGAAGCCCTCGTTGGTGGCAAGCGCGGTGTCGCCATTGGTGAGCGCCGTGCCATCATACTTCTTGGACAGGTCGGCCGACTTCAAGGTCACTGCCTTCTTGCCAATAACCAAGTTGGCAGGCGTCACAGTGATATTGAACTGATCGGAGACATCGTTGCCGTTGGCATCTTTAACCACGGCCGTGCCCGTGGTGGTGGTGGCATAAGTGCCGGCATTGGTACCTGCAGCGCCAACCGTCAGGCCGGAAACCGTGTAGGTTTGGCCGTTGTTCACGAACGTGTCAGAAACTAAGCCGGAAACCGTTTGCTCGGAACCGTTGTAGGTGGCCTCACCACCGTTGGCCTGCAACGTGATTTCGAACTTAGCATCGCTGTTGGTAACGGTGAGTGTACCCTTGGCGGTGCTAATGTTGTAGTTGTTCAGGTTGGTGCCGCTCTTGGCCTTCCAGCTGTTGTCTTTGACAGAACTTTCCGAGCTACCAACATTAGTCTGCGAGCCTTCAATGGTTGCAGAGGCAATACCTTGGCCATCAACGAAGCCGTCGGTCGAGAACTCGTTGGTAGTCAGCGCAGTACCGTCATACGGTTTGATCGCGGAACCAGCAGTGATGGTGGCATCCTTCTTGTTAATGACGAGCTTGCCATCGGCGGTGCTCACCTTAAACTGCGAGGTAACGTCGTTACCCTGCTCGTCGCGCACAACAGCAGTACCCGTCACCTTGTTGCTGTAAGTACCAGCATCGGTGCCCGAAACGCTGGCGCTTAGGCCTTCGATGGTGTA
Organism: uncultured Eggerthellaceae bacterium; assembly: GCA_964579575.1. GTDB lineage: Bacteria > Actinomycetota > Coriobacteriia > Coriobacteriales > Eggerthellaceae > CAVEFW01. Next base: position 11,311 of record CAZOGL010000035.1, on the reverse strand, counting down.
AACGGCGCCATTATCATTGGTATAGGTGGTGCCCGTTACGCCAGACACAGACTGCCCTTGGCCGTTGTAGGTCTTGGTGCCAGATGCGGCCGTAACGGTAACATCGTACTTGTCCTTGTCCTCACGGGCGTTAACAACCAACTCGCCAAAGTCGAGCGTTACTTCGTAGTTATTGATGTTCGTGCTTTCGGTATAAGCAGGGTCGAACTTATTCTCGTAGGTGCCAGGGAGGATGTTATTCTCGTCGTACCAGGTGAGCTTTTCCTTGGCCAGTACGCCATCGCTGCCAACAAAGCCGTCGCCGGAAACATCAACGTTCGTGCGACGCTGCAGCGTTTTGCCGTCGTAGTTCTTGTGGCCATCTTCAGAGGACAGCGTAACCTGACGCTTGGCGATGGCCAGCTCGCCATCCTCAACAACAAACTTCACGTTGGTGTAGTTGGCGGCCGCGGTGCCGGAAAGGGCGAACTTGGCATTGTCCAAGCCCATGGTGTAGGTGCCCGCATCGGTCTTGGTGATGATGGCGGTACCAGAATAAACAACGTCGCTTTCCGAAACGCCGGTGGGCAAATCGGAAACCGTATAGCCGGAAACCGTCTGTTCCTTGCCGTTGTACTTCTCACCACCCTTGTTGCCTGTAACTTTGATGGTTACTTCCTGGGTAACAGGAGAGATATGCAGGTTGCCGTTTGTGACCTCGGTGACGATGTACTTACCGTTGGTGCTTACCTTATTAATAGTGCCGTCGGCAAAGCTGTAAGTGTAGTCGCCAGCATTGGTGCCCTTGCCGCCTTCAAGCGTAACGCCATTAAACGTGGTGCTTTCAGGCGCATTGCTGCTGTAGCCCGTAACGCTCTGCTCGGATCCGTTGTAGGTAACGCTAGCGGAGTTGGCCGTAAGCTTAGTATTTATATAGTAGTAAACGTTGATGACATTCTTGGTTTCATCGGTACCCAAGGTGATGCTTTGAGCACTAGAGGAAACTACAGTATAGCCCTCGATGGAAATGGGGCTCTCGGAAACCGTAGCGCCGTACTTGCCCGTGGCGGTTTTGGAATCGGCAACCTTCTTAGTCGTACCGTTTACATAGTAGTTAACCGTGTACGTTTCGTCGGCTGCTTCATAATAGAACGTATATTCGCTATCGGTGCCAGCCGTCAACGTAGCGGTTTTATCGCCAACAACGTTGTAACCTGCGATGGTTTTGGCGACCTGCGTGGTTTTCTGGCCCTTTTCCAAGCCGGTAAGCGTCGTGCGGTCGGTAATCTCCTTACCCGTTGCGCTGTCTACATATTTAACAGTGATGGTTTGATCTTGCGGCACATACTTCGCATAGAAATCCACATTGCCGGAAGCGGTGTACGGGAATTCGACAGGCGTACCAGTAACAGAACTGCTGGTGTACCAAGAGTACAGCTTGTACTTCACGCCGCCAACGGTTTTCTCGGCGGGCAAGTCTGTTGCGGTCTGCGCGGCAACGCTGGCCTGGTCGTTTTCGTCGAGTTTGTAGGTTTTAGCCTCCACCTGGGTGAAGCCCGTGGAGCCTGCGTCTTGCAGGTAGAACGTGGCGGTGATGGCGCCGCGCACCTTGACTTCGACCTTGCAGTCGAGGTGGTACCCGGAGGAGTTGTTCGAGATCTTATAAGGGTGCAGGTAGATGCCCGCTACATCCTCTTCGGTGATGTCATAGCCAGTCTCTTTCTCAAGCTGTTCTTTATAGTTGGTAAACACGGAAGACCACAGCGTTGCGTAGTCGCCCGAATCGGGGAGCTGCCATGTGGTGCCCGTGCTGCCATCGGGCCACGAAACTACGCGGTTGACGACATTGTCGTAAGAGTTCTTCACAGTAGTGTCGATACCCTGGAGATTAAGGGTTATCTTGTTGAGGTCCGTTGCCGAGCCGCCAGCAGGCAACCAGCCAGAAGAGGCATTCGAATCGGGATCGTCGGTGGGCGACTTCACGAAGAAGAGGTGGGCCGTGGTGGATTCCGTAGAAGATGCCTTGATTTCGACATCCTTGGTGGCGCTTACCATGTTGCCTTCGTCGTCCACATAGTAAGCCGTGACCTTAACGGTGCCCATGGACACACCCGCGAGCACGCCAGCCTGGGTAATGGTGGCAACTTCGGCGTTGTCTACCGTCCAGGTGACGTCTTTATCGCCATTGCCCTTAGCAATAAGCGTAAGGGTCTTGAACTGCTCAACTGAGCTATCGCCCGTGATTCTGAACGGAGAGAAAGTAACGGTGATGTCTTGTGTGGCAGTATACGTAGAACCATCGCTGTTCGTAAGCTTGGCGGTAACGGTAGCAGTGCCTTCGGCAACGCCAGTCACTTTGCCGTTGGAATCGACAGTGAGAACCTCTTTGTTGGAGCTGCTCCAAGCAATGGACTTATAGGCTGCGCCTTCAGGAGAAACGGTAGCGCTAAGCTGGATGTTGTCTTCGGTCCCAACCGTCGTGTCGCCCGAAATGACTATGCCAGTTGCGGGAGTTTTCTCAACCACGTGGATGGTGAAGGTCTCGGTCTTCTTGTTCCTAGAGTTCGTGCTGTTCTTTGTGTAGTAGGTATGAGTGATAGTCACGTCGCCCTCAGAAACACCAGTGACTGTGCCAGTGGAGCTCACCTTGCCCCGACCAGAACCGTCACTACGGGAAACAGTAGCAACACTGTTGTTGGAGGAAGTCCAACTGTGGTTATAGCCGCTAGTGCCTGTGAGGGTCACAGAGTCGCCAACATAGATGTACTTGTCGGTTGCGGTGTCCTCGGGAAGCGAGGCGGTTTCCACTTCGGAATCGAGGCCCATCAGGGACGTGATGGCAATGGCGTTCGGGTTAAGCTTTTTCTCGACAAAAGCGCGAAGCTTGTCGATGGTCGATTCAGAGGAATCGTTTTTGGTCGTTTTGTTCTTGGATGCATCGTTTGACGTAGGGGCAACGATATCGCTGGTTGCGATTTCCGTGGCGCTTTCCTCGGTGGCGGCGTCGGCCTTCTTGGAAGTGACCAGCTTCACGGTTGCGCCGGCAATGACATCGTTGAGGGCAACGGTGTAGATGCCATCAGCATCGGCGGTAAGCTCGGTTTCGGCGCCGTTAACCGTAACGGTGACCTTGTTCAGTTCATAGCCTTCATCTGCAGTGGCCGAGAACTTGAAATCTTCAGCGCCGGCCTTCGTGGAAACCGTCGCCTTTGTAGCGGGCAGAGCGTACTTCTGTTCCTTCTGGCCTTTGTAGGTGATGTAGCCGTTGTTGAGCTCGAGCTTCACATCGGCTTCATTGGTCGTGGTGGCTTCGCTGCTGGAGCCTTCGGGCGCAGACTCCTCAGCCGCAGGGGTTTCCTGCGTTTCGACGGCATTGTTTTCGGCAGACGCAGCAGCGTCGGCAGCAGACGTATCGGCCTGTTGCGTTTGCGTTGCGGCGGCTTGCGAATCGCCTTGCGTTGCGGCGGTTTGCGCGTCGGCGGCTTGCGAATTGCCTTGTGCGTCGGCGGTTTGCGCGGCTTCCTGCACGGCCTCTTCGGCCGCGTAGATCTCAGACGGGTTCACCGCCGGGAAGCCAAAGCCCAAAAGCACCACCGAGAGCGCTACCGATATGGCTTTGTGCCCAAACGAGTAGCGATCGGCCAAGCTTTCGACCTTCACATTTTTCGCATTTTTCTTACTCATTGCCCTCGCTCCTTCAACCGCTTTTATTTGCCCAATCGGTTGACGGTCCTTCCGTCTTTTTTGGAGGCCCCTTAAAACCCCAGGTGAAACACTCGGTTTTCCCAAGGGTTTCAGGTTCCTGAAAAACTAGGGTATAAATTGCCTTATCTTACCACGAAATGGGTTTTCTTGCACTGTTTGAACAAAAGGTTGGCAATCTATTTTCCCAGTTGGGCACGAATAAAAGGCACTTTGCGCAAAAAAATGCAATGCAAACGGTAACATTTACTTGAGAACCACTAGATATCCGCCTTTTTATGCCTTTTCCACCCCATATCTTGCGTCTCTGGAAAATTTGCCATTCGGCGGAGGTTTGAAAACTGCTAAGCAAACTGTTTG
>CAZOGL010000035.1:0-7170 GCA_964579575.1 uncultured Eggerthellaceae bacterium | reverse complement strand
GTGCTTTGGTGCGCCCGGCTACACGTGCGAAAATCGCGCCGTTCGCGTGTTAAAATTGTGCACATGGCAGCTTGCGATGCGACAGATTTCCCTTACGAAAAGCCCGGTGCGCCGAGCAGCGAAAAGTTGCGCGCCTGCTGGGATGTCGCAATAGGCCTTCAGCAAACCGATATCCCGTCGCTGTTGTGCAACATGGCGCCGCTGCAAAACGAGGGCTAAGTGGCAAGGCGCGCGCAAACACACCGCGCCAACCGCGCGGCAGCGTTCGCCGCGATTTTGGCCGTTGTATGCGCGCTTTTCTGTTTTGGCTGCTCAAGCGGCGATTCTGCCACAGGCGCTTCGTTCAGCACCAAAAGTTCGGTTGACACCGTAAATTTCAATGATTCCGCAGCTGAAGGAGCCAATGAAGCGCTTATCGATATGTCGCAGGTTTCACGCGGCGTAGTCGGCGTAAGCGTGACCAATTCGGAAAATATAAAGTTTCAAATTGCCAGTGGTCGATACACCGAAACCTTCGACATTCCAGGCGACGGTACACCAACTTGGTGTCCCCTTGCCTATGGCAGTGGAAGCTACACTTTCAGCGTTATGCAAAACACCTCGGGCAACAACTACGTGGAACTTTACAGCACCAGCGCCAATGTGTCGCTTGAAAGCGAATTCGCCCCCTTCCTGCTACCTAACGTGTTTTGCAACTACGCTGAAGACAGCGCATGCGTTAGTAAAGCACGCGAGCTTGTGTCAAACGCATCCAACCAAGCCGAAGCCGTTAAGGCCATTTGCAACTGGGTGGTGGAAAACGTTTCCTACGATGATGCCAAAGCTTCCAGCTTGAAAACCAGCACTGGATACATCCCCGACCCCGACGAAACGCTTTCGAGTGGCACGGGCATCTGCTTCGATTACGCCAGCCTGGGCGCGGCTATGCTGCGCAGCCAGGGAATTCCCACCAAAATCGTTACCGGGTATGTAAGCCCAGGTGACATCTACCACAGCTGGATTATGGTCTACATCGACGGCACATGGAAGAGTGCCCGGTTCAACGTTACATCCAACACCTGGAGCCGCGTTGATTTAACTTTCGCAGCCAGCAGCGATAACGAAAATGTCGGCGACGGGAAGAGCTACACCGATCGATATGTGTATTAATAGTTTGAAGGGGAGCCTGCAGACAGATGTTATCCTTGAAGAAAGCGCTTATCAGCGTACTTTTCGCGCACGCGAAGTCTACTTAGCGCGATAATAGACCGAACTAGTATCGAAATTTGGGAGACACCATGGCAGAAAAGTTATTGGAAAGCAGTGCCATCAGCGCTTTCTGCAGCAGCGTGGCCACCATGCTTGCCGCCGGCGTGCAAACCGACGAAGCGGTGCACATGCTTTCGGAAAATCGTGCGCAATCGCAGTTCAAGCGCGTATGCGACGCCGTTTACGCCAAGCTCGTCGAAGGCGCCGACCTGGCAACCTCGATGGAAGCAAGCGAAGCCTTCCCCGATTACGCCGTTGAAATGGTGCGCGTCGGCGAGTCGTCGGGCCGCACCGAACGCGTGCTGCGCAGCCTGGGCCGTTATTACGAAAACGAGCGCCGCACCTTCGCCAAGTTGCAAAGCGCTGTTGGCTACCCCGCTGCGTTGCTGTGCATCATGAGCATCATCTTGGCTTTCACCGTGGCGTTCATCTTGCCCATCTTCACCAACACATATAACAGCATGGCAAGCTCGCTTACCTCGGGTTCGTTCTCTATGGTGGGCGCGTCCGAGATTATCGGCTGGGTCGCATTGGTGGTTGTTTTGATCGCCACTGTTGTCGCCTTGGTTATTTCCGCGCTGGCACATAGCGAAAGCGGCCGAGCCAAGGTCGTGAAGCTGTTCGAGAAAATTCCCATGACCAAGCAGGCTATGTACCAGCTGGCACTTTCGCGCTTCACCAACGCGCTGGCCGCGTTCACGGCTTCGGGCGTGCAGGAAGAAGAGGCCATTCGCAAGGCCATGGCCACCGTTGATCACCCCGAGCTGCTGAAAAAGCTTGAAGCGGCCCTTTCCAGCATGATCGACCTGGACAATCCGCACAGCCTAAGCCAGGCCATTGTGGAGCACGAGGTGTTCGAGCCCGTGTATGGCCGCATGCTTTTGATGGGCACTCGTTCCGGCTCCACCGACGAAGTGCTTAGCCACCTAGCCGACATCTTCTTCGACGATGCGAACACGCAGATCGACGCCGCGGTCGATAGCGTTGAGCCCACGCTGGCGGCTTTCCTTACCATTGCCGTGGGCGCCACGCTTATCGCGGTTATGCTGCCCCTTATTGGTATCATGAGTTCTATTGCGTAGGAATCGCGGGTATTTATGTTTCACGAGATTACAGACGCCCAGGTAACCAAAAGGCGCAAGGTACGCATTGTTATTGCGTGCGTTGTGGTTGCGCTGGTGCTGGCCGCGTGGCTTATTGTGAGCGCGCTACAGGCCAACGCGCGCGAGCAAGGCGCGCTGGCGTTGCAGAATTCCATCATCGACGCCGCCAAGCAATGTTGCGCCATTGAAGGCAGTTACCCCAGCTCGCTTGAGCACCTGGAGCAATATTACGGTCTTTCCATCAACCATGACGACTACGTGGTTTCTTACGAATCGTTCGCGGGCAACGTTATGCCCACCGTGGTGGTGACGCCCCGATGAGCAAAAATGAGCAAATGCAGACCGAAGACAACGAGAAGCGCATTGAGGCACTTAGCTCGCTAGCCCATATTAGCCTGCAAGATATTAAGCCAGCGGCCATAAAAAGGCAGTTCCCGTCCATTATTTTGGCGGTGTTCTTCATTGCGCTGCTGTTGGCGCTTATTGCCGGCGTGCTGGTGTACAAAAACATCACCGATGTACAGCAGGCCGCCAACGTGCAGCGCCAAGGCGTGGGCTTGGTTACCAACGCCGTGCGCGCGAACGATTCCGATGGCGCCATTGCCGTGGGCCAAGGGCCCGAAGGCCGCAGCCTAGTTATTAAGGAACGGCTTGCCTCGGGCACGTACGAAATGCGCTATTACCTGTACAACGGCGAGGTTTTGCAGGAATACAGCCTTGAAGGAACCGCCTACACACCCGAAAAGGGCACAGTGGTTACCACGTCGAACAGCTTCGATTTTTCGTATAGCGATGGCTTGCTTACCGTAACCACCGACGACGACACTTCCGAAGTTGCCCTGCGATCTTTGATAGGGGGCGAATAGCATGCCAACCATAGGTTCGAAAGAAGGGAAAACCCCTTGGAGCAGCACGGCCTTCATGATTGAAGCGCTGGTTCTGCTTTTCGTGCTGGTGGCATCGCTCGCGGTGTTCACCACGCTGTTCGCTTTCAGCGCCACGAACGCCCAGCAGGCGAAACGCGTTTCCGAAGCTTCGGTTGTGGCGCAAAATGTAGCCGAAGAGTTCGTAGCCGACCCCGCAGGCGTTGTTATTGGTGACACCGTGGGAGCGGGTGCGGCGCTTGGCGGCGACACCTGGACGGTGAGCTGCGAAATTACCGGCATTCAGCAAGGCGAGGTGGGCGCGCTTTACACGGCTCACATTACCGTTTCTGACGCGCAAGGCGAGGCATATGCGCTGAATACCAGCCGCTATGTGAAGGAGGCGAATTAGCATGTCGAAGAACCAAACCGAAGGCGTGCGCATTGGCCCCATTAGCCTGGCAACGCTTATTGCCGTGCTGCTTTTGGCCGTTCTGGCCGTGTTGTGCGTCACCACGTCGAACGCGACGCAGAGCATGGCGCAACGCCAAGCCGATGGCATTACCGAAACATACGCGGCCGATTCTGTTGGGCAAGCGGTGCTTGCGCAGGTAAACGAAGTAATTGCCGGCACAAGCACGGCTGACGAAGCCGTTGCGGCCGTTTCGCAAAAACTGAACAGCATCAAAGCCCGCGCGGGCGCCGTCAACAGCGACGTGTCGCTGAACGTGTACCTTGCAGGGCAGGGCGTTGGTTTCACTGCATCGCTCGAAAGCGGCAAAACACTTACCGGCACCATCGCGTTTGAAAACGACGGCTCGGCTTCCATTGAAAGCTGGAAGTTGTCCACCACGCAGACAGTTGATGAAGAAACCCTGTGGTCTGGCGCTGGCCAGAACTAGAGACCTAAGGAGTAGAAATGCAGGAAATGAAAGAGCTTTTAGCCGAGATGGTCGAGGTTAAGGCTTCCGATGTGTTCATCGACGCCGGCCTTCCGCTTTCCTACAAGGCCAGCGGCGTTCACTATCGCACGGAAACTGACGCGCTTACCCCGGCTGACGCTAAGAAATGCATCGAGTACGTGTACGCTTTGGCGGGCCGCGACATTAAGATTTTCGAAGACTCCGCCAACCATGATGACGATTTCAGCTTCGCCGTGCCGGGCGTGGGCCGCTTCCGCGCCAACGTCTTCCGTCAGCGCGGCAGCTACAGCGCTGTTATTCGCGTGATTCCCTTCGGCCTGCCCAACCCCGACGAGCTGAACATTCCCGACACGGTTATGAACCTAGCAAGCACCACCAAGGGCCTGGTGCTGGTTACCGGCCCTTCGGGCAGTGGTAAATCCACCACGCTAGCATGCCTGGTAGACCGCATGAACCACGAGCGCAACGGCCACATTATTACGATGGAAGACCCCGTTGAATACATGCACAAACACGGCAGCTGCATTGTTACCCAGCGCGAGGTGCCCACCGATATTGCCACGTTTTCTGAAGCGTTGCGCTCGGCCATGCGCGAAAGCCCCGACGTTATTTTGCTGGGCGAAATGCGCGACGCCAACACCATTGGTACGGCCATGAGCGCCGCTGAAATGACGCAGCTGGTGCTTTCCACGCTGCACACCACCAGCGCCGCCGACACCGTCGAGCGCATAGTGGACGCCTTCCCCGCCAACCAACAGCGCCAAATTCGCATTCAGCTTTCCATTGTGCTGCAGGCCGTTGTGTGCCAACAATTGGTGCCCACCGTTGACGGCAACACCATGCCTGTGTTCGAGATCATGCTGATGAACACCGCAATTCGCAACCTTATTCGCGAAGAGAAGAGCTACCAAATCGATTCGGTTATCGCATCGAACGGCAAACTGGGCATGCAAACCATGGATCAAAGCCTGTTCGCAGCCTGCAAAGCTGGGCGCATCACCAAGGAAACGGTGCTGCGTTACGCCAACCATCAGGAAGCGTTGCTGCGCCGCTTCGAGGCTGAAGGACTGTAAGGCCCCAAGAAGCCTTCGGACGCAAAAACCTCTTTATACCTATGTGGAGGTGCGCCTCGCCGAAGCTTTTGAAACAACCCGAGACGAGACGGAAGAGCAGGAAGCTCGGCAACGCGTAGCGCCAGACCCAGTCCACGCTTGCCAAACTTCCTACGCGACGCCTGACCCCCTACTCTAACTCGAAGGCAACGCTTACTGGCCCTCCTTACTGGCCCTCGCCTTCTTTGATTTCCTTAGAAGCCTCACGCTGCTCTTCGTAGAAGCGGGCAGCGTCGCGCTTTTCGGCGGAGGAAGCAACCTTCTTTTCCACCGGCTGGTTCACCACTACCTGCGGGAACGGGATGCTGATGTCGTACTTGTCAAACAACAGCTTGATGGCGCGATTCAAGTCGCGCTCCACTTGTCCTCGGTCGGTTTCGGCGCATTGAACCATGATGCGGATGTTCACGCTGTTGTCTCCCAGCGAAACAACGCCCTTGTAGAACGGGCCGCCGATGATGGCCGGGATTTGCTCCTTGATGTTGGGCAACTCATCGGCCAAGATGCCTTCCACACGCTCCAGACTTTCGCTGTACTCGATGCCAATGTCTAGCCAGGTAAATGTACTCTGCTTGGTCATGTTCACAATGTCGGTGACATTGCTGTTGCGGATAACCTTGATGTTTTGCGCGCCGTCCATAATCTTGGTGGTGCGGATACCAATTTCCACAACCGTGCCGCGCCAGGAACCCACCGTGATGATGTCGCCCACGCGGAACGCACCCTCAAAGATAAGGAACAGACCAGAAAGGATATCGGCCACTAGGTCCTTCGCGCCAAGCGAAATGGCAATGGAGAGGATGCCGGCAGAGGCAAGCAGCGTGGTAGTGTCTACGCCGAGCAATGCCAGGCAGTAGTAAACCATGCCGATGATGGTGGCATACTTAACGAAGCTGCCCAACAGACGGCATACCGTTTCGCCACGGGAATCCAACGTTTCGGCCAGCAGCGTAAGCAACTTCTTCAACACGGTAGCAACCGTCATAGCAACGCAGGCAAACATGATGCTTGCCGTAATCGCGAAGATGTTCAAGCCGCGCTCCCAGCCACCCCCAAGGATGTACGAGAACAACGAATTGCTGCCGAAGATGCTGTCGCGGAATACAACAGCGATGAACACAACCAGCACCGAAAAGCCCACGAGCACCTTCATAACGGCGCCCACCTTTTGCTCGGGCGTCTTGTCTTCCCAGCCGAAGGAGCCAAACGGGAAGCGGTTGGCAACTGATTCGGTACGCACGCTGCGACCGGTTGGCATGGTCAGATCGAAATGGCGGTCGTCTTCAACCTCGGGCTCCACTTCGTCCTTGGCAAACGGGTCGCGCTTGCGCTCGAAAGCCAAGATTACGAATATCAGCACCTGGCAGATAAGGGCAACCACCGCGGTGGCCAACATCAACGGGCCGCGCTCAGCCATGAGCTCGCCTTCGCTGCCAGCAACATACAGGTAGTAGTCGCCCTGCTCAACCGAAGCGGCATAATAGGTTTGGCCTCCGATGGTGAGGTAGTCGTTGTAGCCGTCTTTCAGTTGGTTGTCGGTCATGCCGCAGGAAGTGGCGCTCTTACCGATCATCTTGCTGTCGGGATAGTAAGCAAAGGTGCCGTCGTTCTTGTTGATGGCGAAGGCAAAACCGTTAGCGCCGACCTTCACACCGTCCAAAACCTTGTCGATCTGCACGCTATCCAACAAATCGGCCAAGCGGCTGGGGCGCACGTTGATCTGCACGAAGCCGTTGGGGTTGCCCTCGGCATCCTGAATAGATACGCCGATGTACTGGCGCAACTCTCCGGAAATCTCGTCGGTGCGGGCATCTTGCACAACATGGTCCACGCCCTGCAACAGGCGGCGGAACTCATACGAAGCGTCGCTGGGGTTGGTGCTGAGGGTATAGCTGGAATACGTGGAGTTGGTAACCGACAT
>CAZOGL010000034.1:13259-17586 GCA_964579575.1 uncultured Eggerthellaceae bacterium | reverse complement strand
TTTCTTTCTCTATACAATACCGGCTTAAAAAGGTAGAAGGAAAGCGCCAGCCGCGCTTCATTTTTGGCTATGAATACGGAATTTGCGCCTTTGTGATGTTCTTGGCATTTGAAGCTCAAAGCTCACAGTTGTGGGGCGATAGCAACGATAGCTACTACGATTCCGACGATGAGTCTGCCACTGCCAGCGCGCTCGAGGCAGATTTTGCAGGAGAAGGTGCCAGAGCCGAAAGCCTGTTTGCGCTTGAGGGCGAAGATGGGCAGGATGGCATTATCAACGTTGACGATATGAAAATTGTGACCGACGCCACCCTTGAAAAACGCGCAGAAGTTGTGATGACCAGCACCGAAGAGGAAACGAGCGTACTCACTGCGAGCGTGTTTAGCGAAGCCGGAGAAGAAGACGGAAGCGTTGCAGCCGGCGTATTCAGCGTGAACGATTTTACCGCATGTGGTTCTACTGTCGTGAGCGCCGACATCAGCAGCGCCACCATGACGACACCTGCTGCCGTCAGCGCGGGCGCGGGCGAAGGCGGCAACGCGGGCGCGGGTACGGTCGCGGACGCGAACGACGAAGGCGACGGCACACGCGCAGCCCTTTCCCGTTTCGCCAACGAAGCGAATGTCACGTACCAGTGGCCAGAAGAACATCAAGCAAGCCCCAACGACAGGGGAAGCGGGAAAGACATCATCAAAAAGCTCGGCGATAACGGAGGTGTTGAGCCGCGCTACATGGATCTTGTGGCAAAAGACGTGTTCAGCGGGCCTTTCAACAAACTGGTGGAAGTGGGAAGCAATCACTACCTATTCCGTCTAGCCGCCGTTACCCATAACGGCGTCACGCGCAACAGGGTGGTTTGCCAACGCATCAGCAACGGCGATATTTCCAAACCCTTCCCCATTGATTTCCAAGACCAAGCAAGCAACGCGGCAGCGCGCAGCAATTTCTACGATTACGACTTTGACGTAAAGCTTATTAACAAGCAAAAGAGCCACGCCGATATCATATTGATGGTTTTCTCGGGCGAGCGTCCCGAGGGCGACAAGTCCACGATTTACAGTGTTGCAGAGACGACGGTGCTAAGCGCGGTGCACCTGGTGTACAACGAAGACGACCAGGAGAAAAAAGGGTATTTCACCACGAAAAGCTGCAAAACGTGGCACTCAAAAACGTACGAGGAGACCAACAAGTACTATACGTTTATCAACCCGCACGTGCACACGCGCAGCCTCAACTTTGACGAGCCGGGATTTAACCGCCTAGGTACCGACGGCTTTGAGCATGCGATCGGCTATTTCCTCATTTACGCCGCCAGCTCAAAAGAAAAGCTGCTTTCGCCTAGCGACGAAGGCGTGGAGGTAGGCCTTGGCGTAGTGCATATGTCGTTTGGCGCCTCCGACGAACTGCAGGTCGCTTCCGTGGCTTTAGAGCAGGGAGCAAACTACACCGTTGTTGATAGTCTGATGCCTCACCCCAGCGATGCTGCTTCTTTGTATGCCACGCTGGGATACGGCTCCGACAAAGGCAGCGGCGTTAAAGCCCTTAAGCTCACGTTAGACACCACCAGCAATCCTAACAAGCTTGCGCAGATAAGCGCCATAGATATTATCGGCACCGATGCCTTGGTGAAGTCACTGAGCCCTTGGAATGCGCAAAACAGCTTGTTGGCGTCGGTATCCACAAAAGAGGACATCAACGCTTTGGACTCGTTGGGATACCTTGCCTTGTGCACGCTGCCTACCGCGAATGAGATTGAAAGCATTGAGCAGGGTACCTCTCGCCCCGCCACCTTTGATACCAGCACCAGCTGCATAAGCCCCAAAAACATTCCTTTGGGAAATGTTCACATTGATGCCATGCACAAGTATTGCTACTTTGCCGACAACTACACGGGCGGCACCTTCTTCAATTACACCGAAGACGGATATGAGCCTTGCACGGCGGAAGCCTCCTACGTTATCAAAGCCATCACACTTGCCGACGGCGTCTTTACCGACCCCTTTGTTTTCGCCGATTGTGGCGACTACCCCGTGGATACGTTCTGTGTTGTGGAAGACACCAGCGAAACCTCAGGCTCACTCAGCCAGTTTGTGACCTGCAGCATTGACGATACGAAATCGGCAGATTCCAACCTTTACCACTTTACCGTGCCGTTCTTGGCATGTGTTGGGGTTGAAAGTGCGTATCCAACAGGCGAAGTAGTATACGACGGAGAGACTGCCCGCTTTAGCGTAACGCTCAAAAACTACGGCAACACGGTACTCACCGGCGCGGTACTCAATATTTACGAAAACGGCACGGCGGAAGGCGAAGCGCTTTCGACCATTGCGCTTGATTTTGCCCAGGCTGAAATAGACGGCGACTACGAATTGCTTACAACATCGTATTACGAAGACGCCATGAGTGACGAAACGAAGCAAAGCGTATTGGTTGCAAACAGCGGCAACGCAGCGCTTATACCAGGCCAAACAAAGACCTTCGTCATAAGCGTTCCCATCCCTGAGGGCTGGTCAGGCGAAAAGGAACTTATTGTGCATGCGGCATCGCGCAATACCACCATCATCGACCCTGGCACCAGCGACACCACCAGTGCCACCGATTCCAAATACGTCGAAGTGTACGAATTCAATGACATCAGCTTTGCGGTTGCAAAATTTGACGTTGCTACAAGCGCCACCGTTGAGCCTGATTACGGTACGTTTGATGGAGATACGGAAGATGAAGATGGCGATGGCAAGGATGGTGGCAGCGATGGCGGTAAGAAGGGCGGGTCAGGCACGCCGGGCACCGGTGACGCACTGGGTGGCATTACTCCCTTACTTGCCGGCATTGCAGCTGCAGGTACCGCTCTTGCGGCCTACAGCGCACGCCGAACACGCCTTGAGAACGGTTCGACCGAAGAAGAAGAGTAGCGGACCACAAAAGAACGCAGGCAGGTCCTACGGCGCCCCGCCTGTGGCTTGCCTGCGACTTGCCGGAACTCAGCCGTGTCCTACGGGGCCTGCCTGCGGCTTGCCTGCGCTCTGTTTGTGGCTTGCCTGCGCTCTGCCGGGTTCTACTTGTGCCCCGTCTGCGGCTTGTCGGGTCCTATTGTTCCCCGATGACAGTCACCGTCACCATACGCACCGTGTAGGCAAGGTTGTTCTCGGCGTTTGCCTCGGTGTAGTCATAGGTAAGCTCGCCAGTCCACGCGTAACCAGCCTCGGAGACACCCTCGAAGGTGCAATTTTCCTTGGCGAGGGTCACTCCGTCGTGACCGTAGATCGCGTAATCGGCCTTCGCCTCGGGAACCTTCACGGACCCCTCAGCCACCAGCAGACCTGCCTCGGCTAGCGTGGTCTCGATGACGTGGTAGTTCTCGGCGGCGTCGATGAAGCTCAGGGAGCCATACCCCAAAAAGCGCATGTTCACGGTATAGCCAGCCTGTATTACCACGTTGTCCTCGTTAAGACCAAGATGGACCGTGGGGGTTCCCGCCGAAGAGTTGGCGACACCGCTGGTCAAGGCGATATCAACACGGGTACGTACCGCGCTGTCAACATCCTTGACCGAGCGCATGCTCGTCGCTTGCGCCCCCGTTCCAAGAGTTTCCACAATCTCGTCGTATTCGCCCCCTATGAAAGAGGCAAGCGAGGGAACCACGACCTGCTTGGACGTGAACTTATCAGAATCGTCATCCTTCGCAACGTTTTGCGCGGTTTGTTGGGAGAGCTCGGCCACGGAGAGGTTCGAAAGGTTGGCCAGGTGAACTCCCACGCCGACAACGAACACAACAGCACAAAAGAGAGCCGCCAAAAGGGCACCCCTCGTCACGCGTTGTTTGCGTTCATACTCCGTCACGATTTTTGCTTGCGCCATGGTCGTTCGTCGTCCGTCCCCGTCTTCGAATCCTAATGCGTCACGATGTAGACGCCCGCGATAATCACCAGCACGATCGCTGCGATGATGAGGACGATCTGCATACCGCCCATCTTCGTAGACTCAAGGTCCTCGAGGGTCGTCTCATGATAGTCGTCCTTCTTGGCCTTCTTTGCGGTCGCGGATTTGCTCGCGGGCGCAGTCGCAGGCGCGGGCTCGGTCGCGGCCGTGGTCGCGGGCTCGAGGGTGGGCTCAGGCGCGGGATCAGGCGCGGGCGTGGCCGTAGTCGCAGTCACAGGCTCCGGCTCGGGCTCGTGCTCGGACGCGGTTGCGGAATCGGAAGCAGCGTTGCTTGGGATACCCGCGACAATCACCTCGTCGTCATCGTCAAAAGAGTCGCCACCCACCTTGATATGGGAGAACCCGTTCAACTTTTCCTCAGCCATACAACCGCTCCTTTTTGTCGCTC
>CAZOGL010000034.1:5438-13159 GCA_964579575.1 uncultured Eggerthellaceae bacterium | reverse complement strand
TGGGAGAACCCGTTCAACTTTTCCTCAGCCATACAACCGCTCCTTTTTGTCGCTCAAAACGCAATCGGATTCGTATCTGATTATCCTAGCGCACGCAACCGCGTTTCATATCGAAAACAACATATCGAGAGCAACACAACCGCGCGCACGCTTAGCGCGGACGCTTATACTATGGGACGACACAGTATTTGGGAAATTTTCCCATCGGGCAACACACAAGGAGTCACATGAATTACACCATCGGGGAGATGACGCACGGTTTCGCCGTCGAACGCATCGAGGACGTTCCCGAGTTCAATACCACCGGCTACGTCATGCGCCACAAGGCAAGCGGCGCCCGTCTGCTCTATCTCCAAAACGACGACACGAACAAAGCCTTTTCCATCACATTCAAGACGCCCCCCGTTGACGACACGGGCGTTTTCCACATCCTCGAGCATTCGGTTCTGAACGGCAGCCGCAAGTACCCTGTGAAGGAACCCTTCGTCAATCTCATCAAGAGCAGCATGCAGACGTTCCTCAACGCCATGACCTTTTGCGACAAGACGATGTATCCGGTAGCGAGCACGAACGAGCAAGACCTTCTCAACCTCATGAACGTCTACATGGACGCCGTCCTCCACCCGTCCATCTACGAGCGTCCCACCACGTTCCAACAAGAAGGGTGGCACGTGGAGTTGCGAGAAGAGGCCGATACCGACAACATGGACGACGCGGATGATGGATGCCAGCTCATCTACAATGGTGTCGTCTACAACGAGATGAAGGGCGCCCTGGCCGAGCCCGATTCCGTCTTGGCGGACGCTTTGAGCGCGGCCCTATTCCCCGACACCGCCTACCGTTTCGAGTCAGGCGGCACACCTGCGGCTATCCCTGAGCTCACCTACGAGCAATTCCTTGACACCCACGCGCGCCACTATCGCTTGGACAACAGCTATATCGTGTTGTACGGCGACATGGATTCCGACCGTTTCCTGGCATTTCTCGACGAGGAGTATCTGAGCCCTGACGCAAACCTGCACAAGGATGCCGGGGCCCCTAACGCCCTTGAGTTCCAAAAACCGGTCCTCAGCTTCGGAAACACGGTGGAGATGAAGACCTCTGCCGAAAACGCTGGCATGGCGATCGCCTACGCGGCAGGCTCCATCGATGATCGGTTGCGCCTTTATGCGGTGGACATTCTTCTCGACGCCATCGCATCAAGCAACGAGTCCCCCTTGAAGAAGGCCCTGTTGGAAGCAAAGCTTGGGTGCGATGCCGTGGTCATGCTCAACGACGACATACTTCAACCCTTCGTCATTGCCCAGATCAAAGGGTTGGCCCCGGGAGCCGAGGAGCGTTTCCGTGACGTCCTCGAAACCGAGGTCGCCCGACTCGCCGACGGCGGACTTGATCACGAGTTGGTAGAGGCTGCCCTTTCCCACGCGGAGATCGTCCTGCGTGAACGCAACTTCGGCATTGCCGACGGTGTTGCCTGCGCCATCTCCTGCTTGAGCGGATGGCTCTATGACGATGCGCTCTCCACCGCGTTCCTCCGCTACGAGGACGTATTCGCAAAGATGCGCGACCTGCTCGAGGAGGGCTACTTCGAGCAATTGCTGCGCGAAGTGTTCTTGGAGCCAACCCATGCCGCAGATGCGCACCTCATCCCCGTAGAGGTTGAGCCCCCCAGCGCCGCAACCCTTCGCCTTCAAGAGCAATCCCGCACGCTTACGCCCGAGCAACGCAATGAGATAAAGGAAGCCACCGCCCGTCTTCGCGCAGTGCAAAACCGCCCAGACACCCCCGAGGAGTTGGCAACCCTTCCCCACCTAGGTATCGCCGACTTGGGAGATGCGCCCGCCGAGACGCGTCCCACCCTGCAAGACACGCCTTTCGGGCCGGTCTTGCGCCACCATGTCACCACCAACGGCATCTCATACGCAACCCGTTATTACGACATAAGTGGGTTCTCGGCTGACGACGTCATATACCTGTCACTCCTGACCAACCTGCTTGGCCGTCTCGACACGGCATGGAACACCGCGGCGGACCTGAACAAGCTCGCCATGAGCAAGCTTGGCAACCTCACCTTCAGCGTCAAGGTGTTCAATAGCGACCACGACGCGTCCATCTGTTGGCCGAAGTTCATCGTGGACGCCTCCTCCCTCGCAAGCAACACAAGCCAGATGGCCAAGCTCTCCAATGAGGTCTGCCTCGCGACGCGATTTGACGACTACGACCGCATCCTTAACCTGCTTGTGCAAAGGAAGCACGCCATGGAGCTGGGTTTTGCCAACAACGGCAACAAACACGCATCCGCACGTGCCCAGGCGAAGGTTTCGAAAGCGGCGGCATTGCGCCAGCTTTTGGGTGGCGTCGACCACTATCGTTTCCTTTGCGACCTCATCGAAAACTACGAGGAGCGCAAGGTCGCCTTCTCCGAGAGGCTCAGCCGCCTTTGCGCAACCGTGTTTAGGGAGGTGGATTGCCTCACGAGCTTCACCGGAGAGGACGACGACCTTCTCCAATACATGAAGGTCAGTTCCCACTCCACCCGTCGCCTGTTGCAGGAAGTCGAGCTTGCGGAGCCGGTCGAGCTACCGGGGCTTATCGCTCCCCCCATCCCCGCCGAGCCCGAGGCCTTCACCATCCCCACCGACATCACGTTCACGGCTGTCGCGTTTGACACGTTCAAGATTCGCGGCACCATCCCCTTCAGCGGAAGTTGGCTGTTGGCATGCCAAGCCCTCACCTACGACTACTTGTGGGACGAGGTTCGCGTCAAGGGCGGCGCTTACGGGGTGTCATTCCTTTTGCCGCGCACCGACGTGGCACGATGCGCCTCTTTCCGCGATCCCCACCTCGATGAGACGATTGAGAGATTCCAAAACGCCGCCGATTGGCTTTCGACCTTCGACCCCTCCCCTCAGGATTGGGAAGGATACGTGGTGAGCGTCGTCGCAGGGATAGACGCACCGATGAAGGCCCGCGCTCTCATCCGCCGCCAGAACAACCAATTCATTGCCGGAATCGACCCGGCCTTGCGTCAACGCAACCGCGCCGAGGTCATCGCCTCGACACCCGAGGACCTGCGCAAACTCGCCCCGCTTGTCCGCATGGTGACCACACAAGGCGCCCTTTGCACCTTCGGCTCTCGGGAAGTTATCGAGACGAGCCAGGTTCCTTGGAAGGTCGAGAGCATCGTCTAGCAAACGCCAAGGCCGTGAGGACGTATCGAATCTGGGAGCGTATTGAGCCTGGGGGCGTGTCGAACCTGTTAGGTGTCAGGTGACTGCCTGGTGCTAGGTGCCTGGTGCTAGGTGCCGAGGCTGGGAGCGTACCAAACTTGAGAGCGTACCGAACCTGTCAAGTCAGGCAAAAGAAAAAGAGGCGCCGACTCGATGTCGACGTCTCTTTTCGGTTGTAAGGGTTACTTCTCGACTTACTCGGCAGCGGTACCTTGCACGCTTGCGGCATCGGCACCTTGCGCGCCTGCGGTATCGGTAGCCTGTGTCTGCTCGCCCGTGGTGGTCGTAGTGGCAGCAGCCATCGTGGTAGCGGTAACCTTCAACGTGGACAGGGACAACGTCGTGCCGAGCCACTTCTTTTGAACAAGGTTGACAGTACCGTTATCGGTCACAAGCTTGAGAGCCTCGGTGACTGCGGTGTTCAGGTTCGTCTTGTCCGCCTTGACGCCTGCGCAATACCCACCAGGAGCGGTGACCATGGCGGTGATATAGACGCTCAAACCAGAGGTGTGCGCCGCGTAGGTACCCACAACGGCATCGGCGACAGCGAAATCAACCGTACCCTCCTTAAGGGCGCTGAAAGCAGAGGTGAGGTCGGTGGTGCTCGTCAGGGAGGCAGCACCAAATTGGCTCGTGATATCCCAAGCGCTCACCGAGGAAGCCTGAGCGGAAAACTTAGAATTGGAGGCTGCCGTCGGAACTTCGGCGGAGGCCTTGGTGGAGAACAGGGCGACACCCGTCTGCAGGTAGGTCTTGGAAAGCGTCAGCTTGTTCTCGTAGGTCTGGGTTGCATCGAGCCCCATGACCAAATCGACGGTACCCTTCTCGAGAGCGGTGACAGGATCGCTTTTGACGTCGACGATCTTGAGCTTGAGGCCCATGGCGTCAGCCATAGCTGCAGCAATGTCAACATCGACGCCGACGTAGTCAGAGGTCTGGCCAGCCAGCGGAGGATTGCCCGCGTTGACGCCGACGGTCAACGTGCCGGCGGTCACAAGATCGGAACTGGCAACCGTGACCTTAGCTGCCTTGGTCTCTGGCGTATAGTTTTGGGAGCTTGAGGAGCACCCCGCCATGCAAAGTGCAAGCATGAACGCCACTACGGCGGCCACCACGATGGAAATGCTGCGTTTCATATCTGTTTTCTTCCTCCGTCGTCGTCATGTTCCAACGCTTCACCCGATTTGGCTTGTCACTTGACCTGTCGCCAAACCAAGAAGAAGCAATCTAGGATTGTAACAGAAGCGCGACAACGGAACGAAGCGACGGGAACAATAATAGAAAACACACAGAGCAGCTAAAGGGGGAAACGGGGACGAGAGGCCGGCGAAGGCGCGACAAGGACGGGACAAAAACTCGACAAAAGCCTGACAAGGGCCCGACAAGAATCCGGAAAAAGCCCGACAAAAACGCGACAAGGACGAGGCAAAACCCCGACAAAAACGGGTACGAAGTTTGGCGAAATCGTCATACGCTACCAAGGAGGAACGGGACAGCGACATGCCACCATGGCGCCATGGTCTCCCCCAACAAGAAACATCGCTCCCTCCTCGACTCCGAGATACCTCTTGCCCTC
Source organism: uncultured Eggerthellaceae bacterium (assembly GCA_964579575.1). GTDB lineage: Bacteria > Actinomycetota > Coriobacteriia > Coriobacteriales > Eggerthellaceae > CAVEFW01. The sequence continues at coordinate 8,353 of CAZOGL010000034.1, read as the reverse complement.
GACCGCATCGGGCGCCTCGCCCGCCTCGCAGGCACCGGCGTACTCGAGACGCTCTATCCCACAAGGTGCGCCGTCTGCGACAAACCCGGCGTCCTTCTTTGCTTTGGGTGTCGCCAACGTCTCGCCCACATAGATGCGTGGAAGGCGTGTCCTCGGTGCGGCGCTGCCTGGGGTTATCTCGAATGCACGGAATGTAATCCCGTCTCTCTTGCGGCTTTCGGCATCGATGCGTTGCCCTTCGCCTCTTGCCGAAACGCACTGCTTTACGACGACGCCACAAAGAGAATCGTAAACGTGTACAAGGACCAAGGAGAACAACGCCTCGCAAAAGAGATGGCCCACCTGATGGCCCCTCTCATATCGCCAGAAATCCTGGTATCCGTCGATACCATCACCTACATCCCCGCAACCAAAACAGCCTTTGACCGGCGCGGGTTCGATCATGGCTTTCTCCTCGCGACCCATGTTGGAGAGGAGATCGGGCGGCCCGTCGCGTCCCTGCTTGCACGGCCGCGCACATCCGACCAACGAGCCCTTGGGAACCGCGGCCGTATCGCCAACATGCAAAAGGCGTTTCAAACGACCCCTCACGCACCAGTTGCGGGAAAGACGCTGCTCTTGATCGATGACGTCATGACCACAGGCGCCACCCTCATCGACGCCAGCCGTGCCCTGCGCGCCGCTGGTGCCCGCCAGGTCCATGTCATCACCTTTGCCCATGCCTAAATACTCGCATTATACGCACTATAGGTACTCATGGTCGCTTGCTATGGTCGCTTGCGCCCTTGGCCTTCCTTTCCCCATGTCTAAAAAAGCTGCGCCCCCATACGGAGGCGCATTACAAAACCATGTGTGACCTGCAACCCGACACCCGCGACTCGGGACCTACGACCCGACACCCGCGACTCGGGACCTACGACCTGGAGTTGCGACCTTACTCGGCCTTGTCCTCGGAAGACTCCTCGCTGCCGGCAAGCTCGGAGAATTTCGACGCGTCGACGGAGATGGTGTGCTTGATGGGCTTCCAAGTTGCCGGGCGGACAAGAGCCCAAAGGGCAATGGGAATATAGGTGATCATGAAGCAGGGGAAGGTGAACATGTACAGGATCTTCTTGCTCTTCGGAGCATGGATGGAGTCCCACTCGACGAACGTGGTGAGCACGCCGAACATGAACATGAACAACATATAGTTGAACAGGCAAAAGAATATGGAGCTCAAAGAACTCACCACGGCGGTACCGAGAGTGAGGGCACCCGCGATACCGAGGATGACGATGATGGCATTAAAGGCGATGGTGATGACCGTGAGCAGCATGGCCGGAGAGACGGTCATGAGCATGTCGTAGCACGCGAACTTATACCCCTTCTTCTGGGTGAACATACCGCAAAACAGCTTCGGCGCATACTTCCAAAAGACCTGGTAGAAGCCTTTTGCCCAACGGAAGCGTTGGTTCCAAGCATCACGGAAGGTGATGGGTTGCTCATCGTAGAGGATAGCCGTGGGACAATAGGCGATGCGCCCGCCGTCAGCGATAGTTGAGGCGGAAAATTGGATGTCCTCGGTGAGCAGGTGCCACTTCCAACCACCTGCCTCCTTGAGAACCGACGCGGCGATGAAAAATCCCGTGCCGCTGATGGCGCAACTGGTGTTGCAAAGGAGACGCGCCTGGGACAAAAACTTTGCTTCGCGAAGGAACCACACGGCATAGCCAGCGGAGATCCAATTGGAATCGTAATTCTTGGAATTGCGGTAGCTCGTGGACGCGATGGCTCCGGAGGCGAACACCTTGTTCATCTCGCGGAAGTAGTTCTTGTCAAGAACGTTGTCGGCGTCAAACACGAAGTACGCCTCATGATCGCCATTCGGGTAGTCCTCCCAGATATGGTTCAAGAGGAAGTCGAGGGCGTAGCCCTTTCCGATCGCATCGAGGTTGTTGCGCTCGTAAACGATGGCACCTGCGTCTCGCGCAATCTTTGCCGTGTCATCGGTGCAATTGTCTGCACAAAGGAAGATGTCGATCTTGTCCTGCGGGTAATCGGTGGAGCGAATGCTGTTGATGAGGTCCGCGATAACCGCGCTCTCATTGCGCGCCGTTATCAGCACTGCGTATTTGTGGGGCTCGGCATCGGGGAACTGAGGCTGCTTGTTCAGCAAAACGATGAGGACGTAAATGAGCTGGTACAGATAGCAACAGGCAAACACCAAGAACACACAGGTGTTGAAGATGTCGACAAAAGACATCTGCGAAATGATTTGCTGTAGCAAACTAATCTCCTCTAACAGGACGCGACCCTCCATGCGCGTCACATAAGACGCCCGATAAAACCAACGAGCGCACAATCTTTGTAAGTATAGCGAATGCCCGCGAAACTCGCGAATGTCTGCGAAATCGGTCTCCACAAACGAGAAGACACAAAATCAGGCAGAGACCCCGCCTCGCTTCCCAACGGTTCAGCATCGAAAAGAATATCCGCAAAGAGAAAGGGGTGCTATCATCCGTATGCGAGGATTGTTCGCCTTTCGCGCTATTGAGAGACGAATACGGTACCTATTTGAAAAGAGACTTTGAAAAGAGAAAACAAGGCCAAAGAGCCCAGATTAAACAACAAGAAATACGACAAGAAGCAACAGCGAGAGACGTATCCACGAGCGAGACGGTAGCGAAAGAGACGAGGGGCAAAAGATCCCCTGCTAGCAACAAAGACGAACACGATACAGGTCCTCAAAATAAAAGCACAGAGAGAAAGGTGCAAAACATGTATCAGATTCCCCCGTACGGAGCATATGGCTATGGTGCGCCTGCGCCCATGATGCCCTATGGTATGCCCATGGGTATGCCTGCTCCCCAACCGCAGATCGTGTACGTATACGTACCCTATCCTGCTCCGATGCCCCAGATGCCCATGGGTCCGCA
>CAZOGL010000034.1:2837-5338 GCA_964579575.1 uncultured Eggerthellaceae bacterium | reverse complement strand
GGCGGCAAGTATGTAGGCGGTGCCTACGACGGCAAGCCTGAGGGCCACAAACACGAAGGCAACTACGGCGGTAAGGCCAAGGTCAAGACTGTGGCCGAAGAGGCTGCAAAAGCTGAGGAGCCCAAGGCAAAAGAGCCTAAGGCCGAGGAAGCGAAATAATCCTTCCCTTCAGAGAAGCGACCTGCTTCTGCACTTGCCTGAGGTGCCTGAACCTTAAGCGGGGGTTCGACTTCGGTCGGACCCCCGTCTCTTCTGTAAAACCCGATGCCGCACATGAAACCTCCTCCAAGACCTCTCTTCATGTGCGCCATCGCGTTTTGACGTATGATTTGCCAAAAGACCCCAAGGGATTCGAGGATTACATGACTTCCGACTCTTCCCGCCCGAAAACCAACGGCCATCCCGAGCGACCCAATTGGCCCAACGGACAAACCCGCAACGAGACCACCTCCCCTGGGAGAGCCATCCCCACCCTCTCCACAGAAGGGGCCATTCCCTCCTTCTCCGAAGAACACATTCCCGCCCTCGCGCTCAACCTTTCCGATGTCGGACACGAGGAGAACCTCGCCGCAAACGACCCGGAGGAGTTCCGCCGGCGCATCTCCTCCCTGTGCAACGACGCGTGCGCTCGCTTCGGGCGCCAACCTATCGAGCGCATCTACGTCGGCTCGTACTTTTGCGACCGCTTCTTCCTCTCTCTCAACCGCCCCTTCTACGAGTGCGTCATGGCCTTTTGCCGCGAATATAGCCTCGGCCTCACACTCGTCGTGCCCGTCTTTGGTCAATCCACCCTCAAGGCGGGTCGAAAACGCCTCGAGACATTGCTCACCCTCCAAGACGAATACGGGTTCCTTATCGACGAGGCCGTCGCCAACGACCCCGCCATGGCGCTATATCTCGCGGAGGTTTCCGACCGGCGCGCAATGAGCGACAAAGCGAGTGCCCCTTTGCGCCTCTCCTTGGGGCGCATGATGGCGAAATCGCCGCGCGACCCGCGTTATTCCGTGATGGAGGAGTCCGCCCAACCCTTCGCTCTCGACGCCACGAATGCCACCTCGTTGGTGAATCGGTTCGGCTATGAGCTCGCTGAATGCGACCCGACAACGCCCATCGTGGATGCCACTCCCCTTCATGGCGTCCTCCCCCTCGCACTCCACTTGCCGCACTGTTTCATGACTACGGGGCATATCTGCCACCCCGCCAGCACAAACAGGCCCTTGGAGCAAAAGTTCCGAGCAGATGCCCCCTGTCATCAGGAATGTCTCAGCGGCGTGCAGGTATACGAGCATCGAAACCAAGACGACAACCGTCCCCTTTGGCTCACGCGTCTCGGACGCACAATCTTCTTTGAGAACCCCGGGTGCTTGATCGAAGGTCAAGAACCCGCCCGCATCATTTGGACTCCTGCGGACTTTGTCTGCGGCGCTCCCAACTTTGTCGAGGAATACCAAACCTTTTGGAATGCAGGAACAGAGAACGGAGGTACGACATGGGAGTAGTTCTCGCCCCCGTCAACGGCAAAGGCAGCGCCCTGCGACTCGCGCGTGCCGGTGCCCGCGAGCTCTACATGGGCTTTTACGATCCCGCATGGACCAAAAAATTCGGAGAGAACGCGGCGCTCAATCGCATGTCCGGATTCGGGCAGGAGGCAAACACCCTCACGTTTGCCGAGCTTGTAGAGGAGATTGGCGAGGCCCGTCGTGGATTCGAGGCAGACGGCATCAACAATGTCTCCCTCTTTTGCGTCTTCAACGCCCAACGCTACTCCGCCGAGCAGACCGCCTTTATCGCCACGAACTATCTTCCCACCTTAGCCCAAGTCGGGTTCGCTGGCATCATCGTGTCGGGACCTGAACTCATCGACGCGGCGCACGCCCTGGGTCTTGGTGCTGTAGCAAGCACCATGTGCGCCATCTACAACGAGGACCTTGCCCGCTACTACCACGCGCGCGGAATCGATCGCGCCATCCTGCCACGTGACGTGACCTTGGACGACATAGCCTCGATCACCGCAGCCGTCCCGGAATTGCGCTACGAGGTGTTCTTCATGCGCAACGGGTGCGTGTTTGCCGACAGCCATTGCATGGGTCTCCACAAAGCTGGTTGCCCGTCGACCTGTCTCGCCTTGCGCTACGCCCCCAGCTACAAGCAATTGGCAACCTTTGCCGGACCTAAACCGTTGGACCCCTGGGCTTGGGCGGACAACGACACCCGCTATCGCAACGAGTTTCACTACAGCGCTTGCGGGCTTTGTGCCTTGTGGCGTTTTGAGCAGATAGGTGTCGACGCCTACAAAATCGTTGGTCGCGGTGATGACGTAGACGAGTTGGCGTCAGATATCGCGCTTGCCGTCGAGAATCTTGCCATCGCGCGGGAATGTGCCACCGAGGCCGAATACCTCGATCGCATGGTTCGCCCCGACACGATTCGCGAGCTTTGTGCCATGGGCGGCATGAGTTGTTATTATCCCGAACCTCGCTTCGGCGCGTAGCGCTTGCCAG
>CAZOGL010000034.1:0-2737 GCA_964579575.1 uncultured Eggerthellaceae bacterium | reverse complement strand
ATCCCGAACCTCGCTTCGGCGCGTAGCGCTTGCCAGATAAAACGATCCGGGGGAGGCGCAGTCACGCCAAGACCCCGGACCTTGTTCGTTTTTCGGACCTTATCCGTCTTGATATGAGGTGGCCAATCGAGGCCTATGCGTACCCCATGGCCTCGACCTGGTCCTCATCCATACCGAAGAAGTGGCCCACTTCGTGGATGACGGTCACATAGACCTCGTGGGCAAGCTCCTCGCGGGAACTCGCACGACGCTCGTGGGGACCCTTGAAAATGGTGATGCTGTCGGGAAAGTCGCCCGGATACCCATATCCATCCGCACGCTCATCGATGGACAGGCCGTCATACAGACCGAGGGTGTCCGCGGGCTCGTCCTCGGGAGGCTCGTCCTCGACGAAAAACGCGATGTTCACAAGCTCATCGGCGAATCGCTCCGGAATCGCGTCAAGGGCGTCCATCACAAAACCCTCGAACTCCTCTTCACTCACAGACACACCCATGGAAACCTCCCAAACTCTCCTCGTCCTAGCGCTCCATGCGCGGAGGCAGCGTGTACGGCCAGCGCAGCTCGACCTCGACCTCGTCACCCTCGACCCAACCGTAGCTGTCCTTGTCTACCGTAACAAGACCGTTGCCCCAAGTGCAATCCCGAATGACAGGACGGTCGTAGGTATGCAGCATCCAAGCCACAAAGCGATCCCGCTCGTCGCGGCGAACGACGACACGCTTGACGACGTTCATGCGGCGCGGGCTCATCGGCGCACTGTCGAGCATTGTAGCGCGCACCGTCGGCGGATAGTCGAGATTGGCACCAAGATACAGGTCGACAAAGGGTTTCAAGAAGAAGTCGGCGGTGAATTCCGCTCCGATAGGAGGACCGGATATGCCGATGACGGGCTTGCCATCAAGCAACGAGAAGCTGCAATGGCGACCGGGGCCTTGGTTTACCTCATGGAAGAGGATCTCGCCCTCGCGCTCCAAGATCTCACAGGTCCAATCGTCGCTGCCCTTGGAACTACCAGCGTTGATGGCAACGATGTCGGCCTTCTCAGCGGCATCGCGCAAGGCGGCAAGAATCTTGTCGGGGTCATCGGGAACGATGCCATAAAGCAACGCGCTCCCACCCCATGCCTCGATCTTGGCACCTATCATCGCCGAGTTGCTCTCCACGTTCTTTCCTCGGGGGAGTTCGATGGACGCAGGAACGAGCTCGTTGCCCGTGGGGATAAAGGCGACGCGAGGCTTGCGCACCACCGCGACCTCGGTGTAGCCGCCCATGGCAAGCCCGGCCAACAAGGTCGGGGCAAGAACCTCCCCCGCACTAACGAGAATGTCGCCCGGTTGCAAGGACGCACCTTCCTCCGTGGTCATTTGGAAACGCTCGGTGGGCACCGCGTTGAGGGCCACCAGCTTGTCATTGGCTATCTCAACCTGTTCGATAGCAATCGCGGTATCAAACCCTTCGGGGATAGCGACGCCGGTATTGCAGTACTGCCATTGGTTGCCCCGTTCCCACTCCGTGATGTCAGGCGCACCATCGACAAAGTCGTCAAAGTGCACCGCGATGGCATCCAAGTTTGACGTACGGGAGGAGGGAAGCGTGTTGCGAGAGGTCACCGTCTTGGCGGCGACACGGCCGTCCGCCTTCGACAACAACACATTCTCGACCTCGCGTGTGAAGTCCCACCGTTGCATGAGGGCGCCGACGACCTCGTGGCGCGTCCCACAGATGTGGTTGGAGTGGTCTCGCATGAAACATTTCCTTTCGGTCGGATTGTTTGCCCTAAGATCAGGTTGCTCGTCTTTGAGCAAGGTTGTTTGCCCTTCGATCGGGTTGCTCGTCCTTGAGTCGGGCTGGTTATCCTTCGGGCGGGTTGCATCGGGTTGCTTATTTTCAGTTTAGGCTATTTGACACGGCATATAGTTTATGGCATATCGTTGCCATTTTCACCAAAAGGGCAGGGAGCTCGCACGCGCGTCTTGTGTACAATGGGACCTAGCTATGCAAGTCCACCGCGAAAGGACCATCCCATGGAGGATTACAAGCGCGAATTCATCGAGTTCATGGTTGAGAGCAACGTGTTGAAGTTTGGCAGCTTCACCCTGAAGAGCGGCCGCTTAAGCCCGTTTTTCATGAATGCCGGCGCCTATGTCACCGGCGACCAGCTCCACCGTCTCGGTCTGTACTACGCTCGCGCCATCCACGACAATTTCGGCGACGATTTCGACGTCGTGTTCGGACCTGCCTACAAGGGCATCCCACTAAGTGTCGTCACCGCCATGGCCTATAACGAGCTGTACGGTCGCGAGATCAAGTATTGTTCCAACCGCAAGGAGGTCAAAGATCACGGCGAGGGTGGAAACCTGCTTGGGTACGTCTTGCAAGACGGCGACCGCGTCGTTATGGTCGAAGACGTCACCACGAGCGGTAAGTCCATCGACGAGACCTATCCGATCATCACAAGCGCGGCCGACATCGACATCATGGGCCTTATCGTGAGCCTCAATCGCATGGAGGTCGGACCCGGCGGCGTCAAGTGCGCGACAGACGAGGTCAGCGAGAAATACGGCTTCCCGACCGCGTGCATCGTCAACATGCGCGAGGTGACCGAATACCTCCACAATCGCGAGGTGCAAGGCCGCGTCATCATCGACGACGAGATGATGGCCTCCATCGACGCTTACTACGAGCAGTATGGAGCCAAGGAATAGGAAGTTGCCCCTTGTAATCAGAGAGTTCT
>CAZOGL010000033.1:0-17840 GCA_964579575.1 uncultured Eggerthellaceae bacterium | reverse complement strand
ACAGGGCGTGTGCTGGCGGGACGCGCGCGGGCCGCAAGTGGGGCCCGGCATGGTGTAGACAGGGCCCGGCAGGGCGCGTGTTGGCCAGTTTTTTCAATGCGAAAATTATCCTCGGCTAAGGGTGATAGTCGATTATACTGGAGAAAGTCTGTTCTCTGTTTGCTTATCATGCGGTCTTCCTCGAGCTTTGGGGGCCACCATGACAAGTTTTCTTTCCACTTCCTGTTGTAACGGTAGACGTCCACGGCGCTTTATGGGCGTGGCGATCCGTTCCCGTCCCGACCTCGTTTCACGTCTGATGCGCGAACGCCAAGTAACGCGTTTTCTCGTGGCGCCGCCAGGGTATGGCAAGACCTATCTCGCTCTTGAGTATGCGCAGGTCGTGTTCGGGTTTGAGCATGTTGCATGGATCGACGCACGCAGCCCTTGCTTCCTTCGGGACCTCGATGGTGGGAGTTTGGGGGAAGACCTCATGAAGCGTGACAAGGGCATGAGGCTTGTGGTGTTCGACGACGTGCCGCGTCTCGGAACCCAACGGGCCGACCTTTTGTCCAATGCCTTCGACAAGCTTTTGGAGGAAGGCAGCGAGGTGATGGTGCTTTGCCATCCTACAAGCGATGCCTTCGCGGGGCGCCAGATCGATCGCATCTGTCTGACGGCCCGAGACCTGATGCTTGACATGGGTGAGCGGGATGAGGCGTTTCGCGACCAGAGACAACAATGGGGGTCAGGCGAGGGAGAGTGGGAGGTGGCCCCGACGGGAGCCATGCTTGCCTGCTCCATCCCCCAACTCGCTTGGGGGTCTGTCGATGCGCCCGCCCGCTTTGCGGAGTCTCTTGCGAGGGAGGAGTTGCCGGATGAGGTGCTTTGCGTCCACTTTGTCCTTCTTGCCATGGGGGCAGCGCCGCTCTCTTGGCTTTGCGGGGAGTTTGACCTAAATCTCTCCCAAATCGAACCCCTCGCACACCATTATCCCCACCTTGGGATCGCTCCCGAAAGCGACTCGGTCGCAACGGCCGTCTTTCCTCCGGAGTGTTTGGTCTACGCCTACGCGTCGAAGCTCAAGCGTATTGGCGCCTCCTTTGGATTTGAGACCCAAGACGCCTTGGCTGATGGGGTGGCAAGGGCCCTGCTCGATAGAGGGGACGCGGCACGCGCGGTCGCGATGGTCATGGCGATGATGGGGAGGGCCGCCCGATTCGCGTGGCTATTGGACAACGGGAGGCGTCTGTCCCACATGATGTGTCTGTTTCCTGCTTGGCGTCTAGGAAAGAGCTTGGGAAAGGTCGGGGCCGACGCGCCAGGATCGCGCTTGGAGGCACAACAGGCGTGGCGCCTGGGCTTTTTAGGGGACGTTCGTATGGGATTGTTACTCGCGGGCAAGGTGGCGGCGCGCGTAAACGCCCCGATTGACGCAAGGGTCAGCGCCCTAACCATGGTTGCCCATTTCGGTAACGACGTGTTGCGTACGGGTGCGTTGGAGCGCCTCTCCAAGCTCGTTGCGGGAATCGAGTGCGTCCGTGAGGGGGAGGTGGTCCGAGAGCTTAACCCCGAGATGGCACTTGCGCTTTGCCTTGTAAAGAGGTTCGAGGCCGGCCTTGCTCTTGAGGCCGAGAGCGCTACCGAGATCGAGAGCGCGACCGAGGGCGCTACCGAGATCGAGAGCGCGACCGAGAGCGCGTTCCGTTCTTCGGTCGCGTCGGAGTTGCTTCGAGCGTGGCTTGACGTGGCGGCGGCGTGTAACGATCTTGACGGGGCGCTGTTGGGTGGCGTGTTGCTTCTTGGCGTTTGTCCTGCCATCGCCGAGGACGAGACGTTTTGCCGCCTGCTCGATGAGGGGGAGGAGGACGGACTAATCGGCGTGTTCCGTCTTGAGGCCTATCGCGCTCTCGGAGACTTGGCACGGGGCACGGATACGACGTCAGAGGTTGCATCAAGGTTGTTGACGGAGTCGGTGAAGAGCCAGATGCGTCACGGAGAACGTTGCGTCGCGGCACAACAACAGGAGTTTGGCGCCTTGCAACGGTCCCAGGAGAAGGCTCGCGCAAACCGTGCCTCGTACGCAAAAACGATGGAGGAGGGGTCGGCGGGGGAGACCCATAAGCCCCACCTGCAGATTTCCCTGTTTGGCGGCATCGAGGCCGTTCTTGATGGAAGGCACCTTGACGCGAAGGAGTTCACCCAAACGAAGATGCGCGCCTTGTTGGCCATCCTGACCATGGCTGGAGGGCGCGAGGTGTCCCGCAATCGTCTGGTTGAGGCGCTTTGGCCCGCCTCCACGGAGCGGACGGCGCGAAAGAACCTCTATACGAATTGGGCAGCGCTTAAGCGGACGTTGTCTTTGCCAGATGGATCTTGTCCCTTCCTTCACCATGTGCAGGGGAGTTACCGTATCGACGGGCGTCTGGTTACCAGCGACGTCCAACAGGTGACGGCGGTGTGTCGTTCCCTTGCCATCGAGAAGCCCGACGTGGATCGATTTCGCATCCTTTTGGAGGATCTCCATCGGCTTTATCGGGGGGATCTGTTGCCCTCGGAGACGAAGTGCGACGTGATTGTGGACGCCCGCGACGATTATCGTTCCCAAGTCAGTGATGCCCTTGTCCAGGCAACGTTTCGCCTGTTGGATATGGGGGAGGACCAGACCGCTCTTTGGTTTGCCCGCTCGGCCTTGGAGCACGAACGTCGCCAAGAGGATCCCTACTACGCCTTGATGAGCGCCCAGGTTGCCTGTGGACAAAGGGAGGCGGCGCTTGAGACCTATCGCGTTTGCGCCCGCGCGCTCATGCGGGCGTTTAGCATCGATCCCAGCCCGCGTATGCTCGCGCTCTATCGCAAAATCACTGAGAGTGAGGAGCGATTTTAAGGGGAGGGGCGCTTGCGTTCGGTCTCGGGACGGCAACGTGCTCGGTCTCGCCGCTGGGCGCTTGCGTTCGGTTCCGGGGCTGGGCGCACGCGTTCGGGCTCGCCGCTGGGTGCATGCGTTCGGTCTCGGGACGGCATTTTGTGACCTCCCTGCGATTTTTTTCCTTCCGCTTTTAAGGGTGTGATAGAGTAATCGGTCGATACACGCTATGATGGTTCGCGCAAAGTTATCCTAGAGAAAGAATAAGTTTTATGGCAGGATTTCTCTCCAAGCTGCTCTCCCTCGGCGAGGGAAAGCAGATGAAGCAATACCAGGCGAAGGTCGACAAGATCAACAGCTTGGAACCCCAGGTCAAGGCCCTCTCCGATGACGAGCTTCTCGCACAGACGGCCCTGTTCCGCGAGCGCTACAACAACGGTGAGTCCTTGGACTCCCTGATGCCTGAGGCGTTTGCGACGTGCCGTGAGGCCTCGTTGCGAACGTTGGGTATGCGCCACTTCGATGTCCAGCTCATCGGCGCCATGACGTTGCACGACGGCCAGATCGCCGAGATGAAGACCGGCGAAGGCAAGACCCTCGTCTCGACGCTCGCCGGTTACCTCAACGCCATCTCTGGGAACAACGTCCACATCGTCACCGTCAACGACTACCTCGCAAAGCGCGACAGCGAGTGGATGGGACGTCTGTACCGCTCCCTTGGCATGACCGTCGGTCTGATCCAAAACGGCCAGCGTCAGGACATGAAGGTCCCCGCTTACAAAGCGGATATCACCTACGGTACGAACTCCGAGTTTGGCTTCGACTACCTGCGTGACAACATGGTCACCCGTAAGGAAGCCCGCGTCCAACGTGGCCACTTCTTCTGCGTCGTCGACGAGGTCGACTCCATTCTCATCGACGAGGCCCGTACGCCGTTGATCATCTCCGGCGCAGGCCAGCAGGCTGCCGAGACCTACCACCGCTTCGCTGCGGTCATGCCCGGCCTCAAAGAGGACGAGGACTTCGAGAAGGACGAGGCCAAGCACACGATCATCGCCACCGAGGTCGGCCTTGAGCGTATCGAGGCCATGCTCGGTATCGAAGATATCTACGCCGATCCCACTGGCCAACTTGCCAACCATCTCCAACAGGCCCTCAAGGCCCAGTTCCTGTTCCATCGCGACATCGATTACGTCGTCGTTGACGGCGAGGTTAAGATCGTCGATGAGTTCACGGGCCGTATCATGGAGGGTCGTCGCTGGTCCGAGGGTCTCCACCAAGCCGTTGAGGCCAAGGAGCACGTGAAGGTGCGCGACGAGAACCAGACCCTTGCGACCATCACGCTCCAAAACTACTTCCGTCTCTACGAGAAGCTTTCCGGCATGACTGGTACCGCAATGACCGAGGATGCCGAGTTCCGCGAGATCTACAAGCTCCCGGTTGTGGCAATTCCTACGAACCGCCCCGTTATTCGTATCGACAACAACGACCAGGTGTATCGCACCATCGATGCCAAGTACAACGCGGTTGCCGACGAGATTGCCGAGCGTAACGCCAAGGGCCAGCCCTGTCTCGTTGGCACGGTCTCCATCGAGAGCTCCGAGAAGTTGTCTCGCCTCCTCGACAAGCGTGGCATCAAGCACGAGACCTTGAACGCGAAGAACCACGAGCGTGAGGCTCATATCGTCGCTCAGGCGGGTCGTGTCGGCGCGGTCACCATCGCGACGAACATGGCTGGTCGTGGTACGGACATCCTGCTTGGCGGAAATCCCGAAGTACTTGCCGACGACGAGCTCCGCTCTTGGGGATACGACCCCGATCTTGAGGAGGGTGCTGAGGTCGAGCCTGGTAAGCCGGTTGCTCCGAGTGCGGCTAAGCGTGCCGAGGCCCTCGCGGCTGCCAAGGCGGTTTGCAAGGAGGAGAACGAGCGCGTCATCGCCGCTGGTGGTCTTTGCGTCATCGGTACCGAGCGCCACGAGTCCCGTCGTATCGACAACCAGCTTCGCGGTCGTTCCGGACGTCAGGGCGACCCGGGTGAGACCTTGTTCTACCTGTCGCTCGAGGATGACCTCATGCGCCTGTTTGGCGGAGACAGCATGGATCGCGTTTCCAACATGATGGAGAAGGTCAACATCCCCGAGGACATGCCCATCGACTCCAAGATGGTCACCAAGACTGTCGAGCGTTCCCAACACCAAGTCGAGGCGCTCCATTTTGCCGCCCGTAAGAACGTGCTTGAGTACGACGACGTCATGAATCTCCAGCGCAAGGCCATCTACGAGGAGCGTAACGCCATCCTCGATGGCAAGGACATGTCCGAGCGTATCGACGAGATTATCCGCGATGCCGCCGACCGTATCGTTGCCACAAACTGCGACGTGCACGGTGCCAAAGACGACTGGGATCTCGACGCCATCGACCTTTGGGTCACCAACATGACAGGCACCTCCGACTTCCACTGCTCCGAGCTGGAGGGCATCGATAGCGTTGAGTCTTTGTCTGACGCAATCGTGGACTACCTTGCCGAGCGCTACGAGAGCAGGGTCGAGGCTATGACCCCGCAGGTTATGCACCTGCTCCAATCCCAGATCATGCTTCGCATCATCGATACCCGTTGGATGGCCCATCTGACAGATATGGACTACCTGAAATCCGGCATTGGCCTGCGTGCGTACGGTCAGCGTGATCCCCTCGTCGAATACAAGAACGAGGCGTTCCGCTCATTCGAGAGCATGACGAGCGGTTTGTACGAGGACTTCCTCCGCACGATCTTGCGTCTGCAGCTCGCTGTCACTACCAACGCCCCGGCTCCCGAGATTGCCGATGCCCCTGAGCGTAAGATGAACTATTCCAATCCCGAGGCAGAGCTTGAGCGCAACACGTTGAGTGGCTCGGGCCAGCGTGCCGCAACCAACCAGGGTATGCCGGCTGAGGCGCCCAAGCCTGTGGCGACGGGCAAAACCGCTCCTATCGTCAAGGACAAGGACGATCCCTTTGCCAACGTGGGTCGCAACGACCCATGCCCTTGCGGCTCGGGGCTGAAGTTCAAGAAGTGCCACGGCAAGGATATGTAGGTCCAACCCCGTATGGCTGAGCACGACCCTAAAGAGTTGCCCCTGTTCGAGCAACGTGTCTTAGATGCGTACTCGTTTCTTCGCATAGATGACAAGAAGGGACAACTCGGCGCTCTTGACGAGGAGAGCGCCAAGCCCGGCTTTTGGGACAACGTCGATCATGCCCAAGAGGTGTCCAAACAGGCAAGCAACCTGCGTACCACCATCGAGGACTACGCTCGCGCCGAGCAATTGCTCGAGGATGCCCGTACCGCTTTCGAGCTTGCGCAGGACGATCCCGAGTTCGCCCAGGAGGCGACGAGTGACCTTGACGCCCTCGACGCGCTCCTCGACGAGCTTGAGATCACGAGTTGGTTCACCAACGAGTTTGACGAGGGCGACGCCATCATCTCGGTCAACCCCGGGCAAGGCGGCCTCGAGGCCCAGGATTGGACCGAGATGCTGTATCGGATGTTGACCCGTTATTGCCAGGACAAGGGGTGGAAAGTCCGCGTCTTGGATGAGGTTCCCGGTGAGGGTATCGGCCTTGACCGTGCCAGCTTCCAAGTCGAGGGGCGCTTCGCCTATGGCATGATGCGCTCCGAGAACGGCGTTCATCGTCTTGTCCGTATCAGTCCCACGGACATCAAGGGCCGTCGCCAGACGACTTTTGCAAGCGTGGAGGTATTGCCGGTCTTGCCGGACAGCATCGAGGTCAACATCGACCCCAACGATGTCCGCGTCGATGTGTACCGCTCCAGCGGGCCTGGCGGCCAATGCGTCAACACGACCGACTCCGCGGTCCGCCTGACCCACATCCCCACCGGCATCGTCGTCACGTGCCAAAACGAGAAGAGCCAACTTCAGAACAAGGATGCGGCTTTCCGCGTTTTGCGCTCGCGTCTGTACGAGCTTGAGCGGGCCAAGCGCGAAGCCCAGGTCGATGAGCTCCGCGGTGACCGTATGGATAATTCCTTTGGTAGCCAAATCCGCAACTACGTTCTCTATCCCTACCAAATGGTCAAGGATGTCCGCAGCGGCATCGAGACCAGCAACGTGGATGCCGTCCTCGGTGGCGATCTTGAAGCCTTCGTCATCGGCTACCACAAGTGGAGGGTGTCGCAGTAATTTCCTTTAGCGTATACTGACACGGTTATTCATGTGTATTTGAGGGGATGTTATGACTCAAGACGACAAGTATACGCCGCAAAGGCGCAACGACGTGCATCGAAGGGCTCCGGAGAACAGGGCGTCAGGACAAAGGACGTCAGAGCGCAGGACCTCAGAACAGAGAGCGTCCGAGCAGAGGGTGCCGGAGCGCAGGACCTCAGAACAGAGGGCGCCGGAGCGCAGGTCATCAGAGCATAGGGCGCCGGGACACGCCACCAACCGCTATTCGCGCTACGAGGCCTCCTATCAGACTCCCAAGAAGGCCAGCCCAGCCAAGACCATCGTGCTTGTCATCGTAGTATTGGTGGTTGTCGCGGCGGTTGCGTTCGGTGTGTATAACTTCGTGGTGAAACCGATGCTTTCCGCGACGAGTGACGAGGGAAGCTACTCTGCCCCAATCACAGCCACCCCTGTTGCCGATAAGGAGACCCAGGTCAACTCTGCCGAGGCAGAGGCGGCTATCACCATGAACCTCAAGGGCGACCACGACACGATCGTCCTTAAGGGTGAGACCTATATCGAGTCGGGTGCCCATGCCGTGGAGCGTCGCGCGGGGGACATCTCCCTAGGCATCCAGATCGAGGGACAGGTCGATACGTCAAAGGTCGGCGACTACACAATCACCTACACCGCCACCTCTAGCGATGGGCTCAAGGTGTCGCGCACCCGCACCGTCCACGTCGTCGATTCCATGGACAAGGACACGAACGGCATTCCCGTCCTTATGTATCACTACGTATACTCCGATTCCCAGGGGTATCATCCCGACGGGGCCGAGAGCAATTCCAACTACATTCTCGATACTGACCTGGCCGCCCAGCTCGACTACCTCGTGAAGAACGACTACTACTTCCCGTCCTATGCGGAGTTGAGCGCCTATATCGCCGGCACCCATAGCTTGCCCGCGAAAAGCGTCATCCTTACCTTCGACGACGGCTCACCCGACTTCTTGGCCTACGGCATTCCTGTGCTTGAGCAGTACAAGGTTCCGGCCACGTCTTTCATCGTCGGTATTGACAACATCGAGCCCTGCACGCAAAACCCCAGCGAGTATGTGACATACCAATCCCACTCCTATAACATGCACCATGCTGGCGGCGACTACGGTCATGGTGGTGCCATCGGCGGGATGACCCAGGCTGAGATCGTCAGCGATCTCAAGGCCAATATCAACCTGTTGGGCTCCTCCGATGCGTTTGCCTATCCTTATGGAGACGCGCCCGAGTGGGGTATCGCGGCTGTTCATGAGGCGGGGATCTTGTGCGCGTTCACCACCGAGTACGACTATGTCCATGTAGGCGACGATCCCGCCAACCTTTCGCGCATCCGTGTGCTCGGCACCTACGATCTTGACAGCTTCGTCTCCAGCTTGGGGTAGCGGGGCCGAGGTGGTCGCGTTCACGTAGGGGGCCAGCTTGGGATAGCGGGACCGAGTTGATCACGTTCGCGACGTGTATGAGCAACGCCATTTGCGACCGCGAGCAAGGCCAACGACTGCCAGGCGTCAACGGTGTCCGCGACCAACGTCGTCGGCGTTCAGGTGAAGGTAAAATAATTCGCAGGTTTTCGCTTTTCGCCGCTATGAAACCCATGTCGCGGTATCATCTTCAGGCATGCAGGTTTCCAGTCAGGAAGGACTCCCATGGATTTGGGTCAGCTTACCGCGCAAGCCAAGGAGCTTCGCAAAGATATCGTCCGCATGATCACCGAAGCGGGAAGCGGACACCCTGGAGGGTCGCTTTCGTGCACGGACATTTTGACGGCGCTCTATTTCGGTGGTGTGATGAACCACAACGCGAGCGACCCCAAGATGGATGGTCGCGACTGGTTTTTCCTGTGCAAGGGTCACGCAGCTCCGGCATTGTATGCGACCTTGGCACACGCAGGGTATTTCCCCGTCGAGGAGCTTATGACGCTTCGCAAGCTCGGTACCCGTCTCCAAGGCCACCCCGATTGCAACCTTGTTCCCGGTGTTGAGGTCTCCACGGGCTCTTTGGGCCAAGGCCTCTCCATCGCTGCCGGTACTTGCGCCGGACTCTACCTTAACAACAAGCCCGGCACGGTTTTCGCCCTCCTTGGCGACGGCGAATGCGAAGAGGGCCAGGTTTGGGAGGCGGCCATGTTCGCAGCCCATAACAGCTTGGACAACCTCGTGGCAATCGTTGACCACAACCACCTCCAAATCGACGGCAACATCGCCGATGTTTGCAACCCCGATGACCTCGGCGAGAAGTTCCAAGCCTTTGGTTGGGACGTCACCAGGGTCGACGGTCACGACATGGAGGCCCTCATCGAGACCCTCACCGCCGCGCGCGACAATCGTGACGGCATGCCCCATGTCATCATCGCTGAGACGGTGAAGGGCAAGGGCGTTTCCTTCATGGAGAATCAAGCAGGTTGGCACGGCAAGGCCCCCAACCCAGAACAGCTCGAGCAGGCCTTAGCCGACCTCGACGCCGAATAGGAGGAGCCAACATGATAAAGCTTGCAAGTGCCGAAGAGGCTGCAACGAAAAAGGCAACCCGCGCCGCTTATGGTGTGACCTTGGCTGCTTTGGCAGACGAAGGGGTTCCTGTCGTCGCGGTCGACGCCGATTTGTCCGGTTCAACCACCACGGGTAAGTTCGCTGCGGCGAAGCCCGAGTACAAGGAGCGCCTGTTCAACGCTGGTATCGCTGAGCAAAATATGATCGATGTGGCTGCAGGTCTGTCCCTGACCGGTAACATCGCCTTCACTGGCTCCTTTGCCGTGTTCGGTACGGGTCGTGCCTATGACCAGATTCGCAACACCGTTTGCTACAGCGGCCTCAACGTCAAGATCGCCCCGACTCATGCCGGCGTCTCCGTCGGTCCCGATGGTGGTTCCCACCAGATGCTTGAGGACGTCTCCCTTATGCGCGGTTTGCCCAATATGACCGTCCTCGTTCCCGCTGACTATGCCGCGGCCGCCTCTGCGATCCGGCTCGCTGCCAAGACGCGTGGTCCTGTCTATGTTCGCATGGGTCGTGCAAGCGTCCCTTGTGTCTATGCCGAAGGGGTAGAGCTTGAGATCGGTCGCGCCTATGTCTTGAATGAGGGCGCCGATGTGACCATCGTTGCCAACGGCGTCGAGATCCGCGAAGCCATGGCTGCTGCGCGTACCCTTGCCGAGGAAGGCATATCTGCCGAGGTCATCGATGCGTTCAGCGTCAAACCTCTCGATACTGAGACCATCTTGGCAAGCGCTCGCAAAACCGGCGCCGTGGTCGTTGCCGAGGAGCATTCCGTCTATGGTGGCCTTTGCAGCGCCGTTTCTGAGCTGTTGGCCCAAGAGCTCCCGACTCCTACCGAGTTTGTCGCCGTCCGCGACCATTTCGGCAAGTCTGGCGAGTTCGAGGAGCTGCTCGCGTACTTCGGTCTCGATGCTGCGGCTATTGTTGATGCTGTGAAGAAAGTTATCGCTCGCAAGTAGCTCTGCTAGAATCAGTGGGTCCAGTAACCACTAGTATTTGAACGGAGCATTCTGTGACGAACGAAAGAAACCAAGAGACTACTGCGCGTCGTCGCCGTAGCTCGGATGGTTCTCACGCACGTAGGCGGGACGCCTCTTCCACAGCCCAGATGACAGCCCAACTTTCCGCGGCGTTGCCGGTCGTAGATGTGGCTGCGTCCCCTCGTCAGGCTTCCAATCCCATCATCGTCTTCGACCACGTGACAAAGGTTTATCCGGCGCAACCCAAAAAACCTGCGCTCCATGACGTGACGGTCAGCATCTATCCGGGCGAGTTCGTGTTCCTCGTCGGCCATTCCGGTTCCGGCAAATCCACGTTCATCCGCACGATCAACCGCGAGATCAAGGTGACCCAGGGCACGATTCGCGTTGCAAACGAAGATCTGTCCACCATTCGCGATTGGCGTGTGCCGTACTTGCGCCGCAACATCGGTTGCGTCTTCCAAGATTTCAAGCTTTTGCCGAACAAGACCGTCTTCGAGAACGTCGCGTTCGCACTCGAGGTAATCGGCAAGAGCCGCCACGTCATCAAGACTCAGGTCCCCGAGGTCCTTCGCCTTGTTGGCCTGCAGGAGAAGCTCGAAAAGCTCCCCGACCAACTCTCTGGTGGCGAGCAGCAGCGCGTCTCGATTGCTCGCGCGATTGTCAACCGTCCGCCGCTGCTGATCTGCGACGAGCCTACGGGCAACCTTGATCCGCAAACTTCCCGCGGCATCATGGATCTTCTTGAGCGTATTAACCGTACGGGTACGACGGTGTTGGTGGCAACGCATGACCGCGAGATGGTCGACAGCATGCGTCGCCGCGTCGTGACCCTTGATCGTGGACGCCTGGTCGGCGACCGAGAGCGAGGAGTGTACGGTCTCAATGTCTAGTATTGCGTATTTCTTTAAAGAGTCTTTGACGGGTTTCGCCCGCCACCTTTCCACGACGCTCGGCTCCATCATCACGTTGTTCTTGTCGTTGCTCATCATCGGCATCTTCCTGTTTGCTGGTAACATCGTCAACAACATCGTCAAGTCGGTGGAGAGCGAGGTCAACATCACGGTGTATGTTGCGGATAACGTCAACGACACCGATGTCAAATCCCTCGAGAGCTACATCAAGAGCCTCGATGGCGTTCAGGATGTCTCCTTCACCACCAAGGACCAGGCGTTGCAGAACTTCCGTGAGTCTTACACCTCCTCCCCGGAGATTGTTGACCAGCTCGGCGACGAGAATCCGCTGCCGGCAAGCATCAACGTCACCCTGTCTGAGCCGGAGTTGGTCCAAAGCGTCGCTGATTCCATCGAGAGCAACTCTACCTTCAAGACGATTTGCGATAATCCCAGCAATCCGTCCGATTCCCTCAAGTACGGACAGAAGACCGTTGAGCGCCTGTTCCAAGTCACCAACTCCATTCGCGTGGGTGGCATCGCTCTTATCGTCTTGCTGATCTTCATCGCGTTGGTGTTCATCAACAACACCATCCGCCTTGCCATCCTGTCTCGTCGCAAGGAAATTTCCATCATGCGTCTCGTGGGCGCAAGCAACGGCTTTATCCGCGGGCCTTTCCTGATGGAGGCGATTTTGCATGCGATCATTGGCACCGCTTTGGCTGTGGTCTGTCTTGAGTTGACGCGCAACCTGGTCTTGCCCACTCTCGCAACTTCTTTGGCTTGGCTGCCCTTGGGGTTGTCCGCATCTATGGCGATCTTCATCTATGTGGGTCTCTTGGTTGCGGGCCTAGTCATCGTTCTTCTTGGTTCCGCGTTCGCGATGCGTCGTTACCTGAAGGCATAATAACGGCACGGATTGTGCACAACTAGTTCGGACTGGCATGGAAACCGATCAGAAAAAGCAGGCGGCCTCCCGTAGAAAGGAGGCCGTTGCCGCAAGAAAAAGAAGTCAACAGTTCAGGTACCGCGTCGCTTTCGCTGCGGGGATAGTCATCTGTCTTGGCGCCATGTTCGCGCTCGGGTTCTTTGTGCGCGGCATAGAACCTGTTGTCACGCGTCTCGGCCTTGTGACCCCGGGCGTCACGACCAATACGGCGGACAAGACCGTATATAACTCGATCTCCCCTCGTATGGAGGAGGTGGAGGACCTCCTCTCGACGAACAGCTTCGACGAGTATGAGATTGACGAAGCGACGGAGAAGATGCTCACTGGTCTTGTGGGTGCCATCGATGACCCCTATTTCCGTTACTTTACCGCCGCACGCTATGACCAGTTTGTTCGTGAGAACGCCGCCACGGATTATCAAGGTATCGGTGTTCTGTTCTCTGAGTATGAGGGCAAAATCTATGCCGCGGACGTCTTCGACGGCTCGGTGGCGCAACTGGCCGGTGTCCAAATCGGCGATATCCTCCAAAGTATCGACGGCGTTTCCCAAACGGATGTGACCGTCAACGAGGTCGTATCGACTATTGCGAGCAAGGAAGGTTCCGTCGTCGTTGGCTGGACCCGCCCCGCATCCTTGGGCGCCGTCGCTGACACGCAATTCACCACGTCGCTGACCTGCCGTGACTACAAGGAGCAAAACATTTCCACGTCGTTGGACGGCGAGGTGGGATGCATCGGCATCACCCAACTCTCACAAAACTCCGCGTCCTTGGTCCGCTCTGCAATCGAGCAACTTACTAACCAGGGTGCCCGTGCCTTCGTTCTCGATCTTCGGGACTGCTCAGGAGGCTATCTGACCCAGGCGATTGACACGGCAAGCGCGTTTGTCAAGAGCGGTACCCTTGTCCAGATCAAGACGAAGAACGCGGTCACGAACAAGACCGCTTCCGGTGATGTGGCGACTGCGGCACCTCTCGTAGTGATCATCAACGAGCGTACCGCCGGTGCCGCGGAGGTGCTTGCCTCGGCGTTGCGCGACAATGGACGTGCTCAACTCGTGGGGTCAACGACGCTTGGCAAGGGTTCGGTCCAAGTTATCCAGACCCTGTCATTTGGTGGCGCGATTCGTTACACGGCGGCGTATTACCTGAGCCCGTCCAGCCATGATATCGATGGCTACGGCGTCTCTCCTGACGTCGTCGTGGACAGCGAGGAGACCCAACTTGTCATGGCTCAAGAGATGGTGGAGGCGTTGATTGGCTCTTCGTCTACCACGGGGGCCTAGCAGCGACGCGAGGCGGCGAACGAGGGCCTAGCAGCGACGCATAGCAACGGCGCCTAGCAGCGATGCATAGCAACGACGCATAGCAGCGACGCAAAAGGCGATACTTGACGGGGCGGATGGCATCGAGGCCGTTCGCCCCGTTTTGCGCTAGATGTTTAGTGTCAGGTGTTTTGCGTCAGGCATTTTGTGCCAGGTGTTTTGTATCGGGGCCGAGTGCTTTGAGTCGGGTGTTTTGTGCCAGGAAGACAAAGCGAGAGGGGAGTGAGACCTGTGGGGCGCACAAGGAATCATACGCGCAAAGGTGCGCATACCTACCCGCGCGGCGTGCTTGATGTGCGAGCGGAGGGTTACGGGTTTGTCGTGACGCCCGAAGGCGATTTTTTCATTCCCGAGGCGAAGATGGGCGGTGCGTTTGACGGCGATTTGGTCGAGGTCTCACCCTTGCCCCGCGCCCGTGGCAAAAAGACGCGCGGCAAACAACTTGGCGAGGACCATGAGGGGGATTTTGGAAGCCGTTACATTTCTGGGCAAGACAGGCCTGCTGCCCGTGTGGTGCGTGTGCTTGAGCGTTCGTTTGACAGCCTTGTGGGCCGTTATGAGGTGGCGGAACCTTTCGGTGTCGTTGTTCCTGAGGACACCCGTCTGCGTCATGACGTGTTCACTATGCGGGCGGATAACCCCGACATTCCTGATGGGAGCCTTGTGCGCGTCCGCATCACAACATTTCCTGACAAGGGAGTTGCGGCTACGGGTGTGATTGAGGAGGTTTTTGGCGATGATAGGGACACGGGTGTGCTCGTGGACCTCATCGTTGCCCGTCACAAGCTCGAGACGCAGTTTTCGGCTTCCGCGTTGGACGAGGCAAACGCCGCGACCCTCGATGTGGAAGCGGCGTTGAGCGAGGGCTATCGCGACCTGCGAGATCGGTTTTTGTTCACGGTCGATCCGGTGGATGCAAGGGATTTTGATGACGCGGTGTCCCTTGACCCCGTTGGAGCGGATGACGATTCGTATCGTTCGGGTGTACGTTGGCGTCTTGGCGTGCATATCGCGGATGTGTCGCGCTATGTTCCTTGGGATTGCGCGATTGACTTAGATGCCCGTCGTCGCGCTACGAGCGTCTATCTCGCTGACCGCGTCATCCCCATGTTGCCTGAGAGATTGTCCTGTGATTTGTGCTCTTTGCGCCCCGATGAGGATCGCCTGAGTATGACGGTGGATATGGGCTTGTCGGCAGAGGGAGCCTTGCTTGGCGCAGACGTGTACCCTGCGGTGATTCGCTCCAAGGCGCGTCTTACCTACGGCCAGGCGCAGTCGCTGTTGGAGGGCGAGGAGTCTCAACCGGTGGTGGCTGGCTCGGCTTCCACCTCGAACCAGCAGCGCGCGTTCCCGTTGGAGGGCGAGGAGCCTTACCCGGCGGTGGCTGGGGCTCTTGTGGGGCCGTTACAGGATCGGCTGCGGAAGTTGAGCGCCTTGGCAAAACGACGTATCGCACGCCGCCGTGATCGAGGTGGCATCGATATCGATGCGGTCGAGGCGAGGGTGCGTCTCGATGCAAAAGGGGTTCCGATCGGCGTGGACTTGAGGTCAAAGACCGAAGCCACCTCCCTCATCGAGGAGGCGATGATTCTCGCGAACGAGGCCGTTGCACAACATCTTGCCTCCTTGGGTTATCCGTGTGCATATCGCGTCCACGAGGCCCCTGATGCTGCCGCACTGGAAGGGTTGTTGCCGGTCCTCAAGGAGTTTCCCTGGTTTGAAACCCTCGATGAGTCGCGTTTGGCCAAGGGTGATTCGAAGGCCCTTGCGGCAGCGGTCGAGGCGGCAAAGGGGCGTCCTGAATCCCACCTTGTGAGCAATCTTGTCTTGCGATCCATGAAAAAGGCCGTGTATCGTCCAGAAAATCTGGGGCACTACGGATTGGCGTCCGAGGCATACGCGCATTTCACGAGCCCGATCCGCCGCTATCCTGACCTTGTGGTCCACCGCATGCTCAAGGCTGTTGCCGCTTCTCGGCGGGGAGAGACGACGCCTAAATTCATGGCGCAAAAAGAGGCGCTTGGGTGGATCTGCGAGCATTCATCGGAGATGGAGCGCGTCGCGCAATCTTGCGCGCGGGAGTCCCAGGAGTGCAAGATGTGCGAGTATTTGGCAGCGTTCGTCGGGACGGAGTTTGACGGGGTGATTTCTGGGGTTGCCACGTACGGGTTGTTTGTGCGCCTCGAGAACACGGCGGAGGGCGTGGTGCCTTTGCGCAGGCTGGGGAGCGAGTATTTCGAGTTCGACCCCATTCGCCACATGATGCGGGGCCAAGACACTGGCGTTGTCTATCGTCTTGGCATGCCGATACGTGTCGTCTTGACAGCCTCTGATCCTCGAACGCGTTCCTTGAGCTTCCGCTTGGCGTAGGGTTTGATTGGGCTTGCGATTGGCTGAGCTTCCGGCTGGCTGGATTCCCGATTGGCTGAGCTCTCGCGTGGCGTAGGGCTTGACTGGGCTCTCGGCTGGCTGGATTCCCGCTTGGCGCAAATTTTCCAGGGCATCCGCAAGCTCGTTTTTCTCCTTGCGAATGGTAGATGCTTGGACTATACTTCATAAGCTGTACGTGAAAGACTCACTTGGGTAATGGCGCCCAAGTTGCTAGGAAGAGGACATCTTGAACCCTATTTGTATTCTGTTTGTGATCCTGCTGGTCATCTCCGGTATCGGTTTGATTGCGTTCATCATGTTGCACTCTGGTAAGGGCACGGGCATTAGCGATATGATCGCCAGCTCCGTCTATTCTTCCCAGACCGGTACGAGCATCGTTGAGAAGAACCTCGATCGCATCACCATCATCTTTGCAATCATCTTCATGGTTTCGCTTTTGGTGCTCATGCTTGTGTATCCTCTTGGAACCATTTCCCAAGGTTAGGAAAATTCTTCTTTACTTCGGTGTCGGTTCTGGTAACATGACTAACCGCACCAAATACGTCGGAGTGGTGGAACGGCAGACACGCTAGCTTGAGGTGCTAGTGCCTAATTAACGGGTGTGCGGGTTCAAATCCCGCCTCCGACACCAGAAATTCAAAGTCGCCTTCTCGGCGACTTTTTTTGTGCCTAGGGCTGGTGTCTGATATGAGGCGTTATCTGATATGGAGCGTTTTCGTATCTTGGACGTTACGAATGAGATGCGCGGCCCAGGCTTTGGGGTCAGAGATGGGCAGGGGACAAAAACCCCGCGAGGGATAAAAAGCCCCAACTTTTTGAAATAAAGTGTTGACGTAAAATGCCGTTCTGGTAACATATTCAGTCGCTGAAGCGATGCTTCAGAGATTCGCGCGGTTGGCTCAGGGGGAGAGCATCACCTTGACACGGTGGGGGTCACAAGTTCAAATCTTGTACCGCGCACCATAAACGTTCAGGCCGGAGGGTTCTCCGGTCTGTTTTTTTTAAATATGAGCAGGACATGGCGGGGCTAGGGTTAGGGTTATATCCCGAAATGTGTACCCCCCAAAACCATTTGATGCCATAAGTCGGCGGTCTTGTTATGACTCGCGAATTTGATACCCGTGCTTTACGCCCACTCGGTCCAGATCGCCGCACTTTGGGCGTAATGGTCGCGCCCTAGTGCCGCGGATTTATGCCAAGAATGCCCCGTTTATTATGGCACCCCAATCTCGTGGCAAACAAAAGCCGCCCTTGAGGGGCGGCTTCGTATTCTTGGAGGCGAGAACCGGATTCGAACCGGTGATGAAGGCTTTGCAGGCCTCTGCCTTACCACTTGGCCATCTCGCCGTCTGTCAAAAGGGGCCGGCCGAAGACGACCGACCCCGAGTGATCAATGGAGCGGACAACGGGGTTCGAACCCGCGACCCTCACCTTGGCAAGGTGATGCTCTACCAGCTGAGCCATGTCCGCGTCGCGAGAAGATATATTACGCGAAGCAAATGGCGGATGCAAGGAAAAGTTTTACTTTTTTGGGACTTTTTGAAAAGACCCAGAATGTGCAGCTTGGAGGGCTTTGATGGGCTTGCGACAGGTGTGGCCCGGAGAGCTGCCCGCTTCCGGAGGTCGCCCGCGCCCGGGAGGCCGCCCGTTATCGCCCAGACCGCCCGCGCTCGGGGGGCCGCCCGTTATCGCCCAGACCGCCCGCGTCCAGGGGGCCACCCGTTGTCGCCCGGAGGTCGCCCGC
>CAZOGL010000032.1:14151-17971 GCA_964579575.1 uncultured Eggerthellaceae bacterium | reverse complement strand
CCGGGGCCACCAGCAGCTGCGCCGCCACCGCCACCGCCGAGTTGCTTGGCGATCTCGTCGTCAGACATGCCGAGCTCTTTCATGAGCGCCGTCATATCAGCATCGTCGAAGGCGGTCTTGCAGAATGGGCACTTCTTTAGAACAGTGTTGCCCATCATGGGCAACTTCTTGCCGCAGTGCGGGCAGTGAATGTCCACACCGGAGCTTGCAGGTCTAAAACACATATTTACTACTCCTCTGCTAAAGAATCTCTTGCGAGATCGCATGGTTGTCTGAATATGCCCTCAGCTCAGGCGATTACGGATTCGCCCTTCGTATGCGTTCACTCCTCACGGTAGGTATGAGGCTTTCCAACCCTCACATCTACCGTGCCTTTTTCCCTCACAATTCGATGTTCCCAGACACGAGCCCTTTGTTTCCTTGAGGCCCGAGCATCGTTTTGCGCGACAAAAAAAATTGTATACGTAAGCTAGGACACCTTCCCATGCTTGCTTACTATCATAATCGTTTTCGTCTCGACTTACGTCCAAAGACATCGCGGTTTTTATTCTATTTTTAGATAATTACCCAAAATTCTCGAATTTTTCGGTCAACGGTAGGCCCTTCGCTTCTCTCGCAGTGGAAGTTTCGCTTTTCCTCCCTCTTCCTCCTAAGATGCGCTATCCTACTTCGCACGAGAGAAACACATCAAGGAGTAGGTATGTCCAAAAAGCCTAACAAGACAGAGAAGAGTTCAAAAAAGGCATCCGCCAAGTATGTCCAAATGGCAGCAGAGCTCAAGATTGCGCGAAGGAACAGCCTTATAAAGCTTATCGCTTCCGTGATTATCGGCGCCGCGCTCTGGGCCTTCGTCTCCTTTTCCGGCATAAACGACCACACTGTTGAGACAAGTGTCGTCATCTTTGGAGCAACCGTCATCGTTGTTTTCATCATCGGAATCTTTGGGAACAAGCTCGCCAGCAACAACACCGAGCTCAACAAGCTCCGCAACGAATACGGTGTCACCAACGAGCAAATCGCTGATTATCTTTCAAAGCACTGAGAAGTTCAAGCCTTTTGAAGGGGTCTGCTTGGTAACCCTCTTCTCCCTATACGCAAAAAGAGGGGGCATATGCCCCCTCTCCAGTTTTTATGGAACTTGGAACGGCTAGTCTTCCTTGAGCTAGTCTTCCTCGACGACGATGACCTCGGCCGTGTCGACGAGCCACCGCGTGGCCTTGGCGTGACGGATGAGCTTGCGAAGGTCTGCCATGCGGTTTTGGCCCTCCCATTCCTTGCGCACCTCGTCTCCGTTGTCCACAACAGCAAACTCCCGGTCAACTTCCTCCTCAGTGACCTCCAAACCCTTCTCCACACAAAGGGCCTCAAGAGCCAAGTCGCAAGCAGCGCGATGGTAGGCCATACCCTCAATCTGTTCACGGATTTCCTCGCGTTGAACATTGTTGTGAAGGATCCACTCCTGGATGCTCGTACCCTCTTTTTCGAGGTTTTTGATGTAGTCCTGGGAGACACCCTGTCCAACGAAGTCCAGATAGTAGCGAGGAATTTGTCCGTCAAGGCGCTCACACAAAACGGCGACAGCACGGTCCTCCATGAGTTGGGGTAGGTGCTTTGCCTTGTCCTCGTTCAGAGCTGCAGCAACCGACTTGCGCAAGACCTCAACGTTTTCGGAGCCCAAACGTTGAGCGAATGTATCATCCAACGCAGGAAGGATGCACTTGCGGAATCCCTTGACCTCAACCTCTGCATGCAAGTTACCATCTCCGAATTCAGGAGCAATCTTCTCGCCCTTCGCCTCGAAGTCAAAAGCGAGCGTGTCACCGACCTTGGAGCCGACGATGTGCTCGTCAAAGCTCGCGGGCATCGTGCCCTTACCGAGACCGATAAGGCGCTCGACTTCGTAAAGGCCACGGATAGGCTTGCCATCGCTGGTGCTGCACGTAACGACAAGAGAGGCATACTCACCCATCTCTACCTCGTGGTCAGGGTCGGTGATGTCCTCGAATGAATGGTAGTACTCGCGCAGGTTCTCGATATGGTTGTCAATCTCGGAGTCGGTCGCCTCATCGGGCGGCATTTCGATGGTGACGGGCTCATAGCTTGTCAACTTCATGGTCGGCGCAACCATACCAGAGACTTGGAATTGGTAAGGCTTGTGGTCCTCCATGATGCCATCGACGTTGAACTCGGGATCGCTCAGGAAAATGACGTCGGCATCATCGATGACCTTGAACGCGAGCTCGTTCATCATGACCTCAGCGGCGCCCGTGTATGCCTGTTCGTGACCGCCGACACCGTTCTCGAGAACGTTGCGCGGGGCCTTGCCCTTGCGGAAGCCGGGAACCTCATTCTTGTTGAGCTCCTTGAAGTACTTATCAAGGGCCTTGTCAACCTCTTCGGGAGTGGCGGTCAGGGTCAAGACAAGCTCAAGCCCCTTCTCATCCTCCTCAAAAGTCCTAGCAGTAATCTCCATTGTTTCCTCCCTCTAGAAAACCGTTCCCTCTAGAAAACCATCTGAGCGGCAGGTCTCTTTCTCAAAACGTGTATTGCGAAAAACATGTATTGCGAAATTGTACCCCAGCCCGAACAAAAACGGTATGCATCTTGTTCGCATATAATGCCCTCGTCGTCCAGGCAACGCGAGGTTGAGCGTGAATCCGATGCCTCCCCGCTTGGCAAAAAGAAACCCTCCCGAAGGAGGGTTTCCGTCAAAGCTCGGATTGAGACAACCTAGTGATGGCCACCAGCGTTGGGAGCAGACTTGCGTTCGTAGAGCTTCTTGCCCATCTCGGCATGAACCTGAACGATAGGCTTACGACCGTAGTTAGCGTTGTACAGGGCGAAGGTGAGCATGCAGCAGATCGCGAGGCCGCACACGGCGATCACGAAGCTGACGAGATGCATGATGCCGACCATGGTCTCCTCGCCACCGATGGCGAGATCGACGCCAACGGTGTACATGTTGTAACCGCCGACGGGAATCAGGACGCTGAAGCCCTCACCGAAGACATTGGCAAGCACGGTGGACAGACCGCAAGGGGCAAAAAGGGCGCCCAAGCACCATGCGAGCATCAGGATATGCCAATGCTGGGCCTTGGTGGGAGCGACACGAACGTAAATCTCCCAAATGATCTGGAAGACGATAGAGATAATGGCGCCCATCAGGAAAGCCGCAGGAAAGACCAGTGCGGTAGTGTTCTTGTCCGCAGTGAAGATCGGGTTTGCATTCAGGCCGGTCGTTTGGCAGATATAGCCAAAGATGATGCAAACGACGGCGCCTACGACGTTGAACCAGACAACCATCCAAAGCGCAGGACGCAGGCACTCCCAAACGCCCTTGCCCTGGGTCCAGGGAGTGATGGACTTCATACCGATAGCCATAGCGAAACCGGAGAAAGGCAAAAACGCACCGAAGTCAGCCCACTCACCAAGGATCTGGTAGATAGCGAAACCGCCGAGAAAGCATCCGATGATGCCCATGGAGACGAGCGTGATACCGCCAGAGAAGTTACCCCAAGGTGCTTCGGTGACAGGAGTTTGTTGCCAGCAGACCAAAATCGCTTGAGCGACAAGGCAGAGCAGACCGCCTACCAAAGCACTCAAAATTACTTTCTTCCAAGGTGCCATGAGTGTTGCATCCTCCCCTTCTTTTCGCTTCGCGTCTTTCGCGTCGCGCACAGGGGCTTTTCGTCCCTCTCACGAAAGCCCAACCTTAAGACGTGTGACGTCTTTTTTCCGCTTCGAGCCGCAGTCACGCGGCTACGTTGATGGGCCATTATAACATGCATCTCCAAGAAATCTGCACAAAACCACGCGCGCA
>CAZOGL010000032.1:0-14051 GCA_964579575.1 uncultured Eggerthellaceae bacterium | reverse complement strand
CCGAAGAGGAGTCAACTCCCTTTCGTGCGTTACACTGTGCTAGTCAAAACACCCCCAACGCCAAAAGGAGAATCCTCCATGGTCGAGCAAAGCAATACAATCGAAGAAGAACCCACCTTTGAAGACCTTTGTTCCATGGTCAAACGGGGTATGTCCGAGGAGCAAGTGATCGCTTGGGCAACAAGCAACAACGTTCGAATCACCGAGGAGCAGGCAGACTATCTCGAGCGCGAACTCGACATGTTCGACGTCGACGTCCTCATCGGCGAGGCGACCCCCGATGATGACAAGGAGGAAGAGACTTCCAAGGAGGAGGTTGCCCCAAGCTCTGACGCCTCCGCAAAGGAAAAGGAGGAGGAAGAACCCAAAAGGCTCACCGCGACAGAAAAGCGTAATGCCATTCTCGGAGTTCTGATAGTACTTAGCGTGCTTATTGCGCTGCGCCGTTTCCTGTTTGGCTAGAACGGAAAGACCTCTTGCTTGGCTAGAGCGAAAAGCGGGGCAAGCAACCCTGCCCCGCCTCAGGTTCTCCGGCTATTGGGCGGAGCAAAAACCCGACCAGCGTCAGGTTCCAACCTCAAGTTCCCGCTTCAGGTTTCCCGCCTACTGAACAGCCAAAAAAACGGGAGCCACCTGCACGAACCGTGCACTCAAGCTCGAACTTTCTTTTAAGTTCAAACTCCGAGGCACCGTTTAGGTCAGGTGGCTCCCTTTGTCTTTCGACGATACCTACTCGGACTTGGGAAGTTTGCGCGCGTAGATGGCTACCGCCTTGTAGTTGATCTTGCGTGCCTCACCCGGAATCGTCTCGTAGGTGCCAGAACGGGTAAATCCACGGTCGGCACGAACTTTGTAAGAGTTACGGATCTCGGGCTCACCGAATCCAGCCTGCTCAAGCCAGTAGTAGTTCTCCTCCTTGGTGCGGGCGGCTTGAATGGAGTTGCCGATATGACGAGCGGCCTCGACGATGGCCTCGTCACGAGGGAAGTCCGCGAATACCGTCTCCATGATAAGGAGGCCGCCCGGCTTCAGGACGCGGGCAAACTCTTGAAGCGCCTTCTCTTGGTCGTACAGCAACGTCATGACGTTGTTGATATAGACAACATCAAAGGTCTCGTCACCGAACCCGGCGCCAATGAGATCCTCGGGGAAGGCAAGACGAAAGTCCATATTGTTGGATTTCAAACCGTTTTGGCGCCATGCCCTATCCATGGCATTCTTGGCGTCCTCTATGTAGGAGGGCGTCCAATCCACTCCGGTGACGTGGCCATTGGCCCCGCAACGAGCGCTAAACTTGAACACGCCCTTGCCTCGACGGCAACACACGTCGAGAACGGTCTTGCCCTTCAAGTCGTCAGCCTCCAAGGTCATCTTGGACATAGCCGCAAAACCCCACTCAAACTGCTTACCACTGTAGTAGCGTACCAGTTCCATCTCCGGGTCGAGTTCCTCCTCGGCGTCGGCCTTCTTCTCGGGCATGGGACCAGGTCCGCCCACGGCGTCGGGGTCGCGAGGACGTTCGGCCTTACGGATGCTCGTGAGGCTGTTTTGCGTCATATCGCGACGCTCGCTCATCGGGAGGTTGTCAATGGTGCCGAGCATGGCAAGGCGCTCGTCAAGACCCATACGGGCAGCATCAACTTGGAGCTCAGTGTTGTGGGCATAATACTTGTCGTTGCCATAACGGGCAATGAATTGGGTGGTCGCGTGACGCGTGGTCAGTTCGGCGACAAAGACGAGACACTCGCGGTTGCTCATGGCCTCGTCGATGAAGTCAAAGGCGTTGTCGAGCCGGCTGTTTGCGGCCTTTGCCAACTCTTGGATCTTGTCGACTTCCTTTTGGTAGAACACCTGGACGGTGCGGAAGGCAACGTCACCCTTGGGCGTGTCAGCGATGGCGCACTCGGCCATGATGTCGCGGAGCTTGCGGATGACAAGGCGCTCCTTGCGGATTGCGTTGTTGGAGAGAACACCCGCCTCGACACGACGGTTCAACGTGCGCTCGCGGTCGAGAACACGCATGTGGATGGAATCCTCGATGGTTCCGCCGGAAAGCAGCTCGGGCTTCGCTTGGCGCAAAAGGTCACGCAACTCGATGACGACACCCTCCTGGTCGAGGGTCTCGGCGCAAGAGGTACCGATGGAGTCGACAAGAAGGCCCACCAACGCCACACGCTCGTCGAACTCAGCTTCCCGCGCGCGGTCGCGAATGCTGTTGCTGACCTCGCCGGCGAGAATTTGGGTAACCTGGTAATCGGAACGATACTTTTGGAACAACGTGTAGTAGACGCTGAACATGTCAGCGATGTCATCGTCTTGCAAAAATTGAACGATAAGGTCGCGGTTGACAGGCTTTCCCATCTTCTCGTACACCGTGATGATACTGGCAAGGTCATCCCATCCACGAGCCGTGACGAAGGATTTCCCACCACCAGGTCGGCTCTCGACCTTGTAGAAGTACTCTTGGCGTGCCTCGAGGAACGTGGTGACGACAGGGTGGATGCCCTTGGCGGTCGCATAGTTTTTCCAGGCGCCATAATCAGGGGTGACCTCGATTTGGCGCAAGCGGTCAAGGGTGACGATGTCGAAGTCGTGGACGGATCGGTTGTACTCGGGCGGGTTACCTGCGCAAACAACGACCCAGTCCTCGGGAACGCGATGCTTGCCGAAGGTCTTGAATTGGAGGAATTGGAGCATGGACGGATACAACGTCTCGGAGACGCAGTTGATTTCGTCGAGGAACAGGATGCCGCTACGCAACTCGGTACGCTCGATGTAGTCGTAGATTGAGGCGATGATTTCGCTCATGGTGTATTCGGAGGCCTCATACTCGATGCCGTCGAACTCCTTGTGCTCGATGCGGGGAAGTCCGAGTGCGCTTTGGCGGGTGTGGTGGGTCATGGAGTACGAAACCAAGCCGATGCCGAGCTCTTGGGCAATCTGCTCCATGATGGCGGTCTTGCCGATGCCAGGAGCACCCAAGAGGAACACCGGACGTTGGTGGACGGGTTCGATGACATACATTCCCGCCTCGTCCTTCATCAGATACGCCTCGACCGTATCTTTGATCTGGGCTTTCGCTGAAGCTATGTTCATGTTCTCACTATCCCTTCTGTGAGTCTTTACAAAACGACCGATTGGGCCAATAGAGCCCGGAACCTATCCTTCTTCCTCAGCGTCGAGCAGGCGCTTCTTTCGCCGCTTGATCGTTGTTGACGTCCTCATCCTGTTGATGGCATGCTCGTCGATGATGACCTTGATGGCCCAAGGCGGAACCGAGGGCAAGGTACGTTCGCCGTCGCTCAAGAACACGAATGCCGTCTCATAATCAGGGGCCTTTTCAGGGAATCGGCCAAGGCCATCCGTGAAATAGATGAGACCCTTGATGTCTCGAAGTTCGCCGTTGTGGCGAAGGTGGTCAACGTAGTCGAACACCGGACGGAAGTCCGTTCCACCGAATCCACGGATATGGAAGTCCTCCATTATTTTAGGAACCTGGTTGACATTGGTTATCTTGATATCGGAACGGATGTGGTTGTCGCACTGGAGGATGTGGATGTTCACCTCGCGCGTAAAGTTCTCCGACTCCTTAAGGATTTCGAAAGTGTGCTCGAGGAATCGCCTCACAAGCTCGCCGCTGGTCGACTCGGATGTGTCAATAGCCAGGACAAAGTCGCGAATCTGGTGGGTATCCTTGTACTCCAACGGCTCGATGAGGGGCATGTTGCCGTAGGTATCGATGCCGTAGGTGTAATAGATGTAGTCGAACTCGTCCATGTCGAGCTTCATGGCCTCGTTGATCGTCATGAAGCTACGGAGAAAGTCCGCATAGCTGTATTTCTTACGATTCGCAACCTCAAGGCTGGCAACGAGGTTGACCGCCTGTTCTCCCCATTCTTTGGAGAACATCTCGAGGTTCATCTCGATCTGTTTGGCAATCTCCTCCCAATCCTTCTCGTCTCGCTCAAGCTCGGAGAGGTCGCGATCGTCAGGCTTCTCGGCTTGCGCCTCGGGCGGCGTCTGGGATTGGCCGTTTTGGACATCCGGATCGCCCTCTCCTGGGGTGGTGTCCTCTTCGTCATTACCGCCTTCGGGTTGTTGGGAACCCTCAGGTTGTTGGGGACTTTCGTTTTGTTGGGAGTCTTCGCTTTGCTGTTGTTCGCCACGAGATTGCTGTTCGCTTTGTTGCGGCTCCTCAGAGGCTTCCGAAACGAGTTGTTCTCCATCGACCTCCATTTGACCCTCGGAAGGTTCGTCAAGACCTCCGTCTCCGGTCTCAGAAGTGCGATCGTCATCGGAGTTATCCTCACCAGGCACGTCACCCTCACCCGCATTGGCTGGCCACGCATCGTGGCTGTCGCGCTCGAACAGGGTTGTCCAGTAGGCGATCTTCGTGCTGTCGACGCCACGGACCATAACTCCATCTGGCGCTGTCATGACATCACGGAGCAGCGTATACAGCTTCGACGGAACCAACATGCCCACGAGCATCTTGAGCTCGTTGATCGCACTGATGCGTGCACCGTCATCATCGCTGGGGAAACGCCCGCCGAGCATGTCGATGATGACGCTCTCCACGATGATGTCGGCGGCAAGCCACCACGCCTCCTTGTTGGGGAAGCCCTCGTTGTAGGGATGGCGAAATACGCAATGCATGACGCAGTGGAGGTAGTCGCGAACAAGCTCGTCAAAGGACTCACGATAGCGGAAGAGGACGCGAGGCGCGTCGATGAAGACCTTTTTTGCCGTCGTCGCGATGGGATAGCGGAACGCATCGTTTTTGAGCTCGAACTCCATACGCCAAAGAGCAAGGTCGAGGAAGCGAAACTTCAGCATGAGTTGGACTCGGCACTCCTCGAGCATGTCCTTTGCGAGCTCGAACTCTTGGCGTCTTCGTTTAAGCTTGGTATCTTCCGCAGGTTGAGGAACAGGCATGGGTCACTCTCCTACAGGTCGAAATCAATAATGTCTTGCTTGAACAACTTGCGTCTGACCTCCAAGAGATAGCCGGTCATGGCGGCGTCCTGAATCGTGCTGACGCGCTCGATGACGCGCAACAGATTGTCCTCGTTGAGGAAGTTGAAGCTCAAGAGCGTATCGAAGGAGCGGCGGTCGTCACGACGGGCGATCTCCACGCTGATGTCCTCGATGCGGTCACGCAAGAAGTTCAGGCACGTGTTGTGATGGACCTTGCTCATATAGATTGGCTCAGCCATGCGTGCAAGGATACGTTGCGCCTGATCGTACAGGGACATGCCAGAATCACCATGAGCGCCGTTGAGGCTTGCGCCGTTGGTGATGACCTGGTCGTATGCTGAGAACATCCTCTGCAGGTCAACACCGCGCATCATACCGAACAGGTTGCTCAGCGATTGCATGGCGCGATCACTAAAGGGGAAATAGAAGTCGAAGTGATCGTGGCCGCTCACTGGTTTTGAGAGGTCCACATGGATGTGCTCGACGTAGCAATTGAGCGCAAATCCGCACATGCCGATGCTATGGATGCGGTCGCTGAAGGTCAACTTGCGAATACCGCGGGCGTTGTTGAACGCATACTCATCGATGGAGGTTACCTCGGGAGGGATAACCACCTCCTCCGTCCCAGCAATACCGACGATGACACGGGCGGTACCGTCGGCGCGACGGGCGCACAACATGCCTGGAACCGTGAAGTAGCGATCGCTCAGGCTCTCGGGGACCTCGACCTCCCTCAAAGTCGGAGCGTGACCGACATGGTGGGCGCCGTAGGTGACAATGGCCATCATCCCGAAATAGGTCAGATTTGCCGGCATATGGAATTGTTGTAGTGCGGTATCCAGGAATGCCTCGTCCTCTATGCGCGTAACCGAGTCAGGCATCTCCACCCAATAGAGGTTGCGACACCCCTTGAACGCCTCGCGTTTGATTGTCTGAAGACCCTCGGGGAGCTTGATCGCCTCGATACAGGTATTGCGAACACCAGCTCCTAGGCCGATGACCTTGGTCCCCTCTTGGATAATAAGCTTCTCCGCCTTCGGTTCGACGATTTGGACAAACGTCTTGACGCCGTCAAGGGTGCTATACAACGCCCCCTGCTCATCAAGAGACAGATACAACGCATCCTTCGCGATGGTAAAGGTCGCCCCCTCCCCCGAATAGGTCACCGCCGTGTCGTCGCACAGCTTGCGCCCGATGGTTTGGGTGGTGCGGGGAAGCTCCAACGCGGTCAGGGCCGTTGAGGCAAACGCCTCGTTGCCGATTTCTTCGAGACCGTCGTTGAGGACCACGTTTTCGAGGTCGATGCAGCGAAAAAACGCCTTCTCACGAATGGCTTTGAGGCACGCAGGAGCAACGAAGTTCTCGACGCTCGTGCGCGTAAAGGCAAACTCCGCAATCTCTACCACCGAATCGGGAAGATCAACTACGAAAAGATCCTCAAAAGCGCTGAACGCCTTGCGAGCGATGCGTTCACATCCGTCGAGCACGGTATAGCTGCTGGAAGGTACCGCGAGAACGATGAGCTCCTTGCCGTCTTTGGAGTACAAAGCTTGGCCATCGGTCTTGATTGCCTCGTTTTCCTCGTCAACGGTGATCTCTTCCAATTGGCTTTTTTGGAAAGCGCCCGACTCGACCCTCTTCGTATTCGCCCCGATATGAAGTTTTTTCAACCGAGGCAAATCGAAGATGCTGGACATGATGTTTTCCCAACACCCGGGGAGCGTCATCTCCTCGACGTTCTTGCAAAACTGAAGCCAGCTGGAGTCAAAGTCCGCAAGATATCTTGGGAAAGAGATCCGACGAAGGTTCTTGCAACCGCGCATCGCGCCACCGCCGACAGCGACCACCGAATCAGGGATCAGGAGCTCTTCGACGGATTCCAAGTTCACCAACGCATTCGGAGCAAGCCCCACGACCGGCATCCCGTCGATTTGGGAAGGAACCTCCAACGTCGTTGCGTTCGTTTCGGCAGCTTGGATGCGAACAACCTCGCCATCGACGACACAATAGGTCCATTTGGTGTCATTGGTCTCAAAAGTACGGGGGCTCGAAAGGCGAGATTCCTCCCTTTCGGCGATTCGCGCAAGCGCAGCATAGTGCTCCGCATTGCGCGTGTTGAGCTCGATAACCATCTGGGCTGTTGCGGCGCCATCACTGAGTGCCATATTGCAAACGACCTTTCGACAAGCCAGTGACTGCAATCTCGAAAAAGCAAAGCGTCAGTGGGCCGAGCATCCTCGAGAGAACATAGAAAATAGTAACACTTCGCACCATCGAGACCTTGCCAAACAGACGACAAATACCATCAACAAACCCGCACAAACAAGCAAAAATCCAAGCACGGAGAGAGCTGAGGGCATCCAAAGGAAAGCTCCCTAAAGACGTGCCCTTATAGCCCCCGTCCTTGTAGTTCCCGCGCTTTACAGCTCCCGCCCTTTGCGGCCCCCGTCCTTTGCGGCTTTCGCCCTTTGCGGCCCCCGTCGCGTCTCGAGGGCGCGTCCGAATCGGGAGTGCGTCCGAACCGGGAGTGCGTCCGAGCCGAGAGTCGGGAATCGGGAATTATAGTTCCCGTCGCGCCTCGAGGGCGCGTCCAAGGGTGACCTCGTCTGCGAACTCGAGATCTCCACCAACTGGCAATCCGCTGGCAAGTCGGGTGACCTTTATTCCCAAAGGTTTGATAAGCCGGGCCAAGTACGCCGCCGTGGTCTCGCCCTCCACGTTAGGGTTCGTGGCAAGGACCACCTCTTCGACCTCCTCCGAGGCGAGCCTGCGCATCAGTTCCGCAATACGCAAATCCTCCGGACCGATTCCGTCCATGGGAGACAACGCACCACCCAACACGTGATACACGCCGTTGAATACCGACGTGCGCTCAAGGGGAGGGATGTCGCGCGGCTCACTCACGACGCAAATGGTCGACCGGTCGCGCTTCGTCGATTGGCAGATATCGCACTCATCGTCTTGGGCGTAGTTGAAACACCGATTGCAGAAGTGGACCGTGTCCTTGACCTCCACGATTGCCTCCGCAAGGCGAAGTGCCGTCGCTCGGTCGGTGTTGAGCAGCCAATAGGCCATACGCTGGGCCGACTTGGGACCGACGCCCGGCAAGCGCTCAAGCTCGTCGAGAAGTTTTTGTATCGCAGGAGCAGCTAGCATGGACTACATCAAGCCCGGGATGCCCATGCCGCCGGTAAGGGAACCCATGCGGGAATTGGAAGCCTCGGCGGCGCTACGGAGGGCCTCATTGACCGCTGCGACAATCATGTCCTGGAGAATCTCAACGTCCTCGGGATCGACCGCCTCGGGGTCGATGGCAATCGCCTTGACTGTGTTGTCACCCATGACGGTTGCCTTGACCATGCCGCCGCCAGCACTTGCCTCGAACTCCATGGCCTTGAGCTCCTCTTGGGCGGCCAACATGTCGCGCTGCATTTTCTGGGCCTGCTTCATGAGGTTGTTCATGTTGTTGCCACCCATGGGATATCCACCACGTTTAGACATTTATCTCTCCTTCTAATCTGGTTGTAATCCTGATTTCAATCACTGTATTGTGCCTTATAGCCGCGCCTCTGTCACCCTAGAGTCGTTGGACCTCGAGAGGGCCAAAGGCGTCCTCGAGGTTACCTTGCCAAAGGGCGTCCGCAGCAGGGTCCTCGCAAGAGTTGTCCCACGGGGCCACAAACCCATCGTAGACGTCAAGCGGCACCTCATCATACCCGTCATCGACATTTCCTTGCGAAGCGCGAGGGTGTTCCTTTTCTGATTTCGACTGCTCGCGATTCGGTTGTTCGCGATTCGGCTGTTCGCGGCGTTGCGGAGACTGATCCCGTTGTGGGGTGGCTTGTTGGCGGGGTTGGGGTTGGGTTTGTTGCTGGACCTGTTGGAGTTGTTGCCCGACCTGTTGTTGCTGCTGTTGGGGTTGTTGTTGTTGTTGCCCGACTTGTTGCTGTTGGGCATTCTGCTTGACCTGTTGCCTGACCGTCGCGGGACGAGGTTGGTTGGTCGTTTGGGTCTGTTTTGGTACGGCCTCATTCTGCGCGACCTGTGTCGAAGCTTTGGCACCACCGATCTGTACGTAACAAAACGGGGCAGGAACTCCAAGGGTCGCGACAACGGCCGCCGTCAAGCTCTCGGAGACCTCAGGCTTTTGTACCGCCTTGAACGCGAACGTCGCCTCCTTGGGGAACTCGACGCACAACACTCCCCTTTGCTCGTCGTAGGAGACGCGTGTGTTCATGAACAGGACGGCATAGGGGCCTTTGTCCTTCTTCAGTGCGGCCATGACCTGTTGCCAAAGACGTTGAAGGGACGCCGGGTTTTGCGCGGCCTTAGCCCAAGCATCGCCCTTTCCGACAGTACCGCCCGCCAAAGGCTGTTCGGGTGTTGCCTGTTGCGGGGGCACCGCAGCGACCTTTACCTCCGTGGGTACTTGGTTTTGGGGCTCGGGTGCTTGGGCGTTCGTTTGGCGTTCGGCTGTTTGAGCTTGAACGTTCGATTGGAGTTCGGGTGCTTGAGCCTGGGCATGCCTTTGGGGCTCGAGCGCCTGGGCTTGAACGTGCCTTTGAGGCTCGACAGCCTGGGTTTGGTTTTGGGGCTCGGACGCCGGAGCGGTCACCGCTTTGGTTGCGACGCCATTGCGCTCGAGATCCTCCACGCGTTCCGCAAGGCTTTCAAGGGTCAAATCCGTCTCGGGACGGGTCAACCTGATCGCCGCGATCTCGAAGGAAAGACGGGCGTTGGTCGAGGTCTTGAGCTCGCTCATCAAGTCACCGAGGACGCAAAGGGCGCGGGAAAGGCGATCGGAGCCGAACCATTGCAGCTCGTCGGCCATCTGAGTGCGCATGGCATCGCTCACATCGAGCGGAGCGTCAGTGCCGACAAGGGACATGACATAGAGATTGCGTATGTGCTCGGCAAGGTCACGGGCAAATTGAGCAAGATCGCCGCCCGTCTCGACGTAGCGCGCAATCCACGCGAAACATCCACCGGCGTCACGCTTGCCAATTGCCGCGACAAGCTCAGCCACGTCGCTGGAATCGAGACCGCCCAGCATATCCTCGGCTGCAGCGATGGACACGTTGCCCCCGCTGAAAGCAATAAGTTGTTCAAGGGTCGTCAACGCGTTGCGCATGCCGCCATCAGCGCGATGGGCGACCAGCTCAAGGGCCTCGCCATCAAAGGACACGCCCTCCGCGACGCAAACAGCGCCCAACTTTGCGACCATGGCTTCTTGGCCGATGCGACGGAAGTCAAAACGTTGGCAACGGGAGTGGATCGTCTCGGGAACCTTTTGGGGATCGGTGGTGCAAAGCACGAACACGACATGGCTGGGAGGTTCCTCGAGGGTTTTCAGCAACGCGTTGAACGCAGCCGTCGAGAGCATGTGGACCTCGTCGATGATGTAGATCTTGCTGGCACCACGCGTGGGAGCGAATTGGACGCGCCCGATAATCTCCTCACGCACGTTCTCGACCCCCGTGCGGCTCGCAGCATCGAGTTCGTAGACGTCAGGATGGGAACCGGCGGCGATAAGACGACAATCCTCACAGGTTCCGTCGGGATCAGGAGTGGGACCTTGGGAGCAAAGCATCGCCTTGGAGAGCAGGCGCGCCATGGTGGTCTTGCCGGTGCCACGCGGCCCGCAAAACAGGTACGCATGACTTACCTTTCCCTGCTCAACAGCATTTTGCAACGTTCGGACGATATGGTCTTGCCCCACCACGTCGGAAAAGACTTGGGGACGATATTTACGATACAGCGCCTCTGCCATGCCACTCGTGCCCTTCCACTTCGATATGTTCGGGTTGATTATACCCTCTCCCAACAACAAAAAAGCCCAAGCGGATGCTCGGGCTCATGGGTTTGATATGCGACCTTAACGCGACCTTGACGCGCAATCTTGGCGTGCGGCCTTGGCGCGCGGCCTAGGTGCGCAATCGCTTTGCCTACTTTGCCTACTTTGCCTACTTTTTGCTCTTCGTACCAGAGAGCGCCGTTTTGATGGCACCGATGACGGCAGGGAGAACCGAGATGGCGACGATGCCGAGAATGATGGCCTCGAAATGGTCTTGGACGAAGGGCACGCCGCCGAAGAAGTAACCCACCAAGACAAACAGGGAGACCCAGGAGACGCCGCCAATGGTATTGAACAACGTGAACTTGGCGAAGTTCATATGGCCCGTACCGGCAATGAACGGCGCGAAGGTACGGAAGAAGGGCATGAAGCGGGTGATGACGATGGTGAGTCCTCCGTACTTTTCGAAGAACTCGTCAAGCTTCTTCATGCGCTCAGGCGTCAACGCCTTGACCTTGCCGGAGTCGATGATGCGCTTGCCGAAGAAACGGGCGATCCAATAGTTCGACGTGTTGCCCAAGATTGCGGCCACATAGAACACGATAAGCGTCGCGACAACGTTGAGCCCTTCATGGCCTTCCAGCTCAGGGTAGGTCGTGCTGAGGCCCTCATAGATGCCCGGATTGGAAAACACGCCCGTCGCAAACAGGAGCGAGTCGCCCGGCAAGAACGGAAAGAACACCAAGCCCGTCTCGATAAAGACGATGAGGAACAAGGGTGCGTACACCACGACAGGGCCAAGGGTCACAATCCAAAGCGCCAATTGGCCACGAGGGTCCTTCAGCAGGTTGACAATGAATTCGATAAAGCCCAACGGTTCCTCCGCCCCGTCCGATTCCGCCTTTGCATAGCCTTTGCATAGAAAAGTACCCCTGATAGGCTTGGGCGCTCGTCAGCGGTCCCTTATGGCTGCTTCCTCCCGGACCTGACCAGGTTCGGAACTTGGCGCCGCTCAAGCCCATTAGAGGTACTTCGCAAAACTATCCACGCAAGTATAGAGGATTACCAAGACCGCCGCAAACAATCGGCTCCCGGTCACAAAGACGCCACAAGATACTTGAGGTCCCGTCCAAGGCCCCACCCGCCTTAGTTGATGCGGTAGACCTCGACATCGGTGAACTTCACATCGTTGCACGTACCGAGACGGCCCCACTGGCTTGCAAGCACCAAGGTGCAATCGCGCTCAGGAGAGATGACGATGGTTTGGGACGCGGACGTGTAATCAAGCTTGAAACTCGAGGTCCCGTACACCTTGAATGCCTCCACGTCCAAGCTTTCCCCCTCGGAATCCACAAGCTTGAGCATGGGGATACCCAACTTGTTTTTGGCGTCACGGAACAACGAGGTGGACTCAACCGCACCGATAGAAACGGCGTAGAACTCGCCCGCCTTAACCTCGGCGACTTGCGCACAGGTCGCGCTCACGGTATCTTCCTCGGCGCTTCCGATCACGTAGGAGTCGAAGGAGCCCAACTCTATCTCGTCGTAGTGTGCGATGGAACCGGTCTGTTCCTCACTAGCACCCACCGTCTGTTTCGCCGTCTGCTCCACCGTCTGCTCCGCCACGTTCACGCGCGTCTCGTCGATGGCGTCAACCTCGGAGAATTGGGTGTGCTGTTTCACGCCGGCAGTGGCCATCTTGACTTTGTAACCATCGGCTGTGATGCCCCAATAGTTCCCGTCATCAGCCAAATAGACGTCAACAACCGCGATGCTCGAGCCACCGGAGAGCTCCTTGGCGATATCCACGCCGTTGGCATCGTAAAGCTCAATCTGTTGGGAAGACGCCAAGATTCCGGTGGCGTAGTTCTTTTGGGTCGCGCCGCAATCGATGCACACCCACTCTTCGGATTCCGACAATTTAATCGAGTCGCCCTCGGAGGCCTTGAAGTTATGGGAGACGAGGTCACTTGCCTTCTCGTACC
Organism: uncultured Eggerthellaceae bacterium; assembly: GCA_964579575.1. GTDB lineage: Bacteria > Actinomycetota > Coriobacteriia > Coriobacteriales > Eggerthellaceae > CAVEFW01. Next base: position 1,295 of record CAZOGL010000032.1, on the reverse strand, counting down.
CGCATATGCACTTGTCGTAGACCACGAGATGGGCCGTGTCGCTGACGTTGAGGACCGCAGAGACGTTGTTCGTGTGCTCAAGCGACGACGGGTCGGGATAATCCGGGGCGGCATAGCCAAGGATGTAATAGTCGTTGCCGATAAGACCCGACTCGTTGGTGGTGTTGAACACGTGGGTAGCAACAGCACCACCGCTCGTGTTCCCCTCGCGAGTCGTCACCGTCGTCTCGGTGGCAGCCACCACGATACCGATGTGGGAGGCAACACCACCAGGGGACGTGGAATAAAAGATCAGGTCGCCCACATGGGGTGTGTATTTCGTCGTAAAGTCTTGCCACCTGTTCAGGCTCTTGTAGTAGGAGACCAAGGCGGGACACCCGGGGTAGTTCGGGATGACGGAGGTGGACAGGCCGAGAGCACGAGCGCAATACATGACGAAGTACGCACACCACGGCTCGCCTGAACCATAGTTGTACTTGTTTGCCTGACCGCCCTCAGGGACACCGTCAGGTTCTGCCAAGGCAATTTTGGCAAGGAGGCTTCCGTTGATGGAGCCCTCGATGACGACGTCGGTGGTAGGCTCTCCAAACTCCTCGTTGGGAGTAGCTGCCTCCGGATCGCTCAAATCCTTGCCGGAGGCATCTTTGTCGGCCTTGTCGGTCTTATCGGCCTTATCGGTTCCGTCGGCCTTGTCAGTTTCGGATGTTTCGTCCTTCTCCGAACCGTCATCTTTGCCCTGGTCCTTGTCAGATACGTCAATCGCGCCTTCCCCGTCCTCACCGCTTTCAGGCGTCGTAGGGGTCACGACCGACGTATTGGAACCGGTATTTCCGCCTTCTTCCGAGACGTTCGTGTTTGAACTGCCCGAAGTCGTGTTGCCAGACGTGTTCTCAGGGGAGGCTGCGGCCGTTTTGGATTCGTTTACCGGCGAGGCAGAGGCAATCTCGGAGCGTACCGGAACAGCAAGCGAACTTAAGACGAGAGTTCCCGTCACCACCGCAACCACGGCGTTGCGAGCCCAACGACGAGCTATCACCCCGCGAAGACAATCGGAATCGGAGTTGCCAAAAGAGAAAAGCGCCATACATCCCTACCCATTGTTCGTTTGAAATGCGATTCAATAATTCCTGGTACAGGATAGTACATACCTCACCCCCGTTGCAAAGGCTTTCGACCCATCTCATAACAGAAACAAAAAGGGCAAGAGAGCCCTGTGTTTTTTGCAACAAGGATTTTCAGCACCAGCCCTCGAAAGGCTAAATTAACTCGGCTCTAACAGTCTGACAAGACGCGCC
>CAZOGL010000031.1:0-18590 GCA_964579575.1 uncultured Eggerthellaceae bacterium | reverse complement strand
CCAACAAATACAAGAGCTTCCGCACCGAGACGATCAACAACGTAGTGTCGGCTAACGGGGGGTATTCACTGTATACGGATAGAGGTACTGCCCATCCCCAGGTTCTTTACACGGGGCGCGGGGCCGATGCGTCTAACTTCAGCTCAAACCTCTACATTGCCTCATATGTCGATAAATGGATTACTTGTGAGTCTTACCAAAATGGGTACTACCAATACGTTGATGGTACAGAAGGCATTGGCCTTGGGGTTGCCGGAAGATGGACAAACCCTCGTCACTATTTTGCGGTTTATCTTTATTACCTGCAGTCTGCTGGGGTTATGAGCACAATAACCAATATCAATCCACTTTACTATCCCGGCGATAATTATTTCGAAGGCTGCGGTTTCTCTAGTGTTAGCGGCTTAAGTATCGATCTATTTTGGTGCTTTGGTCAGCCTGGCTTGACAAGAAGTGAATATGCAGTGGTAGGGGAAGCTAAGTACCCAGCTATTTTGGTGCGGGATTCTAGCATTGCTGAGCATATTAAACGGTCTGCCGAAACGCCACAGGATACCGATGTCCACGAAGATCTTGAAGGCAACAACATCACTCCGTACAATGCAGCGCGCGCATGGGCGAAACCAATGTATTCCTATGTTTGCTTATATCTTTCTTCTTACCAGATTTGGGTAGTGCCATCGGGGATTGCCGGAAGTTGGACAGACGGAACGGTTGAGAGTTTCCTGATGGCTCCATGGGCCTACTGCATGTACCAGCGCGGCCAGCAACTGAACGAGTGTTCCGCTTACGTTTCCAGCTTCTACAGCACGTTCTTCCGCTGCGACCCGACGGCAATCGAAGGCTACGGGGAAACGTACGTGGTGAATTGCCATTCCTAATCGAAGACAAGGGCGTTGGCGCCTGATGCTGCGCTCTTCTTGAAAGTAAAAGCAGTTTCCGAAGGAAAGGAATCAAAATGAAAACAACGTTTGCAGCCATTCGGAAGGATTACGCAAAGCAGGCGGGCGCCTTGATCTGCGGGGCGGCTCTTGCCTTTACCATGCTTGTTCCGTCTACCGCTTGTACCGCAAACTAACGAGAAGCTGGGTTGAAGAATGTTTACATTGATTGGATCGACTGGTGCTAAAAAAGCATGCTCATTGTTTATGAGCGTGGTGCTTGCTGTGGGCATGATGGTCCCTTCTACGGCATTCGGCGATAAGGTTGAGCAGGCCGATAGTGCGGTTGGTTCCGCAGTGTCTGCTGAAGAACCGATCGATATTGCTGATGCTTGGAGCAACGGACAATATGAGATAAAGAGAGGGGGGGAGTACTTCCTTTCTTCTGATGTTCAAGCCGAGGGCACCCTGGTTGTTTCGGTTCCAGCTGGCGAAACTGCCAAAATCGATTTCAAGGGACATTCGGTTGCTGTCAAGGGCGTTGTCTCAGCTGGTATCGATGTAAGTGGATCTCTCGGTAACGTTGAGCTCGTTGATTCGACTTTCGATGCTTCGGCAAAACAGGAAAAGCGGTCTTCTTTAACCGTTGAGGCCAACAAAGCTGGCGAGGTTACGTGTGGCGTGCTGGCAAACTATGTTGCTGTCGCTGATTCCAGCTCTGCCGCAAAGCCCTCGTTGACTATCAAAGGGCTGAGCGTTTCTTCGTCGGTTAACACCGTTGACGCTTCGGTAAGCGCGAAGGCGTTTGACAGCTATGCGGTGTATGCGGGGTACGCAGATGAAAACGACGTGCGCGCCGATTTGGATCTGCGTATTGAGGATTGTGCCGTTTCCGCTTCCCTTAATCAGATCTCTGTAACCGAGGAAAAGTCTGCTTCGCTTCAGGCGGATTACGGGGAAAAAGTTCTAGGCGAATCCTCTTGTGGGCTTGCCGCTGGCGTGTTCCTGGCTAATGCGGGTGCAAAGATTGCCGGAACGTTTTCTGCTGAATCTTCGTCTTCGGGTACGCAATGCGGGATTTACCTGAAAAAGGCCCCAGGATTCGAGGTTACCAAGGGTCTAACTTGCAGTGGCGTGTCTGTCTATACCGCTTCGGGCGAGGGCTCTGCTTTTGCGACTTTGGCGGAAGGCGCCGAATATGCCGATGGAATGTTCATCAGCGCATCAGACCCCGAGGGCCTTACGTGCAATGCCGAGGGCGGTAGTCTGCTGTTCGCGCACAAGAGCGGCGTCGAGCAGACGGAACCATCTTCAGTCTCTTCTTCGGATGCTCAGCAGGCCAATCTAATAGCTGAGGATGATTACTCGGTCTCTTTGGCTAGCAATGCCTCGAACGATGGCTTTGTCGAGATAAATAGCGAAAACGCCGCTGAGTATCTCTCGAATAAGAACTTCAAGGATGGGGATACGGAGTACGCATATCGTCTTACTGAAGATGTCGAACTGAAAGGTGGATTTGCCGGACCGGACGAAGACGCGAATGCCGCCAATCTCACGATTGACCTTAACGGCCATACATTGACCGTGAACAGCTTTGTTGTATGGGGCAACAATAGTTATGACGAAAATGTTTCCGATCTTTCCATAATCAGTACAGCTATCGATGATGACGGCAACCCTAAAAAGGGCCATGTTGTATTCAAGAACAGCGCATGCCTGCAGATAGTAGGCGGCACTGAAAACCTCACTATTGAAAACGTAGTGCTAGAGAAGAAGTGGGACAACGCCACTGACGCTGCTAAATATTGGATCGGCTTCGACCCAAGCAATCCCTCCGATGCGGGCAACGGCTACGTTATCGGGTTCCTGAGCGATGAGGATGATCAAAACTACGAAGACACAGGCATAACAAATGTTGAGATCGTCGATTCGGAAATAATTTTCGATGCCCGGAATCTAACGACCTGTGCAGGTGTTAATAAAGGCAACATGGCAGCCATCTTTATGGTTAGCGGCGATCTTGTTAATAAGATCGACCTTTCTGGCTCTGTTGTTGCATGCCACGCCCCCGAACATTGCACTACGAGATCTGATTCTGCCGAGGTAAGCATCAATGCGTATGGCTTGCTCTCTTATGGTTCTTACGAAGGGGACACATCTACGGTTTGCGTTGACAATGTGCAGTTCAACGCAAGTTCGCCGCTTGGCAGCGCAGCCGGCATCGGTCTGGACAATCAGGGAAGTGGAAGCACGAAGATACAGTTGGCAAAGGCTGATTTCTCATCGGATTCTTCGGTGGGGCAATACGGTGTGCTGACCTTCGCCAAGAGCGAAAAGGATAAGAAGGCTCTCAAGGGCGCTATCGCTCTGAATGGCGAAGTTGGCTTCTCTTCCCAGGGTGCCGGTACGGCTGCTTTCGTTCGGTCTGCCGCAACGGACTCCCCTTTGGTTATAGGCAAGGGCTTTTCGAGCAAGTCCGGAGCGCTCCCCTTGTTGATCGGCTCTTCGGAGGATTTGGCCAATAGCGGCGGTTGCAAGTTTGCTACGTTTGCCTCTGGCTTCAAGCCTACGGATGAGCAGATCGGCATCATTCAAAATTCCTTCAGGCTCTACGACTCTGAAGAGACTGGCGGAATTTCATACAACTCCAACTCTGGCTGTTTTGAATTTGAGTCTCCAACCGAGGATGATGCTGGGGCATTTATCGTGGGATCCGATGGGGTTACAAAGGCGTATTACCGCAACTTTGCTCAGGCAAATGCCGCTGCGGTCAATGGCGACACGATTAAGCTCAACCCGAGTAATTTCAAAGGATCGGTAGTTTCGTTTACCCAGACCGACGAAGAGAGCAAGAATTCCAATCCAGGGAACCTCTCTTATTCCGTTGATTTGAACGGGGCTGCCGTTAGCGAGTTCATATGCTCTTCCAAGGCAAAGGTCGTCCTTACTTCTTCCGCGGAAGGAGGTCAGACCCTCTCTGGTTCCTCGAACGGGAAAACGGTTACAGCTATTTCGAAGACCGGAACCGGCACTTTGACGGTTTCGCCTACGATCAAGGTCGATGTCGAAGCAGAAGAGGCTTTGCCGTGTTATGCGATTATGGTAACCGGCGGCACGCTTAATCTGGGCAGCCCTCTTAGCCTAATGGGGTCGGAGCTCTCGGACGTTTCCGTTAAATCGATATCGAAGAGTGGAAAAGATGCGTTCGGTATCTATGCGCTTGGAAATAATGTCAAGGTAAGTGCAACTGGCGTATCGGTGGAAGCTGCTTCCTCCGGGGCAACTGCAAATGGCGTGTATCTGGGCAATAACGCTTCAGCAAGTTTTAATCAGTCGTCAGCAACTGCTTATAGCGAGGGTTCTTTCAAGAATTCCGGTGTAGCCGCGCTTTACGCATATGGGCCAGGAACGTTTGAGGCTTCGAATTCGTCATTCCAAGCCAGTATCGGTGATTGCTCTAGCTCTGCAAATTACGGTGCGGCCGTTATGGCAACCAGCTCAAAGAAGCTTGAAATGACCGGCTGTTCCTTCGTTGAAGAATCCGTTGCTGGGGCTTTCCAGCCCAAATCGGAAGGTGCTGTTGCTCTTTCCGCTCAGGGTAGCGCTGCTCCCTCTTTGATGTTGGATGGAAACACCTCGTTCGCTTCTACGGCAACGGATGCCGACATCGTCGGTCTTTGCTCGCCGCTTCTGGTGGCAAGCTCCTTTAAAGCATCGGGTACCATAAGCGTCAAGCTGGCTTCTGGGTATGCAGGCGATTTCGCCCAGCGACCTGCCGGCGATAGCAAGATTTTCAGCGCGAGCGAAAAAGGTGCATTCTCTGCTTGGCTCGATGGTGAGAGCTGGGATCTTAGGCTTCGCGCCTCGGACAATGTGTTGGAGCTGGACCGCGATGTGGTGGCCAAGATCGGCACCACGGAGTACTACACCCTTAACAAGGCTATCGAAGAAGCTGCTGATGGGAGCACCGTTGAGTTGGCAAAAGACCTTTCGGTCAAGTCTGCGCTGGATCTTTCAAACGGCAGTGTAGGTGTGAGTCGATCCATCGCACTTGATTTGGCTGGACACAGCCTTATGGTTGCCGGGTCGGATTTGACCAACGCTATAGTTGTTGCTTCCAATACGGGGCTTACTGTCAAGGATTCCGTAGGCAATGGTGCGCTTAACCTTAAGTGCACTGCCAAGGGTTTCAGGGTCGATGAAGGTGCCAGCCTGGTGCTTGATGGCGTGAAAGTCGCCGTTCAGTACAGCGGCAAAGTGAACTACGTGTATGGTGGCATACAGGGCACTATCGCGGGCATTGGTGCCGGTGGCACTTCGTGGCAAGGCGTTTCCCTTCAGAACGGCGCAAACCTAACTGTGGAATCACAGGGGGCGGCTGTTGTCGCCGGTGGAAACACTGGCGCAACGCTGGCGTATGGCATCAGCATGCCCGCCAGCACTTCTGCTTCCGGCTCAACATTGAGCATCGATCCCCATTCTTCGGTGAACGTCAGCAACGATTCTGAGCTGCTAACGGCTGGCAGTGTTTCCACCTCCACTGACCAGGATGCGCAGGGTGCTGCTTTGCGCGAGCTGAATTTGGATGAAAACTCCGATCTGTACAACAGCATTTGGAATGAGTTCTACAGCAGCGCAAAGTACGATGCTGCTAGTGGTGTGTACTATGCCTCTCCGCTTACGGTGGGTAATGCTAAGTACTGGGTAGTTTCCGAAAAAGTTTCAAAGCCAACTGGTAAAAGGGACGAAGTAAAACCCGCAACCATCTATGTAAGGGGAACTTACCAGGTTGCCCCTGAAGCAGTGGGCGTTAGCTCCGCTTCTTCCAGTCCTTCGTATGCTTTGGCTGGCGGCACGGTTGATATCTACGGCACCGTTTCTGCGGCAAGCAAGAAGGGCAACGCCTATGCTGTGGTGGCGGGCGATTCTGCAACGTGGAACGTAAACGGTGCAAAGCTTTCAGCTGTTTCCAACGCGACGGGTGCATATAGGGGTACAACCGACCAAAACACTTCCTTGTATCCGAACAGCCGGAACCCGCTTATCGTGGACGTTGCCCCCCAGGCCGCTGCGCTTAAAACCACCTATAGCAAGCAGAACTTCATTCTGGATGGCGCGGTTGATATTTCCTCATCCTCTGCGTTCAAGGGTGCTGTCAGCGAAGAGGTGAACTGCGCTTCTGCGGATATCATTGCCGATTCGGTGACGTGCGGTTCTTCCTTCAGCTTGAAGGAAGGGGCAGATGCTATCAGTGTTCTTGCCATCAATGGCAAGAACGAGAAGGGCACTGCCTTTGCCAAGGCCGCTACCGAAGGTGCTTCGCTTTCTGGCGTGGCCGGTATGTTCGAGGATGCCACTGGTACGTACGGCTCTGTTGCTGCAACCGATGGCTCGCTTGTTTGGGGCGGCTCCTACACGGTTCAGTTCGTGGATGCTTACGGCAATGTGGTAAGCGAGATGGCAGAGGTAACCGACGGTACTACCGTTGCGCTGCCCGATGCCAACAAGCTTTTCCGCGACCGCGATGGCGTGTACGTGTACACCTTCCTTGGCTGGTCTACCGAAAAGGACGCCACCGAGGCTTCCATTCCTGCCGAGAGCGCCACTATGCAGTTCGCTTCCGGTGGGGTAGCCGAGCAGACCATCACGTACTACCCCGTGTATTCCGCGGCCCACTATCAGGCAACGGCCAGCTTTGCCAATTTGCACTCTTCAACTGGTGGTCTGGTCAACGAAACGGGCACCGCTTCGGTAACCATCGATACAGGGAAAACCGTAAAGCAGGCAATCGACGAGAATGCTCTTGACCTGAGCTTCGCGCAGACCTACGAGAATGACGGCAAGAAGTACGTCTTCGTTGGGTGGAAGGTTGTAGGCATCAATGGCTACAACGACATGTGCGGTGGCTCTTTGGACGATGGCGCTATGCGCAACGTTGAGCTTTCCGGCAATGCCACCTTCACTGCCACGTACGTTACGGTGGAAAGCGGCCAGTACCTTGCCAAGTTCAAGGTCGGCAACATCGTGTTTGCCCAAGCTGTGAACGCTGGCACTGCTCCTTCGTGGAAGGAAAACAGCGGCTACAGCGATAACACCAATAAGCTCAACTATCCTTCTGGCCGTATCCTGGAACAGGTAAAGCCAGAAGGTGTGGGCACCCTTGTGTTCAACGGTTGGCATTCCGGCTCCAGCGACAGCCTTACCGTGCCCGAAGGGCAGAAGGCCGACTATACGGCAGATGCTGTGCTGAAGGGCGCTGAGGCGGGCGGTACCGTTATGTACACTGCCTGGTTCGATACCACTGCCGCTCAAAGCTTTATCACGTTCAAGCTGTACCAGAAGGGCGCCGACGGTAAGTACTACACCACTAGGAGCGAATACAAGGTTAGCGCTGATTACGGCATCGAGCCTTCCAGCCTTGTGAAGGACTTGCCGAAGAGCTTCGTACAGGACGGCCAAGCCTACACCTTCAAGGGCTGGTCGGTGCGCGAAACCGACAAGGAGCCCATCTGGGAAGATGGCAACCTGCCGAAGGTGACCGGCGACGCAACCTACTACGCTGTGTACGAAGAGTCCGAACAGAAGGTGAACGTCACCTTCATGAACGGCAGCGACACCCATAAAGAGCTTAAGGGCGTAGAGGTTTCCAAAAGCCTTGACGATCTTGCGATCGAGAGCCCGCGGGCTGCCGATGCCAACCAGGAGTTCAAGGGTTGGAGCACGCAGCCCGGCGCTACTTCCGGCATGAACGCCTCCGCTTCGTTGCAGGAGCTTCTGGGCACCTCGCTTACCGCGGACACCACCCAGGTAACTTTCTACGCCATCTATGGTGAGAAGTCCTCGTATCAGGTAACCATGCATTATCAGTATCTGGGCGAAGCCAAGACGCTTACCGCAAAGGCCTACGATGACGGCACCGTGGTGCTTCCCAGCGACTTCAGCTACGAGAATGCTGCGGTTTACGGCAAGTACCTTGCCGGCTGGGCTACTGCTGAAGGCGCTACCGAGCCCGGCTTCGACCTCTCTAAGGACAAGGTTTCGGGCAATACCGATCTGTATGCGGTGTACAAGGACATCTCTGTCAATGCTACGCAGGGCGAAGGCGCATCCATCAATGCGGCTAACGCCTATGTGGCAACGCAGGGCGCCATCGGAGCCCAGGAAGTGGTGGCGAAGGTCGTTAAGGCCGACTCCATCGACAAGAACCTCAGCTCCAAGGCCACCGGCTTGCTGAACCGTGGCAACTACACGGTGAGCTTGGGCTACAGCACGGGCTCCGAATCCAGCACCACGCAGGTTAACGGCAGCTTCGGCAACCTGAGCATTTCCATCCCGGTTGCCTCCGAGGACGCCGACCGCAACTTCCAGGTGTACTGGATCCAGGAAAACGGCACCTTCGGCGGCTTGAGCACCTCCGATTCCGCACAGGCAGATAAGATCTCCGTTACGGACGACGGCCAGGGCGGCAAGGTTCTGAAGTTCAGCATCGCCAGCTACGGCGATTCCATGTTCGGTGGCAACCTGATGGTGTGCGCCGAGAAGACCAGCCTTGAAAAGGCCCAGGACACCTACCTCTCCAAGTTGAAGGAGTACTGGAACAAGCTGGGTGGCGACAACGAGGAAGACGGCATTCAGGACAACTACACCGACGACGACTTCGCCAAGCTGAAGCAGGCGTACGAGAGCGGTGAGAAGGCCATCAAGGCTGCTGCCGACGAAGACGCTGCACTCGCTGCGGCCAACGAAGCAGTTGCGAACCTCCTGGCAGTGCCCACGCGCTCCACGCTGCAGAACGCCAAGGCGTATGCTCTCGAAAAGCTGGCTGATGAGTTCAGCGGCTACAACAAGAGCAACTACACCGATGCCAACTGGAGCGAGCTGGAGGCTGCCTATAAGGCCGCCAAGGAGAACATCAACAACGCCGCCACGGCAAACGATGCCAACAGCGCATGCAACGAGGGCATCAGCGCCATGGCCTCGGTAAGCACCAAGACGGCTTCCTCTGGCAGCTCAACTTCCTCGGGCTCTTCGTCCGGTTCCGGCTCTGGCCTTACCGGCTCTACCGCTTCGGGCTCTGGCTCGGGCTTGAGCAGCAGCAGCGGCTCCGGCCTTAGCAGCTCTTCCGGCTCTGGCCTTACCGGCTCTACCGCTTCGGGCCTTACCAGCCTGGGCAGCACGGTAGAACAGATGCTGGGCGCCAAGTACGAAACCGTTACCAGCGACCTGGTGTCCCAGAAGAGCCTTATCGCCACTTCCGGCGTGTATGTGAGCGAGGTCACCGACGGCGACGCCGCCCAGAAGGCGGGCCTCGAGGTGGGCGACGTCATCACGTCCGTGAACGGCACCCAGGTTTCCTCGGCAGAGGAGCTTGAGTCGGTTTTGGCCGACGTCAAGGCCGGCGACACGGTTGAGTTCACGATAGACCGCAATGGCAAGAAGCTCACCCTTACCGCCACGATGGACGATGTTTCCAGCGTTTCCGGCTTGAGCTCCAGCTCTTTCGGTTTGGGCTCTTCCGCCTACGGCTCCGATGCCGACAACGCCGCCGATGTGTTCAAGGTCCTGCACGATTACCTGCCATGGGTGGTGCTTGGCCTGCTGGTGCTGCTTGTCGCGGTTGCCGGCCTGGTGTGGTGGCTGCTGCGCCGCCGCAACAACGGCTCCGAAGAGGGGCTCGATGAAACTGAGGGCGAGGCGGATTCGCAAGAAGACGTGAACACCTTCCAGTTCTAACCAACCATTCTTTCTCCTAAGGATCCCGCCCGCTTCGCGCGGGCGGGCAGCCGGGAAGGGCGCTGCAGTAGGTGCGGCGCCCTTCCTTGGCGGAATCTACACAAAGGACGTTATGGCTTTCTTGAAGCGAGACAACAACGATACCGAGCTCGACGGCTCGCTTTTCGAGTTCGACGAGGAATCGAATGCCTATGCCGAAGACATCGACCGGGGGCACAAGGTAGACCCGCGTGCCCAGGTGGTTTTCGTTATGGGAGTTTGCCTGGCGGTGCTGTACTTCGTCTCCTATCTGCTTCCCTCGAACGTGGGTGATGCTATCTTCGGCATTGCGCTTATCCAGGACCACACCTACACGTTCTCGGAGTTCGTGGGGCAGATACAGAGCAACGTCACGGCTCTGGTCGCCATCTTCTCGGGCAACGGAGATTTCGTTGCGAAGGACTACACCACGGAGCTGTTCAAGCGCATCGTTGTGTGCCTTGCGGGTGCCGGCTTGGCGCTTACGGGCGCCATCTACCAGGGCGCGTTCAAGAATGCGCTCGTTTCCCCTTCCACGTTGGGCGTTATGACTGGCGCCAGCTTCGGCACCATGATGTGGGTGGTGCTGTTCGGCGGCGATTTGACGCTGAACAGCTGGATGGCCGGCAACTGGTCCGAAGAGGTTGTCCAGTCGAAGGGCGGCATGTTCGGCTTCCTTACCGAAACCTACGGGCCGGCCCTTGTCTCGTTCTGCGGGTGCTTGGTGGTGGTTGGCCTGGTGCTGCTGGTGGTGAAGCTTTCCAACGGCGGCACCAGCGCCATCGTGCTCATCATCTCCGGCCAGATGATCGCCGGCGTCCTGGGCGCCATCAGCAGCGCCATCACGTACTACTACACCGAAACCGACCCGTACGGCCGTATTGCCGAGTTGCTGCAGAACCTGCAGGTTGCCAGCTTCTGGCGCGTGTTCACCCTGTTCGACATCGTGGCGCTGCTCGTTCCCCTGGGAATCACCTTCGCTGTGGTGATGGCCCTGCGCCAGAAGATGATGATGCTCTCGCTCGACGAGGCCGAGCAGCGCACCTTGGGCGTGGACACCAAGCGCGTGCGCTTCGCGGTTGTGGCGCTGTGCACGCTGCTCACCGCCATCGTGGTTTCGTTCTGCGGCGTGGTGGGCTTCGTGGGCTTTTTGGTGCCGCACTTGGCGCGGCGCATGGTGGGGCCCAACTTCAAGTATCTGCTCCCTGCTTCCACGGTGCTGGGCGCTATCTTCGTGCTGGGCGCCTACACGCTGGTGGACTTCGTGTATTCAGACTTGGACCAGATGGTGGGCATGTTCATTTCCATGGGCGGTGCCGTGGTGTTCCTGGTAACCGCCATTCGCGGCAAGGGGGCGAGCTTAGGTGGCTTCCGATAAGCAGAACATGCGCGGCAGCGGCACCACTGCCGCCCAGATTGCGCGTTTCGGGGTGCGCCGTGCGCGCACGGCGACGGCCACCGGCGCTTCCGGGCGCATGAGTTTGGCCGAAACCAACAAGCTGCTGGCCGCCGAGCGCGGTGTGCTTCGCCGCAAGGTGTTGCTGAGCCTGGTGGTGCTTGCTGTGCTCTCGTTCGTTTCCTTAGGGATAATGGGCGCGCAGGGCCAGTACTACGCATATGTCACGGGCTACGAGGTGCTGAACCCCGCGCAGGTGGCCAATGCCCTGTGGTGCAACCTTTACGACGTGTTGGCCCGGGCAACGCACCTGTTCCCCGAGCATTCCGCCAATTGGATAAACGAGAACGCCCACGGCTACTACGCGGTCATCGAGCGCGCCGGCGTCATCGGCATCACGCTCATCTGCGCGGTGCTGCTCTCCGTTTCAGGCGCGCTGTACCAGGCGGTGTTCCGCAACCCCATCGCAGGCCCGGGCATGCTGGGCGTGGGCAGCGGTGTTTCGCTTGGCATTATGGTGCTGGTGTACGTGTACAACGCCCAGGCCTCCGGCATGCTGGTGGAACGCTATGCGCTGTGCTACCTGCTGGGCGGCGCCATCCTGCTGTTCGTCATCCTGCTGGGGCGCAAGCTATCCGGCCCGGGCAGGCCGTTCGACATCGTTACCATGCTGCTGGTGGGCTCCATCCTCTCGCAGTTTCTTGGCTTCGTGGTGAGCTACGTCACCCTGTACGTCATGGACCCCAACGAATACAACATGGTCTACGAGCTCTCGCAGATGCTCACCGTGGACGCCACACCCATAAGCTGGGTGTTCCTTATCGCGGCAACGGTGCTCTCGCTGGCGCCGGTGTGGCGCGCGCGCTTCAAGCTGAACGCTCTTTCGTTCGACGAGCAGGAAGTGCGCCTTATGGGTATCGACCCTTCGCGCCTGCGCGCGCTGGCGCTGGCGTGCGGCGCCATCATGATCTTGGCGGCGCAGATACATATCGGCGCCGTTGCCATGGTCTCGCTCATCGTGCCGTTCCTTTCGCGCAGCTGGTTCGGGGTGGAGTTCCGCAAGCAACTTGCGGGCAACATATGCATCGGCACCATCCTGCTTCTGGTGTGCCGCGACATCGTGGACCTTATCCCGTTCGTGGGCAACGGCATAGCCATCGGCTCGGCCGTTGCTGTGCTGGCGCTGCCGCTGTTCCTGTTCATAGTTTCCAAGAACCTAAGGGGTTGGGAATAGATGAGACTGCAACTAACCGATGTGGCTGTGGGCTACGAGGCCGGAAAGCCCATCCAGAAGAACGTGAACTTCAGCGTCGAGGGCGGGCAGGTGTGCTGCATCCTGGGCCCCAACGGCTGCGGCAAGACCACGCTGGTGAAAACCATCCTGGGGATGATGCCGGCGCTGGGTGGGTCCATCACCTACAACGGCGACGACATCACCAAATGGAGCGCCTCGAAGCTTTCCTCCGTCATCGCCTATGTGGCGCAGGGGCACGAGCGGCCGTTTCCCTTCCAGGTGAAGGACGTGGTCATGCTGGGCCGCGTTTCCAAGGTGCGCCGTGGCGGCGTGCCCACCGAAGAAGACCACAACATCGTAGAGAACGCCATGCAGGCCATGGGCATATGGCATCTGCGCGATATGCCCTATTCCGATATATCGGGCGGCGAGCTGCAGATGGTCATGTTCGCGCGTGCCCTTGCCCAGCAGCCTAAGATGCTCATCTTGGACGAGCCCACGGCGGCGTTGGACTACGGCAACGCGGTGCGCGTTATCGGCAAGGTGCGTCAGCTGGCGGCCCAGGGCTACGCGGTGGTGATGATCACCCACAACCCCGACCACGCCTTCATGACGGGCGCGAACGTGGCGCTGTTCACGCGTGCTTTCCCCATGAGGTTCGGATCTGCCATGGACATCATCACCCGGCAAAACATCAAGGACGCCTACGGCATCAACGTGAAGCTGGTGGAGTTCGTGCACGACAACCAAGAGTACATGCGCATGTGCGCCCCCGAGTTCGGCGGGCTTGAATGCGAGAAGTAAAGCGATAATTCGGGCGAAGCCCGCGATAGAAAGGATATGCAATGATCGATCAGTCCCAGGCCACCAAGGCAAAGGAAACCTTGGAGCGCATCGTGAACAACGTGGAAACCGTTATCGTGGGCAAGCGCGAGCAGGTGGAGCTTGTAACGCTGGCGCTGGTTGCGCGCGGCCACGTGTTGCTGGAAGACTACCCGGGCACGGGCAAGACCTCGCTGGCGCTGGCGCTGGCCAAGAGCATCGACTCCACTTTCCGGCGCATCCAGTTCAACCCCGACCTCATGCCCACCGATATCACGGGCACTTCGATCTACAACGAGGAAACCAAGAGGTTCGAGTTCCACCCCGGCGCCATCATGGGCAACATCGTGCTGGCCGACGAGATCAACCGCGCTCCCGCCAAGGCGCAGGCGGCGCTGCTGGAGGCCATGGAAGAGCGACAGGTTACCGTGGACGGCAACACCTACAAGCTGGAGGACCCGTTCATCGTTCTGGCAACGCAGAACCCCATCGAGCAGATGGGCACCTTCGACCTGCCCGAGGCGCAGATGGACCGCTTCATGATGAAGCTTTCCTTGGGCTATGCCAGCATGGCTGAAGAGGTGAGCGTGGTTCTGGGCGTGGACGAGGCGAAGGCGGCGCTGGCGCCGGTCGTCTCCGGCCAGCAGGTGGTGGAGTGCATCGACCTGGCGCGCCAGGTAACAGTTTCGCAGGAAGCGGCGCAGTATGCCGTGATGATTGCCACTGCAACGCGCAATTCCGAGGAAACGGTGCTGGGCGCCAGCCCCCGTGGCTCCATCGCCCTGGTGCGCATGGCGCAGGCGAACGCCCTTCTGCGCGGCCGCACCTACGTGATGCCCGACGACATCAAGTATCTGGCACCGTACGTGCTGGCACACCGCATCTCGCTGAAGAGCAGCACGTACAGCGAGGGGCGCACAGCTGAAGACGTTATCAACTCCATCGTGGAATCGGTGGCCATTCCCAACGCAACCGCAGCCCAGGCGTAAAGAGGCGCCTGAGCTATGTCGAATCAACCCAACAACAAGCCTGCGGGCGCCAGCCCCCGGCCACCGCGCAGGGCCGGCTCGTCCCGGCCTGCGGGTGCTGCAGGCGCCAGCCCGCGGCCGCCAGCGGGCAAAGTTCGCCCACCGCGCAAGGGTGGGGGGCCTGCTGCGCCCAAGAAGGCCGCAAGCGCTGGGGCGGCGTCGAAGACGGCGCAGGGCGCTGCCCCGAAGGCCGCCGCTGGTCAAAAGGCCCAGGGATCGGTTGCTGCCGTAGAGCCTAAGGCTGCAGCCGCTGCGTCTGCCGCGTCTGCGAAGGGTGCTGGCGCAAAGCCCGCCGCGTCTGCGAAGGGCGGTGCCGGTGCGAAGCCCGCCGCTGATGCGAAAACCGCTTCGGCCAGGGCGGCTAAGGCCTCTGGCAAAACGGCCGCCCGGCCGAAGCCCGCTGCTGGCGCAAAGCCTTCTGCTGCTAAGGGCGCCAAGACCGAAGCCGGGCAGGGCAAGGGCGGTGCTGCCAGGACTGCGGGCTTGTTCGCTAAAAAGGAAGAGGCTCCTGTTTCCGACAAGGGGGTTCCCAACCCGCAATGGAAGCGCACGAAGGCCGAGGCCAAGAAGGCCCGCCGCGCACTGGTGGGCAAGGTCGTGGCCTGCGTTGCCGTGCTTGCCATCACGTTGGTGCTTGCGCTTGCCGTGGGCGACGCCGACTACCACGCAACCGCCATCGGCTGGCTGCCGTTCGTGTGCTGTGCCACCGCAATCGTGCTGGCGTTTGCCTACGTGCAGGTGCTGCGCCGCAGCCTGGTTATGGAGGAAGCGGCCGAGGTAAACAGCTGCCAGCGTGGGCGCACGGTGCGCTTCGCGGTGCGCTTGCGCAACACGTGCCCGCTGTTCTTCACCCGTATTGAGGCCCACTTCTTCGTCACCGACCTGTTCGGCAACCGTGCCGGTGCCAACACCACCACGTTGGCGCTGTGCCCGTTCGAGGAATACGAGATGGGCTTCAGCACACGTTTCGAGCACATCGGCGTGTACCGCGCCGGGCTCGACAGTGTTACCGTCACCGATTTCCTGCGCCTGTTCAGCTTCACCATCAAAGCACCCAAGCGCACTTTGGTGCAGGTAACGCCCCAGCTGGTTGAGATGGGCAGCCTGCAGCTTTCCAACGAGGCCATCACCGATACCACCCGTGCTAAGCGCACGGTGTTGGCAGATTCCACCAACTACGCCGGGGTGCGCGAGTATGTGAAGGGCGACCCGTTGAAGACCATCCACTGGAAGCTCTCGGCCAAGCAGCGCAAGTACTACACGCGCATCTACGAGGCCTACACCAACATGGGTGTCGATGTGGTGCTCGACTTCACCGGCCCCAAGCGCACTCCCGACGAGATGATGGGCATGTTTGACTGCGTGGTGGAAACGGGCCTTTCGGTGGCCCGCTACGCCCGCGAGCACGGCATCGATGTGCAGCTGCATTGGGTAGACCGCAACGGCCGCATATGGAACAAGCCGGGAATCACCGAGGCCGAGATGCCTGCCATGATCGCCGACATGCCCCTGTTCAGCGACGACGAGGAGCATCGCACCGAGGCGCTCGATCTGGTGAAGCGTCTGGCGGGCTCCAAGCGTTCGCAGGGCAACTTGGTGGTGTGCTCGGCAAACCCTCAGGCCGATTTGCTCACAGCCCTGATATCGGCCAAGGAGCTCAAGCATGCGCCTGTGCTGTTCGCCGTCGTGCCCAAGCGCATGGAGCAGCGTGACCGTGAGATATGGGCCGCGCCGTTCGCGCGTTTGGACAACGCCTCGGTGGGCTACCGCATCCTGGCCGAATCCACCGAGATAGGGGAGGCGAGGTAGATGGTATTCTCTGTTTCAAGCAAGCGCGCCGATTCGTTCCTGCGCTCCAACGGCCCCGACTTCCTGCTGGTGCTTGTTGCCGCGGCGGCGCTGACGTTCGTGGTTTCCTACGCCTTCAACAGCGCGCCCGATTACCGCGGCAACGTGGGGATTATCGCGCTCATCGCCTTTCCAGTGCTGTTGTGCCTGTACGCCGGCTCGTGGAGCAAGCGCGCAGTGCCGTACTCTGCGGGCGCCACCGTGGTGGTTTCGCTGGCGGTGCTGGGCATCGCCACAGCGGCATCGCCTGACGGGGCCCTGTTCGTCGACGGCGCCATCAACGACTCTGCCGGCAATTACACGGTGTTCGCCCTGGTGGCCATTGCGGTCACTGTGCTCACCTTCCTGCTCACGCGGCGCACGGCCGGCCTGGTGGTTGGTCTGGTGCTGGGTGCCTTCGCCTGCGGTGCGGTGCAGTACCTGTACCGCGACTTCCTTACGGCGCAGTCGGGCATACCGGCAACCATGGTGTTCTTGGGCGCCGTGGTGGCGCTGTTCTGCTACCAGACCTACAAGCAGTCGGTGTATTCCGCTGCCCGCGTGAAGAAGACCTCGTTCGCGGGGATGCTGGGGTACTCGGCGGTGCTCTCGCTGGTGTGCGTGCTCGTTGGCTTGGGCGTGTTCGCCGGCATCATCAACGGGCTGGGTCTCACCACCCCCGATATCCGCCCGTTCGAGCATCGTGCCGCCGCGCCCGTGGAGGAACACGACTTGTCGTACTCCGACAAGGACTCGGAGAACGACCAGACATCGGACCAGACCAACGACGAGCAAGGTTCCACCAACCAAGACGCCCAGGGCTCCGGCACCGGCCTGCTCTCGGGCGAGGGCCTGCTGGAAAGCCCTATCGGTGCCATTGTGCAGCAGGTGATGGGCTATTCCGATGACAGCTCCGACGAGTCGCGCCAAGAGGTAACCTACCTCATCATTACCATCATGCAGATACTCATCGCCCTTGCGGTGGTGGCCCTTATCGTTGCGGCCATCCTGTTCCAGCGCTATCGCAGGAAGCTGCGCCTGAAGCGCATGGCGGGCCTGCCTTTGGCGCAACAGACGGCACAGTTGTACGCGTTCTTCATGGGGCGCTTTGCCCGCATGAAGATAAGAAAGCCCGATGCGCTAACCCCGTTGGAGTTCGCGCTCGGCTTCGAAGAGGCGCTCGAGCCGTTCGAGAAGGGAACCGGTGGCGTGACGTTTGCGCAGATAACCGGTTTGTACATGGATGCGACCTGGGGCGGGTTGGACGTCTCGCAGGAAGATTTCGACCAGGTAATCGCGTATTACGGACAGTTCTTCCGCAACGCGCGGGAGTATGTGGGCTGGCCCAAATGGATATTGGGCAAGTTCTGGCGGATTTAGAAGGGAATCAACATGTTCGAAAACGAGAAGCTCGCGTACAAGAACGGCGAGTGCGCCACGGTTTCGGTGGCCGATTGGGTTCTGTACGACCTTATCAAGCTGTTGTACTTCATCCCGGTGGTGGGCTTCATCGCCGCCATCGCGCTCTATATCGTTATCGGCGCCAACAAGAAGGGCACGCCTTCCATCCAGAACCGCGTCATCACCGACTTCATCTGGATTGGCGTTGGGCTGGTTCTGACCATCGTGTTCGTGGTGCTCCTGCTTACGCAGGTGGTGAACCTGCAGGCCCTGCTGGCCGCCGTCGGCCTTCGCCAGGCGTAAAGGGGAGCATCCATGGGATTCCTTATTGGCCTTGTGGTCGTGGTGCTGGTGGAGTTCTTGATATCAAGATAAGCCAATGAGCCCTTCTTCAAGACGCTGAAGCGCGAGCTGGTGAACGGGAGGCACTACGAGACGAGGGAGGAGGCCAAGCAGAACATATTCAAATATATCGAGCTCTACTACAACACGAAAAGGACGCATTCCGTGTTGGGGCACAAGTCCCCGGCAGAGTTCGAGCGCGAGAGCGCTTAAAAATGCTTAAGAGATGGTCCAATTTAGCTTGACCACTCCAAGATTGCCTAACCCGAAACGGTCCAAGAAAACCACCGCACCCCCTAAATAGGACACAAATAGGGCATAAAAGAAGAAAGCGAGCCAACACTTGGAAGTTGGTTCGCTTTCTGTTACGTGAAATCCGGTATCAAACTCCGTATACCACGCAAGGCAAGTATGTTTACAAGGAGGGGTTCCTGCTCTACCAGCCTAGAGCTTACTCTATGTTGACATGCTAAAAATTGGCTAAAAACCAAGCAGAAATATAATTATTTTGCATGACAAAAAAGCGCCTCTAAAAGCCTTCAAAAAGGCCCAAAAGGCCCACGGTCAAAAAAATGCACTCAAAAGGTGTGCGAACGAAACAAGGCCCCCGGTCAAAAAGGCGCCCAAAGGTCCCAATAAACCCCGGTCCAAAAGGCGTCAAAAGGCCCCCGGTCCAAAAGGCGTCCAGCCAAAAACCCAAAAGGCCCCCAACCAAAAAGACCCCCGACGGATGTCGGGGGTCTCGCTTGCTTAGAGCTAACACCAAGCTGGGGAGCGCTTGTCGCGCGCTATAAAGCAAGTTTCAAGTGCATTAAAGTGCATTAAACCAAGCGCATTAAAGCTACTTGAAAACTACTTGCCGAAGTTCTGCTTGACGGCCTGCGGGCCGGCGAAGATGAAGAAGAACA
>CAZOGL010000030.1:7983-18567 GCA_964579575.1 uncultured Eggerthellaceae bacterium | reverse complement strand
CTGAATCCGCTCACTGGGCGTAATCTCCAACCGGGCCGACGGTAATTTACGCCCAAACCACGCCTGAATCCGCTCACTGGGCGTAATCTCCAACCGGGCCGACGGTAATTTACGCCCATATCGCGCAAAACCGTGCCTCCTGGGCGGAATCCCCTTGTGCGAACACCCCACGTCACGCGGTGTTTTTCATCCTGCAACAAGCAGTCTCAAAAGTTTTGGCAAGAACCGCAAGAGGACGGGTTACAATTGCAGGGTATGCCACAGAGAACGGACTGGCATGCCGGTTCCCATTGCGATGCGCAGGTTTGCCTCGAGCAAACAGCCTCGCACTCCTTGTTAGTTAGGAGGAAGCCATGATCGAATGCTTCAAGACCACCGCCGAAGGCACAAGAAAAATTGATACGCCCGAAGAGGGTTGCTGGATCAGCGTCGTTGCTCCTAACGTGGAGGAGCGGAGTTGGCTCATGAACGAACTGGGGATTGTCCCAGAGTTCGTCAGCGCCGCGCTTGACGACGATGAGAGATCCCGTACCGACTACGATGACGACACCCACCAGGCAATCATCATCGTCGACTGCCCGTTCATTGAGGATGAAAGCGAGGCGGAAGACACCTCCATCACCCAGTATGACACCCACCCGCTGTCCTTGTTGTTCCTTCCTGAAGAGGACATCATCGTCACGGTAACGTTACGCGAAAATAAGACCGTCAACGCTTTCTACCAAGGACGCCGCGTCAACACAAACCAGCGCACGCGCCTGTTGCTGCAGATGATGCTCCACATCTCCCATGGATATGTCACCTACCTGAGGAACATCGAGCGCCAGTTCAACGACATCGAAAAGAAGATGCGCGAGAGTCTCCGCAACGAGGAGCTCATCAAGATGCTCGGCTTCGAGAAGTCGTTGGTTTACTTCAGCACCTCACTAAAATCCATCGAATCCGTGGTGACCCGCATCTCCACTGGCCGCTTTGTAAAACTCTACGAGGACGATCGCGACCTCCTCGACGACGTCCTCATCGAGGTTCGTCAGGCAATCGAGATGGCCACGATTCTGACACGAGTCCTCAACGGCACCATGGATACGTTCGGCAGCGTCATCAGCAACCGCCTGAACTCCACATTGCGCATCTTGGCCATCATCACGTTGGTGCTCGCAATCCCCACCATCGTGTTCAGCTTCTTCGGAATGAACGTCGAAGGACTCCCCTTCATCGAATGGCCTTGGTTCCCCTTCGCCGTGTCAGTGGTGCTATGCGTCATCTCGGTGCTCTTCATCAAGTTCAGCAAGCTGTTCAAGTAAGACGCAACAAGTAAGGCGTAAGGCAACCCAAAACCAACGCCCAATAAAAAAAGCCAGCGACCAACCGCCGAGCAAACGCCCGAAACGCGACGTGCGCTCCGACCGCCGAGCTTGCAGCCTGACCGCAGTGCCCGACCAGCAAGCAAGCTAGCGCTCGAAACGCACCTCACAACAACCGCGACCAGCAAGTTTCGCCTCATACAACACCGTATCGGCCGCGGAATACAAAGAGCTGAACGTCGTGGAACCGCCCCTCGCGATCGCAACGCCCATTGTTACGTGGACGCCGTCGTATGCAAACAACCCTCCGTCCACAAAAGACCACAAAGACCTGGCAGCCGTCTCAATGTCTGCGTCCGCCACATCATCGGGGAAGGTAAAGGCCACGGCAAACTCATCGCCACCCAAGCGACCAGCGATGCCACCCTCATCCACCGCCTCAAGCAATAGGCTTCCAAGCTTCACCAAGAGGGCGTCGCCTTGCGGATGACCCTTCGTGTCGTTGTATCGCTTGAAGAAATCGAGGTCGATGATGGCCAAAAGCACCCTCATATTGGGATCCATCAGCTCGATTTGGACATCACCGCGAAACGCCGTGCGCGTCAAAACGCCTGTCACATCGCGGCGAAGCTCCTCCTCCCAACGTTGTTGGCTGCGCAGACTCTTCACCTGGGCCTCTCGCAACAACGTGCGAGTCAAAGAAGTCTGCAACAAATCGGCGGCAATAACTTGCGACCTCATCTGCCCAGAAACGACATCAAGGTACTCGCGGCCGTAACACATGACAAAAAGATAGGAACCGTCCTTCTTGCGCAGGCGGTGCTCAATCATCACCTCATGACTTTCGCGCAGACCCTCCTCCACGTGCCTCCAATACACCTCGCGATCCTCCAAGGGAATCAAATCCCCCTGGACCAAGTTGTACGTATCAAGGTCTTCCTCGGTGTATCCCGTCAGATTCGTGAACTCGGCGTTGATATTGAAAATACGCTGATCGGAGTCCAAGAAGTAACGCACGTAGTGGTTGGCGACCATGGGAACGTCCTTGGGAACCACATCCCCATCATCGTCAGGCTCCTCTTCGTTACTCGTCGAGGCCAGACGCACGCGACCAACCTCGTCGCAAACGTTGCCCTCCTCCGTCGGGGTCCAATCGGTATCGACCAAAGACGGGTCCTCGTCAAGCATCGCCAAAAACTCAGCAGCGATGACCGGGTCGAACTGGGACCCAGCGCCGCGACGTATCTCCTCCTTCGCCGCCTCAATCGAGATGGCTCGGCGGTAGGGCTGGTCGTGCGTCATGATGTCAAAAGTATCAACCACCGCAATGATACGGGACAACAAGGGAATGGCGTCCTTGGCCAATCCGTCAGGATAGCCGCTGCCATCCCAACGCTCATGGTGGTGGAGGATAAGGTCAGCCACCCCTTCAAGCTCATGGGAGGCGTTGGCAATCTTGTAACCCTTCGTAGCGTGGGATTGCATCACCGCCCGTTCGGTCTCGTTCAAGGGACCGGGCTTGTTGGCAATCTCAAGCGGAATCCCGACTCTGCCGACGTCGTGCAACAAACAAAGCAGGGCAAAAGCATTCAACTCCGAGTCACTCAACCCAAGACGTTGACCCAAACGCTCGCCTATCTCACGCGTGCGCTGGACGTGGTCTTCCGCCTCCCCATTGTTTTGTTGCTGCATCTGGACGAGGCTGGCGATAAGCGATGCGTGGGAGGATTCCTGGACAAGCAACTTGCGCGTTAAAAGACCCGACAAGGCCTTGCGAGCGGCGTCGGACACATCCCGCGACTCGTCATACACCGCCTCAACGCAGCTTTGCACGTTGAGCCTCATGTCCCCACGAGACTTCGCCGCCATCGACGCAGCCACCGCCTCCGCCGCGTCATGACCCTCCTGCTCACTCATGTTCGGCGCCACCGCCATGAGGTTCGCATCAACAAGACGAACAAACCGCGCCGTCTCGGGGAAGGCTTCGCGCATCTCGCGAGCGAGCAGCGCAAGGACCTCGTCGCCCACATCGCGACCGTATCTTTCGTTGATCAAGGACAACCCCGTCAGATCGCACACCGCGACGACGTAGGGCAACGCAAAACATTCGTCCCCGTTTTCGAGGCCCCTTTCCCAAGCAGCTTGGGTCTCAAACCCCGTCAGGAGGTCGAACGCGAGCGAGTAGTCCGTCATCACGAACAAGTAGCTGACAACCTTACCCCTGCCGTCGCGCAATAACGTGAAGTCAACGCGCCACGATGACAGGCCGTCATCTCGTTGGGTCCTCCAAAAGAACGACGCATCCGAATCATAGGAGTCCAAATTTTCGCCCCAATCCATCGATGAGACGAATTCGTCCAAAGAGAGATGGTCCGCCTGCGCCTCTTCTGACACGAATTGCTCCGCATCGTGATTGAGCGTGATGAGCCTTCCTTCATAGTCAAACAGGATCACCACGCGACCCATTTGGTCGATAAGCAGCGCATGTGCTTGGGCGAGAACCGCCCGCCGTGCGTGGTGAAAGCGGGTCACATAGAAGAGGATTCCCATAAAACCATACAACAGGACCGAGTAATCCGGCATGCCGAAGTCGGGTGCCCACAGGTAGACGCAGTTCACAAGCACGATGATTATGAGACCAACACATGATGCCATATAGCGCGAACGATATACACGCGGAACGCGAATCGTCTTCACGATGAAGAGCATCACGCAAAACGCGACCATCACATAGCAATAGGCCAGGTGCAACGACCCGATCAGGTGCATGTCGTAGCAATAAGCCTTTTGCAAAAGGCCGGTCGCAACATAGCCAATCGCCAATTCTCCGTCAAAGGGATTTGCAATGATGAATAGGGCGTCAAAGCAGAAATACCCAAGCGCGATTCTCTTCAGGATGTCGCATATCCGATACTCATCAAAGCGGGTGTAGCAGACGACAAACCCGGCAAAGAAGATGAGGGCGAGGTCGACACCTATGAAATACAGGCTTGAGCAAAACGACATGAGGAGGCGGTCGGGTACCATGTTGCTGAGCAGGTAGGCAAGGGTGACGAGAGCGCCCGAGAACATACCGAACGCCAGATAGTGTCCTTCCTTTTCCTTGACACGCAACGCCACCACGCCGACGGCTATATCAAATATGGCCATTATGACGAACGTACATATGAAGACGATGGTGCTCATAATCAATCTATGATACCAGTTCCGCATCCTTATCCTTTGTCGCAGCAGGTCAAATAGGCCAATTCGCAATCAATGAGCACGTTCGACAAAGGATTGAAAGATGCATTGTTGGGACAGGGGACAGGGGACAGGGGGCGGAGGGGCGGAGTCCGAAATCCACGCGCATTGTTGGGACAGGGAACGAAATCCGAAATCCACGCGCATTGTTGGAACGGAGGAGCGGAACTCAAAATCCACAATTCGTTCGCTATTTTTTCTCGAACAGACGTTCTATTATGGGAGTGCCCCGTTGCACACCCACCCCAATCGCCAAGCACGCCACGGGGGCGCAAGCAAATACCCTGCCAAGAAGGATAGGAGGCGGTATGGGTCCGTGACTGTTTTCGGTGCGCAAAAATACACGAAACGTTATGTCGAGGTCATCGCCCTCCACCGTATCGACGGGTTCGTCGTGCCTATCTGTATCCTTTGGGACGACGGTCGGCGATTCGAGTTGCGCCTGATCTCCGACGGAAAGCGGACAAAGTGCGAGAAGACGCGAGGATGGGCCATCCGCTATCTCGTCATGATAGGCAAACACCAACGCGAACTCTTCCGTGACGACCACGGATGGTTCGTAGAGTGCGTCGACGAGACGCCCGTCGCTGCTGGGTGGGACCCACGATATAGCGACATCCCCTGCTGACGGGGCATGTCACAAAACATCGTGCAAGGCACAGCACGGCGAAACGAGCGCAAAAGACGACACGAGCGAGCACAAAAAAGCGCGGCCCCGAGCGGGTGGCCGCGCTTGCCTAGGGCGTGCCGCGCTTGTAAGCGGGTAGCCGCGCTTGCCTAGGGCGCGTTGCGCTTGCCGAGCGAGTAGCCGCGCTTGCCGAGCGACATCCCGAAATTACAGGGAGTCGGCGTATGCCGCGACGTCACCCACTGTGTTCAGGTTCTCGGGATCGCCAAAATCAACGCCCATGCGATCCTCGAGCTCACACACAAGCTCGACCATGTCCAGGGAGTCGATGCCAAGGGAATCCATGGTGGACTCGGCAGTGATCTTCTCGGGATCGATGTCCATGTTCTCAGACAGAACCTCTTTGATGATATCGATAGCGGCCATGAGGAACGCTCCTTTCGACGGCGATATATGCATATCGCAGTGTACCACCCGCGCCCGCTTTCAAGAAGCAAGTCACCTCGCGCCCTCTGCGCCTCCGCGAACATCACATCGTCGATTATCCGTCCGCGTCCGCCTTCAACCACCCGCGCCCGCTTTCAAGGCACGGGAGTCAAAGCGCGTGGACGAGACGCGGAGTCAGGAAGAGGGGGTCAAAGCGCGTGGTCGCCCCCCTGCCCAATCCTACCGATAAGCCGGAAGGATGTAGTTGACAGAATCCGTGCCCAAGCCGGCATAGGACAGGCAATGGCTCATGATTGACGCGATGGTCGAAGGCCACTCGATGCTTGTCGCGTACTGGCGGTATCCATAGGACTTGGTGTCGCTGGCACGTTGCGGGTCCCACTTCATCTGGTAGATGGTCACCTGCGGGTAGTCCGAAGCATAGGTATAGTTGCGCGCAATCCAAGCGATGCCGCCAGCAAGTCCCTTCGCGGGGCTGTCCCAACCGTTTTTGATGGCAAGGGCGCGACCGCCGGAAAGCGGGCTGGAATCATAGGCGCCGATGCCGAA
The DNA here is from genome assembly GCA_964579575.1 of uncultured Eggerthellaceae bacterium. Classification (GTDB taxonomy): domain Bacteria; phylum Actinomycetota; class Coriobacteriia; order Coriobacteriales; family Eggerthellaceae; genus CAVEFW01. Next base: position 12,396 of record CAZOGL010000030.1, on the reverse strand, counting down.
GTAGTTGTAGTACGTACCAGCCGGGTAGTACACGCCGCCGATAGGTGTCGTCCCGTCGTAATAGTAGCCGCAGGCAAGCTCCGAGGTACCCCACCCCGTCTCAAGGATTGCGTGGCTCAACGCATACACCTCGTTAAGCCCTGCGCTCCGACACGCCGAGAGAATGGCCTCTCCCTGGCCCGCCATCGTCCCGTTGCGTCCGTTTTCGGTGGTGGCGATATAGGCGTTGATCTGGTCGGCGGTAAGACCGCTCAGTTGTCGCAAGTCCGCAAATTGCAAGTAGGCGCTTCCCGACACCGTGGAGGGGTCGATGGCATCACGCACCTGATCGCGCGTGTAGCCGAGGTATTCGGGGACATAGGAGTAGTTCAGATCGAGCATCTCGTCGAGAGTCAGGTCGTATTGCACGACGGTCGTGCTGCCCGAACCAGTCGAGCCGGAGACCACCTTGGTATACTCGGCCATCTTCTCGCCATCGTAATCAAGCCAACCACGCACAAGGGCGTATTCATCGCAAAGGTTGAGAAACTCGTCGGAGTCGGCAAACCCGGCGACAAGATACTCAAGGGGCATACCCGCATCCATGCATGCGGTCCACCCGTCAAGACCGTACTGGTCGGGTTCGCGATCGAGCAACGTGGCGTAAGCAATCGAGACGATCTCCTCGTGGGAGAGCGGACGCGACGTGAACTCCTCCGACAAGAAGAAGTTTTGGGCAAGTTGCGCCGCAGGCATGCCCTCAAGCAACGCCTGGCATTGCACGTTGAGACCCGCGACATCAGGTTCACGGTCGAGCACGTTTCGGTACAGCCTGCTCACAAACGCCGTGACCTCCATGCGCTGGTCACGTGCCTCGGTCAACACGAGCGTCCCGGATTTCAATCCCCACTCATCACACAGGTTTACCCACTCTTGCGCTTGAGAGAAGCCCCTCACCACCGACGAGATGGTCATGCCGGAGTCGAGGTACTTCGTCCAATATTCCAAGCCCTCCGCCTCCGGCTCGCGATTGAGCATCGTGTTGTAGGCGATCTCCACGCGCTCGGTATTGGAAAGGACGCGATCGGAAAACTCCTCGGAGACAAAGTAGTTGTTGACGATGGTGATCGCCTCGCTGCCGTCAAGCAACGCCTGGCATTGCACGTTGAGACCGGCAACGTCGGGGTCGCGTCCGAGGATGCAGGTATAAAGGCGCGTCGCAAACCCGCTCACATTGAAGTCTTGGTCGCGGGGCTCGGTCAACGCGACTTTTCCAAGGGCGATGTCGTAACGCGTGGCAAGGGCGACAACACCGCTCTCATACTGCTTGAGCACGACGTCCACAAGCTTGTTCTCACTCATGCCGTTCTCCTGATAAGCGGCAACCTCGGAGATTTGGTCCCCTGAGAACGCCTGGTCAACCATGACATACGCAACCAGTTGGGCCACTTGGCGCTTCGAATACCCGCGCGCGGCGAACTCGTCACTTTTGAGAACCGTCAAGACGGCGTCTGTCAACGTGGCATCACGTTCGACCGCAACAGACAAGGTATCCGGCATATTGCCACCGACAAGATAACTATCAAGTCGTTCGGCAAACCCCTTCATCCCCGCATCAGACGTCGCAGAAAGGGATTCGTAGTGGGATTCAAACTCCGGCGAACGCAACACCTCGCTCACCACGAAGGAAACGCCTTGCGCGGCGATATGGCTCGCGCGGATGGTGAGCTCCTCGCCCGAGGCGCTTCTCCCCAAGAGCGCGACATAGATAACTTGGGCGGCGTCAGCATCGGTAAAACCCCGACCAGAGAACTCGTCGCTCCCGAAGAAGACCGAGGCCACCTCCTCGATGGTGCGTCCACCTTCCATCTCGCCCACGTGATAGTCAACCTCGGCATCACTGGGGACGCGACCGAGCACGTTTCGGTACAAGCTCGTAACGTACGCCTCGCGTTGCGTGCGCACCGAACTGTCCTCGGATACGCTGGTCTCGGATTCGCTGGCATCGGATTCGTTGGCCTCGGATTCGTCATAAGCCACCTGGGAAACAGCCCAAAGAGGGGTGTCCTCATTTTGCTTGGAGACCTCATCGGCGCTTGCCAGGGCAGGGACCCCCGCACAAAGAGAGGCCGTCGCAAGCGACACGGAAAGCATCAGCAGAGCCTTTTTCATACGCACCATCCTTTGCACCCAAGCCTTTTGGGATCATCTTGGCATCAAACTTTTGGCATCAAGCTTTTGACATCAAGCCGACATCCAATTCCGACAATCCTAACGACTAACACCGCCGCGAGCCCGCAAAACGGCAAAAGTACCGAAAGACTCCATTCCCACGAAACGAACACAAGCGCTGTATTGCCTGTTCAATGGGTGAAATATGACGGCGTTCCCCCAATTCGACAAAGTGCGGGGTTGTCGTTTGGTATCATTACGACATTACTGTACGTTTAAGGTAAGGGGCAAAGATGCATCGCGCCAAAATCCTTGCAGCCGCCGCGCTCGTCACCGCGCTAGGTGCCACACCTGCGTTGGCAGACGAAATCGACCAGACTGCTACCACCACCCCCAACGAACCGGTCGCCGTCAAGGTAGCAAACACCAACGAGGCGACCACGACCGAGACTCCCTCCGTTGAGACTCCCTCCGTCAAGGAGGACCTCGCCAAAGAAGCACCTGAGACGCCCGAGGCGACCACGAACGCGGCGAACGAGACACTCGAAACACCCGAGGCAGCCAAAGACCAAGCCACGGCACCTGAGACCGAGGACGCAAGCGAGGGTGTCTTCTCGTCCGCAACCAGCGAGATCGAGGATTTCGTCACACGCATGTACACCGTCTGCTTGGGGCGAGAGGAATCCGCTATCGACAAGGCTGGTTTCGATGTCCAAGTCGCGGCCATGAAGAGTGGCACTTCCGCCGCCCAAATCGCTATGAACTTCTTCACATCCGAGGAATTCACCAACCGCCAACTGTCCAATAGCGAGATTGTTGAGACGGTCTACAAGACCATGTTCGACCGCACCGCCGACGCGGAGGGTGCCGCCCTTTGGGAGGGATATCTCAACAACAACATGTCTGTCGCAGCCGTCGTCAAGGGATTCAGCCAGTCCGAGGAATACGCAAACAATTGCGAGAAGTGGGGCGTCACGGCAGGATCTGTCGACGTGACTGAGGCGCGCGACCAAGATGCCAAGATCACCGAGTTCGTGTGGGGCCTCTACTCTGAGTGCCTCGGACGCACTGTGGCCGACATCGAAGGCCTCAACGTCCAATGCCAGGCACTGCTCGATGGCACGAGCGGCAGCCAACTCGCCCGCAACTTCTTCGGAAGCGAGGAATACGACAACCGCAATCTCACCCATACCGCTATGGTCGAAACCGTGTACGAGACCATGCTTGGCCGCGCCTCCGACGTTGACGGTGCCGCCTTCTGGAGGGACCATCTCGACTCCTGCATGTCCATCGACGCCGTTGTCTGCGGCTTCTCCCAAGCACCCGAATGGATCCAACATTGCGCGGACTACGGCATTACATCCGAACAGTTGTCCACCGAGAACGCGCGAGACAAAGACATCGACATCACGAAGTTCGTCCAAAAGCTCTTCCAGGGCGCCCTCCAGCGCGATCCTGACGCAGCAGAAGCCAACGAGCGTTGCCAATACCTCCTTGACGACCGTGCTGCAGCCTCCATGGTTATCGGTGTCTATGAGTCTGACGAGCACCGAGCATTGAACATGAGCTCCCTCGATATCATCAAGGGAATCTTCAACACCATGGTAGGTCATGAGCCCAGCAGCACCGACATTGCCGCATGGACGGGATACCTGACCAACCCCGATGACCCCAAGACCGCAGCCGACATGGCCGAAAGCGTCAGCAAGACCAACGAGTTCAAGGACACTTGCAAGAAACTGGGAATCAAATGCGGATACGCCCGTGACCCCTATGACGGCGCATACCAAAACATCACGAGCACCACGAATTGCTTCATCCTCATCGATTGCACTAACAACCAACTCGTCATCTACGAAGGCAGCCAAAACAATTGGGAAGCGACCCATACCTGGACCTGCTCAACCGGCGCTCCTGGCTCGGATACCGTCAAGGGCACCTACACCGTCACTGGCCTCCGTGGTGAGTACTTCGACGACGCATGGGGCGATCGTTGTTGGTACTGGACGCAATTCTATGGCGACTACCTGATCCATTCCGTCCTCTACGAGATCGAGGGCGCGCCCAACACAATCAAAGACGGCACGCTCGGCGCAAACGTCAGCCATGGCTGCGTCCGCCTCTCCTTGGAAAACGCAGAGTGGATCTACAAATGGGTTCCCACCGGATCCACGGTGTTTATCTTCTAGGACACCCCGTAAACTCATCGCCCGCGAACCCATCGCAACCTTTGAGGCCCTCGCACCAGCGAGGGCCTTTTTC
>CAZOGL010000030.1:0-7883 GCA_964579575.1 uncultured Eggerthellaceae bacterium | reverse complement strand
GACCTCAAGCCCTAGTCCCCAACCGACACCATCGTAATCAAGCACAAAAAAAGGATCCCTCCTGAGAGGGACCCTTTCTCGTCGGTTTGAGGTTGTACCCTACATACCCTACAACGGCGTGTACATCTCCTTGAGCTTTTGCAGGTGATCCCAACGGTCCATCGCAGCGCGCTCGTTGGCCGCAAACAGGTCCTGTGCGCGATCCGGGAACTCACGAACCAGACGGCTGTAGCGAGCCTCGTTCATGAGGAACTCCCGGTAACCGCCCTGCGGCTCCTTGGAATCGAGGATGAACTTGGATCCCTTGGTGGCGCGAGGATCGAAGCGGAACAAATTCCAGTAGCCGCAATCGACAGCCTTCTTCATCTCCTCTTGGCAATGAAGCATGCCGCCCTTGATGGCGTGCATCTCACACGGGCTGTAGCCGATGATCAACGACGGTCCGGGATATGCCTCTGCCTCTTGGATGGCCTTGAGGGTCTGTGCCGGCTTGGCACCCATGGCAACCTGTGCGACGTAAACATATCCGTAGCTGATGGCAATCTCGGCGAGGGACTTCTTCTTGGTTTCCTTGCCAGCGGCCGCAAACTGGGCGACCTGGCCGATGTTGGAAGCCTTAGATGCCTGGCCACCGGTGTTGGAGTAGACCTCGGTGTCAAAGACAAAGACGTTGACGTCCTTCCCAGAGGCGAGAACGTGGTCAAGTCCGCCGAATCCGATGTCGTATGCCCAACCGTCGCCACCGAAGATCCAGAAGCTCTTCTTGGACAGGTGGTCTTGGTACTTCAACATCTCGATCGCCGTCTCGTTGCCCTCCTCAGCGAGTTGCTTGAGGTAGACAAGGTAGGTCTCGGCGGCACGGGTGCTCTCGAAGGTGTCGTCCTTCTTGTCGAGCCACTCTTGGGCGGCCTCTTGGATGAACAGATCGGGTTCGCTAGCGATGAGCTCCTTGGTGCCGTTGACCAAGATCTCGCGCGTCGCCTCGTAGCCGAGGTACATGCCCAAGCCGAACTCGGCGTTGTCCTCAAACAGGGAGTTGGCCCATGCGGGACCGTGACCCTCGTGGTTCACCGTGTAGGGAGATGTCGCGGCAGGACCGCCCCAGATGGAGGAGCAGCCGGTGGCATTTGCGACGTACATGCGATGACCGAACATCTGGGAGACGATACGGGCATACGAGGTCTCGGCGCAACCTGCGCAGGAGCCGGAGTACTCGAGGAGGGGATGCTTGAACTGCATGCCCTTGAGCGTCAAATCGACGGTCTCAGGCTTCACGGAGACGTTCGCGTTGCAATAGTCGAAGCTCTCCTGTTGCGGGAATTCTTGTTCGGCCGGGGCCATGTGGATGGCGCCGGTCTTGCACATGCCGACGCAGACGCCACAACCCATGCAGTCCATGGGGCTCACCGCGATGGTGTATTGGTAGAGGCCCTTGGCCTTGCCGGCCTTGATAGGCATGAGCTTGGTCTGCTCGGGAGCGCCTGCCGCCTCTTCCTTGTTGAGAGCATAGGGACGAATGCAGGCATGGGGGCAAACGAAGGTGCACTGGTTGCATTGGATGCACTGCTCGGGATCCCACGTCGGAGCAGTAACGGCGACATAACGCTTCTCGTAGTGGGAAGCACCTTGCTCGAATTGGCCGTCGACATGGTCCATGAAGACGGAGACGGGCAAGCGATCGCCGTCCATATTGCCGACGGGCTTCATGATCTCGGTAACCTGCTTGATGACCTCGGGGCGGCCAACAAGCTCAGGCTTGGGCATATCACCCTCGGCGTTTGCCCAAGAGGCGGGAACGTCGATGCGGACACATGCGGTCGCACCAGCGTCGATGGCCTTGTGGTTGCGATCGACGACGTCTTGGCCCTTCTTCATATAAGACTTGGTCGCAGCATCCTTCATGTACTTCAAGGCATCTGCGGAAGGCAGGATGCCGGCAAGGCTGAAGAACGCGGACTGGAGGATGGTGTTGGTGCGCTTGCCCATGCCGACCTCAATCGCGAGCTCGGTGGCATCGATAGTGTAGAGCTTGATATCGTTGTTGGCGATATAGCGCTTCGCCTCGGAGGAGAGGTGTTGCTCGAGTTCCTCAAGACCCCACTGGCAATTGATCAGGAACGTACCGCCAGGCTTGACGTCGTTGACGATGCGGATGCCCTTGGAGATATAGGATGGATTGTGGCATGCAACGAAGTCGGCCTTGTTGACGTAGTAGGGGCTCTTGATCGGATTATCGCCAAAGCGCAGGTGGCTGATGGTCACACCGCCGGTCTTCTTGGAGTCATACTGGAAGTAAGCCTGAACGTACTTGTCGGTGTGGTCGCCGATGATCTTGATGGAGTTCTTGTTCGCACCGACGGTGCCGTCACCGCCAAGACCCCAGAACTTGCACTCGATGGTGCCTTCTGCTGCCGTGTTGGGGCAATTCGGATCCTCGGGAAGCGACAACATCGTGACATCGTCGACGATGCCGATGGTGAACTCGCGCTTGGGCTCGTCGGCGGCAAGGTTGGTATAGACCGCAAACAGGCTGGAAGGCGGCGTGTCCTTGGAACCAAGGCCGTAACGACCACGGCAAACATTGATGCCGGAGACACCCTCTTGGACCAAGGCAGTAATGACATCTTGGTACAAAGGCTCGCCCGCGGAACCCGGCTCCTTGGTGCGATCGAGAACCGCCATCTGCTTGCAGGTCGCAGGAATCGCCTCCACGAACTTCTTGCAGGCGAAGGGACGATACAGGCGCGGCTTGATGAGGCCGACCTTCTCGCCGTGGGCGTTGAGGTAGTCGATGACCTCCTCGATGACGTCGCAGACAGAACCCATAGCGACGATGACACGATCGGCGTCGGGGGCGCCATAGTAGTTAAACAACTTGTAGTCGGTGCCAAGCTTGGCATTGACTTGATCCATGCACTCCTCGACGACAGCCGGGAACTCGTTGTAATGGGAGTTGCAGGCCTCGCGGTGCTGGAAGAAGATGTCGCCGTTCTCGTGGGAGCCGCGCATTGCCGGATGATCCGGGTTCAGCGCGTGGTCACGGAATGCGCGGACGGCATCCATGTCGACCATCTCTGCCAAATCCTTGTAGTCCCAAACTTGGATCTTTTGGATCTCGTGGGAGGTGCGGAAGCCGTCAAAGAAGTTCAAGACGGACATATGGCCCTTGATTGCAGCAAGGTGGGCAACCGCCGAGAGGTCCATGACTTCTTGGACGTTGGTCTCAGCCATCATCGCAAAGCCGGTTTGGCGGCATGCCATGACGTCGGAGTGGTCACCGAAGATGTTGAGCGCGTGGGTGGAAACGGTACGTGCGCTGACATGGAAAACCGTGGGAAGTTGCTCGGCGGCAATCTTGTACATATTGGGGATCATCAGGAGCAGGCCCTGGGATGCCGTATATGTGGTGGTCAACGCGCCCGCCGTCAGCGAGCCGTGAACAGCACCGGCAGCGCCGCCTTCGGATTCCATCTCGCACACCTTGACCGTGGTGCCAAAGATGTTCTTACGACCCTGGGCAGCCCATTGGTCGACGTAGTCAGCCATAGGACTGGAAGGGGTGATGGGATAGATGCCAGCAACCTCGGTGAACGCATAGGACACATGTGCCGCCGCGTTGTTGCCGTCCATTGACTTGAGTTCTCTCGTCATGTCATCTCCAATCAAGGGATCCAACGTTTATGTTCACGTACGCGCGTTTCCAAAGGGGCGCACGAGCGTCCTCCCAAAGGGGATTGTTTCGATGTTAGCAAGCGGCGGATTTCTTTCGCGAAAGGCACGGTTGTTTTTCGGTATATGTCGCACATAGCGGCGTCAATCGGCAAAAAGGGTGCCGTCCACGGTCGGTGAGCGGCAAAATACGTGAGCGTCGTGCCGCACAAAGGCGTCTTGCACAAAGGCAACGGTAGCCGTCTCGCGCAAAGGCGTTTAGCGGTAGCCATGTCGCGCAAAGGTGTTTAGCGCAAAGGCGTCTAACGGTAGCCGTGTCGCGCAAAGGGGTTTAGCGCAAAGGCGCCTTGCGGTAGCCGTAGGTCTTCCCGAGGCCGAACATGAACCCAAACGTCAACGCGAGAGCAAGCAACTCGCCCACCGTCCATGACAGCCAGATGGCGGTCGGACCGAACAACATCGGCAACACAAAGATTGCAATCGCCTCAAACACGAGCACGCGCAAAAACGCGATAAGCGCCGAGACGAGACCGTTGCCGAGGCTCGTGAACAAACTCGATCCGTACATGCTGAACCCGCAGATTAAATATGCAACGCTGAACAGGTGGAATGCATATTTTGTCAAGTTGTATAAGCCTTCGTCGTAGCCGGTATAGACATACGCGAACGGCCCGGCGCACAACTCCGCAAGAACAAACATCGCAATACCGAAGATTGCCATGAACGCAAGACTCTTCTTCCAAAGGCTGTGCATCTCTTCGTAATTTTTTGCACCGTGCTGGTAGCTCATGAGAGGCGCGGTGCCGACGGCATAGCCCATGAGCACCGCCAAAAACACGAAGCAGATATACATGCAGGCGCCGTATGCCGCAACGCCATCCTCGCCGTAGAGCGTCATGAGTTGGAAGTTGTACAGCATGCTCACCACCGATTGGGCGATGTTGCTCATCATCTCGGAGGAGCCGTTGAAGCAGGCGCCGCCAATCGCGCGCCAATCGAGCACCGTACGCCCGAGACGCAACGCGCTGCTGTTGGGGCGCGCAAAATAGATAATCGGGATGACGCCGCCGACGAACTCGGTGGTCACCGTCGCCCACGCAGCGCCCATCACGCCCCATCCGAACAGGCCAACGAACACCGCATCGAGCACGATGTTCATACACCCCGCAATGACGGTGACCGCAAGACCGAGCTTGGGTTTGCCCGCCGTGTTAAAAAACGCTTGGAACGCATATTGCAGCATATACGCCGGAAGGCTGACCATGCTGATACGACCGTAGAGGACGCACAGGTCGATCATATTGTCGCCAGCGCCGAGCAGACGCGCCACCGGCTCCATCGCGAAAAAGCCGATAAGCGCGAGTACGATGCCGAGTGCGAGCGTGAAATACACCATAAGCGAGAAGCGCTCGTTGGCCTTCTTGTCGTCGCCCATTCCGCGTGTTTTCGCGACAAGCTCACTGCCGCCCGAGCCGATCATGAAGCCGGTGCAACCCAAGATCATGATGAAGGGCATGATGAGATTGACAGCCGCGAAGGCCGTCTTGCCCGCAAAGTTGGAAACGAACAGACCATCGACGATACCGTAGATGCTTGTGAACAGCATCATGGCGATCGACGGCCCCGTCACCCTCAGCAAGCGAGGCATGGTGAAGTGTTTGGACATGTCAACCGTTGAACTCATGTCGACACATGCTAGCACAACAACGGGGCGCCTCGTCGAAGCGCCTCGTCCTTGGAATCTTTTTTTCGCTACTTGTTTTCGCTGCTCGCGCTTGTTACTCGCGACTGCTGCTCGCGACTGCCCGCGCGCTTGCTACTCGCGACCGCCTTCGCTCTCGCCCGCGCGCTTGCTACTCGCGACCGTCCCAGCAATAGGTGCAAATCTTCTCGGGATCGATACCAATCGCCTCGATGAGGCCCTGCAAGCTTTGGTAGCGCAAAGAGTCAAATCCCATCTCCTCGCAGATGCTCTTCAACATGCACTTGCCGCGCTCCGTATTGGCGTCGGCATACTCGTCAAGATGTTTTTGGCCCTCATCACCCTCAAGCTCTTGGACCTTCCTGCGCGCAATAAGCTCCATCTCGGACTTGCTGCTGGAGAAGTTGAGGTACTTGCATCCGTACATAAGAGGCGGACACGCGGAACGCATGTGGACCTCCTTGGCACCGGCGCTGTAGAGAAAGTCGACCGTCTCGCGAAGTTGGGTACCACGAACGATCGAGTCGTCGACGAAAAGGAGCTTCTTGCCGTTGATGAGCTCGTTGACAGGAACAAGCTTCATCTTCGCCACGTGGTTGCGGACCTTTTGGTTGCTGGGCATGAAGCTGCGGGGCCACGTCGGGGTGTACTTGACGAAGGGACGGCCAAACGTGCGACCGCTTTCTTGGGAGAAACCGATGCCGTGAGGCAAGCCGCTGTCAGGAATGCCTGCGGCATAGTCAACGTCGGGAACGCCGACAGCCCGCTCCTCGTCGCGAGCCATGATGCGGCCGTTGCGATAGCGCATCTCCTCCACATTGACACCCTCATACGTGCTGTTGGGATACCCGTAATACACCCAAAGGAAGGAACAGATACGCATCTTGTCGCCAGCGGGAGAGATGGTCTCATATCCTTCCGGAGTCATGCGCACGATCTCAGCAGGACCGAGCTCGTACTCGTCGACGTAGCCAAGCTTTTGGTACGCGAAGTTCTCAAAACTGATGCAATAGCCGTCGTCATCGCGACCGACACGAATCGGCAAGCGGCCGAGACGGTCACGAGCGGCGATGATCTCGCCCTCGGAAGTCAAGACGAGCATCGTCATGGAGCCCTCGATAATCTCTTGGGCAAAACGAAGACCCTCGACGAGGGTTTCCTTTTGGTTGATGATGGAGGCGACAAGCTCGGTCTCATTGACGTCTCCCGAGCTCATAGCCATGAACTGGTTTCCCACACCGGAGAGGTACTTGTCGATGATCGCGTCGGCGTTATTGATGATGCCGACCGTGGACAAGGCGAACACGCCGAGATGGCTGCGGACCAAAAGCGGCTGCGGATCGCGATCAGAGATACATCCAATGGCGCTCGTCCCGTGGAACACGTTCAAGTCGTCCTCGAAACGCGTGCGGAACGGGGTGTTCTCAATGGAGTGGATCTCGCGTTGGAAACCGTCTTTCGCGTCGTGCACGACCATGCCCGCACGCTTGGTTCCCAAGTGGGAATGGTAGTCAACACCGAAGTACACATCCAACACGACATCGCGCTTTGAAGTTGCGCCGAAGAAACCACCCATGTGCAAACCTCTTTCTTTCCCCTGTAGACGCCGAACCTCCCCCGGCGCCGTTTGCAACAAAATCACTATACGCGCATTGGGGAACCCATCCCGCAAGGAAACGCAATTAATTCGGAATGAGGCGCACCGTTTTTTGTGAACAAACTCGTTTTGGGTGGTGGCTCATGTTTGGGGCTCGACGTCCCCGCTTTCGGGCGATGGTGTCTTTTGGGGGTGGTGGCGTCTTTTGGGTGGTGGTGACGCGCCTTTGGGATAGCGCCCCCACGCTTTTTGGTAGCGACACCCCCACTTTTGAATAATCGCTGATTTATCGGCATCGCCCCCTTGCAACCACAAGCTGGGCTCTATGATGGGCGTGTATGAAGAGGAGGTACACCGTGGCTGTGCGATTAAACGAAGACGCAGAGGTCGTCGCCATGATCCGCAAGGGTTTGAAAGAGAAGGGCGGATACTGCCCGTGTCGCCTTGAGATGACCGAGGACAACAAGTGCATGTGCCGAGAATTCCGCGAACAGATTGAGGATCCGACCTTCGAGGGATACTGCCACTGCATGCTGTTCTACAAATCGCTCGATTAAGGACGACCCTTGTCCAAACAACCTTTGTCCAAACTATCCTTGTCCAGACGACCCTTGTCCAAACAACCTTTGTCCAAACTATCCTTGTCCAGACGACCCTTGTCCAAACGGTCCTTACCTCAGCGACCCTTGTCCCAACGACCTTTGTCCAAACTACCCTTCGTCCCCTCGACCAACCGTCAACGACGAGCCACCTCCTTCGCCCCCTCAACCAACCGCCAACGTCGAGCCACCCCTTTTGCCGCAACCACCTCCTTTGTCGCAGCCATCCTCGTCCTCAGCCTGACGATGGTCGGATGCACCACGGTCAAGGAGACGCTTTACCCCTCCTTGGAGTCCGTCGACGACACGCTTCTCG
>CAZOGL010000029.1:18521-20694 GCA_964579575.1 uncultured Eggerthellaceae bacterium | reverse complement strand
CTCGCACTTTTCACGAGACTGTAACGCAAGCGGGCCTTTCTAGCGGTACAATCACCTGAATACGTAAAACGTCTGCGCTTTCAGCAGCTAACAACCATTTTGGAGGTGTGCGCGATGGAAAAGAAGGATATCGATTGGGCTTCCCTTCCCTTCTCCTACATGAAGACCGACTTCAGCTACTATTGCAACTACAAGGATGGCGCTTGGGGAGAGGACAACCTCACCGAAGACCATACGCTTGTGATGAGTGAGTGCGCTGGTATCTTCCATTACTGCCAGGAAGTTTTCGAGGGTCTCAAGGCATACACCACCGAGGATGGCAGCATCGTGTGCTTCCGTCCCGACCTCAACGCAAAGCGAATGGCCGACTCCGCCGAACGTCTTTGCATGCCCCCCTTCCCCGAAGATCGTTTCGTGGAGGCTGTCAAGCAAGTCGTGCGCGCCAACGCAGCATGGGTCCCGCCCTTTGGCTCCGGCGCCACGTTGTATGTCCGTCCCTTCATGATTGCAACAGGCGACGTCATCGGCGTCAAACCTGCTGACGAGTATCAGTTCCGCATCCTCGTCACCCCGGTTGGCCCCTATTTCAAGGGCGGCGACACGGCTGTGACTTTGGGAATCGCGGAGTATGACCGTGCCGCACCCCATGGCACCGGCAACATTAAGGCCGGCCTGAACTACGCCATGAGCCTCAAGTCGGGCATGGAGGCACATGCCAAGGGCTATGCCGAGAACATGTACCTTGACTCCCAAAGCCGCACCTACGTCGAGGAGACCGGCGGCGCAAACATTCTGTTCGTGGACAAGGAGGGCAACCTCATCGTCCCGTGTTCCGCGACCGACTCCATCCTCCCCTCTATCACCCGTCGCTCTCTCGTGGTCGTTGCGAAGGACTACCTGAAGCTGAACGTCATCGAGCGTCCTGTGAAGTTCGAGGAGGTTCGCAACGGCGACTTTGTCGAGTGCGGCCTTTGTGGTACTGCTGCCGTCATCAGCCCTGTTGGCCATATTGACAACAACGGCGAGATTATCACCTTCCCCAATGGCGCTGAGTGCTCTGGTCCGGTCATGAAGGAGCTCCGTGCCACACTCGTCGACATCCAGGCAGGCAAGATCGAAGGCCCCGAAGGCTGGGTCGTCAAGGTCATGTAGCTCCAACGCGCGGCCGTTGCACGTAGTCCTCGCACGAAGTTCTTGCACGTAGCCCTAGCAGCGACCCTCACACGTAGCCTTTGACGCAACATAAAACCCTATAAGTAAGGGGTGGCGGGATTGAATAATCTCGCCACCCCTTCTTGTTATTTATGAGCGCGTCGCACCTAGTGTTGGGCGACGCGGGTGCAGCTCACAGTCTCCCGTTGCACCTAGCGTTGGGCGACGCACAGTGTACTTAGGACCTGCCTCGTCGCGGCGCAAGCTGGGAGATGCCTGTGCAGCTCACAGTCTCCCGTTGCACCTAATGTTGGGCGACGCGGGTGCAGCTCACAATCGAGAGAGGATTGCCCTCCCTGGTCGCGTTAAAGTCCGCAAGGGCCGCCTCAAGCAAGCGATCAGGTCGCAAAGAGCCGGTCTGCTTTGCCTCCAAGGAGAACAGGGCGGCATTCCCCTTGATTTGAAGTTCGCCCACGAGAAACTCCGAAACCACGAGGGTCTTCTCCTTCTTTTTGCGAACGACAGTCACCGTCTCAGGAAACACAAGGCCCTCAGCGGAATCCGTAAAGCGCACGAGGTAGGTGCTGATTGGATAAGCGATGCTTGCCGCTTTCGCCTTCTTGTCAATGTAGGTACACTCCAAAACCATAAGATCGGGCACGCTCGCCTTTTGCAACGCCTCAAGGACCTTGTCAGGGGCCATGTACTCACGCAGCGTCAGGTCGAAAATTTCGCAAGTGCCGCCAACACCCACAGGAAGGGCGGCTCCAAAGTGGAGCAACATATGGGGCGAGAATCCTTGGGAGATTCCAAAAGGCAAGTTCGCGCGACGGACGGCACGCTCAAGAGCACACGCCACCTCCAAGTGGGACAACATGGCAAGACGACCCTGTTTGCAAAAGGTGCAACGAACGATGAAACGGGGCAACTCACAAGCCATCTAGATCTCCTCCTCTCCCCTCGCCTGGTCCTCCAAAGCAGAGTCTCCACCCAGATCTTCCGCCACAGGAGCCTCAGCATC
>CAZOGL010000029.1:8304-18421 GCA_964579575.1 uncultured Eggerthellaceae bacterium | reverse complement strand
CAGATCTTCCGCCACAGGAGCCTCAGCATCGGGAACGACGCGCCCGGCAACGGCTTCATCCGCCACAGGAGCCCCATCATCGGGGACGGCGCGCACGTCAACGGCTCCATCCGCAACTGGAGCCCCAACACCGGGTTGCGCGGCGTTGGAACCTTTGCTGATGCGCGGGGCGGCAAGCTCGTTGTCATAGCCCAACGCCTGGCACGCACCACAACCGACGCACTTCTCGAACGTGCAATCCGGCGTGGTCCTCCCAGCATCCGCCTTCTTGCGCTCATGAGCCAAGAACCTCGTAGAGACGCCGGTGGAGATATGGCTCCAAGGCAAGACATAGTCCACGTCAAAGGCACGTTGTGCTACCTCGTCGGTATCGATGCCGCAAACCTTGGCCGCCTCTTGCCACGCTTCCTTCTTGAACAACTCGGTCCACGCGTCGAAACGAGCACCACGTCGCCACGCCTCCTCGACCCAATCGGCGCACTCACGCCCGCCGCGGCTCATGACCGCCTCCACGAAGCTGGTGGCAGGATCGTGCCAACCGACGCGGATGGCACGATACTTCACGCTGTTGCGCAACAGGGTCACGCGGCGCCACGCCTCCTCAGGATCGATCTGGCCATCCCATTGGAACGGGGTTTGGGCCTTGGGAACGAACAGGGCGCAAGAGATAGAAACCTGAAGCGCACCACGTTGATCGGGGGGGACGATTTTGCGCATGTGGTCAAGGACGCGTTGGCTCAAGGACGCGATACCCTTGATATCTTCGTCGGTCTCCGTGGGCAAGCCAATCATGAAATACAGCTTGCAACGGCGCCAACCCGCTTCGATAGCTGCGTCAAGCGCCCCGAACAGGTCCTCCTCGGTCACATTCTTGTTGATCACGTCGCGCAAACGTTGCGTGCCGGCCTCCGGGGCAAAGGTAAGGCCGCCTTTTTTCGCACCCGCGACCAGGTGGGCCATCTCTACGCCAAAGGAATCGAGACGTTGGGAAGGAACGGACACGCGGATGCCGCGACCAGAGCATGCGTCATTGACACGCGTCAGGATGTCAAAGATTTGGGAGTGGTCCGTGGAGGACAGAGAGGTCAGGCTCACCTCGTCATAGCCGGTCTCGGCCAAGCCAGTGATAACGCTGTCGACGATGTTGTCGGCGCTACGCTCACGGACGGGACGATACATCATGCCTGCCTGGCAAAAACGACACCCACGCGCACATCCGCGCAAGACCTCCACGTTGAGGCGGTCATGGACGACCTCGGTGAAGGGAACGATGTTGGGCTCCCACCCTGAGCTTTGAGCAAACCCTTCGAACACGCGCTTCTCGATGGTGGTCGGCAACCCCTCCTCAAGCGGCTCGATCCAAGAACCTGCCTCTTGGGCTTCTCCCTCTTCGCGCCAACGGTACAACGACGGCACATAGGACCCCTTGACCTCAAGCGCCAAGGTGCGCAAGATATCGGCACGACTCGCCCCTGCATTGCGCAAACGCTTCACGGTCATACAAAGCTCGGGAGTCATCTGTTCACCCTCGCCGATGCTAATCACGTCGAAGAAGGGAGCGTAGGGCTCCGGGTTGAAGGCACAAGGACCACCTGCGACGATGATAGGGTCGCTCTCGCACCGATCCGCCGTGCGCAACGGGATGCCTGCCAAATCGAGGACCTCAAGGACGTTGGACGCGGCAAGCTCATGGGGCAAGGTGATTCCAATCACATCGAACTCACCAAGAGGGGCGCAACTCTCGATGCTGAACAGGGGGATACCCTCTGCGCGCATCAGGTCAATCATGTCGGGCGCTGGCAAAAACGCACGCTCGGCGGCTATGCCATCGCAACGGTTTACACAATTGACAAGGATGCGCAAAGCCTGGTTCGCTTGCCCAAGTTCATAGGTATCCGGATACACCATGCAAAAGCGGAAGTCCGCCTCGGGTTTGTAGACGCAGCCGAACTCGTGGTTCAAGTACCGCGCAGGACGCTCAACACGAGCAAGCAAGGGCTCGATACGGGGCCACAAATCAGTCATGAGAACCTACTTCGATTGTCGGCGAGAACCGCTCAAAGACGACAAAATGGAGTTTGCCCCATCCGCAAAGGAGGAAACGGCAGTCTTCGCAACGGTTTGGGCCATGGGGGCCACCGTGGCAGAGGCGGCACCCGCAAACTTCGTGGCACGTTGGGCGGCCTCGATGACACGCTCCATGGGGTCCTTCTCCTCGGGCTCCTCTTCCTCGGCAGGCTCTCCCATCGCTTGGGAGACCGCCTTTTGCACCGCACCGGTCAACTTGGATGTCAGACCGGCGACGCCCACAAGGCCGGCACCGGACTCGAAATACTCGATGGCCGCCTTGCCCATCGCAAGGGTGCCGGTATAGCCAATGACGCCTTTGGCGACCCATCCGCCCGCCGGCAAGATACCCACAACCTGGCGAGCGAGGCTGCGGCAAGAAAATCCTCCCGCGACCACAGCGGCAAGCTCCTTCGCACGTTCGAAGGTCATAGGTTGGCCGTATGCCGCAGCGATCTGGAGCAACATCTTGGCCTGGTTGAGAGTCATGATAGGCATGTCAGCCCCGGGGATGAACAGAACGGCGCCGATACCAGCGTTTTGCACCGAAGTGACGTTGACAATCTCGTTGGCATAAGGACGACGCACAAACGGGAAAGCCAAAGACAGGGGCAACGCCTTGTCCTTGCATGTCGCAATGACCCATTTGCCCATGCGGACCGACATAAGCCGCGTGTTCTCCTCGTTCATGGGGCAATCGGCGTCGAGGCCCTCCGGAACATCAGCGAGGAACGGATTGACAGGCTCCTCTACCTCGGTAGCGCTCGCGACGGCAGCAGCGGCAGTTCTGCGCAACTTGCCCGCAGTGGCGCTCGCCTTGCTCACCAGAGAGGAGAACAACCCGCTACGCGCGGGACCAGTAGTGCGAAGAGTGCCTGTGACCTCATCTTGGGCGTCCGCGTTCGTGTTCGCGTCCGCGTTCGCCGTCGTCCCAACAGCGTCCTCACCCGCCGCCTCAGCAGCGTCACCGTCTGCTGGCTCCTCGCCGACCGTCGCCTCAACACCCTCGGTGGCCTCGCCCGCCGCCGCGGACCCCTCGCCCGCCGCCGCGGCCCCATCTCGCCCATCCACTTCCACGCGTGTGGGATCGGACTTGGGGGCCTCGAGCACCTCCTCGATGTCGACCATCACTCCGTCTTGATGGGCAGACGCCTCATCGTCTTGCTCATCGTCTTGCTCGTATACGGGATGTTGGTCGGCCCCGGCATTGATGGGGAGGCTCGCCAAAATCTCTGCGGCCTCGGAATCTTGGACCGTCAAGACCTCGGGATTAACGATATCGCCGTTAGGAATGGGATGTTCCTGTTCTTTTGCGACCTTCTCGACAAGGTTGGGAGAGGTGGTCACGATCATGGCAGGAATGCCCGCGAGGCGAAGCTCCTCCGCCCGCGCCCCGACGCGGATATCGCGCCCGGCAACGATAACGGCAAAATCGTCGGCTTCGTTGATGATGAAATCGGCATTGGACAGGTACGCGATGGAGATGCGCGCATTTGCCGCTGCGCTCGCATAGGCGTTGCGCGTAAATGCGATGACGTCGTCAGCCGCAGAGTCGTCGATATAGACGCTCACGGAGACCGACGTCCCCTTCGCCTTGTTCAAATCCATAGCCTCATCAAGGATGGCCTTGAAATCTATCGGCGATTGAAACTTAGCCACGGGGGCTCCTTCCCTTTGCTGCGTTGCTGTGGCCCCAAACGGAGCCTACAAGACCCAACATGACGAAATTGACAAACATGAACGATGATCCATAACTGAAGAAAGGCAACGGGATGCCGGTGATGGGCATGATTCCCAAATCCATGCCGATGTTCTCGAGGATTTGGAACAACCACATGCCGACGACGCACATGACGATGAGCATGCCGAACATATCGGACGCCTCACGAGCGATGCGCATAAGCATCACGATAAGGATAGCGTACAGCACGAGCAACGCAAGCACGCCCACAAAACCGAGCTCCTCTGCAAGGACACAGAATATGAAGTCGGTAGGCGCCTCCGGAAGGAAGTTCAACGACGCTTGGGTGCCTTGGAGAAGCCCCTTGCCAAACAAACCGCCCGAACCGATAGCGATTTGAGCTTGTTGTAAGTTGTATCCCGAATCCGACGTGTCAGCCTCGGGGTCGAGGAAGACAAGCAGACGGTTGCGTTGATAGTTCTTGAGCAGGTGATACTCATAGGTTCCATCCGCCAAGGGGGTCTTCATGACCTCATCTATCGCCAAAAGCCCCACGACGCACAACGTCATGACGACCAAGGTGATAAGCAAGAACTTCGGACGAGCGCCGCCGACAACAAGGGCGGTTACCGCGATGAACAAATACACCAAGCCCGTACCGAGATCAGGTTGGGTCATGATGCACAGGAAGGGAATGCCCAGCATCACGAGGGCCTTGACATACTCCCTCGGGTCGTCAAGCTTGCCGCCATACCGGGCCATGACGCTCGCAGCCAACAAGATGACGGTGACCTTGGCAAACTCGCCGGGTTGGAGTTGGATGCCGATCTTTATCCAGGATTGCGCCCCCTTCGCCTCGACACCGATGACGGGCAGGTGGGGAGACAAGATCAACACCACGTTGATGACGAGGAACAACAAGGCATAGTCCGAGAGCAGGCGATAGTCGAAGCGCCATAGCGCCACCATGACCACCGCGCCGATCACAACCGTGACGACTTGGCGCGTGAAGTTGTAATCGTCGTTTGTGTAGGTTGCCGAGAACACGACGAGAAGGCCGTAGGCGACGATGAGAAGGATGATGACGCACAAGGGCACGTTCACCCGCGGTGCGTCCTTGCCTCCCGTAAAGGATTGGATCATCTGGCCCGAAGCCTTCTTGAAGTTGTCGATTTGGGGCAACGACATGCTAGTCACCCCTTCCCGAGGAAGTGGTCTCAGTGGTCTCAGCGGCAGCAACGGTGACACCTGAGGATGCGGCGACGGGACCTGTCTCGCCTGCCTCACCCGCCTCATAATTGAGGGCGGCTGCGAGAACCTCGACGGCGGCCTCCACCACGTATTGACCGTCATTGCCGCTCTCTTCGCAAACGCACGCAACGGCATATTTCGGGTCGTCATACGGACCGTAACAACAAAGCCAGCCATAGTCGTTCTTACCCGCAACCTCGGCTGTACCCGTCTTGCAAGCGCCGTCGACGCCATGCTCGGCGAAGTAGTTCGCATAGATTGAATTCTCTTGGGCAACGCCGTGGAGCGCATCGCGGACATACTCGAAGTACTCCTGCTTGATCTGCGGCTCAACCACCACCTCAGGCTCGTAGGATACGACGGTCTTTCCCTGGGAGTTGCGGACCTCCTTGAGAAGGTGGGGGCGATACATCTTTCCCGTCGCGACAGCCGAATAAGCCGCCGCTTGTTGGATCGGGGTCACAAGTACGTAACCTTGGCCGATGACCATATTCGTCATGTCGCCGCCGCGCCACTGGGCTTCCTCGGGGACGTCCTCGAAATACTCCGCCTTCCATTTGGGGGTGGGAATACGTCCTGCGGCCTCGCCCGCAAGGTCAACGCCGGTCTTCTCGCCATAGTTGAAGCGGGCAATGACCTCTTGCATCGCCGTCTCGCTCAAACTTCCACCGCGGGTAACGCTCGCGTTGAAGAAATCCTTCGCTATCTCGTAGAAGACGACGTCGCAGGAGTTCACGATGCCTCCGCGCAGGTCAAGGGTGCCATGGCCGGTGAGGTTCCAACAATTTTGAACGTCGCCGGAATTGAAGCCATCCCAAGAGCCTGTGCAATTCCATGTCGTTTTGTCGTTGGCAAACCCGTACTCGAGACCCGCAAGGCTTGTAAACGCCTTGTAGGTCGAGGCTGCGGGATAGGTACCTGCGATGGCGCGGTTGATGAGGGGATAGTGTGACTCCTCCGTGTTGTAGAGTTGCCAAACCTCATCGGAGATGCCTCCCACGAAGGTCTCAGGCGAATAGGTGGGATAGCTGCTCATGGCCAAGATGCTGCCGTCGCGCACGTCGATGCAGACCAAGGCGGATGCCACGCCGATACCAGTACCGATGTCGCCGCTCGGGGCAACAAGGTTCTTGAGCGCCATGTCGGCGGCATATTGGACCGGCGCGGAGATTGTCAGATAGACGTCGGAGCCCTTGGAGGGTTGGGTCTCGCTGATGACCTTGCGCACGTTTCCCTCCGCATCGGTGAGGACCGTGCGCTGGCCGTGCTCGCCTGCGAGCAGGCTGTCGTATTGGGCCTCGATACCGCTCTTGCCGATATCGTCACCACTTTCCAAGTCGCGTCCGGTCGGCACATTCGCCAGCTCCTCCTCGGAGACGGTTCCCACATATCCGATGGCATGGGAGCCAAGCGCGCCGTAGGGGTATTCGCGCACCGTACGGGTCTCGACCGTGACACCCGAGAAGGCATCCGAATGTTCCGTGATGAACGCCACGTCACGCATGCGGACGTCCTTCGCGACGACACGTTGACTTTGGGCTCCTGCCGAGGAGTCGCTGATGCGGGCACGGACGATGTTGCGCGGGACGCCAAGGACCGCGGACAGGCGAGCGACCACATCGTTGTCATCAGCGACGCTCGATTCCGCCAACACGGTCAAGCTGGAGCGATTACGCACAAGGATGGTGCCGTCGCGGTCGTAGATGTAGCCGCGCGGAGCCGGCGTCGAGACGGTGGCATAGGAATTCTCGTCGGATTTGGACGTAAAGGATTGGCCCTTGAGCACCTGGGTTTGGAACGCTTTGAAACCGAGAACGGAAAAGACCGCCGCAGCAAAGACACCCACTGCGGTGAAGCGGTTTTTGAGGCTGGGCGTGATATCCCCCGCGTCGGTGCGGTCCGTCTTCACATGGGTCGCGTTCGCACCTCCATTGCCCCCAGGCAGGGAGGTGCTTACCCCGAGTGAGTCGATGGAGGAGACGCTCTTTTTCTTTGTCGGGACACGGGAATCCCCATTGGAGTGCGCCATGTACACCGCTATGAGAACAGCGATGACGGCCGCTGCGGCCAATACACCAAAGATGATCGCCAATACCATGGCAACCTACCTCAGAAGGGTCGGGCTGTCGATAGGTGGGATCTCAGCCTTCGGCTCAGCCGCGATACGGGACATGAAGAGATACCAGACAAGGCCGGCAATGATGTCATACACGGTACAGGGAAACACGCGCAACGCAAAGACGCTTCCGACATCGGTCATGGTGCCTGACAAGATCAGGGTGATACCGTAGATAAGCTCGACGAACAACAAACCGACAGCGGTGAGCGCAAGGGGCATGAAGGAAGTGTCGTTGTCCAACGCCATCATGGCACGACCCACAAGGAAGGCCACAACCGTCAAGGCGAAGGCCATACCTCCCACAGGACCTCCCTGGAAAAGGTTGTAGCAAAGGCCGAGGATGAACGCGAGGATGACGACGCGGTTGCTCATCTTGCGCACGACGGCAATGACGATGACGTAAGCAGCGATGATGTTGGGGGTAGCGCCGTTGATGGCGACATAGGGAGAGAGCATGATCTGCAACACCACCGCGATGATCGCCGCGATGATGATAAAGAAGTTCTCACGCGCGAGGCCCATTACTCCCCCTCTCCGTCGTATGAATAGTCGTACGAGTAGTCGTAGGTATCGGAGTAGTCATAGGAGTCGGAGGTGTTGCCAGACATGAGATCCTCAAGCTCCTGTTGCTCCTTTGCCGCCTTTTCCGCCGCCGCGCGCTCTTCGGCCTCCTTTGCCGCAGTCACCGCAGGGTCGATAGCGCTCTTGACGATGATGACCTCGGTGAGGTTGCTCGTGCCCTCGTTGGGAGAGACCACGATGCGGCGAGCAGACGACCCTTGGCTGTTGTCGATGCGGACCACCGTCCCCACGAGCAAGCCGGAGACATAGCTACCGCCAAGACCGGAGGTGACGACGACATCTCCTACCTGAACGTCGACGTTCACATCGACGTTTTCAAGATAGAGCAAGCCGTCGAGAGAGCCGCGGATGACGCCCTCCGCCCGGCTGGATTGGAGCAGGACGGCACAACCGGATTGGGGATCGGTCAGAAGACGGACGGTGCAAGACGCAGGCGCCACGGAGATCACCTGGCCTACGACGCCGTTGGAGCCCATGACGGTTTGCCCCACGTCGACACCGTCGTTGGTACCGGCGTCAAGCGTGATGGTTTGGCTATAGGCCTCGCCGCTGCGCCCGACAACGCGCGCCGTGGCGCCCTCTATGGTGTAGATGTCGCGAATCGAGACGAGACCCTCGAGACGTTGGGCCTCTTGGCGATATTCCTCCAATTGGGACACGAGGTTGCGCAACTCCCTGTTTTGCTCCTCAAGAGCAGATAGGGTATCCGCATCCGCGAGTTGGTCGCTTGCGGCGACGGAGAGGTTTTGGGCGCTTTGGCTCACCGAGTTGCCAGCGCTGGCAAACGGAGTCGCTATGGATTGCGCCACACCCTGCAAGGAATGGAGGGGTCCCGATTGTCCCTCGCGGTCATAGACGACCGTGAGCAGCAAAGACGCAATCAACAAAATGACGAGGAGCACCCCAGCATGGGGCGCCCGCTCGGTTTCCTGATAATTGAACGGCATGAAACGTCAGGCCTATTTGGTGCGCATAAGCGTCTGGCGAAGGGTGGAGGGGGTCTCCAAAACGCGTTGGCAACCAGTGACGACGTTGGTCAATGCGGTCTCGCTCACCCAAACGGGAATCTCGAGACGATCAGTCAGGTAGCGATCGAGGCCGGAAAGCAGACCGCCGCCGCCCGTCAACAAGATACCGTTTTGGATGATATCGGAAGCGAGGTCGGGGTTGGTCTTCTTGAAGGTCTCCTTGATATGCAACACCATCTCATGACAGGGATCCACCAAAGCGTCGCGGACGTCCTCGGATTGGATTGTGACCTCGCGAGGTTGCTCGGTGACCACGTCTTGGCCGGAGATAATCATATCGCGCTCGCGACCGTCCTCGAAGGGAAGGATGGAGCCGATTTTGATCTTGATGATCTCTGCGGTACGCTCGCCGACCTTGATGCCAAGCAGGTCTCGCAGATGGGTGGCGATGGCCTCGTCCATCTTGTTGCCCGCAAGACGCAGGGAGGAGGAGGTCACGATACCGCCAAGGGAGATAACCGCAACCTCGGTGGTACCACCGCCGATATCCACGACCATGGAACCCGTAGGCTCCGTGACCGGCAAGTCAGCACCCATCGCAGCGGCCATAGGCTCCTCAATCAGGTACGCTTGGCGCGCGCCCGCTTGGATGGCCGCCTCGAACACGGCGCGCTTCTCGACGGAGGTTGCACCGCAGGGGATGCAGATGACGATACGCGGCTTGGCTTGCCAAGGGTACCTGCGCGGCGCGGCCTTGTTGATAAACGCCGAGAGCATCGCCTCGGTCACGTCATAGTCAGCAACCACGCCGTCCTTGAGGGGATGCTCCGCGGAGAACGCGTCCGGTGTGTGGTTGATCATGTTCTTGGCCTCGTGGCCAACAGCGAGGACGCGATGGGTATTGCGCTCAATGGCGACGACAGAAGGCTCGTTGACAACGATGCCCTCGCCCGCCACGGCGACAAGCGTGTTGGCGGTACCCAAGTCAATAGCCAGGTCGGCAGACATCTGACCGGTCAGATTTGAAAACCAGTCCATAAACGACATATAAGAAAACCCCTTGAATCAAAGGCAAACTTGCACGTAAAAACTCAACTTAAATATAAACGCAAAGATTTTATCACAGCATGTCACCATGGATTGAATTCCACACAACTTATTTATCCCAAACGCCCCGCACAACGGTTGGATAGCAGGGCGGAAAGGGATATTTCCCTCGGAGAGCTATACCCTTGCTCGGTGTCCCCTCTTCGAGGGGCTATGCCCTGCTTGGCTCCCCCTCCTCGCGAGGCTATGCCCTGCTCGGCATCCCCTCTTCGAGGAGCTATGCCCTGCTCGGCGCCTTCTTCGAAGGTCTATACCCTGCTCGGCATCCCCTCTTCGAGGAGCTACGACCTGCTCGGCGCCTTCTTGTCGATGAAATAGATGCGATACCACATGAGGAACATA
>CAZOGL010000029.1:2832-8204 GCA_964579575.1 uncultured Eggerthellaceae bacterium | reverse complement strand
CCTGCTCGGCGCCTTCTTGTCGATGAAATAGATGCGATACCACATGAGGAACATATACACGATCCAAATCTTGCGACTGTTGTCCTTGCCCGCGCGGTGCTCGTCGAGAAGACGGACCAGCTCGCTGGTGTTGAAGAACCTCTCGGCAAGCTCGCTCTCAAAACACTCCTTGACGAGGGTGTAGTAGCGGTCCTCTCGCAACCAATTGACGACGGGGACGGGAAAACCGAGCTTTTCTTTTTGGGCCCAATCCTTAGGGATAGCACGCTCCGCGGCACTGCGCAGGGCAACCTTGGTCTGGGATGGCGTCACCTTGAACCTCGTCGGGATCGTCGCGGATAACTCGAACACCCGCTTGTCGAGGAAGGGGACGCGGCTTTCCAACGAGTGGGCCATGGACATCTTGTCCGTCTTGAGAAGGATGTCCCCCACAAGCCAAAAATACAGGTCCACGTACTCCATACGCACAATCTCGTCAAAGTCCGCCACCTCGGCATACACCGGCTCGGTAAGCTCTTGGGGCGTCGGTACGCTTTGTGCATGTCGCAACAGGGCACGACGTTCCTCCACGGAGAAGGCCACCGAGTTCGCGTTGGTGTAGTACCAATCCTCCACCCCCTCGCTTGCGCGCTCAAGGTAGTTCGCGCCGCGGATGCCCGTCGCATGCATCGCCTTCGACAGCCCCCTCAAAAGACCCTTGGGCGCCCAAGAGAGCTTGGCGTTGGACAGGGGCGCTTGGTAGATGCGATACCCGCCGAAGAACTCATCGGCGCCCTCGCCCGACAAGACCGCTTTGACTTGGGTCGCAGCAAGTTGGTCGACAAAATACAGGGCCACGGCGCTCGGGTCGGCCGAGGGCTCGTCCATATGCCATTGCACGAAGGGAAGGCTCTCCCAATACTCCTCCTCGGAGATGTGTTTGCTCGCGTTCGCGACATCGAGCTTCTCGGCAAGCTCGCGAGCCCACGAGATCTCGTCGCGCTCCCCCTTATACTCAGCAAAGCCTACGGTGAAAGTCTTGATTGCAGGGTTCTCCTTGGCGAGACACGCGGCCATATAGCTGGAGTCGATACCCGAGGACAAAAAGCTGCCCACCTCCACGTCAGCAACGTTGTGGTATCTAACCGAGTCGCGCATGACCGCGTCGATCGCGTCCACCGTCTCCTCAAAGGAGCGGCTCTCGTCAAACGTATAGGTCGGGCGCCAATAGCGAGTCATGGAAAGCGACCCGTCGGCAGCAACCCTCATGCAATGAGCGGGGGGAAGCTTGAAGATCCCCTTGAAGAAGGTTTCGTCGAGAGCGGAGAATTGGAAACAAAGATACTGCTCAAGCGCGGCCTCGTTGAGCTCCCGTTGGTAGGCAGGATGCTCCAAGATCACCTTGATTTCCGAGCCGAAGATGAATTGTCCGTCTTGGACCGTGTAGTACAGGGGTTTGATGCCGAAGAAGTCGCGCGCGCAAAACAGCTCATGCGTATTTCTGTCCCAAATCGCAAAGGCGAACATGCCGCGCAATCGGTTCAGGGCGCTCTCGCCCCAAGCGAGATAGGACACGAGCAAGACCTCGGTGTCGGAGTTGGTCTTGAACGTCCACCCTTGTCTCTCGAGGTCGCAACGCAGGTCTCGGTAGTTATATATCTCGCCATTGAAGACGATGACGTAGTCACCGCGCGCCATGCCAGCGACGTCTCCTTGGATGAAGGAGCCATCAGCAGCGAGAGCAGGACTTGTAACCGCCGCATCGTGTTCCCCTGTTGCACGGACAAGGGGTTGGTTGCCGCCTTCCAAATCGATCAGGGAGAGGCGGCGATGGCCCAAGGCGATGCCGTCGTCGAGATATTGCCCCTCGCCATCCGGCCCTCTATGCGCCATGACGTCGCACATGTCCTTGAGCACCGAAGCGTCAGCAACGCTCGGCGTAATATCCGTCCCTGTAAGCGTAAAGCCGCAAATGCCACACATTGCAAAAACCATCTCCCCGTGGTCGTCGTATCTCCATCCTACCCACCAACGCCGACCTGCGCCACCCTCCCCACCCAATCTCGCCGCCCCCGCATCCAACAATTAACGTGCAGGCAACAAAAAGGAGGGTCCCTCGGGGACCCTCCAAGTTCGATGGGAACTCTTT
Organism: uncultured Eggerthellaceae bacterium; assembly: GCA_964579575.1. Classification (GTDB taxonomy): domain Bacteria; phylum Actinomycetota; class Coriobacteriia; order Coriobacteriales; family Eggerthellaceae; genus CAVEFW01. The sequence goes on along the minus strand of CAZOGL010000029.1, from coordinate 6,076 downwards.
GCCGATTACTTCCCGAAGGAGCCGTAATGGACGTAGTACTGGATCGCACGAGCATCGAGAGCATCGACAGTGTTGTCCGCGTTGACGTCCACATAGACCTTGATGAGGTCAAGCGTGGCGCCGTTGCCCCAGCAAGCGATGAGGCTGGTCAAAGCCTCACCCTCAGCGTAGCGATTAGCAGCGATGTCATAGGCAATCTGGGCATCGACAATGTTGATCGTGCCGCTGTTGTTCACGTCACCCAAGGTACCGTTGAGATTGACGGTACGCTCGAGGGAGGTGGCATCCACGATTTTGTATTCATCAGAATCCGCGGAGTAACCAGCATACCCGCCTGTTGCTCCAACGGTGGCCTTGCCCGCCGAAACGCACGTGAACGTCGCGACGGCAACGGTACCATCACTCACGGATTCGTTGGCGAGGAAGGAGAAGAAGCCCTTGTCCTTCGTGACCTGGAAGTTGAGATCTTTACCGCTCAACGCGCTACCGGCAACGATGTTCTCAAGCTTCAGGTTGTCGGAGAAGGTGATCGTGGCGTCACCCGATGCGCTGATGTTGGCCATGTTGATTGCGACGGTCAAGGTGTCACCAACCTTGAGGCTCTCTGTCTCGCTGGACAGGGACAAAGCCGGGGCATCGACATCCTTTTCCCAAGTGAGCAAAGGATAGGAGCGGCAAGCCGACTTGTAGGCATCGCCGAGAAGCGAAGCAGCAGCCTTGAGGTCGTCAGAGGAAAGCTTGGTGCCGTTCTCGGATTCGCCCGCGTAGCCCTCCTGGTTCAAAGCGTAGTTGTTGGTGAAAGCCGTCAAGGTGCCAACACCGGAATCCGCATAGCAGATCAGGCCACCGTTGTTTTTGTAGGCATCGCCGATAACGCCGGCGTTGTAGCAGTTCGTGATGCTCGCACCCTTCGTTGCGAATCCCGCGATACCGCCGACCCAACGACCGTTGGGATTGGTCACAGAACCGAGGTTGTAGCAATTGGTCGCAACGGAAGCGGTAGTGACGGAATCCTTGTTTCCGAGGCCGCCGACGATGCCGCCGATCTGATCCTTGCCTCCGCCGCTACCGGTCACATCGCCGCGGTTGACGCATTTGGAGATGACGGCGTTCTCGCCATAGCTGCGTCCGCAGATGCCGCCAACAGCCTTAACGCCCTTGATGGCTGCGTTGTTTGCGCATTCGGTGATAACACCCTCGTTTTGACCGACGATGCCGCCGACCGCGTAGATTGCGGAGGTAGTGACCTCAACTGCGACATCGTTCACACAACCAGAGACAGTGCCGGAGTTGTGCCCAGCGATACCAGCGATATTGTCGGTACCTGCAGAGAGGGCGCCGATGGAGCCAGAGACGTTGACGTCCTTGATGATGCCGGCGTTATTGCCAAAGAGGCCCTTGTAACCGCCGGTGCCGTCGGTGATGGACAGGCCGGAGATAGTGTGGCCCGCACCGTCGAAGGTTCCGTTAAAGGCATAGCTTGCGTTACCGATGGGGGTCCAAGTACCCGTAAGCGCAATATCGTTCTTGAGGGTGACGGTCACATCTTTGTAATCGACGCCAGCGTTGACGGTATTTGCAAGCCTTGCGAGGTCTGAAGCGGTTGCGACCTCGGTGATGGGCGCCATGGCGTAAAACTCATCGGCGTCGGCATCGTAGGCATATTTGGTCGTGGTGCCATTGACGGTGACCGTGTGGTCACCCTTGGTCAGATACAGGTAGAGGTTGTTCTCGGGGACGAAAGAGGAGCCACTCTTGGTCGGATAGGCAGCGGTGCCGTAGTCCGCCTTGGTGACAAGCCAATTTGCGTCGTTGGTAAGCCAATTCGCCTGGGTATCGGAGAGGGCTCCGGTGGTTTGGGCAGCAGTGGGGTTTTTAACCTCGTTGGTGACATAGGTATAGGTCCGACCGCTGTAGAAGTCCTTGTCGTCGACCGTGACTTTGACGTCCCCAGTGACACCCGAGACGTCTATCGGGAGAATCGCATAGTTCTCAGCTCCGGTAGCGATGACGCCAGAGGTTTCCACCGAAGGCTCGTGGTACGTGCCATCCTCGCCCTTTTTGGCCCAGGAGTTCGCGCTGCGAACCGTCTTGAGGGAACCGCCGGTAATCGTGACGTTGCCGACGTTGGCAGAGTTACCAGCACCGATCGCGGGACCGCTAAAGTCCTGGAACAGCTCGATAAGACCACCCGTGATGACGACGTCGCCCGACAGTCCCTGGTTAGAGCCGCCGATCAGAGCGCCTCTTGCGACGCCCTTGCAATACAGCTCACCACCGCTGATGGTGATGGTGTCGCCCTTGACAGAGGTGGAGTCGCCACCGATAACCGCACCGGTCTTGGTTCCCTTGATGTGCCAATAACCGCCCTTGAAATTGATGGCGCCATTTGCCTCGTTGACATCGCCGCCGATGTAGGAGCAAAGGGCGGACTTGTAGCCATACAGCAAACCACTACCGTCGAGATCCAAGGTGAATCCCTTGCCAATATGGATGACAGCTGCATTGAGGCCACCATCGTTGTTAATCTCGTTGATCCCCTCGATCGAGAGCCTGCCATTGCCACTAAAGTAGATCGTACCCTTATCTTGGGTGGTAGCCTGATTAGCGTAGAAGTCCTTCAAGGTCAGGTGGGTACCTTCGCCGATTTGGAGGCTCACGCCCGAATAAACCTTGCTGACACCTTCACCGACGATGACGACGTCAAGTCCTTCGCCGATTTTATAGGTTCCGCTGTAGTTGGGGTCGAGCTTGTAGACTCCATCCTGGATAATCTCTTGACCGCCGCTCAATTGCGTGGTTTGGGCCAAAAGCTCGGTCACTGCGGTGGAATCGCTCCAATCAACATTCTCCGTCAACGCAAAGGCGAAACTAGGCATAAGGCCCACGACCATCACGCCGCTCAAGAGGCAGTTGATGAGCTTCTTCGTAACCTCCCCCCGATATCGTCTACGGGCAATAGTACTCATGACAATCTCCTTTCCGTTGGTTGTCGGTTCTTTCAGCTGGATCATGCGACATGCATTTCTATCTCAGCTTGAGAACAATACTACATGATTTTGGACGTTATTCTCGTGGCAGAATATTTTTCCGAGGACGCCGCCTGTGACACGATGCGACGCGGCGCCCTCCGAACCGCGATGCCTTTCGCGACACGGCGCCCTCCGAACCGCGATGCCATTCACGACGCGATGCCTTTCGCTACGCGATGCCTTTTGCGACGCGCGACACCGTCTGTGACACG
>CAZOGL010000029.1:0-2732 GCA_964579575.1 uncultured Eggerthellaceae bacterium | reverse complement strand
GCTTGTAGCGGAGCCGCCGCTATCCTGCGCCCTTACGCTCTTATGCGAAGAAGATGCCGATCTCACGCTCAGCGGACTCAACGGAGTCGGAGCCGTGGATGACGTTCTCGTCCATGATCAGACCGAAGTCGCCACGGATGGTGCCAGGAGCAGCCTCAGCCGGGTTGGTTGCGCCCATGAGGGTACGAACCTTCTTGACGGCACCCTCACCGGAGACGCACATCTTGACAACCGGGCCAGAGAGGATGTAGGCAACGAGGCCCTCGTAGAACGGCTTGCCCTCATGCTCTGCATAGTTCGCCTTGACCTGCTCGGGGGTCAAATTGCAAAGCTCCATGCGCTCGATCTTGAGGCCGGCGCGCTCGAAACGGTTGACGATCTCGCCAATGTGGCCATTGCGGACGCCATCAGGCTTGATCATGGTGTAGGTCTTCTCGATTGCCATAGTTGTTTTCCTTTCTTTAACCCTTTTGGGGATGGACGACTTAGTGTTGGCTGTTGAAATAGAGTTGGACGTTAGCCACCTTCCAACCGATGCCCTCGCGGGACATCGTGATCTCGTAGGTGAACTCTCCGCCCTGGTTATTGGTGGTGGTCGCATAGACCTTGGATTCGTTCATGGCGCGGTTCACGCCGTCGATGGTGACATCGCCATCGGAAACGATGATGTCTTGGAAGGAAGCGATCTTGTCTGAGCTAAGGCCCTGAACGTAGTTGGAGGTTTCAGAGGGGTTGTTGAGCAGGGAGGTGGCGACGGAGTCCTGCATCGGGTAGCCATAGCCTTGGGTGAAGGCGAAGATAACGCCGGCGGCGCCGATAATCACGATGATGAGCAGGACGAGCAAAAACTTGAGGACGGGATGGCGCCTCTTGCCCATCTTCTCCATATCCTTCTCCCAATCAATGTTGGCCTGATTTTGGAAGAAGTTGTCGGTGTCTTGGGGAAGTTGAAGGCCGGGGGCCGGTTCTTGCGGACGGTAGTCGGCAAACTCGTCGTAATCGCCATAGCCGTAATCGCCATAACCGGCGTCAAGAACCGCCGTACCGTCGGAAGAGACATCCAAGCCGGACAGGTTCGCGTCGGGTTCGCCGTACATCTCGGCATCAGCTTGTGCTGCTAAATCGACCGTGACGGGCATGAACTCGTCGGTACCCTGGGACACCGCGCCGATTGCCTTTTGGTAGTCCACCGCCGCGGAATCGGACAGGAAGTAGGTCTTGTCCGCCAGGGCAGACTCGAAGGCGCCGACCGCCTTCTTCATCTGGCCGGTGGCGACATAAGCTTGGCCGAGGTTCGCGTAGATCTTGTTGCGAGTCGCCGTATCGGTGTCGAAAGGCAACGCGCTCTCGTAGCTAGCAATCGCGTCTGCCGGACGATCGAGGGCCATGAAGCAAACACCGAGGTTGAGCAGGGCCTTCGTCGGATCGGGGTTACGCTCGTCAAGAGCGGCCTCGCGGAACGCCACACCAGCCTCAGCGGAGGAACCGGTCTTCAACAACGCCGCGCCGAGCGCGGAGTAGGCCTTGTACGGCGTGGCATACTTGCCGTCAGCCACGGCAGATTGGTAATGCAGGATCGCGTTGTCGTAGTCGCGAAGGGCTGCATAAGCCTGACCAAGGTTGTAGTGCAGCGTACCCGTAGCGTCATACATCTGGTCCGAGAGGGCCTGGGAATAGGCGTTGGTCGCCTCGGAGTAGTTGCGCAGACGCACGAGACAGTTGCCGATCTGGTGGTAGATCCGACCGACCTCGCCAGCAACCGGCACGTTCTCGAGGTCTTGGAGGCATTGGGTATACAGATTCAACGCGGAGGCGTAGTCCTTCGCGCTCGCTGCTTCCTTAGCCTGGTTGAAGAGCTGATTGTTCATTGAATGCCTTTCCGTCCGTTTGTGTTTTTGTGTTGCGTGGGACGAATACCGCTACTCGTTGAGGTTCTCGATCTCGATACGCTCGATGACGTCGCCGGCACGAAGCTCCCCGATGACCTTCTTGCCTTCAATCGTGTCACCGAACACCGTATAGCTGGAATCTAGGAACGGTTGGTCGCCGAGACAGAAATAGAATTGCGAACCCGCGGAGTTCGGCATGGAGGAACGAGCCATGGCCAGCGTTCCGTCCTTGTGGACGTTGTGGGGGTTGGTGGTGAACTCCTCTTGGATGGTGTAGCCAGGATTGCCCGTACCGGGACGACCGTTCTTGCCAGGACGCCCAGAGGCTACCTCGGCAGAGGTCATGTCGCGGGTGTTGGGGCAACCGCCTTGGATGACAAAACCAGGAACGTAGCGATGGAACTTGACGTTATCGTAGAAGCCCTTCTCGGCGAGCTCGACGAAGTTGCCGACATGGATAGGGGCATCCTCGCCGTGAAGTTGGACGCGAATGGTCCCTTTGCTCGTGGTGAAGACGGCGATTTCCTTGCCGTTGGGCTTATATTCGGGCGTGTATTTAGCCATAGAGTTTCCTCCTTGCTTGTGTGCATACGAAACCAGATTCTACCAGCAATGAGCACGTCTGGGAGAAAAAACAACTGACAACCACACACTCGGCATAAGATTTAGGCGCCCTTGATTGCAATTTTAAGCTGGACACCACAATCGCAACCTGGACACCTGGCAAGGTCGGGGTGGTTTTCGGCGTTTCCCCAGGAGGGTCCGTCCAGGTTGCAAATTCAATTAAGGAGTTTTAGGCGCCTTGCGAGTTTAGACGCCTTTCGAGTTTAGGCGCCTTGCGAG
>CAZOGL010000028.1:16091-21290 GCA_964579575.1 uncultured Eggerthellaceae bacterium | reverse complement strand
ACGAGGCCGACGAGAAGATTGCGCGCGTGGAGGCGTTGCGCGCGGCGGGGGTAGATATTGCCCCTTTGCCCAAGGACGGCGACGACATCAATTGGGGCGCGTTGCTTGACATGCTTGGCAAGCGCGGCATCGACTCCCTCATAGTCGAGGGTGGCCCCACCATCCACGGGTCCCTTGTTCGCTCTGGACTTGTGAATGAGGTCCATACCTATATTGCTGCGGAGGTTTTTGGTGGCAAAGGCGCGCCTTGTCCCGTCGCTGGCGCGGATTTGGACGATCCGCGTAAGGCAATGCATTTGTGCAAGCCTGAGTTTGAGCAATTGGGGAATGACGTGCTCGTTCGTTGGAAGGTGGCATCGTGTTCACAGGAATCGTAGAGGAAGTCGGAACGGTGGAAAACATCGTGCGTGGCACCAATTCCGCCGTGCTCACCATTAACGCATCGCGGGTGCTCGAGGATACCCGCGCAGGCGACAGCATCGCGACCAACGGCGTATGTCTTACGGTGACCAAGGTTGAAGGTGCGAGTTTTTGCGCCGACGTGATGCATGAGACTCTCAATCGTTCGAGCTTGGGTTCCCTGCGTGCGGGCAGCCCGGTCAACCTTGAGCGTGCTATGGCGGCCAACGGGCGTTTCGGTGGCCACATGGTGTCGGGACACATTGACGGGGTTGGCACCATCGCGCGAATCACAGCCGACGATAACGCGGTGTGGTACCGCATAGCGACCGGAAGCGACCTGTTGCGCTATGTCGTGGAAAAGGGCTCCATCGCCATTGATGGTGTCAGCCTGACCGTTGCCCGGGTGGATCGGGAAGCCTTTGAGGTAAGCCTTATCCCCCATACGCGCGCGAACACGAACCTTGCGACCAAGACGGTCGGTGACGCGGTGAACCTCGAGTGCGACATCGTGGGCAAGTATGTTGAGAAGCTTCTTGGCGGGGCGGTTTTCGCGCACGCGTTTGCGCCGGGTTCTACGTCGGGTGAATCGGCGGGGTCAACAGGTGATCTGACCAGGGAATTTTTGGCAAGTAACGGTTTTTAGCGGCCGCGCTTTCGACGATAGACGGCGCTTTTAATGATAACGAAACGAGGAAAACGAGTATGAGCGAGTTCAACACGGTGGAAGAGGCGTTGGCCGATCTGGGCGCCGGCCGTGTCATTTTGTGCGTTGACGATCCCGATCGGGAGAACGAGGGCGATTTCATCTGCGCGGCGCAATTTGCGACGACGGAGAACGTGAACCTTATGGCTGTCCATGCAAGGGGCCTGATCTGTATGCCCATGAGCAACAAGATTGCGAACCGTCTAGCCCTGCCTCCGATGGTGAGCGAGAACACGGACAACCACGAGACGGCCTTCACGGTCAGCATCGACCACATCGACACGACAACAGGCATCTCGGCGGCTGAGCGTGGGTATACGGCGCGCAAGTGCGTTGAGGAGGGAACAAAGCCCACGGACTTTCGTCGTCCGGGTCACATGTTCCCCTTGGTCGCGCGACCAGGAGGAGTGCTCCAACGCAACGGCCATACCGAGGCGACGGTGGATTTGTGTCGGTTGGCGGGCCTTGAAGAGTGCGGTTTGTGCTGTGAGGTCATGCGAGACGATGGCGAGATGATGCGCACTGCCGAGTTGCTCGAGCTTGCGCGCCGCCTTGACATGAAGATCATCAGCATCAAGGCGCTCCAAGCGTATCGCAAGCGCAATGAGGTGTTGGTTGAGCAGGTTGCGGATACATATATGCCTACCCGTTTCGGAGAGTTCCGCGCTCGTCCCTTCGTGAACAAGCTTACGGGGGAACACCATGTCGCATTGGTCAAAGGGGACATAGGAGACGGGCAGGACGTCCTTGTGCGCGTTCATTCCGAGTGTCTTACTGGGGACGCCTTCGGGAGTTTGCGCTGCGATTGCGGAGACCAGCTCCAGGCTGCTATGTCCCAGGTAGAACAAGAGGGCCGCGGGGTGGTCTTGTATATGCGTCAAGAGGGACGAGGCATCGGTCTGATCAACAAGTTGCGTGCCTATGAGTTGCAAGATGCTGGTATGGACACCCTCGAAGCGAACCTTGCCTTGGGTTTTGCCGCCGATCAGCGCGAGTACTACATCGGTGCCCAGATTCTGCGGGCTCTCGGCGTCCACACCATGCGTCTTTTGACGAACAACCCTGACAAGGTGTACCAACTTTCCGATTTCGGTCTCGAGATCGTGGAGCGCGTCCCTATCGAGATGCCGGCAAACGGTGTTGACAATTTCTACCTGCGCACGAAAAAGGAGCGTATGGGACACCTACTTGACCTTGCTTGGGAGGGTAAGTAGCAAGACGCGGACGAAGTAGCAAAGCGAATTGGCAAGACGTTGACAAAGTAACAAAACGAAATAACAAAACGTGGACAATCCGCCCTGACGGCGGTTTAGGAAAGGAGAACAAAATGGCAGTTATTGAGGGCAAGGTTGTTGCAACCGATATGAAGGTCGGCATTGTCGCCGCGCGTTTCAACGAGTTCATTGTGAGTAAGCTCGTCTCCGGCGCGGTTGACGGTCTGGTTCGTCATGACGTGCGCAAGGAGGATATTGACATCGCTTGGGTTCCCGGGGCATTTGAGATTCCCGTTGCCGCAAAAGCCATGGCCAAGAGCGGCAAGTATGACGCCGTTATCGTGCTTGGCGCCGTCATTCGGGGTGCCACGAGCCATTACGACCTCGTATGCACCGAGGTTGCCAAGGGCACGGCAGCTATCTCGCTTGAGACCGGTCTTCCCGTCATGTTCGGCGTCGTCACCACTGACACGATCCAACAAGCCGTGGAACGTGCCGGTACGAAAGCGGGCAACAAGGGCTACGAGTGCGCCCTTGGTGCTATCGAGATGGTCAACCTGCTCGGTCAGCTGTAGTGCGCGGAGGTTACGGTGGCAACGGTCTTTCTCGACTATGACGGGACGCTGCATGACTGCATGCGCCTCTATGGGCCTGCGTTTCGGGCGGCTTATGCGTCTCTTGTGGAGCAGGGATATTGTGAGCCGCGCGAGTTCGAGGATGCATGGATTGCCAAGTGGCTCGGTTGGACGATTCGCGACATGTGGGAGACCTTCCAACCGGAATTGCCTGAGGAGGTTTGGCGTCCCGCGTCACACCTCGTGGGCGTGGAGATGAACCGCTTGTTGGACGAGGGAGCGGGTGCGTTGTTCGAGGGAATCCCCGAAGCTTTGACTCAGCTCAAAGAGGAGGGATACACCCTTGTGTTTTTGAGCAACTGCGCCCGCTCATATCGCGATCGTCACGCGGCGGCCTTCGGTCTTGACACGTGGATTGACGCCTATCATTGCGCGGGGGATTTCCCTGGTCTTGAGAAGTGGGAAATCTATCAGCAGGTAGCTGAGCGATATCCCAAGCCGCATGTCATGGTGGGAGATCGCTTCCATGACATCGAGGTTGCTACCCGTGCTGGTATTCCCAGCATAGGGTGTAGTTGGGGTTATGGCGCAGGCGAGCTTGATACCGCGACGATTCTGGCGAGAAGGCCTGCCGACTTGCCAACCGCAGTGAGGGCGGCGTTGCGAACGGTTTCATAGTCGCTTCAAAGCCGTTAGCCTTCCGTGACCGCCTACGAGGAGCACGCGCGCCCTTGCTCGTTTCATAGTCGATTCGAAGCCGTTGACCTTTCGCGACGATTTAGCATGGCCTTCTTATGCGGCAAAGATATCTGGAAAACCTATCGCGGCGAGAGCGAGCCGTGTGTGCGCGGCATGTCGTTCGAGTTGGAAAAGGGCCAGATCATGGTGTTGCTCGGCGCGTCAGGTTGCGGCAAGAGCACCGTCTTGAAGATGATTGCCGGCCTTGAGAGCGTTGATGCGGGCGTAATCGAGATCGACGGCGAGGACATGGGCACGACAGCGCCCGAGAAGCGCCCCATCTCGATGGTTTTTCAAAAGGCGCTCCTGTTCAACAACATGACGGTCGAGCAAAATGTCAACTTCGCGCCGCGCGTGAACCACACGATGAAGAAAGACGAGCTTGCGCGCCGCACCGAGGAAATGCTTGAGCTTGTCGGCCTCGGCGGCATGGGCAAGAAGAAGGCCACTGCACTTTCTGGAGGCCAAGAGCAGCGCGTCTCGCTTGCGCGCGCCCTCATGGTGTCGCCGAAGTTGCTGTTGCTCGATGAGCCTCTCTCGGCGCTTGACGCCGCTTTGCGCGAGAATATGCAGGCCTACATCAGAAAGCTCAATCGCGATACGGGCGTCACGATGGTCATGGTGACGCACGACCAGCAGGAGGCGATTGCGCTTGCTGACGTGATCGCGGTCATGCACGACGGCGACATCCTGCAGATGGGCGATCCGAACGAGTTCTACTCCCACCCGCGCACGCACTATGTTGCGTCGTTCTTCGGGTGGCGCAACTTCGTCGAGGACGACGGCGCGGAGGCGACCACCGAGTAGAGATTTGGGAGCCGTAGCGTGAGGCGGCGATTTTGCAGCCAGAAGGCGAGAGGGGGACCTATACCGCTATCGATCCAGAGCGCCGGCGCCGCACGATTGCGAACATCCGCGAGGCGAACCTTGCGCTCATGACCGGAGTCGAGCCTCTTTGGGAGGGCTGCGATGTCGAGGAGGTCGCCGATCGTCTTTGCGAGATTCCGGGGTTCGATCCGTATTGTACGGGTGCTATCATGCCGTGCGTATGCGCGAGGGCATCGACACCGACATCCCCGAAGCCGATCGCCTGGCGACATTTGAGAACATCCGCAAGGCAGGCTTGTCGCTGCAAACCTGCGTCGAGCCCGTCGGCCCCGAACACACGCCCGAGGAGCTGACCTATTACAGCCGTATCTGTCTCAACTCTGGAGCGAATTCCGCTGGCGTCGGTCGCCGCGTTACGCTTCCCGGAACGCTTGTTGCCGACCGCGGCATGATTTCCGACCTGCAAAATGCGCGCAACGTCGCCGTGTATCGTCTCGCTGCGGGCTTTAACCCGAAGCTGCAATGCGCCATGGCTACGAGCCTGTCTGCGGCGGCGGGGGCAAACCTCTCGTGGGCCGAGGTTGGCACGAATCCGCGTGACTCGAAGAGCCGTACGCAGGATGGTGGTCGTGGCACCAACGTCGCGCTCAACCGCAAGTTCTTCCAGGCTGGCGGATGGGAGATCCTTGAGGGTCCGAGCCAGGGCTGGATTCTCGACTAGCGCAACCCTTGTGCTTCA
>CAZOGL010000028.1:11024-15991 GCA_964579575.1 uncultured Eggerthellaceae bacterium | reverse complement strand
CCCGGCAAAGGTTGACGCTCTTTGGATGCCTTTCGCACCCGACAAGGGCGCTCGCTTGTCGCAAGCCCCGTTCGGCGGCGTCTTTTCGCCGCGAATGGAGGCGCGCCTTCCGTCTGCGGGTTCCTTTTGGGAAGTTCATCGGGCTGTAACAAAGTCTTGCGGCCTCCTCTATATAATTCCCTCATTCACTTTAGTTTGGAAAAGCGGAGCGTTCGTCCCATTTGCTTTTCGGGGGATTGAAAGAGGGAGGAATCATGGAAGAGTTTGTCACTGCTTTCAGCGCAGGCGTCGACGCGGTCGACTCCTTCGTGTGGGGTTGGGCTATGATTGTGCTGCTTTTGGGTACGCACTTGTTCACAACAATCCGCACCAAATTCATTCAGCGCAAGATCTTTACGGCAATCAAGTTGTCTGTCACCAAAGACCCTGACGCTCCGGGCGACGTTAGCCAATTCGGCGCGTTGACCACGGCGCTTGCTGCGACCATCGGAACCGGCAACATCGTCGGCGTCGCCACCGGCCTGCTTTGCGGTGGCCCGGGCGCGATCTTTTGGATGTGGATCACCGGTGTACTTGGCATTGCGACGAAGTATTCCGAGACCTACATCTCCGTCAAATATCGTGTCAGGGATTCCGGTGGACGCATGCTCGGTGGTGCAATGTATGCCCTTGAGCGTGGCTTCAAGCACAAGGGCCTCGGCAAGTTCCTTGCCGTCTTGTTCGCCTTCTTCGCGGCTGTCGCGTCTTTCGGCATCGGAGCATCGGTGCAATCCAACTCCCTGACCGGCGCAATCATCAGCTCTAGCCTGATTCCTGGTGCTGCCAACATCCCTACGTGGGCCGTCGGCATCGTCATTACGGCGCTCGTCGCCATCGTCATCCTCGGTGGCATCAAATCGATTTCCCGCGTCTGTGAGAAGCTTGTCCCTGCTATGGCGGTCTTCTATGTCGCTTGTTGTCTCGTCATTCTCGTGATAAACGCCCAATACTTAGTCGATGCAACCTATTGGATTTTCACCTGCGCCTTCACCGGCCAGGCAGCTTTTGGTGGAGCGGTTGGCACCACCGTCATGCTCGCCTTGCAATTCGGCTTTAAGCGCGGTCTGTTCTCCAATGAGTCCGGCATGGGTTCTGCTCCCTTGGTCGCCGCCCAAGCATCCACCCGCAACCCTGCACGTCAGGCGCTGGTCAGCATGTCCGGTACCTTTTGGGACACCGTCATCATCTGTCTCGTCACTGGCCTGACGCTCGTGACGAGCCTCCTTGCCCACCCAGATCTCATGGAGACCTATCTGAACACGTGGAACAACCCCGACCTGCTAAACGTCTTCAGCGGTGGTGCGGCCCTCTCAACCGCATGCTTCGAGTCCATCCCCGTCTTTGGTCCCTTGGTTCTCGTTGTCGGCTTGGCTTGCTTTTCCTACTCCACGATCCTTGGTTGGAGCGCCTACGGCAACCGCGCCATCACCTACCTTTGTGGCAAGAAGGGCGTCATGCCGTACTACATCATCTTCCTCGTCTTCGTCTTTTGGGGGTGTATTGGTGGAGGTGACCTGGTGTGGAACATCTCCGATATCAGCAACGCCCTCATGGCTGTTCCCAACTGCATCGCGGTTCTCGGCCTTTCTGCCATCGTTGCAAAGGAGACCCAACACTATGTCTACGATGGCAATCTGGAGGAAACATGCACTGACGAGATCCCTATCGTTGAGAGCAAGTAGCCACCCCTTTTGTATTCTCCCTTTGGCGAGCCCCCTTCTCGGGGCTCGTTTTTTATATGGGGAGGAAAAGGTGGCTTGCGAGAGTCGGAAGGGCGGCTTGCGAGAGTCGGGTATACTTGACGAGTTCCAATGCTCGGCACGTTGGAGGAGAGCTCTGCGATGATTGATGAGATCCGTGTAAAAAACCTGGCGCTGATCAGGGAAGCGACGTTGACGCCTGCGACGGGTTTGACCGTGTTGACCGGCGAGACCGGTGCGGGTAAGACCGCCTTGGTGAGCGCGGTCAAGTTGCTTATGGGACAACGCGCCGATAAGAGCGATGTGCGCCAGGGAGAGGCTTCTCTGTTGGTAGAGGGGCGATTCTTGGGCGGGCCTTTAGAGGAGAACGACGGCGACGGCGACGACGATGGCGACGACGATGGCGAGTTGGTCGTTTCTCGTACCGTCACCTCCGATGGTCGTTCCCGCGCAAACCTGAACGGCGAGATGGCGACCATGAGGCAACTGTCCGAGCGCGTGGCGACCAGGGTCGATTTGTGCGGCCAACACGAGCACCAGGCGCTTATGCGTACCGCCTCCCATGTCACCATGCTCGACGATTGGGCAGCCGACGAGGTCGCCCAGGTGGCGGAATCCTATCGAGAGGCGTTTCGGACTGCCAAGGATGCTGCCGCCGAGCTTGAGCGGGTGTCCGAGGCGGCAGGAGCCTCCAACGCCAAACTCGACGAGGCTCGGTTTGCGTTGCGCCGCATCGACGAGGTCAATCCCCGCGTAGGCGAGATGGAGGAGCTTCGCGCGACGCTTTCCAAGGCCGAGAACGCGGAGGCCCTTGTGCGTGCAACCTCGACGGTGCACGACGCGTTAGCGGGAGACGGAGGCGCGCTTGACCAGCTTGGTCAGGCAGCGAACGCCCTTGAATCCGTCGCCTCCTACGACGAGGGGCTTGCGGCGTATGTCGACAGCATCCGTGAGACCACCTATGTGCTTGAGGACATCGCCCGTGACGCTCGGGACTACCGGGATTCAATCGAGTTCGACGAGGAGACCCTCGTTGCCCAACAGGAGCGATTGAGCGCGTTGCTCGGATTGGTGCGCCAATATGGCCCGCGTATCGAGGACGTGCTTGGGAAGCGCGAGGAGGCGGCCGACCTCGTCTCCTTGGTGGACGATTCGGAGCGGCGTCTCAAGGAGGCCCGCGAGGCGCATGCCTTGGCGGAGGCTCGCTTGTCTGAGCGGGCTGCAGAGTTGTCGCAAGTGAGAAAGCGGGTTGCTCCGCGTTTTGCTGAGGCCGTATCGGCCCAGATGGCACGCTTGGAGATGGGTTCGGCCCAATTGGTGTGTTCGGTGCAGGAGCTCGAACGCTGTGAGTGGACACTTGCCGGTCCTGATGCGGTGGAGTTCTTGTTCAAGCCTGGTTCCGGCATGGAAGCCCGACCTTTGGCTCGCATCGCCTCCGGTGGTGAGCTGTCCCGCGTCCTTTTGGCTATCAAGGTCATCATGGGCGAGCGCGATCAGGTCGACACGCTGATCTTTGATGAAGTTGACGCCGGGACGGGAGGTGCCACGGCGATTGCCCTAGCCGAGGTCTTGGCCGATCTTGCAAAGACCCACCAAGTTATCGTTGTCACCCACCTTGCCCAGGTGGCGGTTCGTGCCGATGTCCACTATGTGGTGAAAAAGAGCGATGGGGAGTTGCCCGAGACGAGATTGGTGGTTGTCGAGGGGGAGGACCGAGAGGGCGAGATCGCCCGCATGTTGTCCGGGTCGAATACCGAGACGAGCATGGCTCATGCGCGGGAGTTGTTGGCGGAGACCCGCTAAGAGACCCGCTAAAAAACTTGCTAAATCGTTTGCGCTTGCATTTGCGCCTGTGGCAACCTTGTAACACGCCCGTTTCTTGGGAGAACCTGTCTTTGCTTCCAAAAGAAGGGCGCAAGAAGCGCGATAGCCTTTACAATATGCCTTGAGAGCAAGGGCGCTCATTTGTTGGTGATAAGGAGACCCATGGCGACTTCGGGCAGGATTGCAGATCAAATCCTCGATGCGGTGCAGGATGCTGTCAACTCCCAAGATTTCAGCAACCTGCAATCAAAAATCGAAGACTCCTTCGATGCCGCTGCACGTGGCATAGGACGCGGTGTCGCCCAAGCTCAAGACGCGTACCAATCTCAACAGGCGAGAGCCGCCCAGACCCAGCAGGCGAGAGCTGCCCAAGCCCAGCGTCGCGAGCAAAGGCAGAAAACCACCGATGCTTGGATTCGGCAAGCCAAAGTAGATCGACAACGCCTCCAACAACGAGAGCAGCAACTCCTCACGGTGTACGCGAAGCCAAATCGCCTGCGAGACGAAGGCATCGCCATGACGGCTTGTGGCGCGCTTGTGTTCGTCCCCACGTTTCCAGTGTTCCTAGCGGCTTTCGCGACAGGCACGTGGACCGTTCCAGTTTTGATAGGCGCGGTCTTGGCAGTGGGGATTTTTCTGTTGGTGAAGGGTATCAAGACCTTGTCGTTGTCTAGTTCCTTCAAGACATATCGCGACTACATCGGTATGCGTGACTATTGTACGGTCGAGGAATTGTCCCGTACCACGGGTGTGGATTCCAAGCGCGTGCGTGCAAATATCAAGCGGATGATGAAAAAAGGCATGTTCGTCGAGGCGGCGTTTGACTCCCAAGAGACCACGCTTATCATGAACCGACGGACCTATACCCAATACGAGCAGGCACAATCCCAATATCAAGAGCGCTTGCACCAACAAAGCCTAGCAGACTCCGTTACGACGCAGGGCTCCTCCGATACCTCGATGAGCGAGGATGCTGCAGCCTTGCTTGCTCGCGGGGAGGCGTATGTCGCCAAGATACGCTTGAGCAACGAGGCTATCGAGGGCGAGGAGATCTCCGCCAAGATTGACCAGATCGAGGAAGTGGTTTGCCACATCCTGAAGCGCGCCCAAGACCATCCTGAGATCGTTGACGACCTTGGTCAGTTGATGGATTACTATTTGCCCACCACCGTCAAGTTGCTCGACGCCTATCGCGACTTGGATTCCCAACCTATCCAAGGAGAGAACATTCTTAAGTCCAAACGGGAGATCGAGGGGGCGCTCGACGCCTTGGCGATAGCGTTTGAGAAGTTGCTTGACGAGGTGTTTCGTGATGTCGCTTGGGACGTCTCCTCCGATGTCTCAGTTCTGCATACCGTGTTGGCCCAGGAAGGCTTGGTGGAGGACCCCTTCTCTCCGAACCCA
>CAZOGL010000028.1:8338-10924 GCA_964579575.1 uncultured Eggerthellaceae bacterium | reverse complement strand
CCTCAACCTCAACCTCAACCCCGACACTTCACACAAGTTAGCAAGGCGTCTCGTTCGCACCACTTGACAGGAAGGAATAGCACCATGAGCAACGAAACCCCAATGGACACCGTTCCCGTTCTGACCTTGACTCCGGACCTCGAGCAAGGGATATCCGTACCTGTTGCCCCCGACGTCGAGGAGATCGTCCTTGACGCGGAGCCTGAGACCGCACCTGTTGCTCCCGCCATCGACGACAGCATGCTCTCCGATGAGGAGAAGCAGATGGTGGAGTCCTTCTCCCAACAGATCGACGTGCGTGACTCCACCACCATCTTGACCTACGGCGCGGGAGCCCAAAAGAAGATGGCCGACTTCGGCGATGCCGCCCTCCAAAGCGTGCGCACCTCCGACCTTGGTGAGACGGGTGAATTAATCGCCAACGTCGTAACCGAGTTGCGCAGCTTCGATACAGAGGATGAGAAGGGGCTTTTCGGCTTCTTCAAGCGCGGCGCCAACAAGATCGAGGGCTTGCGCGCGCGTTATGACAAGGTCGAGGGCAATGTGGACAAGATTGTGGTAGCGCTCAAGGACCACCAGATGAAGCTGATGAAGGATGCTGCCATGCTCGACAAGATGTATGATCAGAACCTTCTGTACTTCAAGGAACTCACGATGTATGTCCTTGCCGGCAAGAAGAAGTTGGCGCAAGTGCGCGAGGGCGAGTTGCGTGAGTTGGTGGAGAAGGCAAACAAGACCGGACGCACCGAGGACGCCCAAGCGGTCCAAGATCTCGAGTCGATGTGTACGCGCTTCGAGAAGAAGATCTCCGACTTGGATTTGACCCGCACCATCGCCATGCAGACGGCGCCCCAGATTCGTCTTGTCCAGACCAGCGAGGTCACCATGGTGGAAAAGATCCAAACCACCATCGTCAACACGATCCCGCTTTGGAAAAGCCAGATGGTGCTTGCCCTTGGCATAGCAAACACCGAGGCGGCAGTGAAGGCGCAAAACGCCGTGACCAACATGACCAACGAGCTTTTGCGCAAGAACGCCCAGATGCTTCATGACTCTACGGTTGAGGTCGCCAAGGAATCCGAGCGGGGTATTGTGGAGATTGAGACTCTCGTCAATACCAACGAGCAACTCATCAAGACCTTCGACGAGGTCATGGCAATCCAGGACGAGGGTCGCAAGAAGCGTGCCGAGGCCGAGGCGGAAATGCGACGCATCGAGGCGCAGCTCAAGGCGAAGCTCATGGAGTTGCCTGCATCAACGGCCCAATAGCTGTACCCATGGCCTAACGGCTGCATCGACGGCCCAATAAAATCTATAGCTACCTGCTAAGGTCAAGATTTAACAGGTGCGGCGGTAATGATGTTCATGGGTACCTCCTAGTCCATGGCTACCTGCCTAAACTCAAAGTTCAACAGGCCCTGAGTTCTCTCTTCCGAGGAGCCCGGGGCCTCTCCTTTTGGTGCGTTTGGTTTTGCGGTGGTGTGCTTATGTTTAACAACCGACCCCTTTTGTTGCCGTCATGTTTCGTAAAAGTTTTTCTTGTTTTGTCCCAAAAAGGTGTAGTACTATTCCCTCCAACAATTGAATAGACCTCAAACCGATGAGGCGAAGGTAAAGTCATCAGAGCACTCACAGAGAGCGGGCGTAGCTGGGATTCCCGCAGGAAGCTGGATGGCACAATGGGTCGCCGAGGGAAAGGTGAAAGGCAACGGGGTCCAAACTCGAAGCCAAGTAGCTGGACCGTGAGCCTGCGTTAAAGGCAAGCGTGTGATAGCACGTGACGAGTGGTCGGGTATCCCGGCAAAAAAGGTGGCACCGCAGGTTTCAATGGCCTGTCCTTTTTCAACTAGCAAGTTGGAAAAGGACAGGCCTTTTTTGTTGTCCGAACAAGAAGTAGGCAACAAAAGCGGGGGGACATTCAATTGGGTAGTTGTAAGCCATTGAATGAAAGGAAAGAAAAATGGCAGAGAAGCGTGAAGTAGCAGTACAAAAGCAGGACGGTTTTTCCGTTCAGGACCTCATCTTGGTGGCAGTGCTCATCGCGGCGGGCGCCGTGTTGAAATTGACAGTCGCAAACTTCTTGAGCATCGGTGGGTGCAAGGCAAACTTTATGATTGCGTCCTATTGCCTCGCCATCATCCTCATCCGTCCCCGCGGGGCAAAAGGTATTCTCCAATCCGCCATCATCGGTCTCATCGTCGGCCTCGTCAGCCAGATTCCGATGCTGAACGCAACGCCTATGGTCAATATCGCCTCCGAGTTGGTCGGCGCGGTGGTGTGCGGCTTGTTGTTCAACCTGTTTGCCGTCATCGCCCCTGAGAGCAAGGGCGCCCAAAACGTTGCGTTCCCAGCGGTCATCACCTTCGTCTCGACGGTGTTCTCCGGCTATACCTTCAGTCTCATCGTCGGCACCGCCATTGCCGGATTGTCCCTGCCTGCCGTGTTTGCCACGTACTCCATCGTCGTCCTCCCCACGGCTTGCATGAACGCCGTGTTCGTCGCCATTCTGACCCCGGTTTTGCGTGCGGTCTTGAAGAGGTAACTCTCCCCGAAGAGGCTTTTAGGGGGCCGTTTTTGGGGCAATCG
>CAZOGL010000028.1:0-8238 GCA_964579575.1 uncultured Eggerthellaceae bacterium | reverse complement strand
GCGCTTAACGGGATTATCCCCCATTGGTATCCTGGCGACTTCTACGGAAGCGTGAAAATTGACGGCGTCGACACGTGCGAGGTCGCTCTGACCGACATCTCCAGGCGCGTGGGCAGCGTTTGCCAAGACATCGACTCGCAGATGATCTCGTCGGTGGTCGAGGATGAGATCTTGTACGGTCTCGAGAATTTCGGAATCCCGAAAGACGAGATCGAAGAGCGCGTCGTCGAGGTGCTCGAAGGTATGGGCATCGCGGATTTGCGTGGTCGCGCAATCGCCGGCCTCTCCGGCGGGCAAAAACAAAAGGTCGCCATCGCAGCGATTTTGGCGATGCGCCCCGACGTGCTCGTACTCGATGAGCCGACGGCCGAACTTGATCCCGCCTCGAGCGTGGGCGTGTTCGATCTGCTTCGGAAGTACTCGCGCGAGCACGGCACGACGGTCATCGTCGTCGAGCAAAAGATCGCCCTGCTTTCCGACTATTGCGACAAGCTCGTCATCTTGGAAGACGGCGCCGTTCGCTTCGACGACACGCCGACCAACGTCCTCGCCCATTCCGATGAGCTGTTCGCGTTGGGTGTAAACTGCCCGCGTTCGACCACGTTGGTCAACGAGTTGCGCAAGCGCGGACTCACCCGCAAGACATCGGCCCGCAACGTCGATCAAGCGGTCGAGGTCGTAAGGGAGGTGCTCGCATGATCGAGTTCAAGAACGTCAGCGCCGCTTATGACACCGAGGTGCCGGTTTTAAACGATGTGTCGTTTACGATCAACGATGGTGACTTCGTGGCGTTTGTCGGCACAAACGGGGCGGGCAAGTCCACGACGATGAGGTTGTGCAATGGCTTGCTAAAGCCCACCGCCGGCGAGATCTTGGTCGACGGTGTTCCAACGACCGAGCTGAAGACGAGCCAGATTGCGCGCAAGATCGGTTTTCTGTTCCAAAATCCCGATCGCCAGATCTGTTGCAAGACAGTGCGCGAGGAGTTGCTGTTCGGGTTCCAAGCCTTGGGGGAGTCGGGTCCTGTTGCCGAGAAGAAGGTCGATAGGATCATCGACCTGTTCGGGTTCGACCCCAACGCCGAGCCCTATCTGCTCAACCGCGGTACGCGCCAGCTTTTGGCCCTTGCCTCCATCGTCGTGCTCGAGACGCCCGTCATCATCCTCGATGAGCCGACCACTGGCTTGGACTATCGCGAGTGCGTCCAGGTCATGGAGGTCGTCCGCGAGCTTCATGAGCGTGGGACGACGGTGATCATGGTGTGTCACGACATGGAGGTCGTCGCAGACTTTGCCGAGCGCGTCATCGTGATGACGCGGGGCCGGATGGTGGCGCAGGGGGCAACGTTTGATGTGCTCCGCGACCCAGGAATCCTTAAGGAGGCCGACCTTGTCGCACCGCAGATTGTCGACATCTCGATGCGTCTTTGCGACGACGGTGCGATTGCGACCTCGGATATCGCGCAGGCCAACACCGTTGAGGAGATGGTTGCCGCCATCGAAGGCATGTCCACGAAGGGAGGTGAGGCGCGATGAAGGGATTTCTCGAGTATGTTCCCGGCAACAGCTTCTTGCATCGAATGAATCCCGTTGCAAAGCTTGCGGCTGCGATATTGGTCATCGCGGCGTGCTTTACGACGCAAAGCTTTGTCCTGTTGGGCGTCATTCTCGTCCTCGACCTCATCGTCGCTGCAATCTGCGGCATGATGCGGCAAACCGTAGGGTTGGTGAAGGTGGTTGCCGCGTTCTCGTTGTTGCTCGCCATCCTCGCGTTATTGTTTACTCCCACAGGCGATGTGCTCGTCGTCTTGCCCTGGGGTTATATCGGAGTAGAAAGCATCTTGTCCGCTGTCCGTATCGTGTTGCGCCTTGTTGCTTGCGCCATCCCATTGTTCCTCGTGTTCTATGTCACGAAGCTCAACGACATCTCCAACAGCCTCGTGAAGGTTTTGCACGTTCCCTATAAATATGCGTTCGTCTTTACCGAGACCGTTCATTTCATCCCCGTGTTCATGAACGACATGAGCGGCATCATGGAGGCCCAGACCGCGCGTGGGGTGGCCTTTGACGGCGGCTTGGTGACAAAGTTGCGCCTCATGATCCCCCTTTGCGTGCCGCTGCTCGTCTCAAGCGTGCGTAAGACCAACAGCGCGGCCATCGCAGCCGAGGTGCGCGGCTTCAACCTGCGCACGCGCGAGAGCGGGTACAAGGAATATCCGTTTGCGAGACTTGATATTGCCGTGATGGGCGTGGCGGCGATCCTGCTGGTCTTGGCTGTCGTGCTCCTCGTGCTGGGAATTGCGATATAGGTTTGAGCAATATAGGTTTGAACAGGTTTTTTTAAGTCGGTTCAAAGTTGAGGTTAGGCCGACTCAAGGTTGAGACAAAGCCAATTCGAGGTTGAATCGAGGCTGATTTGAAGCCGAGGCAAGGCCGATTCAGCTCCGATTCAACTCGATTCAACCTCGATGTTGCTTTAAGCTAACTTTTTTGCAACCACTGGCGGGAATAGCCGCATGTTTGGGGATTTGTAGCTTTCTCTTCGCGGTACTATTGTTTTCGTGTTTCATTTTTGTTTCGAAACGCTGTGATATCTACCGAGAGGAACGAAATACCATGTTTAACGCAGATAGCTTGGGTATCAAGGGTGTAGGGGAAGTGCATAGGAACCTGTGCCCCGCCCAGCTGACGGAGGCCGCGTTGCGTCGCGGCGAGGGCACGCTTAGCAAGACCGGTGCCTTGGTTGTAAAGACCGGCAAGTACACGGGTCGTGCCGCCAAGGACAAGTTCATCGTCGATACGCCGTCTGTGCATGACGATATTGCTTGGGGAAGCGTCAACCAGCCTATCTCCCAGGAGATTTTCAACAAGCTTTGGGATCGTGCCTTGGATTTCCTGAGCGGTCGCGAGGTATTCGTGTTCGACGGGTTTGCTGGCGCGGACCAAAAATACGCCAAGGGTTTCCGCATCATCAACGAGCTGGCGAGCCAGAACCTCTTCATCCACCAATTGCTTGTTCGCCCCACCGCCGACCAGCTTGAGAGTTTCGAGCCTGATTACACCGTCGTGGCTGTTCCGGGTTGTAAGGCCTTGGGAGCCGAGGACGGAGTCAACAGCGAAGCCGCCATCATGATCGACTACGAGCAGCACAAGGTTGTCATCATGGGCTCCCAATATGCGGGCGAGATCAAGAAGTCCGTCTTCTCTGTCATGAACTTTATCCTTCCCAAGCAAGGTGTCATGCCTATGCACTGCAGCGCCAACGTGGGTAACGACGGCGACGCCGCAATCTTTTTCGGTCTTTCCGGTACGGGCAAGACGACCTTGTCGGCCGATCCGAACCGCACGCTTATCGGTGACGACGAGCACGGATGGGCAGATGACTCGGTCTTCAACTTTGAAGGTGGGTGCTACGCCAAGTGCATCAACCTCTCTCCTGAGGGCGAGCCCGAGATCTACAACGCCATCAAGTTCGGTTCCCTCGTCGAGAACGTGGTCATGGATCCCGAGACGCGCGAGTTCGACTTCGACGACGATACGCTTGCCGTCAATACGCGCGTCGGCTATCCGGTTGACTATATCCCCAACGCCTCCACGACCGGCGTAGCTCCGGTTCCCAAGACCGTCATCTTCCTGACCGCTGATGCCTTTGGCGTCCTGCCTCCAATCTCCAAGTTGTCCATGGACCAAGCCATGTACTACTTCGTCTCTGGCTTCACCTCCAAGGTCGCTGGCACCGAGCTTGGCGTCACCGAGCCGGTTCCCACGTTTAGCACCTGCTTCGGCGAGCCGTTCATGCCCATGGATCCCAGCGTTTACGCCACCATGCTCAAGGAGAAGGCGATGGCTGCTGGCGCCAATGTCTACCTTGTCAACACCGGTTGGAACGGCACGGGCGAGCGCACCAAGCTCCGCTACACGCGCGCCATGGTCACCGCTGCCTTGACGGGCGAGATTGAGAAGTCCGAGTTCGTCGAGGATCCCTTCTTCGGCGTTCAAGTCCCCACGAGCATCGAAGGTTGCCCCGATGAGATCCTCATCCCGGTGAACACTTGGGAGGACAAGGCCGCTTACGAGACGTCCGCCAAGAAACTTGTCGGCATGTTCCAAGAGAACTTCGCAACCAAGTATCCCAATATGCCCGCCGAGATCGTTGCGGCGGGTCCTCGAGGATAAAAACACGGTTTTTTGTGCACGGGGAACCAAAAGCGCTATACTAACAAGCTATCTGCGTTGACGAAGACAGCTTGTCCTTGCGCGTCGCTTTAAGAGAGGGTCCCTTGGCTGGAAGGACCTAGCGGCGAAGGGCTGGCATTTCCCTTCCGAGCAGCGGACCTGAAAGCGAGTGCGCGTAAGCGCAGGGTGTTACTAGGGTTTGCCGGGTGCCTCCGTTATCGGGCCAATGAAGAGGACGGCTGCCGTATGCGGCGGACGTCAACCAAGGTGGTACCGCGAGAGCCTTATCTCGTCCTTGGAAGCTTGCGAACAATCGCAGGCACCAGGAACGAGATGGGCTCTCTTTTTTATTGATGTGAGCTTATCTATGAGAGCACGAGAAGAAGAGGTGTCGAATGGCAATTGTTGATGAGGTGATCGAGCTTCGCAAAGCGACGCTGGATGCCATCGCAAACGCTGAGACGTCTGCCGCATTGGAAGAAGTGCGTGTCGGCGTTCTCGGCAAGGCAGGTAGCCTCACCGGTTATCTGAGGAATATGGGCAAAATCGCCAAGGAGGAGCGCGCCTGGGTCGGCAAGACGGTCAACGAGGTGCGCAACGTTGTGGAGGATGCGCTCGAGGAGCGCCGCGCCACCCTCGCATCCAAGGAGCTTGAAGCGTCCATCAGCGCCAACGCGGTGGACATCACGCTTCCCGGACGCTCACAACAGATGGGTACGCGCCACCTGATCAACGCGATTGCTGACGAGATTTCCGAGATCTTCCTCGGTTTGGGCTACACGGTGAAGACCGGCCCAGAGGTCGAGACCGACTGGTACAACTTCACCGCCTTGAACGCCCCGGCCGACCATCCCAGCCGCTCCATGCAAGACACGTTCTACGTCCGCGATCTTTCCGGTGATCGATCTGCTGTGCGTGGAGAGAGCGATGTCCTCTTGCGTACCCAGACCTCCGGTGTCCAGGTGCACGTCATGGAGAACCAAGAGCCGCCGATCTATATGATTTGCCCCGGCAAGGTGTATCGCCGCGATGTGGCTGACCCGAGCCACCTTCCCCAATTCACCCAGTGCGAGGGCCTCGTCGTTGACAAGGACATCACCTTCGGCGATCTCAAGGGCACCCTTGATTACTTTTGCCGCGCAATGTTCGGCGATGAGCGCAAGACCCGCTTCCGTGCCCACTTCTTCCCCTTCACGGAGCCTTCTGCTGAGGCTGATGTGAGCTGTGGCGTTTGCGGAGGCACGGGCCACCTCGAGAACGGCGACCGTTGTCGCATGTGCAAGGGTACCGGTTGGATCGAGATTCTCGGCTGCGGCATGGTGGACCCCAACGTCCTTGAGATGAGCGGTATCGATCCCGAGGTCTACTCTGGTTTTGCATTCGGCGTGGGCATCGAGCGCGTTGCCTGCTTGAAGTACAACGTTCCTGATTTGCGTATGCTCCTTGAGGGCGACATGCGCTTCCTGCGTCAGTTCTAGGGGAGAGGAGACAAAAACATGTTGGTTTCTTTGAAGTGGCTCTCCGATTACGTGACGGTGCCGGATGGCTTACAGGATTTTTGCGATCGCCTCGACCTGACGGGAACGGGTGTTGAAGGCGCTGACAAGGTAGGCGCCGAACTTGATGGTGTCGTGGTCGGTTATGTCGAGACATGTGAAGCGCATCCTGATTCCGACCATATGCATGTGGTTACTGTCAATGTGGGCGATGGCGAGCCGATCCAAATCGTTTGCGGCGCTCCCAACATCGCCGCCGGAATCAAGGTCCCTGTTGCCAAGGTGGGCGCGGTTTTGCCCGGGGACGTCAAGATCAAGAAGGGTAAGTTGCGCGGCGTGGTCTCCAACGGCATGTGCTGCAGCCAACGCGAGCTTAACCTTGGCTCCGACCATGAGGGCATCTGGGTCTTGCCTGAGGATGCGACGGTGGGTATGCCCATTGCTGAGTATCTTGGACTGTCCGATACGGTTTTGGACCTCGAAATCACCCCGAACCGTCCCGATTGCTTGTCCATGCAGGGTATGGCGCGCGAGGTCGGTGCCATGTATCGCATTCCCGTGACCTATCCTGAGCGCGAGCTTGTTGTCGACGAGACGTTGCCAAACGCCACGGATCTTGCGACGGTGGAAATTGAGGATGAAGATCGTTGTCCCCGTTACACCGCCCGCGTCATCAAGAACGTCAAAATCGGCCCCAGCCCCGCATGGCTTGCCGAGCGCGTTACCGCGGCTGGCAGCCGACCCATCAACAACATCGTCGACGTGACGAACTACATCTTGTTCTTGTTGGGCCAACCCCTCCACGCCTTTGATTATGACAAGTTGGTCGGAGAGGACGGCGTTGCCCATGTCGTCATCCGCGCCGCCAAGGACGGGGAGAAGTTCACCACCCTTGATGAGATTGACCGGGAGCTCACTTCCGACATGACCGTCATCGCGACGCCTGAGAAGGCCGTCGCCTTGGCTGGCGTCATGGGCGGTCTTGAATCCGAGGTCACCGAGGGCACCACCACAATCTTGTTGGAGAGTGCAACCTTCGAGCGCGGTCGCACCAGCCGTACCAGCCGCAACCTCGGCCTCATCTCCGAGAGCTCCATGCGCTACGAGCGCGGCGTCGATGACAACACCTGTGCTGACTACTCCGCGTTCGCCGCGTCCCTCATGGCCGAGGTGTCCGGTGGCGTTGTGTGTCCCGGAATGGTCGACGTCTACCCGAAGGTCACCAAGCCGGTTAAGCTCAAGCTTCGCGTGAAGCGTTGTCAGGGCATGCTCGGTGCCGAGATCCCCGCAGAGGAGATCACCGACATCCTCGAGCGCCTCGGCTGCATCGTGACCGCCGATGAGGATGCCTCCGTTCTCGATGTCGTCGCTCCGACGTTCCGTCCCGATCTCGAGCGTGAAATCGATTTGTATGAGGAGGTCTTGCGTCTGTACGGTATGGACCGCATCACCCCGACGCTTCCGGGCGGACGCGGCCGTCTCGGTGTTCGCAGCGCCGCCCAGCGCATGATGGACACAATCAACAACACTATGCGCGCCTGCGGCCTCAACGAGACCATGACCTACTCCTTCGCGACCCCGAGTGATATCGACAAGTTGCGCCTACCCAAGGATGGTCTTGGCATCCCCGTCGAGTTGCTCAATCCGCTCAACGCAGACCAATCCGTGATGCGCCAAAGCATCATCCCGGGTCTGTTGCGCAGTGTCGCCTATAACCAGAGCCGCGGTGTGAAGAATGTCCAACTCTACGAGACCGGTGTGGTCTTCTATGCCCATGAGGGCCAAAAGAGCCCGAAGGAGCGCCAGAAGTTGGCAGGCGTCTTGGCGGGAGCTATGGGAGACCCCGCATGGAACAACGCTCCGGCAGCGTTTGACTTCTTTGACGGAAAGGGCATCGTTGAGAGCCTTGCCCGTGAGCTTGCCATTCCGAAGTTGCGTTTCAAGGCTGCCGACGAGGAGAGCGCGCCGCAATTGCAGCCTGGGCGTGGTGCCATCGTTTTGTCTGGCGGTGCGACCCTCGGATGGGTGGGTGAGATCCACCCGCTTGCTGCCGCCGAATTCGAGGCCGCGTCTCCGGTTGTCGCCTTCGAGATCGATATCGACACGCTGTTGAAGTGTGCCCAGGATTGCCGACCCTACGTGGACGTGCCGCAATTCCCCGCGGTTACCGTCGACCAGGCCTTCGTCGTTTCCGAGGATGTCACCCATGAGCGCATGGTCCAATGTATCACCTCCGCAGGTGGCAAGTTGCTTGAGAGCGTCGAGCTGTTCGATGTGTACCGTGACGAGCAACGTGTGGGCGCAGGCAAGAAGTCCATGGCCTACAAGCTCGTGTATCGCGCGGCCGACCGCACGCTTACCAGCGAAGAGGTAGAGAAGACCCATGCCAAGGTCGTCACGAAGGTGTCCAAGGCGACGGGCGCCGAGGTCCGCGGCTAACGGTTTTCTATTCGCCCTCCACAAGGGTCGTCTTCGGACGGCCCTTTTTTGCGCGGCTTTGCTCGCGGATTTGCTCGCGACTTAGTGCGCGACTTCGAGCGAATGATGCGATTGCGCGGTCAGTGCGG
>CAZOGL010000027.1:5707-22009 GCA_964579575.1 uncultured Eggerthellaceae bacterium | reverse complement strand
CCGTTTTACCAGTTCAGAGGGGTAAAACGGCCTTTTTAACTGCAAAAGTCAGGCTATATCCCCATAAATAAGATGCAAGACGGTATTGTGCCTGAGAACCGAGCAGATGTCAAACTACTCGGTCAAATCAAAACGTCCGATTTACTCCTCGACGCCCTCCTCGACGCCCTCCTCGACATCTTCCTCGACGCCCTCGTCGGCGTCTTTGTCGACGCCCTCGTCGGCATCTTTGTCGACGCCCTCGTTGAGCGAGATATCCAAGCCATCAGTCTCTTCGTTTTCATCGTCGAAGAACTTGCCAAAGAGAGGATGTCCATCTTGGGAAAGTTCCACGACGCCCGTCAAAACGTCGACATATTGATAGGACTGACGTGAAGTACGTCCACGGCGACGATCAACCTCGACGATGAACAAAGCCGGATGAACCTGGGTAAGGACTCCCTCGCTCTCGATGATCTTGGAGCGACCCATGTTGGCCTTAATCTTCAAGCGTTGTCCGACGTACCCGCTCAGCGTTTCGTGGATGGTGTCCGTAATCATTACCTGCTGCGAAATCTCCATTTACAACCTCTACTCGCTTGATATAGATAGACGTGTCAAAGCAGTAGTCTATCATGTTTGTCAAGAGGGGCTTGACCAGCGCTTTTTTAACGCGCAAAGCGATGAACCAAAAGGTTGGACGCTATATCACGAGGCCCGCAAGGGAGTGGGAGTCATACCCCCAAGCCATCAGGCGCTATACCACGAGATCCACGAAGGAGAGGGGGATTACGTTCGCCAAACTATCGGGAGCCATCTCGATTTGGTAACCGATGCGTCCACCGCTGAACATGATTGTGTCAAACAACTGCGCCGTCTCGTCTATAACGGTTTCGAACTGCTTCTTCATGCCAAGCGGGCTACATCCTCCATGAACATAACCCGTGGTGGGCAAGAGCTCCTTGGACTTGATCATCGCGACGGACTTCTCCCCCACAGCCACGGCGGCCTTCTTAAGGTCAAGCTCCTCGGCCACGGGAATCATGAACACGTAATGCTCTCCTGACTTGCCTTGGGTAACAAGTGTCTTAAACACGCGGTCCTGGTCGATACCGAGAGTCTGGGCAACCTCAACGCCGCTCGGAGCCACATCGCCCTCGAACTTAAAATGCCTGAATCCATAAGGCACACCTGCGGCATCGAGAGCGCGCATAGCATTGGTCTTGTCGACCTTATTCTTCTTCGACACGGAGCACCTCCATGATCAAACCCACTGAGTAGAGGCTGCCGAAAGCAACGACGATGCCATCCTTCCCCGCAAGGATTCGAGCAATCCTGACACCTTGCGCCACCGACTCGACCGCGCGGGTCGGAACAGCACTACATTGCGTGATCGGCGTCCCGTCATGAACGTTGGAACACGCAGAACAACAAGCCGATTGAATCTCGAGCGCAAGCTCGTCGCCGCTTAAGGCCCGCGGGTTCGGAGGGGTGAACACGACAAAGGATTGGGCAAGCGGAAGAACGGTGCGCACCATGGCCGGATAGTCCTTGTCCGCAAGGACACTCATCAGGAAAACAACCTTCTTACCGGGAAACACGTCTCGAATCGTATCGACGAGGGCGAGGGCGCCTTGGGGATTGTGCCCGCCGTCAACCACGAACGTCGGCTCGGTCGCGACCACCTCGAATCGCGCGGGCCATGTCGCATCCTCCACGCCTCGATGGGCCGCCTCCGGCGAGATGGTCCAACCGCGCTCGCGCAACGCCTCTACGGCCGCAAGGGCGGTAGCGGCATTTTGGGACTGATAACGACCCAACAGCTTTGTCCGATACTCCACTCCCCCAAAAGAAAACGCACGCATCCCATCACGCATTCCCTCATCTTCCGCAAAAGCGACAGTGAACGGACACCTATTTCGCTTCGCGGCCTCTTCGCACACGGTCAAAACACTTACCTCGTCGCGCTGTTTGACGACCGATGCCCCAGGCTTGATGATGCCCGCCTTTTGGGTGGCAATCTCCTCAAGGGTCGACCCCAAAAGGTCGGTGTGATCGAGTCCGATACGCGTTATGACACATACCTCCGGCGACTCGATGACATTCGTCGAATCGAGAGTCCCCCCCAATCCGACCTCAAGCACCACGATATCGCAGGCTTGGCGCGCAAAATGAAGGAGCGAGACCGCCGTCATGAGCTCAAACTCCGTAGCGTGGTCGCCCGTCTCCTCGAACAACGCCTCAGCAGCCTCGCGCACCAAAAGGGTCACCTCCGTCAAATCCGCGAAGGAGATGTTGACGCCGTCGACTTGGATGCGCTCCTCAAATACGAACAGGTAGGGGCTGGTGAACATACCGACATGGTAGCCGGCCGCGCGCATTATGCTGGCAATGTATGCGCAGGTGGAACCCTTGCCGTTTGTACCGGCAACATGGACAAACCTCAGCTTGTCCTGGGGGCGACCCAAGCGCTCAAGCAACGCCTCAATGCGATGGAGCCCGTAGACCGAACCACGCCAACGGGGCGTGTTGATGTATGCAACCGGGTCGAACGGGGTGGCGCCCTGCTCGGCTTTCGCAGCCGCCTTCTCGCGGGTCGCGGCGATATCGTGATCGAGAGGGGTGACACCCTGCTCAGGTTTCGTAGTCATGTCACACTCCCAAGAGATTAGTCGGTTGCCAGCAATTGCCCCAACGTCGCAAAATCGTTCTCGAGTGCTTCGCGCTTCTTGCCGTCATAGAGCGCAGCGGCGGGGTGGAAGATGGGAAACACCTTGAACTTGCCGGCTTGTTGCATGGTCCCGTGGAGGCGCGTGATACCCACATCGGTGCGCAAAATGAACTTCGTGGCAAAATTACCCAAGGTCACAATATAGTCTGGGTCGATGGTACGCGTCTGCTCGCGAAGAAAATCGGAGCACACCTGTATCTCCTCGGGCCGCGGATCGCGGTTTCCCGGAGGTCGACACTTCAAGACATTCGCAATGAACACGTCTTCGCGCTTCAGACCAGCTATGGCCAACAGCTCGTTAAGATATTTACCCGCAGCCCCGACAAAAGGCTCACCTTGGAGATCCTCGTTTTTCCCGGGGGCCTCCCCGATGATCATCACGCGCGCATGGGGATCGCCTGTGCCAAACACCGTTTGGGTACGACCCTCAGCAAGGGGGCAAGCGTGGCATTGCGCGACAAGTTGTCGCAGGTCATCAAGGGGAATATGCAAACTAGACATAGATACGCGACATTCGCTGGGCAAAGCCGATCGTCACCTCGTGTTGAATAGTCCCCAATTTCTCAGCTATTTCGTCAACGGTGATCTCCACGTTGCCCTGGCGACCAACAAGCAAGACCTCGTCGCCGATCTGTGGATCGAGGCGGGGGCGGTTGGGTCGCGTGCGAAGATCGCATTCGAACATGCACTGATCCATGCAGATGTTTCCAACCTGGGGCAAAAGCTGGCCTTGGTAGATGACGCTGGTGTTGTAGGACAGGCCGCGCCTGAATCCGTCAGCGTATCCGATAGGCAGCGTGCAAATCTTGACGCTACCGGCACTGCGATAATGCAAGCCATAGCTGACACCCTCACCTACCGGGACAAAACGCGTGTCGGTGATGCGGGCGTGAACGCTCATGGCCGGACGGAGGTCGATTGAGCCAAACGTCTCGGGGCAGGGATGGTAGCCGTAAAGGGAGATGCCGAGGCGTACCATGTCATACCAATCCTCAGGGTAGCGAATGCCCGCTGCGGAATTGGCGGCGTGGACGATGCCGGGATCGATGCCCGCGGCATGCAAGGCTTCAATCGCCTCGACAAAACGCCTCTCTTGCCTGTGGAAGTCAAGATTGTCCGGACAATCCGCCGTCGCAAAATGCGTGAATACACCCTTGAGCAGCAACGCGCGATGAAAGCTGATCTGGCTCATGAAGTTAACGACCTCGTCATAGTGAACACCGATGCGGTTCATGCCGGTATTCACAGCAAGATGAAACGGTGCCCGCAAGCCATAGGAGTCGGCCGCTTCCCCATATTGGACAGCGAACTCAGCGGTATATACCGCCGGCTCGATCTTGTAGGCCAACAACAGCGGAATCGCGGTCGCGGGCGGCTGGGCGATGATGAGGATAGGCGCGTTAACGTATGCCTCACGAAGCTCGATTGCCTCGTCAACCGTGGCGACGCCAAGATAATCAGCACCCGCCTGAAGGGCAGCCTGGGCAACACGAACGGCTCCATGGCCATAGGCATCAGCCTTGACAATGGCCATCAGGTGGCGGTTTCCGATATTGCGCTTGACCGTGGATGCGTTGTGTTTGATAGCACCAAGGTCGACCTCAACCCAAGACCAACGACGATCGGCCTCGGGGATGAGTGCGAGTTGGTCGGGGTCGAACTGAGCCTTTTCCTCAGCGGGCCTTTGTACATCGTCGGCCTCAGCGTAGTGGTGGAACCCGCCGACGTTTTGTTTGTTGGCAAAGCCCGTGAAGCCGTTGATCAGCTCATCCATTGTTAGTCCTCCTTGGGAAGAAGAGCCTTCGCGATCATGACGGCGTTGAGGGCTGCACCGCGCAAAAGCTGGTCTGCCACAACCCAAAGCGCAAGTCCACGGTCTCCTGGAACCGTGGGGTCGCGACGAACGCGGCCGACAAAGGTCTCGAAAGAGCCAGCATGCAAGGCCGGCATGGGATAGACGTTGTTTGCGGGATCATCCTCAAGCGTCACATGGGTACCCGCCGCGATGGCGGCCTTCGCCTCCTCGACGTCGATAGCGCGATCAAACTCGAGGTTGATGCTCTCGGAATGGCAGCGCAGAACAGGAACGCGGACGCAGGTCGGAGCAACTTGGATGGTGTCGTCGCCAAAAATCTTCTTGGTCTCGACGACCATCTTCCACTCTTCCTTGGTGTAGCCATCATCCATGAAGACATCGATGTGGGGGATGCAATTAAACGCGATCTGGTGGGCAAAGGCGGAGGGCTCAAAGTCCTCGCCTGCCAAGACCTTGCCCGTCTGGTCCTGAAGCTCGGCCATGCCCTTTGCACCCGCACCAGAGCTGGACTGGTAGCTGCTGACGACAATACGATCGATATGGCCTAGGGCACGCAACGGCTCAAGGGCAACAACCATTTGGATCGTCGTGCAATTGGGATTGGCGACAACACCGTTGTGCCACGCGAGGTCGTGTGCATTCACCTCGGGAACAACCAGGGGCGTATCCTCATCCATGCGGAAGGCGGAGGAATTATCGATCATGACCGCACCTGCGTCGACAACGGCTTGGCGGAACTTCTTGGAAACGGCGGCACCGGAGCTGAACAGCGCGATGTCAACGCCTTGGAAGCTCTCCTCGGTCATCTCTTGGACGGTAAGCTCGCCGGCAGGAACTTGGCCACAACCAGCAAAGGGGAGCTTCTGGCCCGCACTGCGCGCACTCGCTAGGACGCGAACCTCGCTTGCCGGGAAGTTCAACTTCTCCAAGCATACCAGCATCTCGCGGCCGACCGCACCCGTCGCACCGGCAACTGCAACCACCGGGTTAGCCGGCATTTTCTTCGTCCAGGTCATCTTAATCGTCCTTCCTGATCGTAAATCTCTATCGACTAAATAACGGTAGTCCCTAACGTTTGAGCAACGGTAGTCCCTAACGGCCCTTGTTCATCTTCGCCGCAATCTCATCGGCGGAGAGAGCCTTCTCCTCGAACACCTCTTCGGAGTCGAGCTCAAAAGCGGTGTGCAGGCATTGGACAGCTTGGGCACACTGAGAGCCCTCTACCACGACGGAAAGACGGATAGGGCTCGTGCTGATGGCGAGGATGTTGATGTTATTCTCGCCAAGGGTCGCAAAAGCCTTCGCGGCGATACCGGGAGTGGTCTTCATACCGGTACCGACAAGGGACACCTTCGCGATGTCCTCCGTGACGGCAACGCCCTTCGCATCAACTTCGGGGACGATGGTATCGAGCGTCTTTCGGACGGCGGGAAGGTCCTTCGCGGGACACGTAAAGCTGATGTCGGCCAAGCCATCAAGGCTCGTACCTTGGATGATCATGTCCACGTTCACGCCGTCAATGGAGAGGGCCGCGAACAGACGGGCAGCGACACCTGTGGTATCCGGCACGCCACGAACCGTGACCTTGGCCTCGGACGTATCGTGGGCGATGCCCGTAACTACCGCTTCTTCCATCATAGTGGTGGCCTCCTTGACCAACGTACCGGGCTCGTCAGAAAAAGCCGAGCGCGAGTGAATGACAACCTTGTATTTACGCGCAAACTCAACCGCGCGCATCTGCAAAACGCCGGAGCCGGCGCCGGAAAGCTCGAGCATGTCGTCGTAGGCGATCTCATCAAGCTTGCGGGCATGGGGGCAAATGCGGGGATCGGCGCTGTACACGCCATCGACGTCGGAATAGATTTGGCACTCATCCGCGTTCAACCCATAGGCGACCGCCACAGCCGTCGTATCGGACCCACCACGACCGAGAGTCGTGATATCGCCATTGGCGTCAATTCCTTGGAAACCGGCGACGACCGCGATCTTGCCCTCGTTGAGGCAATTCATGATGCGCTCGGCGTCGATGCTCATAATCTTTGCCTTCTCATGCAGACCATCGGTTTGGATGCCCGCTTGACGGCCGGTAAAGCTCATAGCCCCTACGCCCAAGGAGTCGATAGCCAAAGCCAGCAACGTCATGGACACTTGCTCACCCGTGGATAGCAGGCGGTCAATCTCTCGCGCTGGAGGGTTCGTGTTGACGGCCGCCGCCATTGCGACCAGGTCGTCGGTGCTCTTGCCCATAGCCGAGACGACAGCAACCACCTGGTTGCCTTCCTTTTGCATACGAACCAGCCGTTCGGCAACGCTCTTGATGCGATCAGTCGTCGCAACAGAGGTGCCACCGAATTTAGCTACTATTAAAGCCATGTACTCTTACTCTCTCGTTTCTTCTAACTTCAAGAAAAGCGCCAAGGAACGGCGCTCGCTGTAAACGCCATCACTATACCCTAGCAAAGGCGAATCGCGCGTACAGCGAGCACAAACGGCGCAATTTATCGCCTTAATACCCGTATAACGGCTACGCTTGGCAAGACTAGCGCAAAACAGAAAGGGCGCCGATGGTCGACGCCCCATTTTTTCCTTTTGGAAACAAGGCCCTACGAGTTGCAAACAGAGCCTGCACTTGGACACAGGGTCCACGTTTGGACACAGGGTCCACGTTTGGACGCAGGGTCCTAGGAGTTTCGCACCAGCACCATATCCATGGTATCGGCGACATGCTCACAAGCGTCGCAGCAATCCTCCATTGCCATGAAGAGGCGACTCCACACAAGAACACGCATGGGAGAGTCGTTGTCCGCCACATGCATATGGCGCATTGCCTTGACATAGAGAGCATCGCCCTCCTCCTCGCAATCGTTGACGGCGTTGATACGCTCACGAAGCTTCTTGGAGTGTTTGAAATCGCGGAAATTCTCCATGCTCTTATCCAAAGCAACGCAGCTCTTCCTGATGAGCTTGGCGAATTCCAGCGCGCCTTCAGCCATGATATGGGCGTCGTAGATGTAGAAGTCGACCATGACGTCCTCGATAAGGTCGAGGACGTTGTCAAGGTTTTGCGACATGGTAAGCAAATCTTCGCGCTCGATTGGCGTCACGAAATCCTTCGCAGCGTGATGGTAGATGGCATGGGTGATGGTGTCACCCTCCTGCTCGATTTTGTGGACGCGCTCAAGGATGGGCTTAAGAGCCTCGGCGCTCTCCCAATTCTCAACGGCCTCAACGAAAAGCGAAGCCTCGTCAACAGCCAGCGCGGAAAGCTTGGCAAATTCGTCGAAATAGTCGAAACCGTTCTTTTTTTTCTTGGGCATGTTAGATTCCCCTCAACTACTCCACAAAGCCACGACCAGGAGATACCGAGTAGGCCCCAAATCATGGAACTCCATTGTACCGCATCGGCTGGGAATGGAACCTCCTTTAGCCTATTTTCAGACGCCGTAGTTTTGCGGTTGCCTTAGCCCAGCCGTAGTTTTGCGGTTGCCTTAGCCCGGTTGCCTTAACCCAATCGCGCTCCCCTTGCCCGGCCTATTTTCAGGCACGATCAGGCACAGCCCAACGGGGAAACGTAATTGCCCGCTCGGCGGCTATGGAGGTATAGGAGTTGTGGCCAGGAAGCACGATGGTCTCATCAGGAAGCTCGGCTAAGCGAACCATGCTGTGCTGCATGTCGGGGATGCTGCCACCTTTGAAGTCGGTGCGTCCCGTACAACCGGCGAACAACGTGTCTCCTGAGAGAAGGACGGGCACCGCCCCCTTGTTTTCCATCTCGGTGCGGGAGAGGCTGCGGCTTGGAAGCTCGAGGAGGACTTCCTCACCCGCCGGCAGATACCAGCACATGGAGCCTTTGCTGTGACCGGGCGTATGGATGACCCTCCATTCCATCGATCCCAGACGCACAACATCGCCATCGTTGACGCAGACATCGACTTTGCAAGGCTCCTGTATGGGGATAGGGCTTGACAAGGACGCCTTCGAAGGTGTTTCGATGAGGGGCGCATCCTGCTCAGAAGCGTATACGGTCGCGTCGGTTGCTTGCTTGAGCGCGGCCAAAGCCCCCGTGTGGTCGGAATGGAAATGGGTACACATGATGGCATCGACCTTGCGTCCGCCTAGACGTTCAAGGATCTGTTGCGGCCTTGTGCTCGGATCGACGAGAAGGGTTGCCTCGCCGTCAGACACGAGATAGACGTTGTTGTCGAGCATCCCTTGGACCAAGCATTCGATTGTGATCATCTTCATTCCTTCCAAAAGTGCGCTCTCGCAAAATCCACGGGGTGCATATGCGTCCACCTACAAAGCTCGCAGTGACTGGAGCCGAACGCTTCGCGTCCTTATGGACAGGGGTTCAGACGTGCCCGCCCGCAAAGCCCGCGAGGGCACACACGCGTCGACCCGCAAAACCCACCGCGATACACACCCTAGTGTTTTTTCGTTTTTTGGTTGCCCGCGATGGCGCGACGAACCTGGTAGACCCCGTCAACATTGCGCAATCGCTTCATGACCACGTCGATAAATCCCGGATCAGCGACCTCGAACAGGAAACGCATCTCAAAGATACCGTCCTTGTGGGACGTCGTGCTCGAGGAGATGACGTTTGCCCCGGAATCGCAAATGGCGATCGTGGCATCGCGCAACAAACCGATACGGTCCATGCCCTCGATATGGATCTCATACTTATAAGACGCATCGCCCTTGATTTGGGAATCCCAGGACACCTCGATGAGGCGCTCCGGATCCCTCTTCAGGTCAACCGCATTCGGACAATTGGCGCGATGGACGGAAACACCTCGCCCGCGGGTCACAAATCCTATGATCTCGTCCCCTGGCACGGGGTTGCAACAACGGCTCAAACGAACAAGGACGTCATCAATGCCCTTGACAACGATACCGTTGCTGGAATGGGCCTCATGTTTCTTCGGGCGCTTGACGCTGGTGATCATCTTCGGCATCATGCCCGTCGACGCGGTGCTAAAGCCCCAGTCAGGAGTGTTTGCCACCTCGTTGCCTTCGTCGACCAAGATCTTGAGGAGGCGGTTGGCGACATGTTGCTCGCTTTCGCGCCCCGTACCGATTGCCACCATCATGTCATCGGTATCGTCGTAGCCCATGTGCTCGGCGACGGACTTCAAAGCCTTGACGCTGTGGGCGCTTGAAAGGCCGAAACCGTTCTTCTTCATCTCTCGGGCAAGCTTGTCGCGACCGTTTTGCAGGTCGTCGCCGCGATTGACCTTACTGAAATACGAACGGATCTTGCTGCGCGCACTCGGCGTCTTCACTATGTTCAACCAGTCGCGGTTGGGGTGTGCGCTCTTTTGGGTCATGATCTCAACGCGATCGCCAAGTTTGAGCGTGTAGGTCAAGGGGACGATGGCCCCGTTCACCTTGGCGCCGACGCAGTGGTTGCCAACCTCGGTGTGGATGGAATACGCAAAGTCCACAGGAGTGGAACCCATCCTGAGAGAACGAACCTCTCCCTTGGGAGTGAAGACGAACACCTCAGACTCTTCCAAGTCAAATTTCAGATCCTTGAGAAACTCGCGGGAGTCCTTCGTCTCGTCCTGCCAATCAACCACCTCGCGCAACCAGGCGAGCTGTTGGTCGAGGGAACTGTTGGCGTTGTTCGGGGAGTTGCTGCCACCGGTCTCCTTGTAACGCCAATGAGCCGCGACGCCGTACTCGCTGGTACGGTGCATCTCAACGGTACGGATCTGCACCTCGAGGGGGCGCGCCGCCGGACCGATGACCGTGGTATGCAAGCTTTGGTACATGTTGTACTTCGGCATGGCGATATAGTCCTTGAAGCGCCCAGGCATGGGATGCCAAAGCGTGTGGACGGCACCGAGGGCCGAATAGCAATCCTTCACGGTATCGACGATGATGCGTACTGCGATGAGGTCGTATATCTCGCTGAACCCCTTGCCCTGCTTGGTCATCTTTTGGTAGATGCTGAACAGGTGCTTGGGACGACCGGCGATGTTGCACTCGATCCCCAAGCGGTCCATCTCTTTGCGTAAAACATCGATGACCTGCTCAAGGTAGGCCTCACGCTCGGCGCGGCTCTCGACAACCATACGGTTGACCTGGCGGTACTTGTAAGGCTCCAGGTAGAAAAATGCCAAGTCCTCAAGCTCCCACTTGATGGACGTGATGCCAAGGCGGTGGGCGATAGGCGCATAGATCTCGAGGGTCTCGCGGCTCTTGAAGATACGGCGGTCCTCGCGCAAGGCGCCAAGCGTGCGCATGTTGTGCAAGCGGTCGGCAAGCTTGATGACGACGACACGGATATCCTTGCTCATGGCGATAAACATCTTGCGAATGGTGGCGGCCTGCTCGTCGGTAAGGTTCTCAACCTCGATCTGGGTGATCTTTGTAACGCCGTCGACAAGCTCTGCGACTTGGGGGTTAAACTCCTTCGCGATGTCTTCGCACGTCGTGTCAGTGTCCTCTACCACATCGTGGAGAAGCGCCGCCGTCAACGTGTCTACGTCGAGACGCAAATCGGCCAAGATGATGGAGACCTCCACCGGGTGCAGGACAAAGGGCTCGCCGCTCTTGCGACATTGGCCCTTATGGGCGTCGCTGGCAAACGCGAATGCGCGCTCGAGTTGTTCCACTTCATCCTCAGTCAGATAAGCGCTGACCATTTCCTTAAGGACCTCGAAACGCTCCTCGGGGGTAGCGCTTCCCACAGCACCGTCGCCAACGGTGGGGTCGGCTGCCAAAAGCGTTTGATTCACCCAAGCCCTGCCAATCATGTATTCGTCTTCGCCACTATTCTTCTTGGGAAGGGAGGCGCCAAGCATCGCTTCCTCACTCATCGGTCTCACCTTCTTTGCTCGTACCAGGGCGGTCTTCGGGCACGATGGGACGGGAGATGCGTATGCGAAGGGCAGAGCCGTCGGCCCTTAACGCCCATTCACAGAAGTCGTCAAACACGCGCCGCTCGTCGAGACCCTCCCGATAGCGAACGCTGTCGGTCAACTCGACACGGCCTGCCCCCTCGTTCACCCGAACCGTGCGTGTCATGTGGCCCATAGTATACGTGGTCTTCGCGTCAATGAGACCCAACTCTCTGAAGACGGTCACGCCGCACTCAGCCGAGGCGGGAGAGACGTTGTGGGCATAATCGCTGGCAAGGCTGGCAAGTTCGTCAGCGACGATGCCGAAAGATTGGCCCGCACGCTCGCGTTGCATCTGGCGCAGGCGTCGGTACACTTGCGCCATGACATCGTGGTCGGGGGTGATATCGGCCAAGATACGTTGGTTAATTTGGGCATCTTGCCTACCGAAGAGCAAATGGATGACGGAAGGGTCCCCATCGCGACCGGCACGACCCGCCATTTGGTTGAACTCAATCTCGTTGAAGGGGAGATGGTACAAGACGACATGGCGAATATTGGGGATGTTGACACCCTCCCCGAAGGCGGACGTCGAAACGAGCACCGTAAGCGCGCCCGAGCGGAACAGCTTCTCGACCTGCATACGTTGCTCGCGAGAGAGTCCCGCGTTGTAAAAGCCAATGAGCGGAGCCATATGGGGCAGGCGACGACGCAGTTGGCGCGCCAAGCCCACCGATTGCTCGCGGGAGTTGACATAGACCACCGTCTTCTCCCCCGACGCCACGATATTGGCAAGGTAGCCATCGCGATTCCGGATATTGCGCTGGTCGTCGATGACGAGATTCTCGCGAGAGGCCTCGTCGAACACGCATTTCTCGATAGGGAGCGTGTCGAGGATGTCGCTTGCGACGCCGTCAGTAGCGGTGGCGGTCAACGCCAAAATGACCGGATCGCCAAGTTTCGCGATAGCAGCACCGATTTGCGCATAGGCGGCACGGTTGCCCGCCCGCGCCCCGCCGATATGGTGGGCCTCATCCACAACGACAAAGGAGAAGCGTCGCATACGACCAATCTCATCCGCGTGGTAACACAAGTACTCCGGAGTCGTCAGTACGATGTCGATCTGATTGTTGGCAAGACCTTGGGCAACCGCACGACGCTCTTCCGGAGACGACTCACCCGTCAGGCGCACAGCCTTGACACCGAATTGCTCAAGGGAGCGAGAGATATAGAATGCCTGATCTGCGATAAGGGCGCGAAGAGGATATATGAACAGGCTCGCCTCTCCTTTGCAAAGCGCACGCGTCGCAGCATGTACTTGGAAGATGAGGGACTTGCCGCGACCCGTTGCCATGATGGCAAGGGTTGAGTGACCGGTTTCGAGATATTCGAGAGCCTTGCGCTGAGATTCGTGGAGGGTACCTGTTCCGATAATGGCCTTGACCACGGCTTCACGAAGAGCCACCGGATCTTCGGCGGCGTGGCGGGACCAACGATCGCGACGCGACTCCAAGCCAAGCTCCTCTGCGCGCACGGCGCCGAGACACTTCGCGACATCCTCGTTGAGTTCCGCGTCAGCCAACTCGTACAGGTCAGACACAAATTGAACGTTTGCAACGTTGAGGCATGCCGCAAGACCGGCGCACATGCACACAGGAGTCAGAGACTTCAGCATCGCCTTCACCGAGCGACGCCCACGCCACTCGTCGATTTGGAGTTGGAAGGCAGCATCGACCACCGTCTCGGTCGCCATGAGCTTGTCGATGTTCGGACAATGGAACATGATGCCGGAAACCGAAGCGCGCCCGTTGGTGAGCGTGCATGAGAAGTGGTTCTTGTCAGCGCCCACCGCACGACACGACGATAGCATCACGTTGCGCGCGAGAAACACAGGTTGTTGGTTTTCCTGCCCGAAGGGAGCGAGGGCATCAAGCATCTCCACCGACGACAAGCTCAAATCCGAGAGGTCAACGATGGCATCGATATCCAAACGCGGACTGAAATCCTCCGCATCGAGTTGGTCCATGTAGGCACACAGACGTCGGTTGAACTCGGGGAGGTTCGCCTTGGGCAAGGTCACCCCTACCGCCGCATCGTGCCCGCCGAACCGCGTCAACAGGTCCTGGCAACTCTCCACGGCCTTGAACAGGTTGACTCGACCGACGCTGCGCCCGCTGCCTCGTGCCTCGTCGCCTTCGATGGAGAACAAAAACGACGGGACACCATACTTGCTCACGAGTCGGCTTGCGACGATTCCCTTCACCCCTTCGTGCCAATTCTCGCCCCAAACCACCAAAGCGCGTTGGTTGTGGAACACGACCGCGGCCTTTTCGGAAGCAATCTCGGAGAGCTCGGACTCGATCTTGCGACGAAGGTCGTTCATCTCCTCCAACTCGCCCGCGAGCTTGCACGCCTCGTCGAAATCGTCGGTCATGAGCAGGCGCAACGCAAGATCCGCATCCCCCATACGACCGGCAGCGTTGAGGCGGGGAATGAGGGAGAAGCTCAAGTTTGTCGCGGTCACGGACTTGTCAGCAGCCCCCGACGTACCAAGAAGGGCCGCGATGCAGGGACGCGGTGCGTTGTTGATGAGAGAGAGCCCCTCGTCCACAAGGGCGCGGTTCTCATCCCTCATCGGCATGAGGTCAGCAACCGTTCCCATGGCGGCGAAGTCGACAAACGCGCGCCACAGATGGGGTTGGCCCATACGTCCGCCCAAAGCCTGGAGAAGCTTGCATGCCACGCCCACGCCTGCAAGGATGGAACTCGGGCACTCCTCGTCGATCTTGGGGTCAGCAACAGGAACGTCCAACGGAACCAGGTCGGCAGGTTCGTGATGGTCGGTGATGAGCACGTCGACGCCGCGGGCGCGAATGGCGGCGGCAGCATCGCGACACGCTATGCCGCAGTCGACGGTAACGATGACCTCGATATCGGGATCTTGTTCCAACGCACGCTCGAATGCCTCCACCGACAAGCCATACCCCTCGTCGAAGCGGCGAGGGATGAAGGGCATCACCGTCGCCCCTAGCTCCCTCAAACCGCGGGTCAAAACCGTCGTGGCAGAGATGCCGTCGAGGTCGAAATCGCCAAAAACGAGGATGTGTCGACGTTGGCGAATCGCCCGCTCGAGATCATCGACAACCTCTTCGAGGCCAGGAATGATATAAGGGTTGAGCCAATCGCGATCAAGCGAGGGATGGAAGAATCTTTGGGCGGCGGGAAGCGAGTCGATGCCGCGGGCAACAAGCGTCGTCGCGATAAATCGCGGCAACCCTAATGTGGCCGACAACAGGTCGACAGACGCAGGGTTTGCGCCCTTGACGTTGAACTGAGCTGACATGATGATCTAAACCTTAGTACGCTATGTGTTCTCTTCTTTGCTTGGTTTGTATTTTCCCACAAAAGCGCGGTTTGGTGTAGAAAGCATTCGCCAGCGTTGCAAGTAACGCAAACAACGCACGACCGAATAAGATGCCCTGCGTGATTGCGGACACGCTCTGGACAACGTTGCTAGTGCCGACTAGAACATCACACCAGCTAGAACATCGCACCGACTAGAACAACATGAAGATGCTTGCAAGGACAAAACCGATGACGCCACAAGCAGGGAACGTGAGGATCCAAGCGGCGCACATCTTGCCAGCGGAATCCCACTTGACTGACTTTAAGCTCTTGCCAGCACCAACACCCATGATAGCGGCCGTTGAACAATGGCTCGTGGAAACAGGCATGCCGGTAAGGCTGGAAACCAACAACGTGGTGACCGTCGTGGCACTTGCGGAAACGCCCTGCCACTTCTCGAGTTTGACCATGTCCATGGCGACCGCCTTGATGATGCGCTTGCCGCCGATGAACGTGCCCGCAGAGATGCAAACGCTGCAAGTGATCATAAGCCACAGCGGGAAGCCCTCGGAGGCGTTTGCGTCCATCCCGAAGGAAAGCATGATGCCCATGACCGCGATGGACATGAACTTTTGACCATCTTGGGCGCCGTGCAGACATGAAAGCAGGACCGCACATATATCCGTGAGGATTGCGCAGACGTTGTTGGATTTCTTGCGATCGAACCGCGCAAACAGGAACGAGACGCCCTTGGAGACAAACATGCCTAAGATAAATCCCGCAACCAAAGAGAAGACCATACCATAGATGACCTTCGCCCATTCGCCAATGACCACGCCGCCCAGTCCGTTCAAGGAGATAGCGCCGCCGGTGATGCCCGCGATAAGGGCATGGGACTTAGAGCAAGGAATACCAAAGAACCAACAAAAGACGCCCCAGCAAATGGCACCTATCATGGCCGCCGTCAAGGCCATGAGCGCCATGTGTGAGTCACCCGATAGATCAACCATGTTGAACATCGTATGGGCAACGGCGGTGGAGATGAAGGTCATGCCGATAAGGCCGACGAAATTGAAGATAGCCGCAAGCCACAGGGCGGTCTCGACCTTGAGGCAGCGCGTGGATACGGCGGTCGCGATGGCATTCGGCGCATCAGTAGCGCCAGAGACAACTGTGACGAGCAACACCAAGATGATGATGACGGCGAGCATCGGGTATGTGCCGACTTGCTCGAGTATTGCAAAAAGGGAAAGATCCACGTAACCTCCCTTCCCCTCTCATAGGTGTTGCCGCATGTCTATCCAGTATGACGTAACACGGCGGAAACATGTTCAAAAAGTCCGAGAAAAGAGGTGAAGGGAGAGGCCGTCCGCACTTGGGTTGGGAGGGTCGCCTGCGGCCAGATCGGATGGGAGGATCGCCTGCGGCCAGGTCGAATGGGGGTCACCCGTGCCCGGACCGGATAGATGGGGGTCGCCCGCGCCCGGGTCGGACGCAACCCTGTTGGGCGGCAGCGATCGGGTCAGAGGGATGGGAGGACCTACTC
Organism: uncultured Eggerthellaceae bacterium; assembly: GCA_964579575.1. Taxonomy (GTDB): domain Bacteria; phylum Actinomycetota; class Coriobacteriia; order Coriobacteriales; family Eggerthellaceae; genus CAVEFW01. Next base: position 5,747 of record CAZOGL010000027.1, on the reverse strand, counting down.
GTGGCGTGCGCTGCGGCGGAACTTGCGCATACGCAAATAG